>NZ_SOFL01000057.1 GCF_004402695.1 Cryobacterium adonitolivorans | reverse complement strand
CGCCAACGCCCTTGCGCCCTGGCTGAACCACTACAACACTGAACGCATCCACACCGGCATCGGAGGAACACCCATCAGCCGAGTGTCACCCAGGTAGTGGCTCAGTACAACTAGCGCCCGAGGGACTCGGGGACGATCATGGGCCGATGGTGCTCTTCACTAATCGCGTCGAGGCCGGTCGTCGGCTGGCCCTGCAGCTGGACTTCCTGCGTGGGCAGGACATCGTCGTCCTCGGCATTCCCCGCGGGGGAGTGCCGGTGGCGTTCGAGGTCGCCGCCGCGCTCGACGTCCCGCTTGACGTCATTGTCGTGCGCAAGCTCGGCGTGCCCTTCCAGCCCGAATTCGCGATGGGCGCCATCGGCGAGGGCGGGGAACAACTCATCGACGAATCGACCGTGGCCTTGACCGGTGTGACCGACGCCGAGGTGAGCGCTGTCGAAGCCCGCGAGCGCGTGAGCCTCGACGCGCGGGTCGAGCGACTTCGGCGCGGCCGCAGCCGGCTCCCGCTCGATGGCCGCACCGTCGTGATCGTCGATGATGGGGTAGCCACAGGGGCGACCGCACGGGTGGCCTGCGACGTGGCCCGCCGGTTCGGCGCCGAGAAGGTGATCCTCGCGGTGCCCGTGATCGCCGCCTCAACCCTGGCGGAGATGACCGGCGCCGACGACATCGTTTACCTGGCGGCACCGGAGACCTTCTGGGCCGTCGGCCAGTTCTACACAGACTTCTCAGCCACCACTGACGACGAGGTCGCCCGGCTGCTGGTCGAGGCGGCCCGCCGGCTCCATGGGCCCACGGGCACAGACTCGAACCTCGAGGCCGACGTCGATGTCGAGGTCGAGATTCCCGTCGACACCGTGACCCTGAACGGGTACCTGCACCTGCCCGCGTCGCCGCCCGGAGTGGTGCTCTTCGCCCACGGCAGCGGCAGCAGCCGGCACAGCCCCCGCAACCAGTACGTGGCCGATGTGCTGTTCGAGGCCGGGTTGGGCATCCTCCTGTTCGACCTTCTCACGCCGGGGGAGGAGCTGGACCGGGGCAATGTCTTCGACATCGAGCTGCTGGGCCGGCGCTTGGCCGCCGTCACCCACTGGCTGACCGCCCGGCCCGATGCTGCCGGAGGGCGCATCGGCTACTTCGGCGCCAGCACGGGAGCCGCCGCTGCGCTGTGGGCGGCCGGCGAGCCGGGCACGCACATCGCCGCGGTCGTCTCCAGAGGGGGCCGACCCGACCTGGCCGGCACGAGATTGCCACTGGTGACCGCCCCCACCCTGCTCATCGTCGGCGGTGCCGATATCACCGTGCTCGAGGTCAACCGCGAGGCACAGAAACACCTGCGCTGCGAGAACCGGCTGGCCGTGGTGCCCGGGGCCACCCACCTGTTCGAGGAACCGGGCGCCCTGGGTGCCGTCGCCGAGCTGGCCGTCGACTGGTTCGCCCGCCACCTGTTGCCGCCCGGCTAGAGGGTGTCACTTTCAGCACGTCAGCCACGCTGTGCAGTGCTCTGCGCCTGGTCACCGGGGGTGCCGTTGAGCGGCCTGCCGATCAACCACTTCGCCTGGGAGGTCGAGCCTGTGCAGAACCGCACCTGGCTCTAAGGACAAAGTGACATTACACGGACGGGATTGGGCACCCGGTCCGTGTTTGCGACCTCTATCCCTGTAAACGTCCATCGCTCGGCCTCAATACAGTTCACAACGATGCACGCCTTTGCCCGCTGCGGCGTTACCGTGGTGTGCCACCCCATGGATCTTCGACCTCGACACGTGGCGGCCCACGAACTCCCAGAAAGGATGCGGAGAGCCCGACGAAACGGGTGATCCCAACCAGGCTCGAATGAAAACGTTCTTCCACCACTTCTCGTGGTCGCTCATAGTTTCCCTGATTGCGCTCGCTATTGCGCTGCTCTACGGAGGCTGGGCTGCGGTTGCACTCTGCGTGATCCTCGGGCTGATGGAGATTTCTCTCTCCTTTGACAACGCGGTTGTCAATGCCAGAGTGCTGGAGAAAATGTCGGAATTCTGGCAGAAGATCTTCCTCACGATCGGCATCCTCATCGCCGTCGTCGGGATGCGCCTGGTCATGCCACTCGTTCTTGTGTCCGCAACCACGGGCTTGTCATTCGGAGAGGTCATCACCCTGGCCCTGGAGAAGGGCGACCCGGCAACCGTCGGTACCTATGGTCACTATCTGCACGACGCGCACCCGCAGATTGCAGCCTTCGGCGGCATGTTCCTGCTCATGCTCTTTCTGGACTTCATTTTCGAAGACCGGGACATCACCTGGCTCAGCTGGCTGGAGAAGCCACTGGCAAAGGTTGGCAAGCTCGATTCGCTGTCGTACGTTGTCGCACTCGCCGCCCTGCTCGCCGGAGCTGCCATTGCCGAAGATCCCTCGCTGGTCCTCATTGCAGGCGTGCTCGGCCTCATCACGTACATCCTGGTGAACGGACTCGGGTCATTGTTCGAGGGTGGCGACGCTGCCGAGGACGACGCAGGCACCCAAGATGCCGCCGAGGAGAGCTCGGGAGTGTCAGACTCCAAACGCGGCGGCGCGTCGTCACTGGCCGTGCTCACCGGCCGGGCAGCGTTCTTCTCATTCCTCTACCTCGAAGTCCTCGACGCGTCCTTCTCCTTCGACGGCGTCATCGGCGCGTTCGCGATCACCGCTGACCCGATTATCATCCTGCTGGGTCTCGGTCTGATCGGCGCGATGTTCGTCCGATCGCTCACTATTTTCCTGGTGCGCCAGGGCACCCTCAACGACTACATCTACCTCGACCATGGCGCCCACTGGGCCATCGGTGCGCTCGCGGGCATCCTGCTCTTGAGCATCGGTTTTGAGATCCCGGAGATCGTCACGGGACTCATCGGAGTGTTCCTCATCTGCGCGGCCTTCTTCTCGTCGGTCCTTGCGAACCGGCGAGAATCGACCGCAACCTTGGCGAAAGTCCCTGAACTCGTCGACAGTCCCTAGCGTCAGCCCTCGCCGCGCCAGCGTCCGTCGTGGAAGGCCAGCGCCGCCGGGCGTACCTCGACGACACCGTAGAGCGCGGCGGGGCATTTCTCGGCCCACTCCAGCGCGGCGGCCCGGTTCGGCACGTCGATCACGAAGCAGCCCGACAGGGATTCGACGGCGTCGATGAACGGGCCGTCACGCACCTCCCGGCTGCCGCCGCGGAGCGTCACCGTGGTGGACTCCGCAGCGGGCCGAAAGATATCCGCCGATACCAGCGCGCCTGACTCCTGCAGCGACGCCGCGTACGCATCGAACAGCTCCCTAAACGGCGGCAGCTCCTCCTCGGAGATGTCGCCCTCCCTGGTCTCAGCCTTGATGATGAGCAACGAGAAGCGCATGGGATCTCCTTCGATATGCGGTTACAGGTCAAGCGACTCGTGGGGTTCGAGCGGGAAGAAGGTGCCGCCATACTGCTCCGTGGCGCTCTTGATGCGGGAGCTGGCCAGGTCCTTGCCGCTTCGCGACAGTCCCATCTCGTGGGTGGGGAAGCTGCGCATGGGCTTGACCGCGAGCACGTAGTCGATGACCTCGCTGATCTTCAGCCACGGTGCACCGGCCGGAACGGCCAGGGTCTTCACGGTGACACCCTCGGGGATCGTGAACGCGTCACCAGGGTAGAACAGCTCGTCGTTCACGAGCACTCCCACGTTGTCGATCACCGGGATCGACGAGTGGATGACGGCGTGCTTCTGGCCGAAGAACCGCAGAGTGAACGGGCCTGCTTCAACGGTGTCACCCTCGGCGACAACGGTCACCGCGATCTCACCGGCTGCAGCGGCAACACCGGCCGGTCCGTAGATGGGCACGCCGGGGTTCATGGCGATCACGCGGTTCAGCTGCTCGGGCGTCCAGTGGTCGGGGTGCTCGTGAGTGATCACGATCGCGGCAGCATTGGCGGTCTCGGTCAGTGCGGTGGTGAACGATCCGGGGTCGATGAACAGCTTCTGCCCTGAGGCTTCGAGGACGAGTGCGGCGTGTTCGAGTTTGGTCAACTTCATGTCTCGAGCTAATACCCAAACCAGACCGCGGGCAACGCGCGACACGCGCATCCTGTGAGCACCAATAGACCTGCGCGACGCGCGGACGGCGCACTCGATTTGAACTCGGTTACCCGGCTGTGGCATACTCGTGAAGTTGCAAAACGGCCCCATCGTTTAGCGGCCTAGGACACCGCCCTCTCACGGCGGTAACACCGGTTCGAATCCGGTTGGGGTCACAAACGCCCCGGCACTCCTTCTTTGAAGGAGGCCGGGTTTTTTTTATTTGTGACGCTCGACCCTGTCCTTGCTGAAAGCCGGCCAGGAGTCGCCGTATTCGCCGACCGCGACACCTGGGGACTCGGCAAGACCTGGAAGGCCCTGCCGATCGTGCAGAAGTGTGCCTAGCTGATCCGGCCACAGGCGCCGGTCGCCGGCTACTTGGCGCCGCCGCCCTGGTTGCCGCGGGTGATTCGGGCCACTTCTTCGTCGATGGCGTCTTCTGTGATGATGCCCCGGTTGGGTCCGAAGGCGTCGAGGCCGATGAAGAAGGCGGCGATGCCCATGCCGCCGATCGGCCAGATCGGCCAGAAATACCCGCCCGGATCGGTTAACAGCCACACGGCGGTGACGATGAGAGAAACCCCGAGCCAGACTCCGCAATAGTTCCAGAAGTCCCGGCGTGCCTTGAGCCGCTTCGTCGCGAGTTTGCGGAGTTCTTCGTTGTTCATACCGCGAGGGTATCGCCGGTGCGATGCCGCGACCATCCCCCGACCGGCCGAGGCTGCGGCAGTGGAGCGCTACCCCCGGATTGCCCGGTCAGAGTACTTCTGAATGGATCCAGGGTATTGGTACGGTGGTACCTCGACTTCCCCCGAATAGGGCGGGAGCGCTCCGAATCGGAGCCGGACGGATTTTGCGGAGTGCACATGGCGGTCAACGGTGAGAGTGTGATCACCCTCGGCGACTCGAGCGTGCACTTCAGCTTCAGTGCCGGCAGCGACGTCGGACGCGTGCGCAAGGTGAACGAAGACAGCTATCTAGCCCGGTCGCCGGTGTTCTTCGTCGCGGACGGCATGGGCGGACACGCCCACGGTGACGCCGCCAGCCAGACCGTCATCAGGGTCTTCGACGACCACATCGAACAGGATGTGCCCTCGACCCCCGAGCGGATCCTCGACGCGATCCACTCGTCGAACGACGCGGTGCGCGATCTCAGCGCTGCGGACGACTTCGGCACCGCCGTCTCCGGCACGACCCTCACCGGCGTCGCGTTCGTCGATGCCGGCGACGACGTGGGCTTCCATTGGATGGCCTTCAATATCGGTGACTCCCGCATCTACACCTGGGATGGTCGCACCCTCGAACAGCTCAGCGTCGACCACTCCGCGGTTCAGGAGATGGTGGATGCCGGCCTGATCAAGGCGACGGACGCCGAGAAGCACCCGGACCGAAACGTTATAACCCGCGCCATCGGGGCCGACGAATTCGTCGACGCGGATGTCTGGCTGCTGCCCGCGACCGGACGTCACACCTTCCTGATCTGCTCCGACGGCCTCACCAAGGAGCTCTCGGTCGGCGAGATCGCGGAGTTGCTCGCCTCGCACGCCGGACGGGAGGACCTCGGATCACTCGCCGACGTGCTTGTCGCCGCGGCCCTGGCCAAGGGCGGACGGGACAATGTCACTGTCGTCATCGTCGAGTCGACTTGGGGCGGCCCCGGCCAGACACCGATGTGACCCGCGAGCGCCCGTCGGGTCAGAACCTTGAAGACATCCGGCCACGCAACACGAATCCGGACTAAAAGACGGCAAGAGGGGATCTGTGCTCGTACGGCCTGTCCCTCGGCGAATTCGCCGTGCAGGTGCCTCGGGCCTGACGTCTAGGGCTGTTTGCCGGTGCCGGCCTTGCTCGTGTCTGTGCTGCCCGCCCCGGTGCTCGACAGCGGCGGTGTCCTGGGCAGTCGCAGGGCCGCAGCGAAGCCGAGCAACCCCGCGAGCGCCAGACCGGCGTACACCACCGTGAGCGCCGTCTGCCGGGCCTCGGCGTTGATCTCGAGGATCTCGGCCTGCTGATCGGCGGGGAGCTCCGCGACGGCGTTGCTGAGCTGCGCGTCGCTGATGATTTGCGCCTTCTCGGTGACCGCGGTGTCCAGTTGGGACTGTTCGGATGCCGAGAAGACCGGGCTGGAGTCGATGAGGGTCGTGGCCGTCAGGACGAACACCGACAGGATGAGGGCGCCGGCCAGTGACGTGCCCAGGGACGCCCCGATGTTCTGGGAGGTGTTGATCACGCCGGAGGTTTCGTTGGAGCGCTGTGGTTTCACCGACGACATGATGAGGTTCTGGTTCTGGGAGGCAATGGTGCCCGCACCGAACCCGACCAGCGCCAGCCCCAGGATGAACTCGGTTCCGCTCGTGGCGTCCCTGGCCAGCACCCCCATCGCCGCCGCGCCGACCACGATGATGGCAAAGCCGGCGAGGATCACGGAGCGCGGCGCGAACCGGCGGCTGAACACCCGCCCGCTCACCGCCGCGGACAGCAGCACGGCCAGGGACAGCGGCAGCAGGGTGAGCCCGCTTTGGATCGCCGAGTAATTCAGTTCCATCTGCACATAAAGGGAGAGCGCGAAGATCGCGCCGGTCAGCACGAGATACTGCAGCAGCTGCACGGCCGTCCCCGCCGAGACCGCCCGAATACCGAAAAGACTCAAGTCCAGGAGGGTGTCATGGTGATGCCGGTCCCGGCTCCGTTCCACCAGGACGAAAGCGATGAGAAACAGCAGGCCGATGGACACGAGGATGACCGTCGGGGAGACCTGGCCGGCGGCGAGCACGACCTGCCCGAAGATCTCGACGTCGACGCGGCTGATGAACAGTCCGTAGGCCGAGGCCATCACGATGCCCAGCACCGCCGTGATGAGGCCGGCGGCGCTGAGGATGAACCCCGTCCAGTCGAAGCGGGGCTTCCGGCCCAGGAAGGGCGCATCCTTGATGATCTTCAACTGGGTCACGATGTACAGCGCCACGAGCAGTTCGCTGGCGAAGGCCAGCCGCCACGACAGGTATGACGTGAACAGGCCGCCGATTATCGGTCCGATGCCCGCGGCGATGCCCGCGATGGCGGCGAAGCCGGCGTAGGCCTTGGCCCGGGCGGGGCCGGCGGCGAAGTTCGACACGATCAGGGACATCATGGCGGGGAGCATCATTGCCGCGCCGAGCCCCTCGAGGATCGACCAGCCCAGGATGAAGACAGCCAGGGTGGGGGAGATCGCGGTGATGCTCGTGCCCACGGAGTACACGCTGAGGCCGATCACGAATGCACGCTTGCGGCCGATGATGTCGCCCACCTTGGCGCCGGCGATCATGAACGCGGCCATCACCAGGGTGTACAGCGTGATGGCGTTCTGGATGCCGGTGACCGTCGTGTCGAAATCCGCCACGAGGGTGGACAGCGACACATTCATGAACGTGGAGTCGACGACGATGATGAACTGGGCCAGCAGGATCACGACCAGCACCCTGCCTGTGGTCTTCGGAGCGGTCACGATCGTCATGCGCACACCATACGTCGACCGTCCCCCCACTGCCAGCGGCCGCCCCGCTCCCGCAGGCATCCGCGAACCGTGAGAAAAGCACCAGGATGCGCGGTTTTTTGGGGCAAAGCTCACAGCTCGCGCACTCTACGTCGCCCACACGCTCGCAACCGCCGTGCCTGTCGAATCCCGGCCGCAGTGTTAGCCTGAGGTGTGCTGCAACGTCGACTTCTTCTTCTGTGCCGCGACGAGTCTCGTATCTAACAGGCCCACTCGTCGCGGAGTTTGTCGTTGGCTGACCACCGTTCCCGAGGAAGACGCACGAACATGACTAATGCAGTGAACACTGATTCACCCATGGCGGATATCCGCCCCCGCACCCTGGCCGAGAAGGTCTGGGACAAACACTTGGTGGCCAAGGGTGAAAACGGCACGCCCGACCTCATCTACATCGACCTGCACCTCGTGCACGAGGTCACCAGCCCGCAGGCTTTCGACGGGCTGCGCCTTGCGGGACGCCCGGTTCGCCGGCCAGACCTGACGATCGCGACCGAGGACCACAACACGCCGACCCTGGCGATCGACCGGCCCATCGCCGATCTGACCAGTCGCACCCAGATCGAAACCCTGCGCCGCAACTGCGCCGAGTTCGGCATCCGCCTGCACTCGCTCGGCGACATCGAACAGGGCATAGTGCACGTGGTCGGCCCGCAGCTGGGCCTGACCCAGCCGGGCATCACCGTCGTCTGCGGCGACTCGCACACCTCCACCCACGGGGCCTTCGGCGCCATGGCGCTGGGCATCGGCACCAGCGAGGTGGAGCACGTCATGGCCACCCAGACGCTGCCGCTCAAGCCGTTCAAGACCATGGCGATCACCGTCAACGGCACCTTGCGCCCCGGCGTCACCGCCAAGGACATCATTCTCGCCGTGATCGCCCGAATCGGCACCGGCGGCGGCCAGGGCTACGTGCTCGAATACCGCGGCAGCGCCATCCGCGCCCTCTCCATGGAGGGCCGCATGACCATCTGCAACATGTCGATCGAGGCCGGCGCCCGCGCCGGCATGGTCGCGCCGGACGCCACCACCTACGCCTACCTCGAGGGCCGCGCCCACGCGCCCGCCGGCGCCGACTGGGACGACGCCGTCGCGTACTGGGACACCCTGGCCACCGACGAGGGTGCCAGCTTCGACGCCGAGGTCATCCTCGACGCCGACACCCTTGAACCGTTCGTGACCTGGGGCACCAACCCCGGACAGGGCGTCTCGCTCAGCGACACCGTGCCCAACCCCGCCGACATCGACGACGCCAACGAGCGCAGTGCCGCGGAACGCGCCCTCGAATACATGGACCTGGCCGCCGGCACCGCCATGAAGGACATCCACGTCGACACCGTGTTCCTCGGCTCCTGCACCAACAGCCGCGTCGAAGACCTGCGCGCCGCCGCCGAGATCATCAAGGGCAAGTCCATCGCCGACGGCGTGCGGATGCTCGTCGTGCCCGGTTCCGCCCGCGTGCGGATCGAAGCCGAGGCCGAGGGTCTTGACAAGATCTTCCTCGCCTTCGGCGCCGAATGGCGTTTCGCCGGCTGCTCGATGTGCCTGGGCATGAACCCGGACCAGCTGGCCCCTGGGGAGCGTTGCGCCTCCACCAGCAACCGCAACTTCGAGGGCCGGCAGGGCAAGGGCGGACGCACCCACCTGGTCTCTCCGCTGGTGGCCGCGGCCACCGCCATCCGCGGCACCCTCTCGAGCCCGTGGGACCTCGTCCAGGACGGCATGCTGGGCCACGACGCCGTTCCCGCCGTTTTCGTCCCCGCACGCTAAGTAGGAGCAGCCGTCATGCAGAAATTCACCACCGTCACCGGTGTCGCCGTGCCCATGCGCCGCTCGAACGTCGACACCGACCAGATCATCCCCGCCGTGTTCCTCAAGCGGGTCACCAAGACCGGTTTCGAGGATGCCCTCTTCTACGGCTGGCGCCAGGATCCTGAGTTCATTCTCAACCAGCCGGCCTACCAAAGCCCCAAGGTCCTGGTGGTCGGCGCCGACTTCGGCACCGGATCCTCCCGGGAACACGCCGTCTGGGCGTTGCGCGACTTCGGCTTCGACGTGGTGCTGAGCCCCCGGTTCGGCGACATTTTCCGGGGCAACTCCGGCAAGCAGGGCCTGCTGGCCGGCCAGATCAGCGAGGACGACGCCGAGACCCTCTGGGGAATCCTCGAGGCGAACCCCGGAATAGAACTGACCGTTGATTTGGTTGCCTGTACTGCCAGTGTCGGCGAGCTCACAGTCTCATTTGAGGTCGACGAATACACTAGATGGCGACTGCTGGAAGGCCTGGACGACATCGGCCTCACCCTGCGCGACGAAGCGCGAATCGCAGAATTCGAATCCCACAGGGAGCCCTGGCGCCCCCGCACTCTCCCCGCAAGGCAGGTAAATTTGTGATCATCGTCGGCGACAACGCGCAGGTTCGCGAGAACGACAAGCTTCAGGACCCCGCCATTCAGGGCATAGCAGAGCGTGGAAACGCGCAGAGTCACGGAGCGAATGTGGGCCTGGTGGGCGACAAAATCACCATCCGCGGCGGACGCCCGCTGGTCGGCCGCATCGAGGTCAAGGGCGCAAAGAACCTGGTCACCAAGGCCATGGTCGCCGCGCTGCTCGGTGAGACGCCCAGCATCCTGCGTGACGTGCCGAACATCAGCGACGTGCGCATCGTGCGCGGCCTGCTTGAGGCGCACGGCGTCAAGGTGACCGAGGGCGACGAGCCCGGCAGCCTGATGCTGGACCCGGTCGACGTGGAGAGCGCGCACTATGCCGACATCGACGCGCACGCCGGCTCCTCCCGTATCCCGATCCTGTTCTGCGGCCCGTTGCTGCACCGCCTCGGCGAAGCGTTCATCCCCGACCTCGGCGGCTGCCGCATTGGCGACCGCCCGATCGACTACCACCTCGAGGTGCTGCGCAAGTTCGGCGCCGTCGTCGAGAAGCAGGAAAGCGGCATCCGCATGTCGGCGCCGAACGGCCTCAAGGGCACCAAGGTGGAGCTGCCGTACCCCAGCGTGGGCGCCACCGAGCAGGTGCTGCTCACCGCCGTGCGTGCCGAGGGCATCACCGAGCTGAAGAACGCGGCCATCGAGCCCGAGATCATGGACCTCATCAACATCCTGCAGAAGATGGGTGCCATCATCACGGTCGACACCGACCGGGTCATCCGCATCGAGGGCGTCGATAGCCTGCAGGGCTACCAGCACCGTGCCCTGTTCGACCGCAACGAGGCCGCCAGCTGGGCCGCGGCCGCGCTGGCCACCGACGGCGACATCTTCGTCGGCGGCGCCAAGCAGGCCGAGATGCTCACCTTCCTCAACGTCTTCCGCAAGGTCGGCGGCGCCTTCGACATCCACGACGACGGTATCCGCTTCTACCACCCGGGCGGCGACCTCAAGCCCGTCATTATCGAGACGGATGTTCACCCCGGCTTCATGACCGACTGGCAGCAGCCGCTCGTGATCGCGCTCACCCACGCCCACGGCGTGTCGATCGTGCACGAAACCGTCTACGAGCAGCGCTTCGGCTTCGTCGACGCCCTGGTCGAGATGGGCGCCACCATCCAGATCCACCGCGAATGCCTCGGCGGCCACCCGTGCCGCTTCGGTCAGCGCAACTTCAACCACTCCGCCGTCATCGCCGGCCCCACCAAACTGGTCGGCGCCGACATCGAGGTTCCCGACCTGCGCGGTGGCTTCAGCCACCTCATCGCGGCCCTCACGGCCGAGGGAACCTCCACCGTGAGCAACGTGGGAATCATCAGCCGCGGGTACGAGAACTTCATCACCAAGCTGCGCCTATTGGGAGCTGACTTCGATCTCGCAGGATAATGGCACTGTGCCAGATACAGACGTGCCAGATACAGAGGTGCCAGATTCCAACGTGCCAGATTCCCCTTCTCCGTCGTCACCGGTGACGAAAACCGGCAGGGTGCACTCCGAGAAAAGCAAACCCTCGATCTTCTGGCTGCTCGCCGTGCTGGTCGTACCGTTGATGAACCTGGCCGCCCGCTACAAGATCACCGACGGTCACAAGTTCCCGCGGGAGGGTGCGTTCGTTTTCTCGCCCAACCACTACAGCGAGATCGATCCGATCGTGATGGGCATGGTCAGCTGGAAGCTCGGCCGGCTGCCGCGGTTCCTGGCCAAGGCGTCGCTGTTCAAGCTGCCCGTGGCCGGCTGGCTGCTGCAGAAGTCCGGGCAGATTCCGGTGCAGCGCGGCGGGTCGGTGCGCGGAAGTGAGCCCGTCAAAGCGGCCCGCTTGCTCGTCGAGCGCGGCCAGATGGTGGTCGTGTACCCGGAAGGCTCCCTCACCCGCGACCCGGGCATGTGGCCTATGCGCGGCAAGAGCGGCGCCGTGCGCATCGCCCTGGAGCAGGGCATCCCCATCGTCCCGGCGGCGCACTGGGGCACCCAGCAACTCATGGAGCGGTACTCCAAGAAGCTGCACCTGTTCCCGCGCAAGACCATCCTGGTCAAGATCGGCGACCCGATCGACCTGGCCGAGTTCCGCGGCCGCAATCTCGACACGGCGACGCTGAACGAGGCGACCGCCGTGGTGATGGAGGCCATCACCGCCCTGCTCGCGGACCTTCGCGACGAGACCGCGCCGGCCAAGCGCTGGAACCCCTCTGAGCACGATCAGAAAGAGACCGGCCGTTTTGAAGCCTAGAGTCCAGCCGGGCACCCGCGTCGCCGTTCTCGGGGCGGGAAGCTGGGGCACCACATTCGCGAAGATCCTTACCGACGGCGGAGCGGATGTGGTGCTCTGGGCCCGACGCCCCGAGCTGGCCAGGGAGATCACCGAGGGGCGCCGCAACAGCGACTACCTGCCCGGCATCAACCTGCCCGTGGGCCTGCGCGCCACGTCCAGGCTCGACCTGGCCCTGGCCGGGGCCGAGCAGGTCTTCGTTTCGGTGCCGAGCCAGTCCCTGCGTGAGAACCTCATCCAGGCGGAGCCGTTCCTGGCGCCCAACGCCATCATCGTGTCGCTGATGAAGGGCGTCGAACGCTCCTCGGGGCTGCGGATGAGCGAGATCATCGAGCAGGTCCTACCGATCGACCCGGCCCGCATCGCCGCGATCTCCGGGCCCAACCTCGCCCTGGAGATCGCCAAGGAGCAGCCCACCGCCGCGGTGGTTTCCTCGTCGAATCTGGAAACCGCGCACGCCGTTGCCCTGCTGGCCACCACGAAGTACTTCCGTTCGTATGTGAACACCGATGTCATCGGCACCGAGTTCGGCGGCGTACTGAAGAACCTCATCGCCGTGGCGATCGGCATCGTCGATGGCGTCGGCTACGGCGAGAACACCAAGGCGTCCATCATCACCCGTGGGCTCGTGGAGATGACCGACTTCGCCGTTGCCTACGGCGCCCAGCCGGAGACCCTCGCCGGCCTCGCGGGCCTCGGCGACCTCATCGCCACCTGCCAGTCGCCGCTCTCCCGCAACAACACCGCCGGCCGGCTGCTCGGCCAGGGCTACAGCTACAACGACGTCATCGCCCAGATGCAACAGACCACGGAGGGCCTCGCATCCGTGAGCCCGATCCTCGAGCTGGCACGCGCCAAGGGCGTCGACATGCCCATCGTCGAACAGGTCCGCCAGGTGCTGGCCGGTACGCTGAAGCCGCGGGATATTGCGCCGCACCTCACCACCGACTCCGGCGCACCGCAGGGTGAAAGGACCATCGATGACGGACAAGCTCACGGTAGCGCTGCTGTTTGGGGGGCGTTCAAGCGAACATTCGATCAGCTGCGCCACAGCGGGCGGGGTACTGGCCGCAATTGACCGGGACCGCTACACGGTCATTCCGGTGGGCATCACCCGCGACGGCACCTTCGTTCTCGAAGACGACGACCCGACCAAGTTCGCGCTGACCGCAGCCGCCCTGCCCGAGGTCGCCGACAACGGGACCCGGGTGCTCTGGCCAGACAACGCGCGCAGCCGCGAACTCATCGTTGTCGACGACTCCGGCCGCCGCAGCCTCGGATCGATCGACCTGGTGTTCCCGATCCTGCACGGCCCATACGGCGAAGACGGCACCGTGCAGGGGATGCTCGAACTCGTCGACCTGCCGTTCGTGGGCTCCGGCGTGCTCGCGTCGGCGTTGGGCATGGACAAGCACTTCACCAAGACCGTCCTGCAGCAGGCATCGCTGGCCGTTGCCCCCTGGCGCACCATCACCGCAGACGACTGGGCCGACGCGCCGGGGATGGCCTACGCCGCCCTGGAAGAGTTGGGCCTGCCCGCCTTCGTGAAGCCGGCCAGGGCCGGCTCCAGCGTCGGCGTGAGCCGGGTCGCCAGCTCCGACCAGCTGGCCGAGGCGATGGCCGTGGCCCTGGCCGAGGACGACAAGGTGCTCATTGAAGCGGGCCTGGTGGGCCGCGAACTCGAGGTCGCCGTTCTGCAGGGGCGGCCAGGGGAACCGGCGCACGCCTCGGTTGCCGGGGAGGTCGTGGTCACCGGCCGCGACTTCTACGACTTCGCCGCCAAATACCTCGACGCCGCGGGCATCGAACTGCTCTGCCCCGCAAACCTCGCTCCGGTGGACCTGGCCGAGATGCAAGCCATCGCGGTGCGGGCGTTCGAGGCCATCGACGCCGCCGGCCTGGCCCGGGTGGACTTCTTCCTCACCGCCGACGGCTGGGTGATCAACGAGATCAACACCATGCCGGGCTTCACCCCCATCTCAATGTTTCCCAGCTGCTGGCTGGCCAGCGGGTACACCTACCCGCAGCTGATCGACGAGCTCATCGAGGTGGCCCTGGCCCGCGCGGCGCACCGTCGCCGCCGCACTTCCGCCGTCGTCACCGAGTAGCGGCCCCGCCGCCACCACGTGCCGCGAAATGGCTCTTCAGCTGCCGTGAAGGGGGCGTTTGCCGTAAGCCGATGGATGCGCCCTCCACGACGTGCCGCAAGATTCTCCTTCAGCGGTATCGAAGGGGGTATCTTCGGCAACTCGAAGAGGGAGTGTCAGCTGGTCAGGGCGCGGGGGCCTCGGTGGGCAGCGTCACGTCGTCGGCACCGAGGCACTGCTTCGAGGCGGGAACGTTCGCGACGGCCGCGGAGAGGTCGACCAGGGCGGTCGATCCGCTGACCAGCCCGGAGTCGAGGTAGACCTCCGTGGCCGGTTCACGCCCGTAGGTGGTGTACCGGTACATGGGCGCCTCGGAGTCGTCTTCGATCCAGTCGATGCCGTTGATGCTCACGCAGGGCAGGGTGGTGGGGCCGGGCACATCGACGCCGCAGGTGAGCAGCACCGCGCTGGGGTCGCCCCAGGCGCCGGTGGCCTGAGCGTTCGTCTCGCGTTCGGGCTGGTCTGCCACGGTGGTCGGCAGGCGCACGATGATGTCGGCGCAGGCCGGGTTCTCCGCATCCGCTGCCGGCTGCATCGGAACCGCGGCGGCGCAGCCGGTGAGCACGACGGCGGAGGCCGCGAGCAGCAGTGCTGTCGCGGCGCGGAGCCCGGTGCGGTGGGGGAGCCGGAGCGGGAGGGTGAACTGGGGAGTCATCACATTCAGGTTACCGTTTGAAGCATGACGAATGCTCCCGACCAGACCCTGGCCGACCTCAGCGAGGGCGAGGTGCTCGCCCGCATCTTCCCGCGGCTGCCGCACGCCGACACCGAGCTGCTCGGACCGGGTGACGACGCCGCCGTGCTCTCGGCCGCCGACGGCCGGTACGTCGTCACCTGCGACATGATGATCCAAGGCCCGGACTTCAGGCTGGCCTGGTCGACACCGCACGACCTGGGCTGGAAGGCCGCCGCCACGAACCTGTCCGATGTCGCCGCGATGGGCGCCAGGCCCACCGCGCTCGTGGTGGCCATCGCCGCTCCGCCGTCGACGCCGATCTCGGTCATCCTCGGCATCGCCGACGGGTTGCGTGAGGGCTGTGAAGCGCTGGCACCGGGCTGCGGGGTCGTGGGAGGCGACCTGTCCGCCTCCGATGCCCTGACGCTCTCGATCACGGCGTTCGGCGACCTCGAGGGCCGGGCGCCCGTGTTGCGTTCGGGGGCTCGGGCCGGCGACGTCGTCGCGCACGCCGGCCGTCTGGGCGACGCCGGCATCGGCCTCGGACTGCTGTTCCGCTTCGGAGTAGACGCCGACGGGGTACCCAGCCGCGCGGCGGCCGATGCGCTCAAGCTGCGCGAGCCCCGGTTCGTCGAGGCGCAGCTGGCGCCGGTTCCGCCGATCCGGCTCGGCACGGTCGCGGCGGCGGCCGGAGCGACGGCCATGCTCGACGTGTCCGACGGCCTGGCTATCGACGCGGGCCGGCTCGCCAGGGCCAGCGGCGTCGGCGTCGATTTCGAATCCGCTGAGCTCGGTGACCGGCGTGAGCTGGCCCTGGGCGGGGGAGAGGACCACGGCCTGCTGGCCACCTTCCCGCCCGGCGTGGTGCTCCCGGCCGGATTCCGGCGCCTCGGCACCGTCACCGACCAGCCCGGCATCGTACTTGTGGACGGCGAGCGGCACACCCAGGGCGGCTGGGACCCGTACCGCGGCTGGGACGGCGCCACAACCTGAGCGGCCGCAGAGTGAGTGGTCGGCTCAGGCGGTCTTGACCAGGGCGCGGGCGATCTCCCTCGCCCAGGCCTCGATCTCCGGCCAGTCCCGGAAGTCGCCTGCCGGGATCTTCCCTGCTGCGCCGGGGAATTTGCGGATTACCCGGTGCCCCAGGCTCAGCGCCTCCGGATCGATCGCGCCGAAGAACACCCGGTGGCCGACCGGGCGCAGCGTGTTGGTGAAATCGGCGATCTCCGCGGGAACGGTGCTCTCCCGCACGTCGGCGCCGTCGGCATCCGTGGTCTCCGGTCCGAGCGGGCCGCTGCTGAACAGCCAGACCCGGTGTTCGAGGAGCGTGGGCTGGGAGCGGCGCACGAAGGTCGTCGCGTCCTTGAGCCAGTGACCCATGTACACGGCGCTGCCCACCACGAAGGCGTCGTAGCCCGCGACATCCTCGGCGTGCGGGGGTCGTGCGGCATCGTAGACGCGCACATCCAGGCCGGCCAGGCCGAGTTCGGCGCTGATCCGTTCGGCGATGCCCATAGTGGCGCCGTATTGGCTGGCACAAACAACCGCAACGCGCACGGGGTCGACCTCTCGGATGTGGTGGACGACGGTGCCCACACTGCCAACGTTAGGCGTATAAACCCGTTCTGACCAGCCCTCTTCAGGGGTTCGGTCCGGCCACCCCTGCGTACCAGAGGGTGGTGTCGCCGTAATCCTTGCGGCGCTCCCTGACGAGGCCGGGCCCCCAGGTGGGTTCCGGTGACCTGGACGAGCGTTCCACCACCACCAGGGCGTCGGGGTCGAGGAGCGTCGTGAGGGCTGCGAGGTTCGCGGCCAGTTCGGCGTCGGCGAGGTCGTACGGCGGGTCGAGGAAGACCAGGTCGAAGCCGTCAGGGGTGCCTGCCAGGAAGGACTGCACGGCCTGGCTGGACACGGAGATGGAGAGGTTCGCGCCCTTCGGGGCGGCCTTCTGCACGGCGGCGGCGTTCTTGCGGCAGGTTTGGCTGGCCGCGAAGCCGTTCTCGACGAGGGTGACCACCCTGGCGCCGCGGCTGGCGGCCTCGAGGCCGAGCGCGCCCGAACCGGCGTACAGGTCGAGCACCCGGTAGTCGCGGATGGCGTCGCGGGCGTCGAGTGCCGAGAAGAGTGCCTCGCGCACCTGGTCGCTGGTGGGCCTGGTGCCCTTGGCCGGCACGGTGAGGGTGAGGGAGCCGGCGAACCCGGCGACAATTCGCGTCATTTGCCTTCGAGCCTAGCCTTCGTGCGCTAACCACAATCTGCGGTGCCGGCGCCCGGCGTCGGTGGTGACGTTTAGCATCGGAGTATGACCGGTTCGGATGCCGCCGCCTCACACGGGGAATCCGCTGACGACCCCGGAGCACTGACCCTCGACTCTGGGCTGCGGGTCGTTCTCGGCCAGGGCCCGGCGACTCTGCTCGGCAAGGCCCTGGGCATGTCGACGGTGGGCGACCTGCTGAGCCACTACCCGCGCCGCTACGCCCGGCGCGGCGAGCTCACGACCCTGGCGGCGTTGCCGCTCGACGAGGCCGTGACGGTGCTGGCCGAAGTGCTGTCCGTGACCGTGAAGAGCCCCGGCAGCCGGCAGCCGGGTAAGAGATCGCCGCACCGCACCGAGGTCATCATTTCCGACGGGCGAGGCATGCTCTCGCTGACGTTCTTCAACCAGCCGTGGCTGAGCAGGACGCTGCGCCCCGGCATGCGGGCCATGTTCTCCGGCAAGGTCACGATCTTCAACAAGACCCGTCAGCTCGCCCATCCCGACTTCGAGATCGTGCCGGGCAGCGACGACCCCATGGACGCCACCATCTCGCCGGAGGACGCTGCAGAGGCCCGCCTGTGGGCCGACCGGCCCATCCCGATCTACGGTGCAACGGCTGCTGTGACCAGCTGGCAGATCGCCAAGCTGATCGTGAAGGTCCTGGAGAAGCTCGGCCCGGTGGAGGACCCGATCCCCGAACGGCTGCGGCGCGAACGCGGTCTGCTGGAGCACCGGGACGCGCTCGTGCGCATCCACCGCCCCGCCACCGACGAGGAGTGGAACGAGGCCAGGGGCACGCTGCGCTTCACCGAGGCCTTCGTGTTGCAGTGCGTCCTGGTGCAGCAGCACACGGAGCACCGGGCCCTGCGCACGCGGGCGCGGCTGCCGGTTCCCGGCGGGTACCTGGAACGATTCGACGCGGCGTTGCCCTTCGCCCTCACCGTCGACCAGGAGATCACCGGAGCCGAGATCCTGCGAGACATCGCCCTGACCGCCCCGATGAACCGGCTCGTGCAGGGTGAGGTGGGGTCGGGTAAAACCGTCGTGGCACTGCGCGCCATGCTCGCGGTGGCCGACTCCGGCGGCCAGGCGGCGCTGCTGGCCCCCACCGAGGTGCTGGCGGGGCAACACCTGCGCTCGATCACCCGCATCCTGGGCCCCGATCTCGCCGCCGAGCTGATGCCCACCCTGCTCACCGGCCAGCTCCCCGTCGCCGAGCGGCGCAAGGCCCTGTTGCGCACGGTGTCCGGCCAGGCGCGCATCGTGATCGGTACGCACGCGCTCCTCAGCGACACCGTCGGGTTCTTCGACCTCGGGCTGGTCGTCATCGACGAGCAGCACCGTTTCGGCGTCGACCAGCGCGAGGCCCTGCGGCAGAAGGCCGAGCTGCCCCCGCATGTTCTGGTGCTCACGGCCACGCCAATTCCGCGCACCATCGCGATGACGGTATTCGGTGACCTCGATGTGAGCACCATCGCCATGCTCCCGTCGGGGCGCCCGGGTATCGAGAGTTTCGTGGTGCCCCTCGACGAGAAACCGGCGTGGGTGGTGCGCGTGTGGCAACGGGTGTCCGAGGAACTCGCGCTCGGCCGCCAGTGTTTCGTCGTGTGCCCGGCGATCGCCCCGAAGAAGCTCGAGCAGGGTGAGGAGATCGACTTCGACGCCACCCCGATGACGACCGTCGAAGAGCTCAATGCCGAGCTCCACCGGCATCCGCTGTTGCGAAGCGCCCGCATCGAACCGCTGCACGGTGCGATGAGCGCCGACGAGAAGGACGCCACGATGCAGGCCTTCGCGGCCGGCGACATCCAGGTGCTCGTGGCCACCACCGTCATCGAGGTCGGAGTCGACGTGCCCAACGCCTCGGTGATGGTCGTGATGGATGCCCACCGCTTCGGCGTGTCCCAGCTGCACCAGTTGCGCGGCCGGGTGGGCCGGGGCGGCGTGCCGGGGCTGTGCCTGCTGGTCACGGCGGCACCGACGGGGTCCCCGGCCAGGGACCGCATCGAGGCTGTCGCGAACACCCTCGACGGTTTCGTCCTGGCGCAGGTCGACCTCGAACAACGGCAGGAGGGTGATGTGCTCGGGCGCTTCCAGTCCGGCGGCCAGTCGTCGCTGCGCCTGCTACGCGTGGCGACCGACGGCGACATCATCGCGGACGCCAGGACGGCGGCCCGCGAACTCATCGGCGGGGACCCGGAGATCCGCACCATTCCGGCGCTGCGAGCGGCCGTCCGCCGCCGGCTCGACGACTCGGAGCGCGCCGCGCTCTCCAAGGGCTGAACCCGTTCCTCGCAATGGGCCCAACGTCTGGGAAACCGGCCGGACCGGGCAGCGGGCGCTGCAAGCTGGCGCTAGGGTGAACCGTATGCGCAGGATCGCCGTCGTACCTGGTTCATTCGACCCCGTCACACTGGGGCATCTCGACGTGATCCAACGGGCGGCGGGACTCTACGACGAGCTACACGTCCTCGTGGTGCACAACCCTTCCAAGTCAGCGCTCCTGCCCATCACTCAGCGGGTGTCCCTCATCGAGCGGGCCGTCATCGAGGCCGAACTGCCGGGGAACATCATCGTCAGCTCCTGGAGCATGGGCCTGCTCGTCGACTACTGCGTCGACGTGGGCGCCAGCGTGCTGGTCAAGGGCATCCGGTCTCAGATCGACGTGGCCTACGAGACCCCGATGGCCATCGTGAACCGCAACCTCGCGGGCGTCGAAACCATTTTCATGTTGCCGGACCCCGCGCACGCCCACGTGTCCAGCTCCCTGGTGCGCCAGGTTGCTGCACTCGGCGGTGACATCGCGCCGTACGTGCCGCCCGCCGTCGCGGCCTTCCTGAATCGACCGCTGGCATGAGTGCGTTTCCGGGACGCTGGGTCTCGGAGTCGGCCGTGGCCGGCACGACTACCGTCGATGTGGCCTCCCGCAGCGCCGTCGATATGGACGGAGAAACCGACGTGGCACTAGCCGACGTGCAGGGAGCCGCCCTCGCGATCATGCGCAACGTCGAGTCCGTCATCGACGGCAAGCACTCCGCCGTGCAGATCGCGCTCACGGTCCTGCTCGCCGAGGGGCACCTCCTCATCGAGGACGTGCCCGGTGTGGGCAAGACCATGCTCGCCAAGGCCCTGGCCAAGTCCGTGGACTGTAGCGTCAGCCGCATCCAATTCACGCCCGACCTGCTGCCCTCGGACGTGACGGGGGTCTCGATCTACAACCAGGCCGAGCGGCGGTTCGAGTTCAAGCCAGGCGCCATCTTCGCGAACATCGTGATCGGCGACGAGATCAACCGGGCCAGCCCGAAGACCCAGTCGGCGTTGCTCGAGTGCATGGAGGAGCGGCAGGTCACCGTCGACGGCCACAGCTATCCGCTGGCCCGACCGTTCGCCGTCGTCGCAACCCAGAACCCCATCGAGATGGAGGGCACCTACGCCCTCCCCGAGGCCCAGCGCGACCGGTTCATGGCGCGCATCTCGATGGGATACCCCGACCCGGCGTCAGAGCTGTCGATGCTCGATTCGCGGGACCTGACCAGCCCGCTGTCCCGGATCGACGCCGTGGTCACGGGTGCCCAATTGCGCGGCATGATGTCCGCCGCGCGCAGCGTGTTCGCCTCCGGTGCGGTCAAGGAGTACGCGGTCGCCGTGGTGCGTGCCACCAGGGACGACCGCGACCTGCGGTTGGGCGCGAGTCCGCGGGCGACGCTGCAGCTCATCAGGGCCGCGAAGGCGCAGGCGGCACTGCACGGCAGGGAGTACGTGCTTCCCGACGACATCGACTCGCTCGCCGTCGCCGTGCTTGGCCACCGGTTGGTGCCAACGACCCGGGCGCTGGGCCATCGATCCCAGGACAGCGCCGTGCTCATCGAGGAGACGGTCAGGCGGATCCTGGCCGCTACGCCCGTTCCGACGGGGTCGCAGGGCCGGCTCTAGCGGTAGGCACGCAATCGCGGTCATGATGGGGTTCTAAGCGCAGGTGGACGTGACGCAGATGAGCATGACGCAGATGAGCATGACCCGGACGGACCTGACCAGGTCACCAGGCCGGGCCCGCCGCCAGGTGCGCCCCACCGTGCGCGGTGCCGTCTTCCTGGGCGTCGGGGCCGCGCTCTTCGTGCTCGCCTGGGCCTACGACGAACGGGACCTCCTGTTCGTAGCCGGAGTGCTGCTGCTGGTCCCGATCGTGGCCCTCGGTTTCGTGCTCGTCCATCCGCTGCGCGTGTCCGTCACCCGGGCGTTCCGGCCCGGCACCGTATCAGCGGGGTCCAGCGCCGCCGTGACGATCCAGATCCGCAATCTCGCCCCCTCGCCCCTCCCCGGCCTGTGCTGGCGCGACACGGCGGCCAAGGGCGTCATCGTGCCGCCGAGCCAGCCGCTGCGGGCCCTCGCGCCGGCACGAGCCGGCCGCTCAGGGGCCGCAGACACCACCGAGGTGAGCTATCAGCTGCAACCAGCCCGGCGGGGCGTGTATCCGGTCGGCCCGCTGATGCTGGGCCGTTCGGACCCGTTCGGGCTCGCCTATAGCGAGTGGCCAGTCGGTGCGCCGCACGACCTGACCGTGACTCCCAGGGTCACGCCGCTGCCGGGCAACGGCGTGTCGATCACAACCGGTGAGGGCTCCCGCCACGAGCGTGTGCGGCATCTCAACAACGACTCCGATGAGTTGATCGCCAGGGAGTACCGGCCGGGGGACCCGATGCGCAGGGTCAACTGGCCGGCGACCGCCCGACATGGCGAGATCATGGTGCGTCAGGAGGAGCAGCGCAGCCACCCCGAAGCGCGCATCATCCTCGACACCAGCCGCGGCGGGCGCGGTGCCGGCCTCCGGCACGACGCCGAGTTCGAGCGGGCCGTTGAATTGGCGGCATCCATCGCCGTGCATCTGCTGGAGGGCGGGTTCAGGCTGGACGTCGTCGAGCTCGGCCCGTGCCAGCTCCTCCCCGGTCGGCCCGTACCCGGGGACCCCAGGGCTCCGCACGATCCGGATGAAGGGCGGCGAGGCGGCCTGCGCGGAGACGACCCGGCGTCGTTCTCCGGGCCGGAGGGCGTCCTCGCCCTGGTCGACGCACTGGCGATCGTGGTGCAGCGCGATCGTGTGGTGCGCGCCGCGAACGATGACGTCGTGCCCGGCCGCGGCCACCTGGCGGCCTCGGCTCTGGGCCGGCAGGTTCCGTCCCTCGCTGTTCTCGTGGATATCGGCCCCGCCGACACGAGTGACCTGGTGGCCCTGCGCGGCCTCTGCCAGCCCGCCGTCGCGTTCGTGTTCGACACCATGGGCGCCGCTTCGATCGATCGGCTCAATGAGGCCGGCTGGCACTGCGTGCCGGTCGGGGCCGCTACACAGGTCGCGGCGGCGTGGGCGCGGGCAGGCCAGGACCGGGAGGAGGCGCGGTGACCAGGACAAGAGTCGTGCGCTGGCCACTCACCCTGGCCCTGCTGGTGCTGCTGATGACCGGATGCACCGCACTGGGCGCGGTGCTGTCCGGATCAGCGTGGTGGTTGGTGCTGCTGATCGTGGCAGGCGTCGTGCTCGTCGGTGCGGCGGGGCTCCGTCATGCGGGTGTCCACAGTGCGCTCGTGCCGCTGTTGTCGACGGGTGGGCTCGTTGTCCTGCTCACGCTGTTCTTCGGTGGCGGGACCGGGCTGCTCTGGCTGATTCCCACCGGCGACACCTTCGAGCGATTCACCGACCTGGCCACCGCGGGTGTGCGGTCCATTCAGACGCAGGGCACTCCGGCCCAGGTGCTGGACGGCATCATGTTCCTTCTGGCCGTGGGGGTGGGCCTGTTGTCGATCCTGATGGACCTCCTCGCAATCGGCCTGGCCCGGCCAGCGCTGGCAGGTATCCCGGCCCTGGTGCCCGTCGCGGTACCCGGCTTCGTGGTGTCCGCCGGTGCGGACTGGGTCGCCCTCGTTGCAACCGCCGCCGCGTACCTGCTCCTCCTGCGCATCGACGTGCACCTGCGGGGCATGCAGGTCAACCGGCAGGCCGGCGGGCGCGGAGCAGGAATCACGGGAGTGGCAGGGGCCGTGCGCGGCGCCATCACCATCGGTGCCTTCGGCATCGTCGGTTCCCTGGTCTTCAGCCTGTCAGCGCCGGTGATCTCCGGCGGATCCTTCGGCTCGCAGCCCAACAGCGCGCTCTTCGGCGCCGGGGTCAGTCAGATGATCGAGCTCGGCCAGGACCTGCGAAGGCCTCAGGCAGGTCCCGCGCTGCACTACCGCACGACGGCCACCGAGCAGCCGTACCTCGCGCTGCTCACCCTCGATGACATCAAGGGCACAAGCTGGCTGCCGAGACCCGTCGAGGTCGATGAGGATCGGACCGTCGACTCGATCGCGAATCCGCCCGGGCTCGCCCAACGGGTGGCCAGGACCGAGGTCACCACCGTCGTCACCATCGACGGGGTGAACGTCGAAAGGCTGCCGGTCCCCGTGCCCGCCAAGCGTGTCGACAATCTCACCGGTGACTGGTTCTGGAGCGAGGGCACCCGGGCCATTACGAGTACGGACAGCACGACCACCGGCCAGCGCTATGTGGTGACCTCCCTCGAGCTGCAGCCCACCAGGGAACAGCTCCGGGAGTCCGGCGGCCGGTATCCGGTGGCCGTCGAGCCGAGCCTGTTCCTGCCGATGGGAACCCCCGCGGTCGTCGGCGAAACCGCGCGCACGGTCAGCCAGGGCACAGAATCGAACTACGACGCCGCCGTGGCCATTCAGGACTACCTGCGCGGAAACGACTTCACCTACGACACCGAGGCTCCGGTCGATGACGACTACGACGGCGGGGGAGCGGATGTCATCGCCACGTTCCTCGACGTAAAACGCGGGTATTGCGTGCATTTCGCCTCGGCGATGGCCCTGATGTCCCGGAGCCTGGGTATACCGGCCCGGATAGTACTGGGGTACCTCCCCGGCACCCGCACGACCACCGTCATCGACGGCCAGAACCGGTACGACGTGGACTCGCACGACCTGCACGCCTGGCCGGAGCTCTACTTCGTCGGGGTCGGCTGGGTGCCCTTCGAACCGACACCGGGGCGGGGTACGGTACCGGAATACGCGTCGCCGGAGAGCACCATCGTGAACGGTGTGCCGTCCACGGGCGGGGCCCCGTCGGTCGTGCCGCGGCAAAACGAGAACCCCGGACTCGAGGGGGGCACCGCGGACACTCTTGCGGCGGCAGAGGATGAGCTGCCCGGCACTCTCGCCCGAGTCGGGCTCGTGGCGGCGGCCGTCCTGCTTCTCCTGCTGGCCCCCGGCGTGTGGCGCCTGCTCCGCCGGCAGCGGCGGCGGCGGCTCCTGGCAGCGGGCCGGGCCGGCGCGGTCCTGGGCTGGCGTGAGCTGACCGACACCGCGGTGGACCACGGGGTGGAGGTCTACGACACCCTCACCGCGCGGGAACTGGCCGACAGCATCCGGGACAGGCCAGGTGTCGGCGACACGCCCCGGGCGCGGGAGGCGCTCGAGCGGATGCTGGTGGCCACGGAACAGGCGCGCTACGCCCGCCCGGACGGTCCGGCCCAGACCCGTGGCGCCGGGTTCCTGGACGATCTCGACGTCGTCGTGCAAGCCCTGCGGCAGGGTTCCGGGGCTGCCCAACGGGCCAGGGCGCTGATTTTCCCGGCGTCGCTGACCTCGACGGCGCTGCGCCGGATGGGCCTGGCCGCCGGTACTCCGGAGTGACCGGGCGAGACGAAGAACCGGCGGGCACCGACCACACGTCGGGGGCGCGTAGAATTTTCCCTTGTGATCAAGTTCAAGAAGACCCCGTACAAGGTTGACGTCCGCGACGTCATCAACCGCCCGGGAACGATGTACGAGCGACAAATCGACATCGTCGTACCCGACGACCTCGGTGAAGCGCTCGTTGCCGTGAAAGCCGGCTCCACTCTCGAGGCCGATTTGCGCCTGGAGTGCATCCACGAGGGCATCCTGGTGACCGCGGATGTGACCGGAAAAGCCGCCGGAGAGTGCGGAAGATGCCTGATTGACATCGAATTGCCTGTCCGAGTTCATTTTGTGGAGCTTTTCGCGTACGATCTAGACGAAGCTTATGAGTGTGCGGTTCAAGATGACCACGTGGATCTTGAACCACTAATCAGGGATGCAGTGGTGTTGTCACTGCCGTTCCAGCCGGTTTGCCGGCGGGATTGCCCAGGTCTCGACCCAGAGACCGGGGAACGGCGTGCCACTTCCCCTGAACTTGAACCGAGTGACGTGCAGGATCCCCGCTGGTCCGCACTATTGGAAT
Organism: Cryobacterium adonitolivorans; assembly: GCF_004402695.1. Taxonomy (GTDB): domain Bacteria; phylum Actinomycetota; class Actinomycetes; order Actinomycetales; family Microbacteriaceae; genus Cryobacterium; species Cryobacterium adonitolivorans. Next base: position 78,176 of record NZ_SOFL01000057.1, on the reverse strand, counting down.
TCCAAGCTTCCGAAAGCATCAGCATGGATGAAGACATCCAGGCTGTACCGGATAGAGAAGAGAAGTAGTCATGGCAGTCCCGAAGCGCAAGCAATCACGCTCCAACACCCGCTCACGCCGTTCCTGCTGGAAGGCCGAAGCCCCCACCCTGGTGAAGACCATGGAAAACGGCAAGGTTGTCTACAGCCTCCCGCACCGCGCGAAGGTCGTCACCGACGCCGCCGGCACCGCACTCTTCATGGAGTACAAGGGCCGTAAGGTCGCTGACGTTTAGTCAAAGCTCTAACCAAGGGGCGGTGCGCGACCGTGTCAGGTTCTGACGCAGATCCCGGAACAGCCGATGCTCCTGCAGCGATCCCTGCTGCAGGAGTTTCTGCTGCACGGGGACAGTCGGGGGCACCGGAGGATTCGATGGCGGCCTTGCAGGAGATCCTCGGCCTGCAGGTCGACGCCGGTCTTCTCGAACTCGCGCTGACACACCGCTCGTTCGCGTACGAGAACGGTGGCGTGCCCACGAACGAACGCCTGGAATTTTTGGGCGACTCGATTCTGGGCCAGGCGGTGACCGTGATGCTGTACCGCGACTTCCCGCTGCTGCCAGAGGGCGACCTCGCCAAGCGCCGGGCCAGCCTGGTGTCCACGGCCGCCCTGTCCGAGATCGCCCGCGGTATCGGCCTGGGCCGTTTCGTGCGCCTCGGACGTGGGGAGACCCTCACCGGTGGCCGCGACAAGTCGTCGATCCTCGCCGACACCGTCGAGGCCCTCATCGGTGCCGTCTACCTCGACACGGGCGTGGAGTCCGCGACGCGATTCGTGAAGCGCCTGCTGCAACCCATGCTGGCGGACCCGGGCCACTTCGGTGTATCGATGGACCCCAAGACCAGCCTGCAGGAGACCGCCGCGCGGCTCGGAGCCGGAGTCCCGGTCTACACCGTCGCCGAAAGCGGCCCGGACCACTCGAAGGTGTTCGTCGCCACGGTGAGCGTCGGCACCGCGGTCACAGCCACGGGCGAGGGCACCAGCAAGAAGCACGCCGAGATGGCCGCGGCCCTGACGGCCTGGACCCGCCTGCGGGCCGTCCATCGCTGAGCCGTGCCTGAACTTCCCGAGGTCGAGGTCGTTCGGGCCGGCCTGGAAAGCGCCGTGTCCGGAGCCATCGTTACGGGCGTCGAGATCTTCGACGAACGGTCCCTGCGCCGCCACGACAGGTCGCTCGGCGATTTTGAGGCGCTCCTGACCGGGGCCCGGATCGAAGCCGCCGTGAGACGGGGCAAGTTCCTCTGGTTCCCGCTGGCCGCCGTACCGGGGGAGCCTCCGGGCACGGCTGAGCGCCGGGCCATCGTCGCCCACCTCGGGATGAGCGGACAGGTGCTGCTGCGCACCCCTGGAGAGACAGCGCAAAAGCTGCTGCGCATCCGCCTGACCCTGCAGCACCCCGAGCAGGGCGAACTGGCCCTGCACTTCGTGGACCAGCGCATCTTCGGCAGCATGGCCGTCGACAGGCTGCAGGCCACCGTCGACGGCCGGTCAGCCGGTTACGCCGGGCCCGGAATGGCTCCAGGCCGGCCGGCCGCCGGCGAGACGGATACGCCCCCAGCCTGGTCCGGCCTCATCCCCAGCCAGGTGGCGCACATCGGCCGGGACCCGCTCGACCCTGCTTTTTCCGCCCCGGCCTTCTACGGATCGCTGGCCCGCACCAGGTCCGGCATCAAACGGGTGCTGCTCGACCAGCAGGTCGTCAGCGGAATCGGCAACATCTATGCAGACGAGGCCCTCTTCGACGCCCGGGTGCACTTCGACCAGCCGGCCGCGTCACTGTCCCCGGCGAGCGCCCGCCGCCTGCTCACCGCCGTCCGCGCGATCCTGCTCCGGGCGCTGGACGAGGGCGGCACCAGCTTCGACGCCCAGTATGTGAACGTCAATGGCCAGTCCGGCTACTTCGCGCACAGCCTCAATGCCTACGGGCAGCAGGGGAAGCCGTGCCCCCGCTGCGGCACCGACCTCGTGCGCGCCAAATTCATGAACCGCTCGTCGCACTACTGCCCGCGCTGCCAGCGGGTGCGCTGACCTTCCGCCAGGCGCCCTCGTAGCCCATCGGCACGAACCCGAGCGCCTCATTGACGTCGAGCATGTACCGGTTCTCCTCGGCGTTGAACGTGGTCACCGCCCGCTGATCCGGATGCTCCTGGGCCAGGCTCTGCAGATTGGCCAGCTTCATGAGCATGCCGAGCCGGTGCCCGCGGTGCTCCCGAAGCACCAGCGTGTCCTCCTGCAGCACGGCCCGGCTGGCGTCGCCGGGCACCGACACTTCGGTGAAACCGGCCAGGCGACCGCTCGGCCGGTGCAGGGCGGCGGTCACGAGCGCGCGGCTCGGACCTGCCGCGTATGCGTCCTGTTCGCTGAGCAGCCGCTCCACGGTCCAGACGTCTTCCGGCTCCTCCAGGCCCGCCGTCGGGGCATCCGTCGACATGCGGGTGTACAGCAGGGCGATGTCCTCGAGCCAGCGGTCCGGGGTCCGCCCGGTCCAGGACAACACCGCGTAGTTCTCGCCGGCCCTGATCGCCGCGTCGGCGAGCTGCCGTGCGAGACGGGCCGGATCCATCGGCAGCTGCAGACGGCTGCCGCGTTCCACCTGCTCGAGGCGGTACCCCCTGTTCAGCAGGAAACGCACCTCGGGGTTGGCCAGGGGGACCGAGCCGAAACCCGTGGGCGCGACGAGGCGTTCGCCCGGGCCGGGCGGCGAGACTGCATAGACCACCCTGCTGCTGCGGTGTTCAGCGGCGGCCAGCGTTTCCACGACGTTCGACAACGCGGTGCCGATGCCCCGGCCCCGCCACTCTGGCAGTACCTCGACGGTGAACCACGCGAACTCCGACGACGGGTCCGCCTGCGTTTCGTAGGCGGCGCGGCCCACGATCGCACCCGCGGCGCGCACCTCGAAAAGCCGACGAGGGGAGTGCTCGGGGGTGAGGAATCCTGGAAGCAGTTCCTCGGCCGACTGGGCCAGCTCGCCGGTGCCGTACGCGTCGGCCTGCACCCGGTTGTGCACGTCGACGGCGGCGACGAACTCGGGCCAACCCGGCCGGCCGGGCGCGGCCGGAATGCTCAATTCATCGATGCTGAACGATCGGCTCTCCATGCCCGCCGAGCCTAGACCCGGTACCGCGGAAGCGACAGACTCCCCGAGGATCTCAGGGCGGGCCGATCCCAGTAAACCAGCGGCCGTCCGGTAGCGTGGACTGAGCAGGACTGTGCCAAATATTGGCTGTGCCAATGCTGACGGTTCAAGACGAGCGCGGGAAGGACGGCCGGGGTGTACCTGAAGAGCCTCACCCTCAAGGGTTTCAAGTCCTTCGCACAGTCGACGACCTTCGCCTTCGAACCCGGGGTCACCTGTGTCGTGGGCCCCAACGGCTCCGGCAAGTCCAACGTGGTCGACGCCCTCGCCTGGGTGATGGGCGAGCAGGGCGTGAAGACGCTCCGTGGCGGCAAGATGGAGGACGTCATCTTCGCCGGCACCTCCACCAGGGGTCCACTCGGCCGCGCCGAGGTGACCCTGTCAATTGATAACAGCGACGGCGCGTTGCCCATCGAGTACGCGGAGGTGACCATCTCCCGCACCCTGTTCCGCAATGGGGGCAGCGAGTACGCCATCAACGGCCGCACCTGCCGGCTGCTTGACGTGCAGGAGCTGCTCAGTGACTCCGGTCTTGGTCGGGAGATGCATGTCATCGTCGGCCAGGGCCAGCTGGATGCCGTGCTGCGCGCCAGTCCGGAGGAACGCCGCGGATTCATCGAGGAGGCCGCCGGAATCCTGAAGCACCGTCGCCGCAAGGAAAAGACCGTGCGCAAGCTCGAGGCTATGCAGACCAACCTCACCAGGCTCAGCGACCTCGCCGGGGAGATCCGCCGGCAGCTCAAGCCGCTCGGCCAGCAGGCTCAGGTGGCCAGGCAGGCCCAGCAGATCGCCGCCACCGTGCGGGACGCGCGGGCGCGGCTGCTCGCGGACGACGTGATCGTGCTGCGCACCGCCCTTGACGCCCACGGCCGCACTGAGAGCGAACGGCACTCCGAACGCCTGGTGATCCAGGAGCAGCTCGACCACAACCAGGTGCGGGTACGCCGGCTGGAGGACGCGCAGGTCGGTGACGCCGTGGACATCGCCCGGCGCACGGCGTTCGGGCTCGAATCCGCCCAGGAACGGCTGCGCGGGCTGTACACCCTTGCCAACCAGCGGCTCGCCCTGCTGGGCAGCCAGGCCGAACCGGCCGAACGGGCGTCGAGCGTGACCCCGCAGCGTGTCGAAGATGCCGCGGCGGAGGTGGAACGCCTGCGGGCGGGCATCACGACGGCGGAGGACGCCTGGGCCGGCGCACGCGCCATTACTGCCTCGGTGCGGCGCGACCTGGACGCCGTCGACGACGAGATAGCGGCGCAGTCCGCCCTCGTCTCCCGCCATGACCTCCAGCTGTCCCAGCTGGCCGGCGAGTCGGCGACCGCGGCGTCCCGGTTGGCCGCGGTGCGCGGTGAAGTGCTGCGCCAGCAGGGCGCCCTCGACTCCGCCCGCGACCGGCTGGCCGCGTCCCGGCAGCAGCTGGCCGACCTCGACGAGGACGCCGGCGACGCGGCGAGCGATGTCGATCTCGACGAGGTCGTGGAACTCGCCCAGGCCGAGGTGTCCCGGGCCGAGACCGAGATCGAGCGGCTCCGTGAGCTGCTGCACGGCCAGGAGCGGGAGCGGGATGCTCTGGCGGCCCGCACGGGCGCCCTCACGCTGGCGCTCGGCCAAAAGGACGGCTCCTCGGCCCTTCTCGACGCGAACCTGGCCGGCATCCGCGGCCTCGTCGCCGAGGTCATGAGCGTGCAACCCGGCTTCGAGCGCGCCATCGCAGCGGCGCTCGGTTCCCTCGCTGACGCCGTCGCCGCCGACGACCGCGATGCCGCCGTTGCCGCGGTCGGCCACGCCGACCGGCTGCACCTCGGCCGGGTCGAACTTGTGCTCGCCGGGGCTGTCGACCACGGGTCCGTCGCACCGCACGTCGCCCCACTCGACCTCTCCGGCCTGCCGGGGGTCGTCGCCGCGCGCACCGTCGTCGACGCGCCGCCCGGAGTGCGCGGGCTGCTCGAGCGCACCGTCATCGTTGACGATCTCGCTGCCGCCGTCGCCGCCTCGGATACTCTGGCTGTTGCGGTGCCGGCGTCCCTGGCGCCGGGCGCCTCTGTCACCATCATCACCCGCGCCGGGGACGTTCTCACCGCCCATGCGCTGCGCGGCGGGTCCGGTGCCGCACCCAGCAAGCTCGAACTCGTCACCGAACGTGACGCGGCCGAGAACCGACTGGCCGAGGTGACCTCGCTGATCGGCCACGTCGCCGGCGACCTCGGCGAACAGCGCACCCTGCTGGCCACCGCTCGGGACCAGGCCAGGTCCGCCCAGGCCCTGCGCCGCGAGCACAGCACCCGGGAGGCTGCCCGCGCCGACCGGCGCAACCGCCTCACCGTGCAGGTCGACGCCGCGGCGGCGGAATTCGACAGACTGTCGAGCGCCGCCGACCTCGCCTCGTCCGGAGTCGCCGATGCCGAGAGCGCCGCCGCCAGAACCGCCGCCGCCCTGGACACCATGCGTTCTGCTCCCCGGCCCATCCTCGACGTCAGCGCACGCGACGCCCTCTACGCAGAACTCGAGCGCGCCAGGGAGACCGAGATCGAGGCTCGCCTGCGGGTGGACACCGCCAGGGAACGCCTGCGCGGCGGCCAGTCCCGGGTGATCTCCCTGACCAGGCAACTCGAATCCGACCGGGCGGAGGCGGATGCCGCCGCCCGCCGGGCCGTTCTCCGCCGACGGCAGGTGGATGCCGCCTCAGCCGTCGCCGACGCGCTGCCCCTGGTGCTCGCCTCGGTCGACGGCGCGGTGGCCGAGGCGCGCCAGCGGCTGGCCATCACCGAAGCCGAAAGGGCAAGCCAGAACGACGAGCTCAGCACACTCCGCCGGGCCGAGAGCGAGCTGCGCACCCGGTTGCAGGCCATCACGGAAAACGTGCACGGCCTCGAACTGGCGATCTACGAGAAGAAACTACAGCTCTCGGCGCTGCTCGAGCGCGCCGCCAGCGAACTGGGCCTGGTGGAAGACGTCCTCGGCGCCGAATACGGCCCTGACCAACCGGTGCCCGCCGACGGTGACGTCGAGACCGAAGGGTCGCCCACACCGTACGACCGGGTGGAACAGCGGGCGCGCCTGGCCGCCGCCGAACGCCAGTATGCCCGCCTGGGGAGGATCAACCCGCTCGCGCTCGAGGAGTTCGCGGCGCTGGAACAACGCCACCTGTTCCTCACCGAGCAGCTCACCGACCTCACCACCACCCGCGCCGATCTCCTGACCATCATCGAGGACATCGATGTGAAAATGGGGACCATTTTCGCCAGCGCCTTCGACGACACCCAGGCGGCCTTCGCCGAGGTCTTCCCGGTGCTGTTCCCCGGCGGTAGCGGCAGCATCCAGCTCACCGACCCCGCGAACATGCTCACCACCGGCATCGAGGTGTCGGTCAAGCCGGCCGGCAAGAAGATCGAGCGGCTGTCGCTGCTCTCCGGCGGCGAACGGTCGCTGGCGGCGGTGGCCCTGCTCATTGCGATCTTCAAGGCCCGGCCGAGCCCGTTCTACATCATGGACGAGGTCGAGGCCGCACTCGACGACGCGAACCTGGGCCGGCTCCTGACCATCTTCGAGGACCTGCGGGCCACCAGCCAGCTCATCGTCATCACGCACCAGAAGCGCACCATGGAAATCGCGGATGCCCTCTACGGCGTCTCGATGCGGCAGGACGGGGTGTCGGCAGTGGTCGGCCAGCGCATCGTGCGCGAGGCGGAACAAGCCTCCTGAGCCACGGTCCGGCTCGGCCTGGCTCGGCTCGGCTCGGCTCGGCTCGGCTCGGTACGGCTAGGCCGGCAACGCCCGGTTGCTGCGGAACAGGTTGTCCGGATCGACCCGCGCCTTGATCCCGGCCAGGCGCTGCACCTCCTCGGGCGTGAAGGCGAGGCCCAGGTTCTGGCCGGCCGCGAGCATCGTCGGCACGATGCGGGGAACACTCACGGCCTGCACGGTGTCCTCCAGGGGTTGGAACACCAGATGGCGGTCGGAGGCGGCCGGAACGGGTGCGCCCGGCGGCAGGATCGCCGCCGCGAAGAGCATGAACCCGGCGTCGAGATGGCCCACCACACCGTCGGCGCCGACCGTCGGGTCGCCGATCAACCCGCCCAGCGGCCGCAGCTGCAACAGGGATAGGCCGGCATAACTCGCGGTCCGGAAGGCCTCGACGAGGCTCGCGATGGTGGCGGCGTCGAGCTCGCTGACGGTCCTGGACCAGTCCAGCGTCGCCGAGGGCTCCTGTGGTTCGCCCGACACCTCGCCCAGTTGTCCGATCGAGAACGGCCGGCTGAGATTGGCGATGACCGGGGCGATCGACAGCAACGGTGCGAGCAGGGCGCTCCCTTCCTCGGCAGACCCCACAAAGACGGCGTCGACCTGGGTGAAGCTCCGGCCGCGGAGCAGTTCGGGCACCTGCTCGACGGCGGGCAGGTTGATCAGGCCCAGGAATATGCTCAGCTCCGGCGGCGCGTCCAGCAGGATGTCGGCAGCGGCTTCGAAGACCACCTCGGCCGATTCGGCGGGAAAAAGAATCTTGCCGCCGAAGAGGTCGGGCGCCGGGTACAGGTCGATCTCCAGGGTGGTCACCACGCCGAAGAGTCCGCCGGCGCCCCGCAGGCCCCAGAGCAGATCCGGGTCGGTGTCCCTGGTGACGCGCCGCAGCACCCCGGTGGCGTCGATCAGCTCCACGGCGCGAATGGAGTGTGCAGCCAGGCCCTTCCACCGGCTGAACCAGGAATGCCCGCCGGAGAGCAGGTAGCCCGCGACGCTGACGTCGGGGTTGGTGCCGGCCAGGGCGATCAGGCCGGTGCCGTCGAGACGGTTGAGTAGTGCTCCCCACGGCACGCCGGCGCCGACTCGCGCGAACCGGGCGACGACGTTCACGGTGACCTCGTCGAAAGCGCTGGTGCGCACGAGGATCCGGCCGGCAAGGTCGTCGGCGGCGCCGTGACCCCGCGGCTGCACACTCACCCCCAGGCCGGCCTCCCTGGCGGCGACGACGACCTGCCTGAGGTCCCGCACCGAGCGCGGGCGCACAACGGCGCTCGGCTGCTGGTCGACGGCAAGGTTCCACGGCACCCTGGCGTCGTCCCAGCCGGGATCACCGGGCAGCACCAGAGCGCCCTCGAGCACTCCGCTGAGCGCGACGAGCGCCGGATGCGCGCCGGGCGCCGGCGGCTGCGTGGGCGGTTGCATGGGCGGTGGCGTGGTGCTCATGGGCGTCCCTCTCGACGGGCGCAGGCCGACCCGCGCGGCGACTACCGTGACGATACTCAGCACCGCGGCGACCCGCCACCCCGGGCGCCGGTTTCGGTGTGTCAGAGCCGGCGTGGCGGCGCGAACCCGCCGGAGTCAGTGTGCTGTGCTGACGCCGAGGAGGTCTTGGCTGATGATCGCGGCCGTGCGGGCGCCGGCACCGGCCGCCACGATCAACTGCTGCGGTCCGGGCGACGCGACGTCACCGGCCGCGTAGAGCCCCGGCACGCTGGTGCGCCCGTTGCGGTCGGTGAGCAGCTGGGCGTGCGCGTCACCGGCAACATCGAGCCCGGCCAGGAACTCCACGGCGGGATGCCAGAGCGGTCGCACGAACCCGCCGGTAGCCGGGATCCGGCCGCCGCCATCCACGCGCACCGCGACGAGCAGCCCCCGGTCACCCTCGAGTTCGGTGATCCGGCGCCGTTCGACGGTGATGCCGCGCCCGCGCAGCGCTTCCTCCTGGCCGGCGGAGACGGCGCCGGAGTCGTCGGTGAAGCCTGCGCCGTTGGTGAACACCGTCAGCGTGTGCGTCCACTGGAACACCAGCAATGCCCGGGCGAAAAGGTCGTCGGTCTCGCCGATCAGGGCCAGCGGTTGATCATTCAGCTCATAGCCGTCGCAGGCGGCGCAGCTGAACAGGCTCATGCCGTAGAACCCCCGGATATTGGGGACATCCGGAAGGGTCTCGCGCAGCCCGGTGGCGACGAGCACCGCCCGGCTGTGCACCAGTCGACCGGCACTCGACGGGCTCCCGAGCGTGACGGTGAACGGGTGCGAACCGTCCTCCTTGGACAGCTCGGGGGCCCGCTGGACCGAGCGTACCGAGGTGCGCCGCAGGATCTGTGTGCCCGGGTAGCCCTCGACCTCTTCTCTGGCGAGGCGGCGCAGCTCGTGCGGGGCGACCCCGTCCCTGGTGAGGAACCCGTGCGAGATCATGGTGGCCGCGTTCCGGGGCCTGTCGCTGTCGATGACGAGCACGGTGAGGCGGGCCCTGCTCAGGTTCAGCGCCGCCGACAGCCCGGCCGGACCGGCGCCGATCACGACACAGTCGTAGCGTTCCTGGGCGTCAGGCACCTGGCGCGACCTGGCGCGACAACCCGGCGATGACAGGGTGGTCGAAAGTGAGCACACCGGTTTTCGCGGCGCCGCCGGGGGAGCCGAGTTCGACGAAGAAGTCCACATTGGCCCGGTAATAGTCGGCCCACGCCTCGGGTAGGTCGTCCTCGTAGTAGATGGCCTCCACCGGGCAGACCGGTTCGCAGGCGCCGCAGTCGACACACTCGTCGGGGTGGATGTACAGGGAGCGCTCGCCCTCGTAGATGCAGTCGACCGGGCACTCGTCAACGCAGGCGCGATCCTTCACGTCCACGCAGGGCAGCGCGACCACATAGGTCACGAGGGCACCAGCGTGTCTTCGGCGGCGATCGCCACCTGCTCGTCACGGGGGACGACCTTCACCCGTTCCCGGGTCACCTCTGAGGCGTCGGCGTCGCCGAGCGCCCGTTCGTGGGCGTCCAGGGACAGCCAGCCGGGCCAGGTGGTGTATCGGATGCCGCGCTCACCGAGCAGGCCCAGGATGGCGTCCTCGGTGGGGTCGGCTGGTTCCGGCAGCAGGGCGAGGTCCTCGACCAGGTGGGTGATCGTCTCGAGGGCATCGCCTTTGGTGTGACCGATCAGTCCGACCGGGCCGCGCTTGATCCAGCCCGTGGCATAGAGCCCGGGCAGTGGCGTGCCGTTGCCGTCGATGACGCGGCCCTCGGTGCTGGCGATGACGCCGCGCGCGTGGTCAAAGGGCACATCGGGCAGCGCGCTGCCGCGGTAGCCGACCGCGCGGTAGACGGCCTGCAGCGGGTAGTCGATGATCTCGCCCGTGCCGCGCACGCCCCCGTCGCCGGTCGGGGCGGTGCGTTCGAAACGCATCCCCTCGACCCGGTCGGTGCCGTAGACCTCTACCGGGCTGTGCAGGAAATGTAGGTGCAGCCGCCGGGGGGCTCCGGTGGGCTCGCGGGTGAGCCAGCCGTTCAGGGTGCGGCTCATGACCTTGACCTGGTTGTTGGACGCGGCCAGGCGGGCCTCGGAGTCGGCGTCCCTGGGGAAGTCCTCGTCGTAGACGATCACATCGACGTCGGGGATGTCGCCGAGTTCGCGCAGCTCGATCGGGGTGAACTTCACCTGGCCGGGACCGCGCCGGCCGAAGACGTGCACGTCGGTGACCGGCGAGCCGGCCAGGCCGGCGTGCACATTGGCCGGGATGTCGGTGCTGAGCAGGTCGGCGGGGTGCTTGGCCAGCATCCGTGCCACGTCCAGGGCCACGTTTCCGTTGCCGATCACCGCGATGTCGGTGGCGTCGAGGGGCCAGTCGCGCGGCACATCCGGGTGCCCGTCGAACCACGAGACGAAGTCGGCCGCGCCGTAAGAGCCGGGCAGGGTGATGCCGGGAATCGGCAGGTCAGCGTCGCGGATCGCTCCGGTGGCGAAGATCACGGCGTGGTAGTGCCGGCGCAGGTCGGCCAGCGAGAGGTCGGTGCCGTAGCCCACGTTGCCGAGGAACCGGATGGTGCCGGCGTCGAGCATCTCGTGCAGGGAGTTGACGATGCCCTTGATGCGGGGGTGGTCGGGAGCCACACCGTAGCGGATCAGGCCGTAGGGGGCCGGCAGGGAGTCGAAGAGGTCGATGCCGACCTCACCGCCGGCGGCGCGTACGGCCGTGCTGAGGATGTTGCCGGCGTAGATGCCGGCTGGGCCGGCGCCGATGATGGCGACGCGCATTGGCTGGGGCGCGGAGAGCGTCCGGGTCATGAGTGGGCCTTTCGAAAGGGCGGAGTCGAACGTGCGTGACGGGGGTGGGGTGAGTCGGTGGGTGCTGGTGTGCCTACCGGCGCGCGCCGGGGGTGAGCCCACGGCGTCGCAGGAGCCGGCGCTCGATCGGGGCGAAGGCGGTCAGTTCCACCAGGATGCCGACCGCGAGGATCACCAGGATGGTCGCGAGCACCGCGGACAGGTCGGCGAGTTCCCGGCTCTGCTGCAGCATTGTGCCGAGGCCGAAACCGATCGAGCCGCCCACAACGATGATCTCCGCCGCCATCAGCGACCGCCAGGCGAATGCCCAACCCTGTTTGAGGCCCGAGAAATAGCCGGGCAGCGCGGCCGGGAGCACGACCAGGGTGGCGAGTTCGATTCGGGACGCTCCGAGAACGGTGCCGACCTTGCGCAGCTGCGGTGGAACCTGGTCGATACCGGAGACGAGCCCGTTCGCGATCGACGGGACGGCGCCCATCAGCACCACGAAGTAGACCGTGGCGTCGGTCAGGCCGAACCAGATGATCGCGGCGGGCACCCAGGCCACGGACGGGAGCACCTGCAGGCCGGACAGGAGCGGCCCGAGGGCGCGGCGGAGCAGCCGCCACTCGGCCAGCAGTAGCCCGAGCGGTGTGCCGATCGCGACGGCGATGAGAAAGCCGGCCCCGCCACGGGACAGGCTCGTGAGCACCGCCTGCTGCAACCGGCCGTCGTTCCACTGCTCGACGAGCGACCCGGCCACCTTCACCGGGCCGGGCGCCAGATCGGGCCGAGGCTGGGCGATCACGGTGTAGAACTGCCAGGCCACGACCAGCGCCACCAGCAGCAGGACCGGTGGCAGCACCCCGTCGAGAAACCGGCGCCAGGGACCTTTCTCGGTCAGGGGCGTGGTCTGGAGGGCGTCAAGGCCCGATTCGAGGCGGCGGAGCTCGTCGTGGGCGCCGCCGCCGTGGGGATCGGCGGCGGAACCGGGGTGCGCGGTGTCAGGCAGCATTGCGGCGGATCTCCTCTCGCAGCTGGTCCGTGATTTCGATGGCCAGGCGGGACACCTCTGGCGACTCGATCCGCCGGGGCCCGGTGTCGTCGATGCGCCATTCGTTGCTGATGCGACCGGGACGGGAAGACATGAGCACCACGCGCTGGCCGAGCCGGGCGGCCTCGCGCACGTTGTGCGTGACGAAGATGATGGTGCGGCCGGTCTCTCGCCAGACCCGCTCCAACTCTTCGTGCAGCAGGTCCCGGGTGATGGCATCGAGGGCCGCGAACGGTTCGTCCATCAGCAGTACCTTGCGGTCCTGGGCGAGGGCCCTGGCCAGGGCGACCCGTTGACGCATGCCGCCGGAGAGTTCGTGCGGGCGTTTGGAGGCGGCATCGGCGAGGTTGACGAGGTCGAGCAACTCCAGCGCCTGGGCGCGACGCGCAGAGCGCGGCACTCCCCGGAGCTTGAGGGCGAGTTCCACGTTCCGCCCGGCGGTCAGCCACGGGAAGAGTGCGGACTCCTGGAACATCACGGCCGCGCTGCCGCTGGTGACGGTGACGGTGCCCTCGCTGGGGTGTTCGAGTCCGGCGATGATGTTGAGCAGGGTGGACTTGCCGCAGCCGGAGGCGCCGAGCAGGCACAGGAATTCTCCGGGTGCCACGGTGAGGTTGATGTTGTCCAGGACGACCGGGCCGGTCGGTCCGAACCGCTTGCCGAGCGAGTCGATGCGGATCGCCGGTTTCACCGTGGCCGACAGCGTGGTCGGGGCCGGGGATGCGTCGGTGGAGGTCCGCACGGTCACTCCGTTCCGAGTCCGGCATCGGAGACCGAGTGCGCGCCGGCCTCCGTGAGGACCCTGTTCAGCGGTGCCAGGTCGAAGAGCCCGTCCAGGTTCCCGTTCTTGGAGGTGCCGGCTGTGACGCCGGCCTTCAGCAGCACCGGGAAGGTCCCGGCGAGCGGGTCGGTCGTGAAGGTCACGGCGGTCAGGGCACGGGCGAGAACCGCGTCGGGCAGCGGCTTGCCGGTGTCGGCGTCGAGGGTGCGGTTGATCGCGGCGGCCGCCTGGTCGGGGTTGGCGTTGAGCCAGTTCACGGATGCCGTGTGGCCGGCGACGAGCGCCTCAACGGTCTCCGGGTGCGCGGCCAGGAACTCGGTCCCGACCACCAGCACCGTGGTGGGAAACGCGCCGTCCGGCCAGAGCGAGGCCTCGTCGACGAGGACGGTGGCACCGGCCTCGATCACGAACCTGGAGACCCAGGGTTCGGGGAGCCAGGCGCCGTCGATCTTGCCGCTCTGGAACAGGGCCAGGGCCTGGGCGTTCTCGGTCGGGGCGATGTCCACGTCGCCGCCGCCGCCGGTGGTGCTGGTCGTGTAGCCCTGCTCGCCGAGCCAGGAGCGCAACGCGACATCCTGCGTGTTGCCCAGCTGCGGGGTGGCGAGCGTGGTTCCGGCCAGGTCGCTGGCGTCGGTGATGCCGGGCCGCACGACGAGCGCGGCTCCGCCGCTGGTGGCGCCGGCTACGATCCTGACCGACTGGCCGGCGCTCTGCACGAAACTGTTCACCGCCGGATTGGGGCCGAGGTAGGCCGCGTCGATGGCTCCGGCGCTGAGGGCCTCGATGGCGGCGGGGCCGGCACCGAAGACCTGGGTGGTCAGGGTCGTGTCGCCGAGCGATTCCGCCAGCAGGCCCTGGTCCAACCCGACCAGGGCCGGGGCGTGGGTGACGTTGTCGAAGTAGCCCAGGCGGAGCTCTGCGGCCGGTCCGGCCGGTTCCGCGGCGCTGACGGCGGCGGCGCACCCGCCCAGCAGCACCGGGATCAGGGTGACGGCCAGCAGGAGACGGATGGACGTGCGGCCGGTGTGCGCGGTCATGCGGGCCCACCGGCCCCTGCAACGGTCCCGGAAGCCGTGACGATGCCAGCGGCCAGCGTCGCGCCATCCTGCGGCTGGATCACCAGGAAGGCACCGGCTCGGCGGTTCGCGGCGTAGGTCTCCACAGGAAGGGCGGCGGCCAGCCGGACGGTGACCTGTCCGATGTCATTGATCTCCAGCCCGGAGGCGTCTTCGAGCTCCAGGGAGTCCAGGTTGAGGCGACCGGTGATGGTAGCGACGATGGCCTGCACGGTGTGGGTGCCGAACTTGACCAGCACCCGGGCGCCGGGTCGCAGAGCACGGGGGTCCAGCCAGAACAGGGCGGCGGACAGCTCCTTCACGGGTTCCGGCATGGTGCCGGCCGCGCCGATGACGGCGCCGCGGGCGATGTCGAGGTCGTCGCGCAGCCGCAGGGCGACCGACTGGGGTGCGATGGCGTGGTCGAGTGATGTTCCGGCGAAGTCGATGCCGGTCACGACGGTGCTGGCTCCACCGGGCGTCACCGTGACGGTATCGCCCACCCGTACGGTGCCAGAGGCCACCTGGCCGGCGTATGCCCGGTAGTCGCGGTACGCCGCGGCGTCCTCCGGCGCGACGGCGACCGCGCCCTGGGGCCGCAGCACGAGTTGCACCGGCAGCCTGAACGACTCCACGTTCGTGGCGACCGCATCCGCGGCGGGGAGGGTCTCCAGGAGCTCGAGCAGGCTCGGTCCGTCGTACCAGGGCGTGTTCGCCGACCTCTCGACGACATTGTCGCCGACGAGGGCCGAGACGGGGATGATGTGCACCGCACCCAGCCCCAGCTCATCGGTGACCCGGCAAACGGCCGCGGCGACAGCGCCGAATGCGGCTTCGTCGTAGTCCTGCAGGTCGATCTTGTTCACCGCGATGACGATGTGGGGCACTCGCAGCAGCTTCACGACGGACAGATGCCTGCGGGTCTGTTCGAGCACGCCCTTGCGCGCGTCGATGAGCATGATGACGGCATCCGCCGTGGTGGCACCGGTGACCATGTTGCGGGTGTACTGAACGTGGCCGGGGCAATCGGCGAGGATGAATGAGCGTTTGTCGGTGGCGAAGTAGCGGTAGGCGACGTCGATGGTGATGCCCTGCTCGCGTTCGGCCCGCAGGCCGTCGGTGAGAAGCGCGAAATCGATGCCGCCGGCCGCTCCGCCGAAGCCGCGCTCGGTGGAGGTGCGGGTGACGGTGTCGAGCTGGTCGGCGAGGATCGCCTTCGAATCGTGCAGCAGCCGGCCGACCAGGGTGGACTTGCCGTCGTCGACGGAACCGGCGGTCGCGAACCGGAAGAGGGTGCCTTCGGCGCGCTCGGCGACCGAGCGCTCCAGCAGGAGCTCACCCGGCTGTGCCTGCACGAGCTGTACCTGAGTCATTAGAAATACCCGTCCTTCTTGCGATCTTCCATGGCCGCTTCGGAGATGCGGTCGTCGGCACGCGTCGCGCCGCGTTCGGTGATCGTGCTCACGGCGATTTCTCGCACGACGTCCTGCACGGATGCGGCGTCGGAGTCGACGGCGCCGGTGCAGCTCATGTCGCCCACGGTGCGGTAGCGGACGGTGCGCGAGACGACGGTCTCGCTGGCCAGCGGGGCACTGACCGGGCTGACGGCCCGCCACATGCCGTCGCGGCGGTAGACCTCGCGCTCGTGCGCGTAGTACAGCGGGGGGAGGGCGATGCCCTCGCGCTCGATGTAGCGCCAGACGTTGAGCTCGGTCCAGTTGCTGATCGGGAACGCCCGCACGTGTTGGCCCACGGTGTGGCGGCCGTTGTAGAGGTTCCAGAGTTCCGGGCGCTGGTTGCGCGGGTCCCACTGGCCGAACTCGTCGCGGAGGGAGAGGATGCGCTCCTTCGCGCGGGCCTTGTCCTCGTCGCGGCGGGCGCCGCCGAAGACGGCGTCGTGGCGGCCGGCCGTGATCGCGTCGAGCAGCGGCAGCGTCTGCAGGGGGTTGCGGGTGCCGTCCGCGCGTTCGGTCAGGCGGCCGTCGTCGATGTAATCCTGCACGCTGGCCACCTCGAGGCGGAGCCCCAGGCGGGCCACGGTTTCGTCGCGGAACGCGAGGACCTCGGGAAAGTTGTGCCCGGTGTCCACGTGCAGGAGCGGGAACGGCACTTTGCCCGGCCAGAACGCCTTCGCGGCCAGGTGCAGCACGACCACGGAGTCCTTGCCGCCGGAGAACAGCAGCACAGGGCGTTCGAACTCGGCGACCACCTCACGGATGATGTGGATCGCCTCGCTCTCGAGCACGTCGAGCTGGCTCAACTGGGCGCTATCGGACGGGGAGCCGCCGCTTCGGTCGATGGTCGGCACGGGGAAAGCGTTCACAGGTGGAGTCCGCATTCTGTCTTCGCCAGGCTGGCCCAGCGTCCGGATCGGGGGTCGTCGCCCTCGGCGACGGGTTTGGTGCACGGCGCGCAGCCGATGGAGGGGTAGCCCCGAGCCATCAGCGGATTGACCGGCACGGCGTTGAGGCCGGCGTAGTCGAGGATGTCCTCGAAACTCCAGGCGGCGAGTGGGTTGACCTTGACGAGGCCGTTGCGCTCGTCCCAGACGATCAGGGGGGTGTTCGCCCTGGTGGGGGCCTCGTCGCGCCGCACGCCGGTGAACCAGACCTCATAGGTCCCGAGCACGCGGTGCAGGGGCTCGACCTTGCGCAGTGCGCAGCACAGATTCGGATCCTTGGCGAACAGTTCGGCACCGTGGGCGGCGTCCTGCTCGGCCACGGTGCGCTCGGGCAGCACGTCGACGATGCGCACGGGCAGCAGCCTGGCCACGTCGTCGCGGGTGGTATGGGTCTCGGCGAAGTGGTAGCCGGTGTCGAGGAAGAGCACGTCGACGCCTGGCAGCTGCCGGGAGACGGCGTGGGGAAGCACGGCGTCGGCCATCGAACAGGCGACGGCGGCGGCATCCGTGCCGAAGTTACGGGCGACCCAGGCGATGACCTCGTGGGCGGACGCCTCGCCCAGCAGGGCGTCGCCGGCCTCGGCGAGGGCGCGCAGCTCGTCGGCGGAGCGGCGTGTGGTCGTTGGGGTGTCGGTGTTGCTCATTGCAGTGCCTCCTCGTCGGCGCGGTGCGCCCATTCGGCGAAGGTCTCCGTGTCGAGCCGATCGGCCAGGAATCGGAGCACGATGCGCTCCACATAGTCCGCGAGATCGTCCGCGGTGACCTTGAGGCCACGCACGGTGCGGCCGAGGCCGGCCTCATCGCGGCCGACGGACGCCAGGCCCCCGCCGAGGTGGACCTGGAAACCGGGGACCTGGCCACCGTTCCCGTCGGCCAGGAGCTGGCCCTTGAGACCGATGTCGGCGGTCTGGATGCGGGCGCAGGAGTTGGGGCAGCCGTTCACGTGCAGGCTGATCGGCTGCGGCAGGTCGATGCCGGCCAGGCGCGTCTCCAACTCGAGCACCGCGTCGGTCGCCGCCTGCTTGGTCTCGACGATCGCGAGCTTGCAGAACTCGATTCCGGTGCAGGCGATGGTCGAACGGCGGAACAGGCTGGGGCGGGCGGCGAGGCCGAGCGCGTCGAGGGCATCGATGAGCGGTTCGACGTGTTCTTCGCTGATGTCCAGCAGCACGAGCTTCTGGTGCGGCGTGGTGCGCAGCCGCTCGGAGCCGTGCTGCTCGAGCAGGTCGGCGAGTCCCGTGAGCATGGTGCCGGAGACCCGGCCGACGAACGGTGTGACACCGATGTAGAACCGGCCGTCGACCTGCTTGTGCACGCCGATGTGGTCACCCTGCTGGGTCGGCGTCGGGGCGGGCGGACCGTCGGGCAGCGCCTCGAAGAGGTATTCGTCCTCGAGGACCTGACGGAATTTCGCCGGTCCCCAGTCCGCGAGCAGGAACTTCAGCCGGGCCTTGTTGCGCAGCCGCCGGTAACCATAGTCACGGAAGATGGAGACGACACCGAGCCAGACGTCGGCGACCTTCTCGGGGGAGACGAAGGCACCCAGGCGCTCGCCGAGTCGGGGGTTGGCAGAGAGGCCGCCGCCGACCCAGAGGTCGTAACCGAGGCCAAGCTCCGGATGCCGCAGAGCGACGAAGCCGACGTCATTGATCTCGTGCACAACATCCTGGCTCGGGTGACCGGTCAGGGCCGTCTTGAACTTGCGGGGGAGGTTCGCGAGTTCGGGAACTCCGATGTATCGCGCCGTGATGTCGGCGATCACGTCCGTCGGGTCGAGCAGTTCGTCGACGGCGATGCCGGCGACGGGGGAGCCGAGCACGACGCGCGGCACATCGCCGCAGGCTTCGGTGGTCTGCAGGCCGACGGCCTCCAGGCGGCGCCAGATCTCCGGAACGTCCTCGACGCGGATCCAGTGCAGTTGGATGTTCTGCCGGTCGGTGAGGTCGGCGGTGTCCCGGCCGAACTCCTCGGAGATCTCACCGATGACACGCAGCTGGCCGGTGGTCAGCTGGCCGCCGTCGATGCGCACCCGCAGCATGAAATAGGCGTCTTCGAGTTCGTGGGGTTCGAGCGTCGCGGTCTTGCCGCCGTCGATGCCGGGCTTGCGCTGGGTGTAGAGACCCCACCAGCGGAACCGGCCATGCAGGTCGGTGTCCTCGATCGACTCAAACCCGTCGCGGGAGTAGATCTTCTCGATCCGTTCCCGCACGTTCAGCCCGTTGTCAACCTGCTTCCAGGCCTCGTTGCCGTTCAGTGGTGCGGTGCCGTCGACCTTCCACTGGCCGTTTGGCCTGGATGCCGGACGCGGAGGACGACCGGCCCGCTCCGGCACGGACGGGGTCTGTGACGGCAGGGTCTGAGTCTGTGGCGTCTGGCTCTGTGGCACTGTGAGGTCCTCCTCCTTGAACGCGAGCACTGCTCTGGCAGGCCGCGCGGCGTGGAGGAAATCTATCGAGCCTGCGCCGCAAAGTCATGGTTCGGCGTCACAGCCGGTCACGCTCCGTAAAGGGGCGTCATGTAGGCGCGGACGGCGGCCGGAGCGAATATGGTGTCGCGGTGGGCACCGCTCTGCCGGTCGACAGCGCGGCTTGCAGCCGAGCCATAGGCTAGGGGCATGGCAGAACGCACCCCGTGGTCCCTCTCCGGCGCATTGCGCGGAGTGTTCGCGAAGAAAACCATCGACGCCGATACCTGGGACGACCTCGAGGACTCGTTGATCCAGGCCGATTTTGGCCCGGACATCACCGATGCCATCGTCGGCGAGCTCCGCGCCAAGGTGTCCAGGTACAACACCACGGACCCCAAGGACCTGCACCGGATGCTCCGCGAGGGCATCGAGGAGCGCCTGGCCAAGCTCGACCCCACGTTGAACCTCAGCGCCCGGCCGGCCGTGGTGCTCGTGGTCGGCGTCAACGGAGTGGGTAAGACCACCACCATCGGCAAGTTTGCCAAGTTCCTGCGCGTCCACGACCGCAGCGTCCTGATCGGCGCCGCCGACACCTTTCGTGCGGCCGCGGTGGAGCAGCTCGCGACCTGGGCGGAACGTGCCGGCGCGGACATCGTGAAACCGCAGGCCCAGGGCCAGGACCCGGCATCCGTCGCCTTCCAGACCGTCGAACGCGCCGTCACCACGGGTACCGAGATCGTGATCATCGACACCGCCGGCCGGCTGCAGACCAAGGGCGGGCTGATGGATGAGCTCACCAAGATTCGCCGGGTCATCGAGAAGCAGACCCCGATCTCCGAGGTGCTCCTCGTGCTGGACGCCACGACGGGCCAGAACGGCCTCGCCCAGGCCGAAGCCTTCATTGAGCATGCCGGGGTGACCGGTCTGGTGCTCACCAAGCTCGACGGGTCGGCCAGGGGCGGTTTCGTCCTGGCGGTCCAGGAGAAGACCGGAATCCCCATCAAGCTCGTCGGGCAGGGTGAGGGGATCAACGACCTCACCGGTTTCACCCCGCACGTTTTCGCGCAAAAACTCGTCGGATAGGACGTCCCATGACCATCGAACACGATTTCTTCGGAATTCTTGGCAGCGACGACGACAGCGGCGAGGTCTACTGGTCCGACACGGCAGAGCTCGGCGACCAGAACGTCGAGATCGACGTGAGCTCTCCCGACGAGGAGTCGGTGTCATCCGAGGCCCTCGACATCGTCGCCGCGATGATCAACGCCCTGGAAGACCTCGACTCGCAGGCCAGGGAATCGCTCGTCGCCGATCTGAGCGCCGAGGTCTCGGTGACCAGCCAGTTCATCGTCGCGCAGTTCGAAGAGCTCGACGCCGAGGTGCTCGAGGACGCCTTGATCTGGGATTCCGGGGACAAGCAGATCGACTACCTCCGCTCCATCCAGCTGCAGCGCATCGGATTCCACCCACACCACATCGGCAACGATCAGCACTTTGCCGTGCTGGACTACTCGATCAGCCCGCACGAGACAGACGCCCTGCTCGTCGTCACGCTGGATGTGCACGGCGACACCATTGTGATCGCCACCGACAGCTGAGCGCCGCCACGGCACACCTGCACGACGAAGGCCCCCGGAGTGATCCGGGGGCCTTCGTCAGTTCTGCGGTGCGGGAATCAGCCCAGGTGCATGGCAGGCGCGGAGCCGAGCAGGTCCGACGCCTTCGGGCGCACCATGAAGAACGACACCGGTGCGGCGAGGAACACGCCGACCCCAGCCCAGAAGAACGCCGCCTGGTAGCCGTCGACGAAGGCCTGCAGCTGGGCGACCGGGGTGCCGTTGCCACCGGCCAGGGAGGCCGCGACGGCCGAGGTGTAGAGCACGGTGAACACCGCGGAGCCGATGGAACCACCGATCTGCTGCACGGCGGTGACGGCGGCACTGGCCGCGCCGGCGTCGTGGGCGTCGATGCCGGACAGTGCCACGTTCTGCAGCGGCACGAAGATCAGCGCCAGGCCGGCACCCATCAGAATGAGGCCGGGCAGCACCTCGACGACGTAGCTGCCTCCCACGGTGATGCGGGAGAGGTAGAACAATCCGGCGGCCACGACGAGAGGTCCCACCGTCATCGGCAGGCGAACGCCGGTGCGGGGCAGGAACTTGGACAGCACGGTGGCGCCGACCATGATTGTCGCGGTCATCGGCAGAGACGCCAGTCCGGATTCCAGCGGGGAGAAGCCGAGCACGATCTGCAGGTGGAAGGTGAGGAAGAGCAGTCCGCCCAGAAGGGCTGCACCGGTGAGCAGGCCGGTGATGAACGCACCGCCGCGCACCGTGTCGGCCAGGATCCGCAGCGGCAGCAGCGGGTGGTTGGACCGGCTCTCCACCAGCACGAAGAGCGCGAGCAACACAACGCCCAGCGGGATGAAGACCAGCACCTGCCAGGCGGACCAGCCGTTCTCTGCCTGGGCGAAACCGAAGACCAGCGAACCGAGGCCCAGGGCCACGAGGATCGCGCCGGGCACGTCGTAACGGGTGTTTCCGTGCGCCTTGCTCTCCTTGATGATCGGGATGGCGGCGGCGATGGCAACGATCGCGATCGGCACGTTCACCAGTAGGCACCAGCGCCAGCTGGCGTATTCGGTGAGCACGCCACCGAGCACCAGGCCCACCGCGGCGCCACCGCCGGCGATCGCACCGTAGACCGAGAAGGCCTTGATGCGATCCTTGCCGCCGGGGAAGTTCACGGTGAGCAGCGCCAGAGAGGCCGGGGCGAGCAGCGCCGCGAACAGCCCCTGCAATCCGCGGGCGGCGAGGAGTTCCCAGGTGCTCTGGGCCATGCCGCCGAGCGTGGAGGCGACGGCGAAGCCGGCCATGCCGACGATGAAGGAACGCTTGCGGCCCCAGTAATCGGCGATCCGGCCGCCGAGGAGGAGCAGAGCGCCGAAGACCAGCGCGTAGAGGGTGACGACCCAGGTACGGTCGCCGTCGCTCATGCCGAGGTCGCCCTGCGCGTGGGGAAGGGCGATGTTGACGATGGTGCCGTCCAGCACCACGGTGAGTTGGGCCAGAGCGACGATGGCCAGCAGCCACCACCGCCGGGGGTGGTGGGCCGGGGCTTCGAGAGAGGAGGAGTCGGGCGATGAAGGGGTGGAAACCGGGGAAACGCCGGTCGCGCTCGATTGTGACATGCCGAGAACTATACCGAACGAACTAGTTCGTTTTGCTACACTTGGGGCATGAACACCGACGAATTTCGGTCCGGTCTGCCGCCGAAGGAGCCGGAACCCACCCGCCAGCGCATCCTCGAGGCCGCCAGGGTGGAATTCGCCGCCCACGGGCTCGCCGGTGCCCGGATCGACCGGATCGCCCGCAACGCCTCGGCCAGCAAGGAACGGCTGTATGCCTACTACCGGCACAAGGCGGAGCTCTTCAGCGCGGTTCTGGAGCTTAACCTGATCGAGTTCGCGAACTCTGTAATACAGAACGCGGGGGAGACCCTGCCCGAATTCGCGGGCGCCCTGTACGACCACGCGGTGACCCATCCGGAATACCTCCGGATGATCGACTGGGCCAACCTGGAGGGCCAGGAGGCGATCAACCCTCCGTTGACGCTCATCAACGATTTCCACGCCGAACGGGTCCGCGGAGTCATCGCACTGCAGAGGGCCGGCAGCGTCGACCCCTCCTGGGACCCCGACCATCTCAATGCCCTGGTCTTCGGGATCGTCTCCTGCTGGATCCACGAGCCAGCGTCGGCTCTGGCCGCCGACCGGGAGCCGGACGAAGAGGCGATCATCGCCAGGCGGGCCAGCGTGGTGCGTGCCGTCGAGCGCCTGATCGCCCCGGCGCCCTAGCTGGAGCCGCTACTGGATGGTGCCCTTCGCGCTCTCGCCGAGCGGCACACTCTCCAGCACGCTCACGTCCGTGGGGCCCTCCACGTGGTCGGCGAGCAGGGCATTGAGCTCGCCGATCGGCGCTCCCGCCGCATGGGCGGCGAGGTCGGCCGGGCTGCTCCACCGCTCAATCATGATGACGTTGTCAGCGTCGTGGTGCAGGGCGTAGAGCTCACAGCCCTGTTCGGCGTGCACTCGAGGGGCCACGACGGCAAAGGCATCAACTACCCTCTGGAGATGGCCTTCGAGAGGCGTGATGACGGCGACGACGACTACTGACATGGGTTCTCCTTGTGAGAGGCGGAGCCTCCACCGTACGCCGGTGGCGCACGAATCCACCGCATGAGCAGCGGCGTCCCCCGGAGCCGGTTAAACTAGGACCACAATGGCTACTTTCGGAAACCTCTCAGATCGCCTCGCCGAGACGTTTAAAAATCTCCGCACCAAGGGCAAGCTCAGCGCAGCGGATGTCGACGGCACCGTCCGCGAGATCCGTCGCGCCCTCCTCGACGCCGACGTGGCGCTCGAGGTGGTCAAGGACTTCACCGGAAAGGTGCGCGAACGCGCCCTCGGCGATGAGGTCAGCAAGGCGCTCAACCCGGCTCAGCAGGTCGTGCAGATCGTCAACGAGGAGCTCATCCAGATCCTCGGCGGCCAGCAGCGCCGCCTCGAGTTCGCGAAGAAGCCGCCGACCATCATCATGCTCGCCGGCCTCCAGGGCGCCGGTAAGACCACCCTGGCCGGCAAGCTCGCCAAGTGGCTCGCCAAGGACGGCCACACGCCGATCCTGGTCGCCGCCGACCTGCAGCGGCCCAACGCCGTCACCCAGCTCGAGGTCGTCGGCGCCCAGGCCGGCGTTCCCGTGTACGCTCCGGAGCCCGGCAACGGTGTCGGCAACCCGGTCAAGGTCGCCCGCGACGGCGTCAAGTACGCCCAACAGAAGCTGCACGACGTGGTCATCGTCGACACCGCCGGACGTCTCGGCGTCGACGCCGAGATGATGAAGCAGGCCGCGGACATCCGCAAGGCCATCGACCCCGACGAGGTGCTCTTCGTCATCGACGCCATGATCGGCCAGGATGCTGTGGCGACGGCCCGCGCCTTCCAAGACGGCGTCGACTTCACCGGTGTCGTGCTCTCCAAGCTCGACGGTGACGCGCGCGGTGGCGCCGCTCTGTCGGTGGCGTCGATCACCGGCCGCCCGATCATGTTCGCGTCCACGGGTGAGAACCTCGACGACTTCGAACCGTTCCACCCCGACCGGATGGCCAGTCGCATCCTCGACCTCGGTGACATCCTCACCCTGATCGAGCAGGCGCAGGGTGCCTTCGACGAGGACGAAGCCCGCAAGATCGCAGAGAAGTTCTCCACCGATTCGTTCACACTGGACGACTTCCTCGGCCAGATGCAGCAGCTGCGCAACATGGGCTCCATCAAGAAGATGATGGGCATGCTGCCCGGCGCCGGCGCCATGAAGCAGCAATTGGACAACTTCGACGAGCGCGAGATCGTGCGCACCGAGGCCATCATCCAGTCGATGACCAAGGCCGAGCGGGTCACCCCCAAGCTGCTCAACGGGTCCCGTCGCCTGCGCATCGCCCGGGGCTCGGGGTCAAGCGTGACCGAGGTGAACCAGCTCGTGCAGAGGTTCGAGCAGGCCGCGAAGATGATGAAGACCGTGGCCAAGGGCGGTATGCCGAATATTCCAGGCATGGGTCCGATCCCCGGCGGCATGGGCGGCAAACGCCCCCAGGTGCAGCAGAAAAAGAAGGGCTCGAAGTCGGGCAACCCGGCCAAGCGCGCCGCGGAGAACGCGGCCATCGCCTCCGGTGAAAAGCTCGGCGGCGCGCCAGCGGGCGGCGGCTCCGGCTTCGGTCTGGGCGGTGGCGCCAAGGCGGGAGCCGACGGACCGTCGGCAGAGGAGTTGGCGGCACTGCAGAAGATGCTCGGCCGCTAGCCAGGCACAGGCGTCACAGACCGGGCGCGGCCGGGGAATATCATTTTCCAATGACCTCTCCCCAGCCCCGCCCGGTGCGCCTCGGCGTTCAGATTGCCCCTCAGCACGCCGAATACACCTCGATCCGGAACGCCGTCTCGGCCGTCGAAGCCCTCGGCGTGGACATCGTCTTCAATTGGGACCACTTCTTCCCGCTTTCCGGCGACCGCGAGGGCCTGCACTTCGAATCCTGGACCCTTCTCGCGGCATGGGCAGAGCAGACCAGCCTGATCGACATGGGCGCGCTGGTGAACTGCAACAGCTATCGGAACGCCGATCTGCAGGCCGACATGGCCCGCACCATCGACCACATCAGCGGCGGGCGGTTCATCTTCGGTACGGGCTCCGGTTGGTTCGAGCGGGACTATGACGAGTACGGCTACGACTTCGGGACCGCCGGCAGCCGGCTTGATGCCCTCGCCGCCGACCTGCCCCGTATCGAGGCGCGCTGGGGCAAGCTGAACCCCGCGCCCGTGCGCGACATCCCCGTGCTCATCGGCGGCGGTGGGGAGAAGAAGACGCTGCGCATCGTGGCGCAGCACGCCGACATCTGGCACTCGTTCTCCACGCCCGACGTCCTCACCCACAAGCTCGGGGTGCTGGGCACCTGGTGTGACACCGTGGGCCGCGACATCGCCGAGATCGAGATCTCGACGGAGCTGCGCGGAAAGACCACCGAAGAGGCCGACGAGCTCTACGAGCTCGGCACCACCCTGTTCACCCTGGGCATCTCCGGCCCCAATTACGACCTGGCGCCCGTCACCGACTGGCTGGCCTGGCGAGACGCGAAAAACGCCTAGCCCCCACCCGCGAGCCGTGAGGAAAGCCCCAGGAAACGCGAGTTTCTGGGGCAAAGCTCACGGTTCGCGAGACTCGCGGGCCAGGCCCTCGCGGAGCTCGCGGCTGAGGGCGGCGACAACGGCGGGGAGGTTGCCGTTGTGCGTGGCCGCCACGGCCAGCTGGCGCTGGTAGCTGGCACCGTGGTCGAGGATAAGGTTCAGCTGCAACAACTCCGTCAGGCAGCCCAGGCGTTCGGCCGTGGGGGAGAGCACCTCGACGAGACGGCGCACCTCGTCGGTCACCATCCGCTCGGTGCCCGTGGAGTTCACGATGATCTCGGCCGCCAGTCCGTAACGGGCCGCCCGCCACTTGTTCTCGCGCACGAACCACGGCTGCATGGTGGGCACCGGGCGTCCCTCGTCGATTTCCGTCGACATCCACTCGACGAGACACTGGATGAGCGCGGCGATCGCGCCGAGTTCCTCGACGGTGGACACCCCGTCGCAGGCCCGGACCTCGATGGTTCCCCAGCGCGGAGAAGGCCGGATGTCCCAGCGCACCTCGGTGGCGTCTTCGATGATTCCGGTCACCGTGAGGTCGTTGACGTACTCTTCCCACCCGGCCCAGTCGTCGAGGCGCCAGGGCAGGCCGGCCGTCGGAAGCTGCTGGAACATCTGGGCACGGTTGGAGGCGTAGCCCGTGTTGACGCCGGCCCAGAACGGGCTGGACGCGCTCAGCGCCTGCAGGTGCGGCACGAAGCTGAGCAAGCCGTTGAGGATCGGGATGACCTTGTCGCGGTCCTCGATGCCGACGTGCACGTGGATGCCCCAGATCATCATGTTGCGACCCCACCACTGGGTGCGGTCGATGAGCTTGTGGTACCGCTTCTTGTCGGTGACCTCCTGGTCGAACCACTGCCCGAACGGATGCGAGCCGGAACAGATCGGGTCAACTCCGAGCGGGTAGGTGATGGCACGCACCTCGGCGACCTGCCCGGCGACGTCGGCGACAGCACCGGCCACGGTGCGGTGCACCCCGGAGACGAGCTCAACGGTGTTCAGGAGGAGCTCCCCGGTGATGCGCGGGTGTGGGGAACCGTCCGGCCCCCGCAGGGCGGCGAGGACCTCGTCCGCGATCGACACGAGGTCGCCGGTCGCACGGTCGACCAGGGCGAGCTCCCACTCGATCCCGACCGTCGACCGCTCAGAACGAGCGAATTCGATGCCCACGCTTTCGATTGCCACAGTGGTGCCCTTCGTGCTTCGATGCCCCGATTCGGGGCTACCTGGCACAATCCTGACAGCTAAACGGGGTGGCCGCGGTCCGCCGCGCTCCACGAGGTGACGTAGCGCTGCGCATTTTCCAGCCAACTCGGGGCTTCGATTATCACAAAGTGCTCGATGTCTGACACAATGATTAGTCGAGTTCCGTTGCGCCCGACCCTCTAATCCGGCGTAACACGAACCTTATTGAGCTTGTGCCGAGTGTGCCCCCACGCTCACGGCTGTCAGTTCGCCAAACATCTAAATCACAGGAGAATTGTGGCTGTCAAAATCCGTCTGAAGCGCATGGGCAAGATTCGTGCGCCGTACTACCGCATCGTTGTCGCCGACTCGCGCACCAAGCGCGATGGTCGCGTCATCGAAGAGATCGGCATCTACCACCCCACGCAGGAGCCTTCGGTCATCGAGGTCAAGTCCGAGCGTGCCCAGTACTGGCTCTCCGTCGGCGCGCAGCCGACCGAGCAGGTTGCGGCACTCCTCAAGCTGACCGGCGACTGGGGCATCTTCAAGGGTGACAAGAACGCCGTCTCCACCGTCAAGATCAAGGAGCCCAAGGCTCCCTTCATCGCCGACGAGAAGAAGAAGCCGGTTCTGAAGCCCAAGGCCGACAAGCCCGCGGCCAAGGTTGAGACCGAAGAAGTTGCCGCACCGGCAACTGAAGAGGACAAGGCGTAATTTTGCTCGCTCCCGCGCTTGAGCACCTCGTCAAGGGAATCGTTGATCACCCGGACGACGTGCACGTTGTAGCCCAGAACTCACCCCGTGGCGAGGTGCTCGAGGTTCGTGTGAACCCCGAGGACCTCGGCCGGGTGATCGGCCGCGCCGGTCGCACCGCCAAGGCGCTGCGCACTCTCGTGGCCGCTCTGGCCGATGGCAAGCGCGTGCGGGTCGACGTTGTCGACACCGACAATTGAGCGGGCAGTGACCAGCCCCCTCATGAGTGACGACAGCACGACCCCGGCCACCCAACTGCGGGTGGGGCGCCTCACCAAGGCCCATGGCCTCAAGGGCGCCATCAAGCTGGAGCTGTTCACGGACGACCCGGGACGACGTTTCGTCCCGGGCGCCGTGTTCACCCTCCAGGTGCCGACCAGCTCACCCTGGCACGGCAGGACCATCGAACTCGTCGAGCTGCGCTGGTACAACCAGCACGCCGTCGGGTTTTTCAAGGGTGTCCCCGACCGCGAGGCCGCCGAGACCCTGGCCAAGGCGATCCTCTGGATCGACCAGGACTCGGCCGAGCAGACCGACGAAGAAGACGCCTGGTACGACCACCAGCTGGTGGGACTCGCCGTGGTGCGCGACGGGGTGCAGATCGGCACGCTGACGCGCCTCGAGCACCTGCCGGCCCAAGACCTTCTGATCGTGAAGACCGCCGCCGGCGAGGTGATGATCCCCTTCGTCAAGGCGATCGTGCCCTCCGTCGATGTCAAGGCCGGCATCATCACCATCACCCCGCCCCCCGGCCTGCTCGAAGAGCTTCCGGAGGAACCCGACACCGACGACGCCGAGGACTCGACTCCCGAGGACGCGGCATCGGAACCGGATGCGGAACCAGACTCCGACGAACCGGCAGCGACGCCGACTCCCGACGGTCAGGGCGCATAGACGCGACCTGACCCAGTTCACGGGGAGAGGCGCGCCGCGCCACACCTACTTCACGTTCGTTGATATCGCGGCTGTTGAAGTGGAGTACCGTCGCATGTCCTACGTGAAACCGGATCGCCTGATCGATCAGCTCGTTCATTCCGGAGTCGTCAAAACCAACCTCACCGCACGTCAGATGTTCGTGCGCGGCACGCTCTCCGGAGCGATCCTCGGTGCGGCCACCACGCTGGCACTGACCGCGGCTACCCAGACCGGGCTGCCGATTGTCGGTGCCCTCGTGTTTCCCGTCGGTTTCTGCGTGATCCTGATGCTCGGCCTCGAACTGGTCACCGGCAGCTTCGCACTCATCCCGCTGGCCATCCTCGAGGGCCGCACCACCATTGCCAAGGGGCTGAAGAACTTCGCCGTCGTCATCCCGGCGCACATCTTCGGCGCCGGCCTGTACGCCGTCCTGTACGTGGGTGTCATCACCTACCTCGGCACCGACACGACGGATCCGATGATCCAGGCGATCATCCGCATGGCCGAGCACAAGGTGCTGCCCTATGAGGCGATCGGTGCCGGCGGCATCCTGGTGGTCGTCATCAAGGCCATGCTCTGCAACTGGATGGTGGCGCTGGGCACCATCATGTTCTACACGTCCACCTCGGCATCGGGCAAGATCCTGGGCATGTGGCTGCCCGTGCTCACCTTCTTCGGCCTCGGCCTCGAGCACGCCGTGGTGAACATGTTCGTCATCCCGGCCGGCATGCTGCTCGGCGCGGACATCAGTTTCGGCGACTGGTGGGGCTGGAACACCGGCCCGGTCCTGATCGGCAACTTCCTGGGAGCCGTGCTCTTCACGGCCCTGCCTCTGTACTACTCGCACCGCACCAAGGTCAACCGCGCGGCGGCCGTGTCGGACGACGCCGAGAACGCGCCGGAGCGCGCCGCCGCCCACTCGTAGACTTGCCCCTATGCGCATCGACATCATCAGTATTTTTCCGGAGTTCTTCGGTGTGCTGGACATCTCCCTTCTCGGCCGCGCCCGGCAGGCCGGCCTGATCGACCTCGCCGTGCACAACCTGCGCGATTTCACCCACGACAGGCACAACACCGTCGACGACACCCCCTACGGCGGCGGTGCCGGCATGGTGATGAAGCCCGAACCCTGGGGCGAAGCGCTGGACAGCATCCTGCCGGCGACCGATGAGACGGATGCTGGCACGCCGGAGCGCGCCACCGGCCCTGTGCTGATCTTCCCGTCGCCCGCCGGGGAGCAGTTCACCCAGGCCATGGCCCGCGAACTCGCCCGCGAGCCGCACCTGGTGTTCGGCTGCGGGCGCTACGAGGGCATCGACCAGCGCGTGGTCGACCACTTCGCCGGCCGAGGCCGGGTGCGCCTGGTCAGCCTGGGCGACTACGTGCTCAACGGGGGAGAGGTGGCCGTGATGGCCATGATCGAGGCCATTGGCCGGCTCATCCCCGGCGTGGTGGGCAACCCCGAGAGCCTCGTCGAGGAATCGCACGAGGACGGCCTGCTGGAGTACCCCAGTTACACCAAGCCCGCCAGCTGGCGGGGCCTGGACGTACCGCCGGTTCTGCTCAGCGGCAACCACGGCGCCATCGCGGCGTGGCGTCGGCAGCAGCAGATCGACCGCACCCGCGCGGTGCGCCCCGACCTCCTGCCCGCCGAGGACGACGCCGACCTTCAGCCTCCAGCGAACTCCAAGGCTCGGCGGGCGGCCCGCGGGTAATCTGGGGACTGTGATTCTCCGCAGGGTCTTCTACTACTGGCAGTTCGTAGCCGTCGGCGCGCTTCCGCTCTGGCTGATGGTCGCCGCGTCCATTTTCGGCTCCTCGGCCTGGGAGGTCCTCGGCGCCGCCTTCGGTGCCATCGCCATCGGTTTCGGCCTTCTCGTGGTCAGCCTGCTCATCCTGGCCCGCAAGGACGTGCGCGCGGTCAAGGCGGTGTCCTGGGCGGACGTGGCCGCGCTGTCCCTCTGGCACGTCTTGATCGTGCTGATGGGCGTGTACTCCGTTGCCGCGCCCTGGCTGTCGGTGCTCGCGGTCTTCGTGGGACTCGGCGCCTTCTGGTTCGTGCTCTGGGAACTCTTCGACGCCGCTCGCACGCGGGTGCGCGAGGCCATGGTCTACATCGACGAAACCGCCAGGTTCGGCACAGTCCCCGCTGGGCCCAGCCCGTTCCCGACGATGACCGACCGGTCCACCATACGTCCGGACGAGGCCCGCCAGGACCCTGCGCATCCGACGCCCGCCGACCCGTCGGTGATCATCATCCGGGAGAAGCCGACCGGGCTCTAAAACGTGCCGTCGGCCGAGGGTTTGGCGCGCGGCTGGTTTAGTGGCAGAATTAGCGCTTGTGCCGCGGCATGTCTCTGCCACAGGGGAGCTGCACTCATATCGGCACGCACACACTCAATTGGTCGCCACCAACTCGCCTTCGGTGAGCGGGCGGGGCGCCACTGAAACGTCCTCGACCTGTGGCGGGTACAGAGAGCGAAAAACATGCATATTCTCGACCAGGTGGACGCGGCATCGCTGCGTTCAGACATCCCGGAGTTCCGCGCCGGCGACACCGTCAAGGTTCACGTCAACATCGTTGAAGGCGCGCGTTCGCGTGTCCAGGTCTACCAGGGCGTCGTCATCGGCCGTTCCGGTGAAGGCGTCCGCGAGACGTTCTGCGTCCGTAAGGTCAGCTTCCAGGTCGGCGTCGAGCGTACCTTCCCGGTGCACTCCCCGGTGATCGACCACATCGAGGTCGTCGTCCGCGGTGACGTGCGTCGCGCGAAGCTGTACTACCTGCGCGGTCTCCGTGGCAAGAAGGCCAAGATCAAGGAAAAGCGCGACTAAGCAGCGCCTGCCGCGACTCACCAGGGCAATAGCCTGAGCGTTTTCGCAGCCGCTGGATTTCCCCCTGAGCTCCTCCCCGCTAAACTGGGCGAGGAGCTCAGGCGGTTAAATGACAGACAACACTCTGCCCTCGCGATCGCATCGCCTGGAATCAGATTCACCGCGCAAGAAGCGCGGCGTCGCGATATTCATTCGCGACCTTCTCATCATTTTCGTGGTGGCACTGCTCATCTCGTTCCTGATCAAGACCTTCCTCGTGCGTTCCTTCTACATCCCGTCGGGGTCGATGGAGAACACCCTGCTGGTCGACGACCGCATCATCGTCAACCAGCTTGAACCCGGCCTGATGCCCGTCTCCCGCGGTGACGTCGTCGTCTTCCGCGATCCGGGCGGATGGCTGCCGGCGCAGCCGCCCATCGAACAGAACCCGATCGTCGCGGCCCTCGACTGGACGATGTCGGTGGTGGGCCTGTCCGCGCCGGACAGCAACGACCATCTGATCAAACGGGTCATCGGTCTTCCCGGGGACCACGTGGTCTGCTGCAACACGCTGGGCCAGATGAGCGTGAACGACATCCCGCTCAGCGAACCGTATGCGCTCCTGCCCGCCGGCCAGTCCGGCGTGTCCAAGGACGCCTTCGACGTCGTCGTTCCGAAGAATTCGCTGTGGGTGATGGGCGACAATCGCTACGACTCCCTCGACTCCCGCTACCACCCCAACGCTCCGGGCAAGGGGTTCGTGCCAATGGACAACGTCGTCGGCCGCGCCCTCGTGATCAGCTGGCCGCTCGATCGCTGGAGCTGGCTGGACGACTACCCTGAGGTGTTCCGCGGGGTCGAGGAAGCCGACAAGTGAACGCCCCGTACCCGACGAGGACCCGCCCGTGATGATGGCCGTCGTCGAGCCCACCCTCGAGGTGGAGCTGGCGATGCTCGCCGCCGGTGCCAGCTGCGTGATCGGCTGCGACGAGGTCGGCCGCGGTGCCCTCGCGGGCCCCGTCGCCGTGGGCCTCGCGGTGGTGACGGCCGACGTCGGTGCGTTCCCGGTCGGACTCCGCGACTCCAAGCTCCTGAGCGAACCGCGTCGGGAGCTGCTCGCCCCGCTCGCCGCGGCCTGGGTGCGTCACAGCGCGGTCGGACTGGCGTCACCGCAGGAGGTGGACATCGTGGGCATCATCGCGGCGCTCGGCCTGGCCGGCAAGCGCGCGCTCGCGCAGCTGCACGCCGACGGCGTCGACATCGTCGGCGGGGTGGTGCTGCTTGACGGCAACGACGACTGGCTCAACAAGGCGCTGGCCACCCCGCTGGCCGTGGTGACCCGCATCAAGGCCGACCAGGACTGCGCGTCGGTCTCCGCCGCATCTGTGATCGCGAAGGTGCACCGCGACAGGCTGATGATCGCGGCCGACCTCGCCACCCCCGGCTACGGCTGGGCGGGCAACAAGGGCTACGGCAGCGCCCAACACATGACCGCAATCGGTGCGCTGGGAGCCAGCGAACATCACCGGCTCAGCTGGCTCAAAATTCCCGCCTGAGAACTGCGCGTAAGATTGTCTCACCATGGAAGAAGATGAGTTCGAGGACTACGACCGCGAGGTCGAGTTGGCCCTATACCGCGAGTATCGAGACGTTGTGGGGCAGTTCCAGTACGTCGTCGAAACCGAGCGCCGCTTCTACCTCGCAAACGAGGTTGAACTTGTACGTCGCGACACCGAACACGACTTCTACTTCGAGCTGACGATGAAGGATGTCTGGGTCTGGGATGTCTACAGGTCCGACCGTTTCGTGAAGTCGGTGCGAGTGTTGACGTTCAAGGACGTCAACGTCGAGGAGCTGGCGTCGAAGGAGTTCGAGCTGCCCAAGGAACTTGCGCTCGACGAGTAGCCCGGCCGGCCCGCCGAGCGGCTGCTAGCGTGTGCGGATGACCGCACGCACCGACCCCTCCCGCGCTGTCCCTGTGGGCGCTGTCCCTGTGGGCGCCGTCCCGTCCGGCGCCCATGCCCTCGCCACGGTGGCCGCGGCCCTCGACCTGGCCCCGCTCATCGACGGCCACAACGACTGGGCCTGGGAGTGCCGCGAGAACCGGGACTACTCCGTCGAGGGCCTGGACGGCGCCCTGGACACCGACACCGACATCGACCGGCTACGCACAGGCCGGGTTGGCGGTCAATTCTGGTCGGTGTACGTGAAGGACTCCCTCGCGGGACCCAGCGCCGTGCAGGGCACCCTGGAACAGGTCGACTGGGTGTACCGGCTCGCCGCCCGGTATCCGCAGAGCTTCGTGATCGCCACGAGCGCCGCCGATGTGGAGGGTGCCCGCGCGAGCGGCCGCATCGCCTCACTGCTGGGCGCCGAGGGCGCCCACTCGCTCAACGATTCCCCCGCTGTGCTGCGGATGCTGGCCAGGCTGGGCGTGCGCTACCTCACCCTCACGCATGTGCACAACACGACGTGGGCCGACTCGGGTACCGACGATCCGGTGCACAACGGCCTGAGCGCGCGCGGCGTCGAGTACATCCGGGAGCTCAACCGGTTGGGCATGATCGTCGACCTCTCGCACGTCTCCCCGGCGACGGCGCACGCGGCCCTCGACGCCACGAGCGCCCCGGTGATCTTCAGCCACAGCTCCTGCTCCGCCGTCACCGCCCACCCGCGCAACGTGCCCGACGACGTCCTCGCGCGCTTGGCCGACAACGACGGCGTGCTGATGGTCACCTTCGTGCCGCAGTTCGTGTCGGCGGAGTACGCCGGCTGGTTCGGCGGCGACCAGAGCACCCCGCACCGCGGGTGACCCTGGCGCAGGTGGCCGATCACGTGGAGCACGCGCGGGACGTCGCCGGCATCCGCCACATCGGCCTGGGCGGCGACTTCGACGGCACCGACGCGTTCCCCGAACAGCTCGAGGGAGTCGACGGCTACCCGGCCCTGTTGCTCGAACTGGCCCGGCGCGGCTGGAGCGCCTCAGAGCTCGCCGCCCTGGCCGGCGCCAACGTGTTGCGTGTGCTGCGCGCGACGGATGCCGCCTTCGCCGGGACCGATGTGGAGCTCACCCGGCTGACCCGTTGACCGGCCGGGGAGACTCATAGGAAATTGCGTCCAATCCGTAACTATCGGGTTCTCCAAGGATCTGAAGCTCCGGCGTAGCATTAATCCTAGGAATTCGACACAAGGAGTGGATCGCAATGAAGCGTTCCGTAGCACTCATCCTCAGCGCGTTGATGGGTGCAGTATTTCTCACCTCCGGCACCACTGCCGCCACGGCCGCCCCCTACTGCGGCATCACCTGGGGCTCGCTCCCCGACAGTCAGAGCACAATGTCGGCCGCGACGGTCACCAACGCACGCTCGGGCGAGCACGCGTGCTTCGACCGCTTCGTAATCGACGTGAACGGCGACATTCAGGGGTTCGATGTTCGCTACGTGCCGGAGGTCGTTCAGGATGGATCGGGCATACCCGTGCCTCTCCGCGGTGCAGCCGATCTGCGGGTGATCGCACTCGCGCACTCGTACGATGCCAACGGTGTTGTGACTTACGACCCGGACAATGACAGCGAAGCGCTCAACGTCTCCGGCTACCAGACCTTCCGACAGGTCTCCTTCGCCGGCGGCTTCGAAGGCCAGAGCACGTTTGGACTCGGCGTTCGCGCCCGGCTGCCGTTCCGGTCGTTCATCCTCGACGGCCCCGGTGACGGGAGCCGGCTCGTGGTCGACGTGGCGCATCGGTGGTGAACGGACTTCTCGGCTGACCAGCTGAGCCCGGCCAACTGAGCCCGAGCCAGGGTCTGGTTCCCGTCTCAGGCGGCGGGCGGCTCGCAGATGACCACCGGGATGTCCCTGGTGGTTTTCTGCTGGTATCCGGCATAGCCGGAATAGGCGCGCACGATCGCAGGCCAGAGTTCCGCCTTCTCGGCCTCGCCGGCCGTGCGGGCCCGCATCGGGCGGGTGACCCCGTTCTCGGTGATTTCCACGTCGGGGTGGGCGACCAGGTTGAGGTACCAGAACGGGTTGCGGTGATCGCCTCCCTTCGACGCAATCAGCACCACCCGGTCGGGCTCGTGGATCGGGGCGGTAAGCATCGTGGAGCGTCGCGCGCCGGTTTTACGTCCGATGGTGTGCAGTTCCACTACGCGCATCGGCCCGATCCTCCAGCCAAGCCGACCGCGGGTGAGCACCAGCAACGTCCGGTGCACGGCATTCATGGCTCGCATCGACAGGTCCGTCAGGCGGTCGGAGATCATGGCATCAGCCTATGGCCGCGCCGGTTGGCACCCGCACGGGTGCTGGGTACCGTCCCCTGCGACAAGGCCCCATTCCCACGACCCCACGCGAAAAAGCGGGAGCTGTCTACCCCAATGCGGCAACGGCCGAGTCCGACCCTGAAGTTGTCAGCGAGCTGCACTCCACCAAGGTGATCGGAACCTGTAACGCCGCCGTAGCCATCAAGGAGGCCGACGGATCGGTGCAGGTGCACCGCAAGACCAGCAAGCACGCCGGCGCCGTTGTCGGCCTGTTGTTGACACCGGCGATCCTCGGCAGCGCCATCGTCGGTGGCGTGGCCGGCAGTGTCGTCGGTCACTTCTGGCGCGGCCTGGACCGGGATTACATCAACGAACTCGGCGAGATGCTCGACTCCGGCGAGGCCGCGCTCATCGTCGTGGGCAAGGACCGGCTAGACGAGGAAATCCGCAAAGCGGTCCTCGTGGCTCAGAAACACATCCAAGAAGGAGCTCAAGGTCGACGGCAAGGAGCGCGACAAGGAGCTTGCGCAGGCCTCCAAGGAGATACAGGCGGAGGGGCGCTCCGACACCGCCTGGTCCCCGTTGGCCCGACACCGGGAGCCCGCTCCTCCACAAGGAGCGTGCCCGCGTGCCTGTGCACAGGCTTGACCGTGCCTGGCCGCGTTCGATACCGGCCCTCGCATGCTGGTCGCGGAGGTGCTCATGGCACGCAAAGACGACTTGGGCCGGCGCGGTGAAGACTGCGCGGCGGAGTACCTGGCGCGGGCGGGGTACACGGTGGTGGGGCGTAACTGGCGGTGCGGGCAGGGCGAGATCGACCTGATCGTCGCCAAGGACGGCGACCTCGTGTTCGTAGAGGTGAAGACCCGTTCCGGGACCGGGTACGGGCATCCGTTCGAGGCCATCACGGTGGCCAAGCTGGCCCGGCTGCGCCGGTTGGCCGGGGCGTGGTGCGCACAATTCGAGCCGCGGGCGCGTCACATCCGTATCGACGCCATCGCCGTGATCGCCCGCCCTGGCCACGCACCGGTGGTCGAACATCTCGAGGGCGTGTCCTGATGGGCCTGGCCCGCACCCACTCCGTCGCGCTGATCGGCCTGGCCGGGTCGCTCGTCGAGGTCGAGGCCGACATCTCCAGCCAGTTGCCGGGGATGCGGCTGATCGGGCTGCCGGACGCGGCCCTGGCAGAGGCCGCCGAACGGGTGCGCGCCGCCGCCAAGAACTCTGGCTGCGCGCTGAACGGGCACCGGCTCACCGTGAACCTCTCGCCCGCCGCCCTGCGCAAGCACGGCTCCGGTTTCGACCTCGCCATTGCCCTGGCCTGCCTGGCCGCGGACCGGGTCGTTTCCGCCGCGTCGGTGGGCGCCGTCGTGCACATCGGTGAGCTCGCCCTGGACGGGCGCTTGCGGCCGACACCCGGCATGCTGCCGGCGGTGATCGCCGCGGCACGGCTCGGGCACCGCACGGTGATGGTCCCGGCCGGCAACGCCGAGGAGGCGGCCCTGGTGCCGGGGATCCGGGTAGTGGGGGTCGCGTCGCTTCGTGACGCGCTGATCTGGCACGGCGCCAGGTTGGAGCCCCAGGACGTGGAGGTGCTGTGTGCACCGGTCGAGGACGACCCTGCCGACGAGAGCATCGACCTGCTCGACGTGGTCGGCAACGACGAGGCCATCCTTGCCCTGCAGGTAGCCGCGGCCGGAGGCCACCACCTCTTCATGCTCGGGCCGCCCGGGGCGGGTAAGACCATGCTCGCGGCCCGACTGCCGGGGCTGCTGCCCGACCTGGGCCCCGCCGCGTCGCTGGAGGTGAGCTCGTTGCGGTCGCTGAGCGGTCGCCCGGTGGGGCGTTCGTTGATCACTCGGCCCCCGCTGGAGGCCCCGCACCACACCATCACGGCGGCCGCGATGGTCGGCGGCGGCAGCGGGCAGATTCGGCCGGGTGCGGCGGCGCGGGCGTCCCACGGCGTGCTCTTCCTCGACGAGGCGCCCGAGTTCGCCGGAGCGGTACTCGACGCCCTGCGCCAGCCCCTGGAATCCGGCCGGATCAGCATCCACCGGGCCAACGGTATCGCCCATTTCCCCGCCAGGTTCCAACTGGTGCTCGCCGCGAATCCATGCCCGTGCGGCCAATACGGCACCGGGGATCAGGAGTGCACCTGCCCGCCGAACGCCCGCCGGCGCTATCTCGCGCGTATCTCCGGCCCGCTGTTGGACCGCATCGACATCCAGCTCACCGTGACCCGGGTGACCGCCGCGCAGCTGCGCCTGTCGGCCGACGGCGGACGGTTGTCCAGCGCCGCGGCCAGGCACCGGGTTCTGGCCGCACGGGAAACCGCGGCGGAGCGTCTGGCCGGAACGCCGTGGACGTTGAACTCGCAGGTGTCCGGGCCGTGGCTGCGCAGCTCCAAAAGGCGCCTGGGCGCCCCGGTGACGGCGATGCTCGACCGGGCCCTGGAGCGGGGTGGGATCACCATGCGCGGTTATGACCGGATCCTGCGGGTGGCGTGGTCCGTCGCGGACCTGACCGGAGTAGCCAGGCCCGGGCCAGACGAAGTGGGGCAGGCACTGTACCTGCGAAAGGGGATGGCGTCATGACACTGTTCGGTCTCGACGAGTCGGTGGTGGCCTCGCTCACCGCGGGCGTTCGCCCGGCAGGCACGGCCGCATCAGCTGATGCGCGGTTAGCGGATGCGCAGCACTCGGATGGGCAGCACTCGGATGCGCATCTCACGGATGCGCTGCTCTCCGACCCCAGCGAGGTGTTCGCCCGGGCGGCCTGGACCACCATCGCCGAACCCGGCGACGGGGTGGCCGGCGCCGTGGTGGGCCTGCTCGGCGCGGCCACGGCGCTGCGATCCGTGGTCGAGTCGTGGCCGCAGGACCGGCTGGCCGGCACGCTCACGGCCATGGTCGACGAGAACGAGGCGGGGGACCCTGCCGGGCTGCGCCCCGAGCTGGAGCAGGCCCTCGCCCGGTGGCGGCCGCGGCTGTCGTCGACGGAGGTGATCCGGTCGCTCGAGCAGGCCCGTCGCACGGGGACGGCCCTGCTCCTTCCCAGCGACCCGCTCTGGCCCGCTGGGGTCGACGACCTGGGCCGACATGCCCCCCTGGCCCTGTGGTGGCGGGGCCGACCGGATGCCTTGAGGGCGCTCCGCCACTCGATCGCTCTGGTCGGTGCTCGCGCCGCGACCGGGTACGGCGAACACGTGGCGATGGAGGCGGCGGCGGGCCTGGTCGACCGGGGACTCGCTATCGTGTCTGGGGCGGCGTACGGGATCGACGGGATGGCGCATCGGTCGGCGCTGGCCAGCCACGGAACGACTGTCGCTTTCCTGGCCGGGGGAGTGGACCGCTTCTATCCCAGCGGACACGACGCCTTGCTCACCCGCATCGTCGAGGCGGGGGCCGTGCTGTCAGAGCTGCCCTGTGGGGCGCCGCCCACCAAGTGGCGATTCCTGCAGCGCAACCGGCTGATAGCCGCCTCGAGTGCTGCCACGGTGGTGCTCGAAGCGGGCTGGCGCTCCGGATCGCTCAACACGGCCGGGCACGCGGCGGCCCTGGGGCGCCCGCTGGGCGCAGTGCCCGGCCCGGTGACGTCGCCCGCTTCGGCCGGCTGCCACCGGCTGCTGAGGGACTACGACGCCATCTGCGTCACGACGGCGGCCGAGATGGCCGAGCTCATTGGAGTGGGCGTGGATCTGGAGTTGGACCTGGCCGGCGCGGACGGCCGGGCTGCTGATGGAAGAAGCCGGGAACGCACGAGCGATCAGGTGCGGGTGTTCGACGCGCTCAGCGTGCGGGCGCCTCGCGTTCCTGCCGACATCGCCCGGCGCTCCGGGCTGTCGACCGCTGCGGTGCTCGGGGCGCTCGGCACCCTCGACTTCGAGGGCTCGGTGCGGGAACGCGCGACCGGCTGGGTGCGGGTTGCCTGAGTGACGCGCCGACGCCGTCGGTCATCTCACCTGTTGCCGCTCCGGACAACTGTTCCCGGCACACCGGCGCACGCAGCGGTAACAGTTGCGCCCGTTCATGCCGGAGACGGTCGGTGGTTGCGCTTAGGGTGATTCGTGACGGCGCTGCACACGACGCGCCGCATACGGAGTCATCCGCGAATGCGAGGGGTCAGCCATGACGGGAACAGCACCGACCGGCGGCCCGAACGCGGCCCTGCCGGGTCGTCCAGCGCAGATGGGCCAGTACCCGCGGGCCTCCCACCTCATCGCGCACCTCAGCGACACGCACTTCCTCGGCACGGGCGCGGACGGCTCCGGGCGGTTGCTGTATGACGCTGTCGACACCGACAGCACCGTGCATCGCGCGATGGCGCAACTGGAAGCCTCCGGTCTGGACATCGACGCCCTCGTCTTCACCGGCGACATCGCCGACCGTGGCGAGCCGGATGCGTACCGCCGAGTGCGCGACATCGTTGAGGCCTCCGCCGATCGGATGGGCGCAACACTGGTCTGGGTGATGGGCAACCACGATGAACGTGCGGCGTTCAGAACCGAACTGCTGCGTCTTGAGGCCCACGACGCGCCCGTCGACAGGGTCGTGGACGTCAACGGACTGCGGGTGGTCTCGCTCGACACCAGCGTGCCCGGGTACCACCACGGAGAGGTCACGACCGACCAACTCGCCTGGCTGCGCGACGTGCTGAGCGAACCCACCGAGCACGGTTCCCTGCTGGCACTGCACCACCCGCCGGTGCCCACGGCCCTGCCGCTGATGACCATTCTGGAACTGCGCGACCAGACGGCGCTCGCCGAGGTGCTCGTGGGCAGCGACGTGCGCGCGATCCTCGGCGGTCACCTGCACTACGCCACGACGGGACTGTTCGCCGGGATCCCGGTGTCCGTCGCCGCGGCCACCTGCTACACGATCGACGCGGCAGCCCCGCCACGCCAGCTCACGGGTGTCGGCGGCGGCCAGTCGATCAATCTTGTGCACGTCTACGCCGATCAGGTGGTGCACTCAAACGTTCCCCTGGGCGCCTTCGACGTGGTCACCCGCTTCGATCCGGCCTACCTCGACCGGATGGAGGGGCTCAGCCCACAGGACCGGCTGGAGGCGTTCTCCCGGCACGCGGCACAACCAGCGGGGTAGCCGAGATCGGGGGAGCATGAGCACGAGCGTGAATAGCGTGGCAGAGCCGGCGGATGACGCCCTTTCCCGCGTCGCTGCCGGAATCTCTCCCGTCGCAGGGGATGCTGGAGACATGCATCTCGACCCGGCGATCGACGGCTTCGCCCGCTATCTCGGCACCGAACGCGGGTTCTCCGCGAACACGGTGCGCGCGTACTGCGCCGACCTGTCCGGGCTGGCCACGTTCGCCGAGGACCAGGCGGTGGACACCGTCGACGGCCTGACCCTGGAGCTCCTGCGCGACTGGCTGTGGAACGGAACGCAGGCGGGACTGGCGCGAGCCACCATCGCCAGGCGCTCCGCATCAGCGCGCGGGTTCACCGCCTGGCTCACCCGCGACGGCGTGCTGCCCAGTGACCCCGCCGTACGGCTGCGGTCGCCGAAACCCGGCCGCACCCTGCCGCGGGTGATCAACCACACCCAGATGGAGGAACTGTTGGACCGGCTCGAGGCCGCAGCGGGCACCGATGATCCCGGCGCTGTGCGTGACCTGGCCATCATCGAACTGCTCTACGCATCGGCTCTGCGGGTCTCCGAACTCGTCGGACTCGATGTCGGAGACGTCGACCTGTCCCGCCTGACCGTGCGCGTCACCGGCAAGGGCGATAAGGAACGCGTCGTACCGTTCGGCGTGCCGGCGCAGGCCGCCATCGTGCGGTACCTGCAGGCGGCGCGCCCGGCGCTGGCCGTCGCCCCCGTGGTGTCCGTATCGGCTCAGTCCGACCCTCGCGCCCTGTTCCTCGGCAGCCACCGTCAGCGCCTCGGGGTGCGTGCCGTGTACCGCCTGGTGGCGGCACTACTGGAGTCGATGCCCGGAACGGGTCCCGCCGGTCCGCACGCCCTGCGCCACACCGCGGCCACGCACCTGCTCGACGGCGGCGCCGATCTGCGTGCCGTGCAGGAGATCCTCGGCCACGCCAGCCTCGGCACGACCCAGATCTACACCCACGTCTCGGCGGAACGGCTGCAACAGAGCTACCGGCTCGCGCACCCCCGCGCCTGACGGGCTCACGGATGTCCCCCGGCCAACACCTCCGCGAACGGTGAGATAAGCACCTAAAACCCATGATTCTCGGGGCTTAAGTCACAGCTCGCGAAAGTGGCGCATCCACTCGCCGTGGCCCGCGCGACCAAAGCGAGCGAATGACTCAGCGAGTCGGGGTCGCAAGCGCGCGGGTCGTGTACCTCGCGCCCCGCGGATGCCTCCCGGCCGACACGTTCGCGAACTGTGAGTTAAGCACCTAAAACCTATGACTTTCGGGGCTTAAGTCACAGCTCGCGAAGGTGGCGCATCCACTCACCGTGGCCCGGGCGACCGAAGCTGCGCGGCCTGCACCGGACAGGTTCCCATTGCCACGCTGCATTGCCTCGCTGCTCGCCTCGCGGCCGCGCTGCGTCAGCGGGCCGGGTACGGCATCGGACCGGTGGGCGGGAGCGGGAGCAACACGGCGCGAGCCAGTCCGCCGAGAAAGAGCATCGGCGAGATGTACTGGCCGTGGCGGCGCACCCCGAAGTGCACACACCGCGCCGTGCAGTGCGAACCTGTCGCCACGACGCCCACGATCTGGCCGGCCAGCACCCGGTCGCCCTCGCTCACGGTGGCGGTGACCG
The DNA here is from genome assembly GCF_004402695.1 of Cryobacterium adonitolivorans. Taxonomy (GTDB): domain Bacteria; phylum Actinomycetota; class Actinomycetes; order Actinomycetales; family Microbacteriaceae; genus Cryobacterium; species Cryobacterium adonitolivorans. The sequence goes on along the minus strand of NZ_SOFL01000057.1, from coordinate 35,895 downwards.
GCTCGAAGCTGGACACCAGGTCTTCGCCGTGTTGGATGGAGAGAACGGGCCGGTCCACGACCCGGCCCACGAACGTGACCACGCCGTCAGCGGGGGAGCGCACGGGGTGGCCCTCGCCCGCTAGGAGGTCGATGCCGCGGTGTCCGGCCGCATACCGGCTGGCCGGCGCCTCGAAGGGACGCACCATCTCGCGCGCTGGTCCGACAGGCCAGGCCCATCCGGCGTGCACCGTCGCAACGGGGACCGCCGCACCCGGAACCGCCGCAGCGGCCGGCAGCGCGGGGACAGGTGCCGGAGCCGGCGAGCCGGAGGCGCTCGTGGCGTCGGTGAGCATTACAGCCAAGACGGCACACGCCGGCAGTGCCGCGAAGCGGAACCGGCGGAGGGACCAGCCTGTGGCGGCACGGTGTCTGTCGGGGCGTCCTGTGGCTGTCATGGCCCCACCATGGAACGACTGGCCGCCGGTGGACGCGCCGCGGGCGCGGCTGTGCCCAACGTGCGGGAAGACCGGCTGTGGAGGAGCGGCTGCGGGGAGCGGGGTGGTCAGCGGCTGAGGTCGGCCGGGTGCTAGAGTTCTCTGAGCAGCGCTTTGCGCGCTGACTACGCGTGCCCATTCGGCCAACACATCCATTCGGTCCCGCTTCTCACGAAGTCGGGCGGTTGTGCGCCGGGCACCAGGAGTAGTGATCATCCGATCACGACACAAACCGATGGGCGTTTTCTGCTGTGCAGAAACGTCGGATAAGGAGGACGGCTCATGGCCGTCGTAACCATTCGCCAGCTGCTCGACAGCGGCGTGCACTTCGGGCACCAGACCCGCCGTTGGAACCCGAAGATGAAGCGATTCATCTTCACGGAGCGTTCCGGCATCTACATCATCGACCTGCAGCAGTCGCTCGGGTTCGTTGACAAGGCCTATGACTTCGTCAAGGAGACCGTCGCCCACGGCGGCACCATCCTCTTCGTCGGCACCAAGAAGCAGGCGCAGGAATCGATTTCGGAGCAGGCGACGCGTGTCGGCCAGCCCTACGTCAACCAGCGCTGGCTCGGTGGCCTCCTCACCAACTTCCAGACCGTCTCCAAGCGTCTGGCCCGCATGAAAGAGCTCGAAGAGCTCGACTTCGAAGACACCGCCAAGAGCGGTTTCACGAAGAAGGAAATGCTCATCAAGAAGCGCGAGCTCGTCAAGCTGCACAAGAGCCTCGGCGGAATCCGCAACCTGACCAAGACGCCGTCCGCGCTCTGGGTTGTCGACACCAACAAGGAGCACCTCGCCATCGACGAGGCGCGCAAGCTCGGCATCCCCGTCATCGCGATCCTCGACACCAACTGCGACCCTGACGACGTTCAGTACCCGATCCCGGGTAACGACGACGCCATCCGCTCCGTTGGCCTGCTCACCCGCATCATCGCGGACGCCGCAGCCGAGGGCCTCATCCAGCGTCACCAGAAGCCGGAAGAGGGCGCCGAAGTTGAGCCCCTCGCCGCGTGGGAAGCCGAGTTGCTCGCAGCTCCGGCCGAGACCACCCCGGAGCAGTCCTCCGCTGACACCGAGAAGGTCGCCGACGAAACCGTCGCCACCGAGCAGGTTGCAGAAGAGGCACCCGTCGCCGAGACCGAAGCAGCAGAGCCCGCAGCGGCCGAAGCCGCAACCGAAGAGGTTGCAGCCGACGCTCCCGTAGCCGACACCAAGTAAGGACAACAGGTATGGCAAACTTCAACCTCGAATCCGTCAAGATCCTGCGCGAGCGCCTCGGCACCGGCATGGTCGACACCAAGAACGCACTCGTCGAAGCCGATGGCGACATCGAGCGCGCGGTCGAGATCCTGCGTCTCAAGGGTGCAAAGGGCAACGCCAAGCGCGCTGACCGCTCCACCTCCGAGGGCCTCGTCGCCGCCAAGGTGATCGGCAACATCGCTTACCTGCTGGAGCTCGCTTGCGAGACCGACTTCGTCGCCAAGGGCGAGAAGTTCGGCGCTCTCTCCGAGAAGGTTCTGGACGCGGTTTCCGCAGCCGGCGCCACTTCCGTCGAGGAGGCGCTTGCCGCCCCCGCCGACGGGCAGACCGTGGGTGAGCTCATCAACGGCGAAGCCGCGATCATTGGCGAGAAGTTCGAACTTCGCCGTGTCGCAGCCGTCACCGGTGACAACTTCGAGATCTACCTGCACAAGACCAGCAAGGACCTGCCCCCGCAGGTCGGCGTTGTCCTGGGCTACACCGGTGAGGATGCCGCAACCGCTCGCAGCATCGCTCAGCACATCTCGTTCGCGAACCCGGAGTACCTGGCTCGCGAAGACGTTCCCGCAGAAGCCGTCGAGGCCGAGCGTCGCATCGTCACGGAGATCTCCGAGAACGAAGGCAAGCCGGCCGCCGCGCTGCCCAAGATCGTCGAGGGTCGCATTCAGGCGTACTTCAAGCAGGTTGCCCTGCTCGAGCAGGACTACGCCAAGGACAACAAGTTGTCCGTCAGCAAGGTGCTCGCCGACGCGGGCCTGACCGTCACCGGCTTTGCCCGGTTCAAGGTCGGCGCGTAAGCCAGCAGTAACACATTTGAGACAGAAGGAGATCGGATCGCCTCGGCAATCCGGTCTCCTTCTTCTCTGCCCGCCCTCGGGCGGGCCGCAGCGGGAGTACAGCGCGCCGGTGCTCAGCCGGTAGTTTTAGAATCACGATCCACAACGGAAGGACGCTCACGGGCATGTCAGAAACAGGTACCAAGCGCAGAGTCCTCCTCAAACTGTCGGGTGAAGCATTTGGGGCGGGAAGCCTCGGCGTCAACCCCGACGTCATCAGCAGCCTGGCCCGGGAAATCGCCGAGGCCGCCCAGAGCGTGGAGATCGCCATCGTCGTCGGTGGCGGTAACTTCTTCCGCGGCGCCGAGCTCTCCCAGCGCGGCATGGACCGCGGTCGCGCCGACTACATGGGCATGCTGGGCACCGTGATGAACGCCCTGGCGTTGCAGGACTTCCTGGAACAGGCCGGCGCGGAGACCCGCGTGCAGTCCGCCATCGCCATGACCCAGGTCGCCGAGCCGTACATTCCGCGCCGCGCCGAGCGTCACCTTGAAAAGGGCCGCGTTGTCATCTTCGGCGCCGGCGCCGGACTGCCGTACTTCTCCACCGACACCGTGGCCGCCCAGCGCGCCCTCGAGATCGGTGCCGAGGTCGTCCTGGTGGCCAAGAACGGCGTCGACGGGGTCTACTCCGACGACCCGCGCACGAACCCCGACGCACACAAGATCCACAGCATCACTTACCAGGATGCGCTCCAGCGCGGCCTCAAGGTCGTCGACTCGACGGCATTCAGCCTCTGCATGGACAACAGCATGCCCATGCGGGTGTTCGGGATGGCTCCGCACGGCAACGTGACCGCCGCCATTCTCGGCGCCGAACTGGGAACCCTCGTCTCCAACTAGGATTATTGAAGCCACCGAAGAAGGAGTCACCGTGATTGCGGATGTCCTGTCCGATACCACTCAGCGCATGAGCAAAGCGCTTGAGGCCGCCAAAGAAGACTTCGCCACCGTGCGAACGGGTCGAGCGAACCCCCAGATGTTCCAGAAGATCCTGGTCGACTACTACGGCACGCCAACGCCGCTCGGCCAGCTGGCCTCGCTGCAGAACCAGGAAGCACGCACGCTCCTGATCACCCCGTACGACAAGAGCGCCCTGCGCGACATCGAGAACGCTATCCGGGACACCCCGAACCTCGGCGCCAACCTCGGCAACGACGGCATCGTCATCCGGGCGTCCCTGCCCGAGCTGACCAACGACCGTCGCAAGGAATACGTCAAGATCGTCAAGACCAAGGGCGAGGACGCCAAGGTGTCGGTACGCAACCTGCGCCGCAAGGCCAAGGACGAACTCGACGCGCTCAAGAGCGAGGTCGGCGACGATGACGTGGCTCGTGGCGAGAAGGAACTCGAGCAGATCACGAAGACGCACATCGACGCGATCGACGACGCTCTCAAGCGCAAGGAAGCCGAACTCCTCGCTATCTAGCGGAGGCCAAGCGAATGACGGATCAGCCAGGGCCCACCCAGCCACCCCAGCGGGGTCGCGGCACCGGCCGCGCCGAGTTCCGGGCACAGGTGCAGTCCACCAAGGCTGACATTGAACGCCAGGTACAGGCGACCAAGGCGCAGCTGGATGCGACGAACGAACGCATCGAGGCGCGCACCGGGCGCAACCTCATTCTGGCGACCCTGATCGGCCTGGTCCTGGGCGGCGCGATGCTCGTGAGCCTCATCTTCATCAAAGAGCTGTTCATGATCGTGGCCTTCGTCGTCGTGGGCTTCACGGCCTTTGAACTCGCCGAGGCACTGCGCCGGGGCGGCCGGAAGGTGCCTCGGATCCCGGTGCTGGTGTCGGCGGTTGCCGTCGTGCCCGCCGCGTTCTACTGGGGTGCCGGCGGCCAGTGGCTCGCCACGCTGGGCGGCATCGTGCTGATCACCCTGTGGCGGCTGGCCATGCTCGCCTTCCCCCGGCACCGCGCGCCGGGCAGGCTGGTGCTCTCCGACATCGGCGGCGGCTTCCTGATCCAGGTCTATGTCGTGTTCCTGTCCAGTTTCGCCGTGCTGCTGGTCGCCCAGGACGGCGGCCAGTGGTGGACGCTCGCGTTCCTGCTACTGGTGATCTCCGCGGACATCGCCGCGTACGCCGCCGGCCTCTCGTTCGGCAAGCACCGGATGGTGCCGTCGATCAGTCCCAAGAAGACCTGGGAGGGGTTCGCCGGCGCGGCCGTCGTGTGTGTGCTCGTCGGCATCATGCTGGCCGTCTTCATGCTGGGCGAACCTTGGTGGTTCGGTCCGATCTTCGGTGTGGTGATCCTGATCACGGCCACCTTCGGTGACCTGGCGGAATCACTGATCAAGCGGGACCTGGGCATCAAGGACATGAGTTCCTGGCTGCCGGGGCACGGCGGTTTCCTGGACCGCTTGGACTCGATCCTTCCGTCGGCGGCAGCGGCGTACGCGCTCTACCTGATCTTCGCCTGACCCGGCTGCTTTCGACACTCGGCGTCCGGTGAGGCAGAATGAGGCGGTGAGCACTACGTTTCCGCGAACCAGCAAGAAGATGCTCGGCTACAACCTCAAGCAGGTCGAGGAGTTCCTCGAGTCGACACGTCAGGCGTACGACGACGCGGGCGGGACGGACCGGCTCACCGCAACCGACATCCGTCACACGGCTTTCGCCATGCAGAAGGGCGGCTATTCGCCTCTTCACGTCGACGCGGCCCTGGAGCGTCTCGAGGACGCCTTCGCGCTGAGGGAGCGGGAACAGGCCACAGGCGACTCCGGATCCCAGGCCTGGCTCGACGAGGCGCGTCAGACCGCACAGGTGCTCATCAACCGCCTCGGCCGACCCGCTGGGCACCGGTTCGCCCGCACCAGCATTTTCAGCACCGGCTACAACAAGGCCGATGTCGACCGCCTCGCCGCGAAGCTCGTCACCTACTTCCAGGACGGTCACCCGGTCACCGTCGACGACGTGCGCACGTCAGTCTTCCGCCCCCAGCGAACCGGCTACAGGGAGGCCCAGGTCGACCTGGTCCTCGACAGTGTCGTGGACGTGATGCTCGCCGTTCGGTGACATCACGCGTGTCGTTACCTCGCTGTTACCCGCGAAGTGGGCTAGGGTCGAATCATCGTGGGTAGACATCTCAATATTTCCGCGCCTGTTTCGGGCGCGACGCCGGTGAGCACACCGGTCACCAAATCGCTCCGTGCACCCGTTGCCTTGATCGGGCAGGCGCCCTCCCGGCCCAGCCAGCGGAGCATGCACCGACCGCGGTCCCGCAGCAACGTGACGCTCTCGCTGTTCGCGTTCACCGCCGCGGCCGCCTTCGTGCTCGTCACTGTGGTCGACCCCTACTCCGGGGCGACGGCGTCACCGTACTTCCAGGTGCCCGGCGCAGCCTCCGACCGGTACAAGGGCGAGGCCGCCCAGTCACTGCTCGTGGCGAGCACCGTAGCCAACGCTGTCGTCATCGACGGCTACACCATCAACGAACCCGAGCCGGAACCCGCGCCCGTCCCCGTGGCCGCCGCATCAGCTTTGTCGTCCGGAACCGTCAGCGCCGCACCCGCCGCCGTCCCCGACCCGGGCTCCGCCCAGGCCTACGCGTACGGCGCTGTGGCGTCCCGCGGCTGGGGCGAGGACCAATACAGCTGCCTGGTGTCGCTGTGGAACAAGGAATCCGGCTGGCGGGTCAACGCGGCCAACTCCAGCAGCGGAGCCTACGGGATCCCGCAGGCACTGCCCGGTTCCAAGATGGCCACAGCCGGCTCCGACTGGGAGACCAACGCCGCCACCCAGATCGAATGGGGCCTGGGCTACATCAGCGGCCGTTACGGCACCCCGTGCGGCGCCTGGGGCCATTCGGTCGACGTCGGCTGGTACTGAGCCGCCCGACCGACCGGTCCCGTGGGGCCTGCCGAGCCAGGGTTAGACTTGCACCATGCCGCGCAGCAATCGCCCCAAGGGCCGCAGAACCGGCACCGGCGAAGACGAGACCGATGACCTGTCGCGCATGCTCGCCGGCTGGCGCCGCACCGAGGTGAAACGCGACGGGGTCTGGCACGTTCAGCCGATCAGCGCTGCCCAGGCGGGCAAGACCTACCTCTGCCCCGGCTGCCTGCTGGACATCAACCCCGGCGTGGCCCACATGGTCACCTGGCGCGGCGACGGCGTGACCGGCGACGCGGCGGACCTCGCCGCCCGGCGGCACTGGCACCTGCACTGCTGGAAGATCAAGTAACCGTAGCTCTCCCGCACGCCTTCATCACCCCTGAGGAGCACCACCATGGCTGGACCAGTCGAGATCCGCGGCGGCATCGACCTGCCCGCAACCCGCGAGCAGATCGAGCTGCACACCGACGACGGCCTCACCCTGGTGGGCGAGCTTGCCACGCCGGTGAACCGTCCCGCAGTCGCCACCCTGGTCACCCTGCATCCGCTGCCCACGCACGGCGGCTTCATGGACTCGCACATCCTGCGCAAGGCCGCCGGACGCCTGCCGGCGCTGGCCGACCTCGCCGTACTGCGCTTCAACACGCGGGGCACCAGCTCGCCGCGGGGCACCAGCGGGGGCAGCTTCGGACACGGTGACGCCGAACGTGCCGACGTCGCCGCCGCAATGGCCTTCGTTGCCCAACGCGGCCTGCCGGCCCCCTGGCTGGTCGGCTGGTCGTTCGGCACCGAGCTCGCGATCAAGTACGGCCTCGAGTACCCGATCCGCGGCGCCATCCTGCTGTCACCGCCCCTTCACCGGGCGACGGATGCCGAGCTGGCCGCCTGGGCGGGCGACGAGCGCGAACTTGTGGTGCTGGTGCCGGAGCACGACGACTACCTGCGTCCCGACGAGGCGCGCATCCGGTTCGCGAGTGTGCCGGACGCCCGGTTGATCAGTGTGGACGGCGCGAAGCACCTGTGGGTGGGGGAGAGCCAGACCCGCCGGGTGCTCAACGAGATCGTCGCCGTCGTCAACCCGGCGGCCGGCCCGTTGCCCGAGGAATGGCCCAGCCAACTCTGACCCGGCGAACTTTGGCCCGGCGAGCTCTGCCCAGCGTGTGAGCGCTCGGCGGGCGCCAGCAACCCCGCCGCTGCTCGCCGCCTGACGGGCCGCTCCGGCGGCCCTACAGCTCGTTCTGGCGGGGGATCACGACCTGCTTGATGATCATGATGACCGACGCGGCGACCGGGATCGCGATGAGGGCACCGAGGATGCCCAGCAACGACCCACCGGCGAGGGCTGCCACCACCACGACGGCGCCGGGAACGGCGACGGCGCGGTTCATGATGTTCGGGCTGAGCACGTACGCCTCGATCTGCATGTAGACCAGGTAGTAGATGCCCGCGACGAGCACGGTGAGCCAGGAGCTGCCGATGCCGGGGATCATGCAGGTGGCGACGATGATGACGGACCCGGTGATGGTGCCCACCAGCGGGATGAGCGAGAAGAGGAACGCGATCAACGCCAGCAGTGCGGGGAAGGGTGCGCCGATGATCGACAGGAAGATAAAGCTGAAGACACCGTTGCAGGCGGCGAGGGCGCCCTGGCCCACGATGAACCGGCCCACGGCCGTGGTGATCTGCTCGCTCAGGTCGGCGAAGCGTTCCCGCTTGGACGCGGGAACCAGCTGGTAGGTGGCTCGCTTGATGCTGTTCAGCGACGCCGTGAAGTACAGCGTGAGGATCAGGATGATCAGGCCGCCGAACAGTCCGCTGACGATGGCGAATCCGGATTGGACGATGGTGGACGTGATCGTCGTCAGGTTTCCGCCGAGGTAGTCCGTGACGGCCTTGACGATTTCCTGCACGTCCAGGGCCGGGAACTGCTTCTGCAGGTCGACCAGGAAGGTGGCCGAGTTCACGGACTTCACCAGGGCGGGAATGCGCTCAGACAGGTTGGAGATCTGGTCGGCGACGATCGGCACGATCGCGAAGATCACGCCGGTCAGCGCGCCCAGCACGGCGACGAGCACCGTGAGGATGGCCGCCCACCGCGGGAACTTCTTCTTCTCCAGCCACGAGACGGCCGGGTCGAGTCCGAGGGCGAGGAACAGGGCCGCCCCGATATAGGTGATGATCGTGGACAGTGAGACGATCGAGCTCAGGATCAGCATCCCGACGCCGACACCCAGCGTTGCCACCAGGCCCAGACGGAAGGCGTTTTGGATCTTCACTGTTGTCTCCACTTGCTCGGCGGGCCAGGCCGGCCGCGAGGCGCGGACCGGCTACGGCGTTGTCGTGACTAGTCCTGGTCAGCGTTCACTTTCTCCGCCTGAGTCAGGACGCTGCGCAGGCTCTCGAAGTAGCCGGCGACCGAGTCGCGCTCCATCCTAATCTGCGCCAGGCGGTCTTCAGCGTCGGCGACCAGTTCACGCGTGCGTGTCTCCGCGCCGGCGACGAGGGCGGCGGCCCGGTCCTCCGCGTCGCGCACGATGCGTTCGGCTTCATCGTCGGCCTTCGACTTCGCCGCCTTCGCCTCGGCGCGGGCGCCGGCGTCCAGCTGTTCGTTGAGGGCGCGGAGCTGAACGGTGCGGGCGTTGGTGTCGGCGAGCTGGGCGGAGGAGTCGTCCAGGTACCGCTGGGTCTGGGCGACGGCCGCCTGGTGCCGGGCCAGGTGGTCCTGTTCGGCTTCGTCCCTGCGGGCCTTGAGCTCCACCTCGAGGTCTGCGCGGATCTGGTCGATCTCGCGTCGGAGCTTGGCCGCCTCGTGCTCGCCGCGCTTGCGGGTGGCGGTGAGGTGGTTATCCAGATCGATTCTGGCCTGCTCGCTGTCGGCGTCGAAGTCGGCCTTGGCCTGCTCGAGTTCCCGGGCGAGGTCGGCCCTGGCCTGCTCGGTCTCCGCGGCGAGGTCGGCGTGCGCCTTGTCGAGGTCGCGGTTCACGGCCGCCCGGTCCCGGTCCAGCTCGCGGTCGAGGTCGGTGTGCGCCTGCTCACCCTCGATGGCGAGGGCCGCGCGAGCCAGTTCGATCTCCCTGGCCAGGTCGGTGCGACCCTGCTCGATCTCCACGGACAGGTCAGAGCGGGCCTGTTCGGTCTCGTGGGCCAGATCGATCCGGGCCTGTTCGGTCTCGCGTGCCAGGTCGATGCGATCCTGTTCGGTCTCTGCGGCGAGATCGATCCGGGCCTGTTCGGTTTCGCGGGCCAGGTCGGCACGCTGCTGGTCCAGCTCGTGGGCCACCTCCGCGCGCGTCAACTCTGTTTCGCGGGTCAGGCCGGCGGCGATTTCCCTCGCTTCGGTGGCCTCGCGCTGCGCGACGACTCGCACCTCCGCGGCCTCGCGTTCCGCCTCGGTACGGATGGCGGCGACCTCACGCTTCACCGTGGCACGAAGCTCCGCCGCCTCGGTCGCGACGGCACCACGGATCGCTGCGGCCTCCTGGAGGGCATCCTGGGTGAGTTGTTCTGAGGCCAGCCCGGCGCGGGCGAGCAGGTCATCCGCCTCGGCCTGGGCATCGGTGAGCAGTCGGCCGGCCTTGACGGTGGCGTCGGATACCGACCGTTCGGCGTGTTCAGACGCCTGGCGCTTCAGCGCGTCGATCTCAGCGGATGCGGACGCGCGGAGCTTCTCGGCGTCGATGTCGGCCTGGGCGATGACCCGGGTCGACTGCTCCTCGGCGACACGCAGGGTGTTCTCGAGCTTGGTGCCCAACCCGGAGAAGGTGGGACTGCCGACCTCTTCGATCTCGGCATTGAGGTCGTCGATCCGAGCGCCCAGCCGTTTGACTTCCTTGGCCGACTCCGTGCTCTGCGCGTTGGCCTGGATCAGGTCGCGCCGGAGTCCCTGGATGGCCTTGTCGACCTCGTCCTTGTCGTACCCCCGGAATACCTGGGTGAAGTCAGCCTCGTCGGTCGCCACGTTATCTCCTCATAGATGGGCCTGACCCCGAGTCAAATTCAGCCGGAGCAGCCCGTGCAATTTTAGTGCCCGCGGAACACGCTCCCCATCCCGCCTTCAGGGGAGAAGAGGTCGTGGGGAGGGCGGAATCGCGCAGAAACGGCTATTAGGCACCTCTCAGGAGCGTCCAGTATCGTAGGACGTCCGTGTCTGTTGCTTCCCGGCACCGAGAAGCGGTGGCAGGTTTTGTGATTTGCAGCCATCGGCAGGCAACACAGGAGGGTTTTACGTGCGTTTCGTCTTTGCCATTCTGGCATTCGTCCTCGCCGCGCTGATGATCGCATTTGGCATCGCGCAGCGAACAGTCTTTCTCGAACCCGATTCCACGAGCCTGAGCACGACCATCGACGACGGTACGTCGTACGCGGTGATCGACGGCAGTGCCCTGGGTGCGTTCCCCGGCAACCAGACCCTCACGGTTTCCGGCTCCGACAGCGTCTTCGTCGCCTACGCGCGCACCGCGGACATCCAAGCCTGGATCGGCGGCGACGACTACTCGGCGGTGAGCCTCGACGCCGACACGAAGAAGCTGGCCGTGACCCCGTCAACCGGAACCGCCGTCGCGCCGACCGAGGAACCCGAAGCGGCCCCGCTGCCCACCGACCCCGCAGGCTCCGACCTGTGGCTGGAGGAGTACGCGGGCGAGCGGTCGGTGACCACCACGATCAGTGCGCCGGAGGGCATCTCCGTCCTCATCGCCTCCGACGGGACCGCCCCGGCCCCGACCGACGTCACCGTGGCCTGGCCGACCGACAACGCGACACCGTGGGCCGGCCCGCTGATCGTCGGGGGAGCGCTTATTGCCCTGATCGGCTTCGTGATCTACCTGCTGGGACTGTTGCACCTGCGCCGGTCCCGGCGCCCGCGGCGCAACGTGCCGCGCGGGCCGCGCATGCCCAGGCTGCCCCGGGCGCCGCGTCCCAAGACCATCAAGGCCAGCGAGATCACCGGTCCGCGCCGCTCGATCGGCCGGTCCATGATCGCCGTCCCCCTCGTGCTGGCCTCCGGCCTGGTGCTCAGCGGATGCTCGCCGGAGTTCTGGCCGACCGACGCTCCAGGGGCTACCGGTACCGCAACGGCCACGCGCTCACCCAGCGCCGAGGACACCCAGGAGCCCGTCGCCGACGAGGCGCCGCAGCCCGCGGTGACAGTGCCGCAGCTCGAGCGCATCGTCGGTGACATTGTCACGCTGACCGCCGACGCCGACGCCAACCTGGACGCCGACAGCATCGCCACCCGGTTCACCGGCCCGGCTCTGGAACAGAGGCTGGCCAACTACAAGATCCGCACCGCCGATTCGTCGTTCGCGGCCACCACCGCGCTGCCGGACTCCCCGTTGACCCTGACGCTGCCGCAGCAGACCGACTCCTGGCCGCGCGTGGTCATGACTGTGCTGCAATCCTCCGACGAGGCCTCGGTGCCGACCATGGCCCTGGTGCTCAAGCAGAACTCTCCGCGGGAGAACTACCTCGTGGAGTACGCCGTTCAGCTGGAGGCCTCGGCCAAGGTGCCCGGGGTCGCCCCGGCCACCATCGGCGCACCGCTCATCGCACCGGACAACAAGTTCATGTCGATGCCGCCGAACGAGGTGGGACCGGCCTATGCCGATGTCCTCCTCCACGGCGAGGAAAGCCCTTCGTTCCCGCTTTTCGAAGCGGAGGGTGACACTGCGCGTACCCAGTTGGGTATCGACTACAAGCACAAGCAGTTGCTCGACCTCGAAGACACCGGCACCATGGAGTTCACCAACGACGCCGGAAGTGGTGAGGTCATCGCCCTTGCCACCAACGACTCGGGCAGTATCGTGGCCGTGAGCGTCAACGAGATCACGACGGTCACCGCCGTGAACGGCAAGGCGACGATCACTCCCAAGGAAGGCCCGAGCAAGGCGCTCTCCGGTATCGATACGACGTCCAAGGGCATCCAAAGCACCTACGGCGAACAGCTCCTGTTCCATGTGCCTGCCGCCAATTCAACCGACAAAATCGTTCTCCTTGGCTTCGCCCAGGGACTGATCAATTCCGTGGAGCTTCCATGACCGTTGTCCCCCCAGCCGGCGCCAACCTGCGCGGCGCCGTCGACCTGTCCTCGCTTGTGAACCGTCCGCCGGCGGCTGCGCCCGGTGTGAGCACCGGGACCGCGCCGGACGGCGCCGTCGCCGGTGTCGTTCCGGTGCCGAATCTGGTGCTCGAGGGAACCGATACGAACTTCGCCGAGCTGCTGGAACTGTCGAAGATCGTTCCGGTGATCGTGGACCTGTGGGCCACCTGGAGCGAACCGGCGACACAGCTCACCCCGGTGATCGAGAACCTGATCAGGGAGTACAACGGCCGGTTCGTCCTCGCGACCGTGGACATCGACACGAACCCGCAGCTCGCGCAGGCCTTCCAGGCCACGTCGGTGCCCACCCTCGCGGCCGTTATCAACGGTCAGCCGGTGCAGCTTTTCGACGGGGTGCTGCCTGTAGTGCAGATCCGCGAAGTGCTCGAACGTGTGCTGGAGCTCGCGACACAGCACGGTGTGACGGGGGTGGCCGAGGCCGCCGAGACCCCGGACGGCCCGCCGGCCGAGCCCGTTGAGCCCGAACTGCCGCCGCATCACCGCGAAGCCTACGAGGCCATCGAACGCGGCGACTACGCCGCGGCGATCGACATCTACAAGCTCGCCCTGGCCCGCGACCCCCGCGACACCATGGCCGCCGCCGGTCTCGCCCAGGTGAGTCTGCTCGGTCGCCTGCAGGGCAAGACCATCGCCGAGGTGCGTTCGGCAGCCGCTGACGACCCGGAGAACCTCGACGGGCAGCTCCTCGTCGCCGACCTGGACCTGTCCGGCGGCCACATCGAAGACGCCTTCGACAGGCTGCTGGGCCTGTTCCCCGGTCAGGATGCTGCCGGCCGGAACGTGATCCGCCAGCGCATCCTTGAGCTGTTCGAGGTCGTCGGCACCGACGACCCGCGCGTGCCGCCGGCCCGCAAGCGCCTCACCGCGCTGCTCTACTGACAGCACCGGTTGAGCGTGCCGAGTCGTCGTCGCGCCCATCCGTTGGTCGAGCTTGTCGAAACCTGGTGAGTCAGGTCGATAGGTCCGCTCGCGGGGTCTCGACGAGCTCGACCAACGATCGGTTGTGCCGGTGGGCGGGCTCGCGGGGTCTCGTCGCTCCCATCCGTTGGGTGAGCTTGTCAAAACCTCGTGTGCTGCATAGGTAGGTCGGCTCGCGGGGTCTCCTTGCAGGCTCGACCAACGATCGGTTGCGCCATCCTTTGGTTGAGCATGTCGAAACCCCGAGGGGGTCCCGACAAGCTCAACTCACGGTTGTTCCTAGCGGCGCAGTCGCAGCCAGAGCGCGCCGAGCGGCGGCAGGGTGAGGGTGGCGGATGCCGGCCGGCCGGCCCACGGCTCGGCGAACGCGGTCACCTCACCGAGGTTGCCCACCCCGGAGCCGCCGAAGTTTTCGGCATCCGTGTTGAGGATCTCCTCCCAGGCCCCGGCCATGGGCAGCCCCACCCGGTAGCCGGTATGCGGCCGACCGGAGAAGTTGAACAGACAGACCACTGGAGTGCCGTCGTTGTCCCAGCGCACGAAGCTGACCACGTTCTCCGCCGCGGCGCCGCCGTCGAGCAGCTCGAACCCGCCGGGTTCGTTATCCCTGGCCCAGAGGCTGGGCGTGTCCCGGTACACCCGGTTGAGCTGGCCGACGAGGTTGAACAGGCCGCGGTGGCCGGGCTGGTCGAGCATCCACCAGTCCAGGCCGCGCTCTTCGCTCCACTCGGAACGCTGCCCGAATTCCTGCCCCATGAACAGGAGCTGCTTGCCCGGGTGCGCCCACATGAAGGCCAGGTAGACGCGCACGTTGGCGAGCTGCTGCCACGGGTCGCCCGGCATCTTGGCGATCAGGGAGCCCTTGCCGTGCACGACCTCGTCGTGGCTGATCGGCAGAAGGAAGTTCTCACTGAACGCGTAGACGAACGAGAAGGTGATCTCGTTGTGGTGGTAGCCGCGGTGCATCGGGTTTTCGCTCATGTACTCGAGCGAGTCGTGCATCCAGCCCATGTTCCACTTGAGCCCGAAGCCCAGGCCGCCGCCGGAGGTCGCCGCGGTGACGCCACCCCAGTTGGTGGACTCCTCGGCGATCATGATCGTGCCGGGATTGCGCTTGTAGGCCGTTGCGGTGATCTCCTGCAGCAGGCTGATCGCCTCGAGGTTCTCCCGGCCGCCGAACTTGTTGGGTTCCCACTCGCCGTCCTTGCGCGAGTAGTCCAGGTACAGCATCGAGGCGACCGCGTCCACGCGGAGGGCGTCGATGTGGAACTCCTCGAGCCAGTACAGAGCGTTTGCGACGAGGAAGTTTCGCACCTGCATCTGACCGAAGTCGAAGACATAGGTGCCCCAGTCCATCTGCTCGCCGCGGCGCGGGTCCGGGTGCTCGTACAGCGCCTGGCCGTCGAAGCGGGCCAGGGCGAACTCGTCCTTGGGGAAGTGGCCCGGCACCCAGTCCATGATCACGCCGATGCCGGCCTGATGCAGCCGGTCGATCAGGTAGCGAAGGTCGTCGGGGTGGCCGAACCGGCTCGTCGGCGCGTAGTAGCCGGTGACCTGGTAGCCCCAGGAGCCGCCGAACGGGTGCTCGGACAGCGGCATGAACTCCACGTGTGTGTAGGCGAGTTCCTCGAGGTAACCGATCAGCTCGTCGGCCAGTGCCCGGTAGCCCAGCCCGGGACGCCAGGAGCCCACGTGCATCTCGTAGACGCTCATCGCCCGGTTGTGCGGGTCGGTGGCGCTACGCTCGGCCAGCCACGCGGCATCCTGCCAGGTGTAGTCGCTCTCGCCGACCACCGACGCGGTCAGTGGCGGCACCTGGGTGTAGCGGGCCATCGGGTCTGCCTTTTGCACCCATTCGCCGGCCTGGGTGAGGATTTCGAATTTGTAGTTGGAGCCCGCGGCCAGGCCGGGCACGAAGAGCTCCCAGACGCCGGTGCTGCCCATGTTGCGCATCGCGTGCAGAACGCCGGACCATCTGTTGAAGTCGCCGATCACGCGCACGGCTCGGGCGTGCGGCGCCCAGACTGAGAACGAGGTGCCGCTGACGGGCTTGGTCACGCCGGTGAACGTGCGAACCTGGGCGCCGAGCACGTCCCAGAGGCGTTCGTGCCGGCCCTCGCCGATCAGGTGCAGGTCTAGCTCGCCCAGTGTGGGCCGGTAGCGGTACGGATCGTCACTGATCCAGGCCGGACCGCCCTCGTAGTGCGCTTCGATCTCGTAGTCCTGCGGGCCGATGGTGCTGACGCCCTGCCAGATGCCGTAGCCCAGGTGGGACAGCTCAACGCGGGCACCGGTGGACAGCACTGCGACGACCTCGATCGCCAGCGGGCGCAGGGCCCGGATGACGGTGAGCGGGTCGGCGATGTCCGGCAGGTCGAGCAGGTGCTGGCCGAGCACCTCGTGCGGGTTGTAGTACGAGCCCACCGAGACGGTCTCGAGGATGTGCGCGGAGATGGTGGGCAGTTCGTCGGCCGGGCGGCCGGTGGCGTGTCTCATTCGGCCAGTCCGTTCTGATTTTGTACCTGCGGGATCCGCACGTGCAGGATGTGCACAGGTTCGGTGAAGGCGTCGAGGCGCACGAAGTTGTCCGCAGACCAGGTCCACACGGCACCGGTTATGAGGTCTTCGACCTCGAAGTGCGAGCCGAGGGGGAGGCCGAACCTGGACACATCCAGGTGCACCACGGTCTCGCGTACCGAATGCGGGTCGACGTTGGCGACGACGATGAGCGCGTCGCTGCGACCGTCGTCGGTGAACTCACCGGACAGGTACTTGCTGTAGACGAGGATCGAGTCGTCGTCGCTGGAGTGGATGTCGAGGTTGCGCAGCTGGCGAAGGGCGGGGTGAGCTGCACGGATGCGGCCCAGCCGGGCGAGGAACGGCGCAAGCGACTTGCCGAGCGCTTCGGCCTTCGCGTAGTCGCGGGGCCGGAGCTCGTACTTTTCGTTGTCGATGTTCTCCTCGGCGCCGGCGCGGGCGACGCTCTCGTAGAGTTCGAATCCCGCGTACAGGCCCCAGGTGGGCGCTGCGGTTGCGGCCAGGGCCGCGCGGATCTTGAACGCTGCCGGGCCGCCGAACTGCAGGTACTCGGAGAGGATGTCGGGGGTGTTCACGAAGAGGTTGGGGCGCAGATAGTCCGCGGTGTCGTGGGCCAGGCCCTCGAAGAACTCCTCGAGCTCTTCCTTGGTGTTGCGCCAGGTGAAGTAGGTGTACGACTGCTGGAAACCAATTTTGGCCAGGCCCTGCAACAGAGCCGGCCGGGTGAACGCCTCGGCCAGGAACACCACATCGGGCGATTCCCGGTTGATGGTGCCGATCAGCCACTCCCAAAAGTCCAACGGCTTGGTGTGCGGGTTGTCGACCCGGAAGATGTTCACGCCCACGCCGACCCAGTAGCGCACCAGGCGCAGGACCTCGGCACGGATGCCGGCGGGATCGTTGTCGAAGTTGATCGGATAGATGTCCTGATACTTCTTCGGCGGGTTCTCGGCATAGGCGATGGTGCCGTCGGGCAGGGTGGTGAACCACTCCGGGTGCTCGGTCACCCAGGGGTGGTCCGGCGAGGCCTGCAGGGCCAGGTCGATGGCGACCTCGAGCCCAGCGTCGCGGGCGGCGTCCAGGAAGAAGCTGAAGTCGTCGATGGTGCCCAGCTCGGGGTGGATGGCGTCGTGGCCGCCGGCCGCCGAACCGATCGCCCACGGCGAGCCGGGGTCGTTCTCACCGGCGTCGAGGGTGTTGTTCGGGCCCTTACGGAAGGAGCGGCCGATGGGGTGGATCGGCGGCAGGTAGAGCACGTCGAAGCCCATCGCGGCGACGCCGGGCAGGCGTGCGGCGGCGGTGCGGAACGTGCCGCTCTGCCAGCTGCCGTCGTCCAGCCGGACGGCGCCCTCCGAGCGGGGAAAGAACTCGTACCAGGAGCCGACGCCGGCGCGGGTGCGTTCGACCCGAACGGTGCGCTCGGCCGAGAACGAGTCGAGGCTGGCGAGGGGGCGCACGGCAGCGGCAGCGGCGAGGGCCGGATCGGTGACGACGGCCAGCCGGGTCTCGAGCGCGAGCTTGCGGTTGGCGAGGGTCTTGGCGGCGCCCGCGAACAGCCGACGTTCGACGGTGGGACGCTTGAGGTCCCTGCCGGCCGAGGCCAGTAGCGTCGAACCGATCAGGAACATCAGCTCGACGTCGATGCCGGCGGGGATCTTGATCTCGGCGTTGTGCACCCAGGTGGCGAAGTCATCCGCATAGGCGCGCACCCTATAGGTGTACGAGCCCTGAAGGTCCAGGCGTACGAGGGTCTCGTACCTGTCGGTGCCAGGGGCGCCAGGGCGCATCGGGTGCTGAGTCTGGGTGCCGTCCGGCGCAGTGAGGTGCAGCATCACGCCGATGGCGTCGTGCCCCTCCCTGAAAGCCGTTGCCCCGAACGGTACGACCTCGCCGGCGAATGCCTTCGCCGGCCAGAGGTTGTCGTTCAGCTGCGGGGAGAGGTCGAGGACGGGGATTCGACCGACTTGGGTCGGAACATCCGCGATGCTCGGCGTTGAGAGGGCGGTACCGGTTCGTTTTGGTGTCTTAGCCACATGATGACCGTAGCGCGAACGGGGGCCGAATCGGTGGTCACACGCGCGCACCGCCGTTACCCGTTCGTCGCGTCGCGCCCCTAAAGTAAGGTTCGTGAAGGCGATCCGTAAATTTACAGTCCGTGCAGTCCTGCCAGAGTCGCTGGCCGCGCTCGACGAGCTGGCCGGCAATTTACGCTGGTCATGGCACGAACCCACCCGGCAGCTCTTCGAGCACATTGCCCCAGAGCTCTGGCGGCGCATCGGCACCGACCCTGTGGCCCTGCTCGGCGCCGTCGACCCGGCCCGGCTGCAGGAGCTCGCTCAGGATCACGACTACGTCTCCGGGGTGAACGTCGTGCGCGACGACCTGCGCGACTATCTTGAGCAGCCGCGCTGGTACCAGGGCCTTGAGGGGGAGAAGCCGGCGTCCATCGCCTACTTCTCGCCGGAGTTCGGCATCGCGGCCGCGCTGCCGCAATACTCCGGCGGGCTGGGCATCCTCGCCGGCGACCACCTCAAGAGCGCCTCGGACCTGGGCGTTCCGCTTGTCGGGGTCGGCCTGTTCTATAAGGCCGGATATTTCAGCCAGGCGATCTCAACCGACGGTTGGCAGCTGGAAAGCTACCCGCTGCTCGACCCTGACGGCCTGCCCTTGTCGGTGTTGCGCCGCGCAGACGGTTCGCCGGTCCAGGTGTCCCTCGCCCTGCCGGACGACCGCACCCTGCACGCCAGGGTCTGGGAGGCCAGGGTCGGTCGCATCCGCCTGCTGATGCTGGACACCGACATCCCGGAGAACACCGACGAGTTGCGCCAGGTGACCGACCGGCTCTACGGCGGCGGCGGCGAACACCGCCTGCTGCAGGAACTGCTGCTCGGCATCGGAGGTGCCCGTGCCGTGCGCCTGTGGAGCAACCTCAACGGCCGTGATGAGCCCGAGGTGTTCCACACCAACGAGGGACACGCCGGATTTCTCGGCCTGGAGCGCATCTCCAGCCTGATCGGTGAGGGCCTGAGCTTCGGCGAGGCGTTGCAGGTGGCGCGTGCCGGCACTGTATTCACCACGCACACCCCGGTGGCGGCGGGCATCGACAGGTTCGAGACCTCCCTCGTGCGCCGTTACTTCGAGACCGACCTGCTGCCAGGTGTGGCCGTGGACGACCTGATGGGCCTGGGCGCCGAAAGCTACCCGGGCGGGTCGCCGGACGTGTTCAACATGGCCATCATGGGTCTGCGGCTGGGGCAGCACGCCAACGGCGTCTCGAAGCTGCACGGCGAGGTGAGCCGGCGCATGTTCAGCGGCCTCTGGCCGGGCTTCGACGCCAGCGAGGTGCCGATCACCTCGATCACCAACGGTGTGCACGCACCCACCTGGACCGACCCGGCACTCAAGGCCCTCGCGGAGAACCGCCTCGGCACAGCCGACACCTCCACGGCCGACTGGGCGTCGCCCGAGGTGAGCGACCAGGACCTGTGGGGGGTGCGGGGGGACATGCGCCGCCAGTTCGTCGAGGACGCCCGTCGCCGGATCAGCGCGGCCTGGTTGGTGCAGAATCCGGGCGGACTCGTGCCGGCGTGGATCAACCAGGTCTTCGACCCCAACGTGCTCACCATCGGTTTCGCCCGCCGGGTGCCCACCTACAAGCGCCTCACCCTGATGCTGCACGATCCCGAGCGGCTGCGCGCCCTGCTGCTGCACCCCGAACACCCTGTGCAGATCGTCATCGCCGGAAAGTCGCACCCCGCCGACGAGGAGGGCAAGCGGTTGATCCAGAGGATCGTGCAGTTCGCCGCCGACCCGGAGCTGCGCACCCGCATCGCGTTCCTGCCCGACTACAACATCGGCATGGCGCAGCTGATGTACCCGGGCACCGACGTGTGGCTGAACAACCCGCTGCGCCCGCTCGAGGCCTGCGGCACCTCCGGCATGAAGGCGGCCCTGAACGGCGCCCTCAACCTCTCGATCCTGGATGGCTGGTGGCCGGAGTACTTCGACGGTCAGAACGGGTGGGCCATTCCCTCGGCCGACGCGAGCACCAACTCCGCCGAACGCGACCGCCTCGAGGCCGAGGCCCTGTACGAACTCATCGAGCACCAGGTGGCGCCGCCGTTCTACGAGCGCAACGCCGATGACGTGCCCGAACGCTGGGTCGCCAACATCCGCCAGACCCTGGCCGGACTCTCGCCCGAGCTGAATGCCGGCCGCATGGTGCGCGAATACGTGGAGAAGCTCTACCGGCCCGCGGGTGTCTCCGCGGCACGGTTGTCGGTCAACAACTACCGGCCGGCCCGCGAACTGGCCCTGTGGAAGGCCCGCATCGTGGGAGCGTGGCCCGGAGTGGCCGTCGAGCACGTGGAGTCCGGTGGGGTCGCCCCTGTGCCGCAGGTGGGCGACGAGCTGCGTCTCCGCGCCCACGTGCAGTTGAACGGTCTCGCGCCGGAGGACGTGACGGTTCAGGTCGTTTACGGCCGGAGCACGGGCGGCGACGATCTCACCGACGTCAACACGCAGGCCCTCGAGCC
This sequence comes from Cryobacterium adonitolivorans, assembly GCF_004402695.1. Lineage (GTDB taxonomy): Bacteria > Actinomycetota > Actinomycetes > Actinomycetales > Microbacteriaceae > Cryobacterium > Cryobacterium adonitolivorans. The sequence goes on along the minus strand of NZ_SOFL01000057.1, from coordinate 15,375 downwards.
GATCAACGACGCCCTGGGGCAGGACGCCACCGAAACCGTGACGCTCGGCTCGCCCACCCTGTTCACCGGCACGGTCGAACTCGACCGGGCCGGCGGGTTCGGGTACACGGTGCGGGTGGTTCCGCGCAACGACCTGCTGATCAGCGCGGCCGAGATGGGGCTGGTGGCCGTCGCCGGCTGAACCGGTTCCTCACCGGTCCCGGCCGATCGCGGCCACGATGGCGCCGGTGACAGTGATGAGGTCTCCGGGGGAGAGCTCGAGGTCGAAGCCCCGGTGACCACCGGAAACGTAGACGGAGTCGAAGAGTTCGGCCGTCTCGTCCAGCACCGTGCTCAGCCGGGTTTTCTGGCCGATCGGGCTGATGCCGCCCACGACGTAGCCGGTCTTGCGCTCGGCCGTCTTCGGGTCGGCCATGACGGCCTTCTTGGCGCCGACGGCGACCGCCAGGGCCTTGAGGTCCAGCTGGCCGGAGACGGGCACGATGGCCACGACGAGGGATCCCTCGACGTCGGCGAGGAGGGTCTTGAAGACCCGGTCGGGGTCCAGCCCGAGCTCGTCTGCAGCCTCGAGGCCATAACCGGCCACGGCCGCGTCGTGCGGGTAGCGGTGGGCGGTGAACCGGATGCCCGCACGCTGCAGCGCCACCGTGGCCGGTGTGCCGCCGGCATCCGGCTTGGTCATGCCCGGGCTTCCTCGGCCCGCAACAGCAGCATCGAGGTTTCGTGCATGGTGAGGCGGGCGCCGGGCATGTGCGAGCTCTGCACCTCGCGGATGTCGTCGTGGCTGGAGTCCCAGAGCACCGTGTAGCTGGCGACGCCCGAGTGGATGGGCAGGGTCACCTCAGCGGGGGTCTCCAGGCCGTGCACGATCAGCAGGATGCGGTTGAACGCCTCGTGTTCGGGGGTGCTGGCTGCCAGATATTGCAGAGTGCGTTCCTTTGGGGAGTTCCAGTCGGTCTCCGACATCGACGCCCCCGCGGCGTTGTACCAGTCCATCTGGCTGGCGCCGGGCGTGGTGAACCCCGGCCGGCCGAACTTGACCGGACGCAGGGACGGGTTCTCCCGGCGCAGGGCGAGCAACTGCCGGGTGACCCGGTGCAGGTCCAGCTGCCAGTCGTCGAAATTCCAGTCCAGCCAGGTGAGCTCGCTGTCGTGGCAGTAGGCGTTGTTGTTGCCGCGCTGGCTGCGACCGTACTCGTCACCGGCGGTGAGCATCGGCACTCCCGCCGAGAGCAGGAGGGTGCCCAGCAGGTTGCGCATCGCCCGCCGACGGGTTCGCAGCACCGTGACGTCGCGAGTGGGCCCCTCGACACCGTGGTTGAACGAGTTGTTCCCGTCGGTGCCGTCCCGGTTCGCTTCGCCGTTGCCGACGTTGTGCTTGACGTTGTACGCGGTGAGGTCGGCCATGGTGAAGCCGTCGTGGGCGGTGATGAAGTTCAGCGAGGCGACAGGGCCGCGCTCAAGCGAGAAGGTGTTGGCCGACCCGGCCAGGCGGGAGGCGAACCGGCCGACGCCGCTGTCGGAGGTGGAGTGGTTGCGCACGGCGGCGACGTCGGTGAGCCAGAAGGATCGCATCCGGTCGCGGTACCGGTCGTTCCACTCCGACCAGCCGGTCGGGAAGTTGCCGGTCTGCCACCCGCCCATGCCCACATCCCACGGTTCGGCGATGAGCTTCACCCCGGCCAGGTCCGGGTCGTCCCGGATGGCGGTGAGCAGCGGGTGGTCCGGCGTGTAGTGCACGTTCTCGTCGCGGCCGAGGGTCGCGGCCAGGTCGAACCTGAACCCGTCGATCTGCACCTCGTTTGCCCAGTACCGCAGGGAGTCCAGCACCAGACGCATCGGCACTTCGTGGCCGAAGTTGACGGTGTTGCCGCAACCGGTGACGTCGATGTAGTGGCCCTTGGCGTTCTGCCGGTAGTAGGTGGCGTTGTCGATGCCGCGGAGGCTCGTGACCGGCCCGGCCGGGCCCTCCTCGGCGGTGTGGTTGTAGACGACGTCGAGGATGACCTCGAGGCCGGCCTCGTGCAGCAGCTTGACCATGCCCTTGAACTCCCGCAGCACCGCCTCCGGCCCCTCGGACTGGGAAGCCTGAGTGGCGTAGTCGGCGTGCGGGGTGAAGAAGTTCAGGGTGTTGTAGCCCCAGTAGTTCGACAGGCCCTGCTTGATCAGGCGCTGTTCGGAGACGAACGACTGCACGGGCAGCAGTTCCACGGCCGTCACGCCGAGGTTCTTGAGGTACGCGATGGTGCTCTCGTGGGCCAGGCCGGCGTAGGTGCCGCGGAGTTCCACCGGCATGGCCGGGCTGAGCTTGCTCAGGCCGCGCACGTGTGCCTCGTAGACGACGGTGTGGTCCATCGGGGTGTTCGGTTTGACGGCTCCGGCCCAGTCGAAGTCGCCGTCGACCATGGTGGACTGCCACTGATCGGGTCCCACTCGGGCCAGTCCCCGCGCGTACGGGTCGATCAGGGTCTTCTCGGGGTGGAACGAGTGCGTGGGGCCGGCGGGCCCGGAGACCCGGATACCGTACCGGCGGCCGGCGGTGAGGGTGCGGGACCGGCCGACCCAGACGTTGTGGGCGTCGCGCACCATGGGGACCGTGCGCACGATCCAGTTGGGATCGGTGTGGTCGAAGATACACAGTTCGATGGCGTCGGCGTTTTCGGACCAGACGCGGAGTTCCCCGCCATTGCTCGTAGCGCGGACGCCCAGATTGCGGAGGGAGTCAGCTGGAGTCATGAGATCTAGAGTAATCAGTGCGGACAGAGTATTTAAACCAGTCCAGGCGACCTACCCGCCGTCCACACATCTGCCAGGAGGCGAGCACATGTCGGTGTATTTTGACCACGCGTATCTCGACCACGCGGCGACGGCTCCCATGCTGCCGGCCGCCATCACCGCGTATGCGGAAGCGATGGCCGTCGTCGGCAACCCGGCGTCCATCCACAGCCAAGGACAGAACGCCAAGCGGATGCTCGAGGAGGCCCGTGAACGGGTCGCCGCGAGCGTGAACTGCGACCCCATTGAGATCGTCTTCACCGGCAGCGGTACAGAATCGGTGAATCTGGCCATCAAGGGCCTGTACTGGGCCCGGGCGCCCCGCACCCGGATCCTCGTGCCCGGTGGAGAACACCACGCCACCGTGGACACCGTGGAATGGCTCGCGCAGCAGGAGGGCGCCCGGGTGCAGTGGATCCCGCTGGACGCGCTGGGACGTATCGACGTGTCTGCCCTCGAAACGGCGATCCTGCAGGACCCGCACGATGTGGCCCTGATGACCCTGCTGGCCGCCAACAACGAGGTGGGTACGGTGCAGCCCGTCGAGGAGGTCGCGGCGCTCGCCGCGGCCCACGGCATCCCGGTGCACGTGGACGCCATCTCCGCGTACGGCCACGTGCCGATCGACTTCGCAGCCCTGCACGGCGCTGGGGTGTCCGCGCTGAGCGTGTCGGCGCACAAGATCGGCGGGCCGGTGGGCATCGGCGCCCTCGTCCTGTCGCGCACGATTACGGTCGTGCCGCTGATCCACGGCGGCGGCCAACAGCGCCAGGTGCGCAGCGGCACCCAGGATGTGGCGGCGGCGGTGTCGTTCGCGGTGGCGGCCACCGCGATGACGGCCGACCTCGAGGCCGAGAACCGGCGCCTGAGCGTGCTGCGCGACGCCGTGATCGCCGGGGTACGTGCCACGGTGCCTTCCGCCGTCTACAACGGCGATCCCGACCCCGCCGGGCGGCTGCCCGGCAACGCCCACTTCACCTTCCCCGGCTGCGAGGGCGACTCGCTCCTGTTCCTGCTCGACGTCGCCGGGGTGTCGGTGTCGACAGGGTCCGCCTGCCAGGCCGGCATCCCCGAACCGTCCCACGTGCTGCGCGCCATGGGCCGGAGCGAGGCCGAAGCCCGCAGCGCCCTGCGGATCACCCTGGGCCGCACGACGACCCAGGCCGACGTCGATGCCCTGATCAGCGCCCTCCCGGCCGCCTGGGCGCAGGCATTCGGCGCGGGAATGGCCGACTCGGCGCCGCGTGCGTACACTTAACCAGTGAAGATTCTGGCAGCAATGAGCGGTGGGGTGGATTCCGCCGTGGCCGCAGCCCGCGCGGTCGAGGCAGGGCACGAGGTGGTCGGGGTACACCTGGCCCTCAGCCGCATGCCCGGCACGCTCCGCACCGGCAGCCGCGGCTGCTGCACCGTCGAGGATTCGATGGACGCCCAACGGGCCGCGAACATCATCGGCATCCCCTACTACGTGTGGGACTTCTCCGAGCGGTTCAAGCTCGACGTGGTCGACGACTTCATCGCCGAGTACGCCGCCGGCCGCACCCCCAACCCGTGCATGCGTTGCAACGAGAAGATCAAGTTCGCGGCCCTGCTCGAGAAGGCGCTGGCGCTCGGCTTCGACGCCGTCTGCACCGGCCACTACGCCTCGATCGTGACGGATGCCGACGGCAACCGTGAACTGCACCGCGCCAGCGCCTGGGCCAAAGACCAGTCCTACGTGCTCGGCGTGCTCACCAAGGAGCAGCTCGCGCACTCGATGTTCCCGCTCGGTACGACGCCGTCCAAGGCCGAGGTGCGGGCCGAGGCCGCCGAGCGCGGCTTCTCGGTGGCGAACAAGCCCGACTCCTACGACATCTGCTTCATCCCCGACGGCGACACGCGCGGCTGGCTCGGCGAGCGGGTCGCCCCGGAAACCGGCGACATCCTGGACCGCGAGGGCAACAAGCTCGGCTCGCACGAGGGCGCCGTGGCGTTCACCGTCGGCCAGCGCAAGGGCCTCTCGATCGGCACCCCCGCCGCCGACGGCAAGCCCCGGTTCGTGCTCGAGGTACGCCCGGTGTCCAACACCGTGGTCGTCGGGCCCAAGGAGGCCCTGGCGATCAAGGAGATCGCCGGCACCAAGTACACCTGGGCCGGACGCGCCCCGGAGTACCCCGAGATCGAATTCGCCTGCGACGTGCAGATCCGTGCCCACGCCGACCCGGAGCCCGCCGTGGCCCAGGTCATCAGTGTGCACGCCGACCCCTCCGCGAACCCGCCGACCGTGGCGCACACCGAACTGCGCATCCTCCCGACCGAGCCGCTGACCGGCGTGGCTCCCGGCCAGACCGCCGTCGTCTACGTGGGCACCCGGGTGCTGGGCCAGTGCACCATCGATCGCACCGTCAGCGCCGTGCCCGTCGACTCCGCTGGAGTTGCCGACCCCGCCACGGTCAATGCCTGACGCGACGCAGGGTTCGCCCGCGGCCGCGCTGGCCGCGGCCGGCGACGAGGCCGCCGGTCTCACTACCCGTATCCTCGAGGCCCGTGACGCGTACTACGAGCGCAACGAGGTTGTCATCTCCGACGCGGAGTACGACGCCCTGATCATCCGGCTCGGCGAACTCGAACGGCTCTTCCCCGAGCTGGCCAGCCAGGACAGCCCCACTCAGACGGTCGGCGGCCGCGCCGAGACCACCCTGTTCGACCCGGTGCAGCACGCCGAACGGATGCTCAGCCTCGACAACGTGTTCTCCATCGACGAATTCGAGGCTTGGGCGGCCAAGGTGCAACGCGACGCCAACCGCGCCGTGCACTACCTCTGCGAACTCAAGATCGACGGCCTGGCCATCAACCTCCGTTATCGGAAAGGGGTGCTCGTCAGCGCCGCAACCCGCGGCGACGGCGTTGTCGGCGAAGACGTCACCGAGAACATCGCCCTCGTGCCCGGCATCCCCGCCCGGCTGAGCGGCACCGGGCATCCGCCGCTGATGGAGGTTCGCGGGGAGGTCTTCTTTCCCGTCGAGGCGTTCCGCGAACTCAACGCCGCCCAGAGCGCTGCCGGTGAACGTGTGTTCGCCAACCCCCGCAACGCGGCCAGCGGGTCGCTGCGGCAGAAGGCCGAAAGCAAGAACGCCGACCAGCTGGCCCTGATGAAAGCCAGGCTCGGCCGGCTGCGGATGCTCGTGCACGGCATCGGCGCCTGGGCCCACCCTGGCGCGGAGTCCCAGTCCGCCGTCTACGACCTGCTCGACAGCTGGGGCCTGCCCACCAGCACCCACTACAAGGTTGTCGCAACGCCGGGCGAGGCATCCGCGTTCATCGAGTATTTCGGTGAACACCGCGGCAGCGTCGAACACGAGATCGACGGCATCGTCATCAAGGTGGACGAGCTTGCCCTGCACGACGAACTCGGCGCCACCAGCCGGGCGCCGCGCTGGGCGATCGCGTACAAGTACCCGCCGGAGCAGGTGAACACCAGGCTGCTCGACATCGTCGTGAGCGTGGGCCGCACCGGCCGGGCTACTCCGTTTGCCGTGATGGAACCGGTGCGGGTCGCCGGGTCCGTCGTGCGCCAGGCCACCCTGCACAACCAGGACGTCGTCAAGGCCAAGGGCGTGCTCATCGGCGACACCGTCGTGCTGCGCAAGGCCGGCGACGTGATTCCCGAGGTTCTCGGCCCGGTCGTTGAACTCCGCGACGGCACCGAACGCGAATTCGTGATGCCTGCCGACTGCCCGGTGTGCGGCACCCCGCTCAAGGCTGCCAAGGAAGGCGACATCGATCTGCGCTGCCCCAACGCGCGCAGCTGCCCGGCCCAGGTCGGCGGCCGGGTCGAGCACATCGGCTCGCGCGGCGCCCTTGACATCGAGGTGCTCGGCGAGGTGACCGCGGCGGCGCTCACCCAGCCCACGGTGCCCGAGACGCCGCCGTTGGATACAGAGGCCGGGTTGTTCGACCTCACTATCGGGGATCTGCTGCCGATCAGTGTCGTCGTGCGCGACCCCGAGACCGGCCTGCCCCGCGAGGACGAGGACGGAACGGTGCGCCAGCGCACCCCGTTCCGGCGCAATCCGTCCGCCGCCGAGAAGAAGGCCGGCCAGGACGGCCCGCAGCCCTCGTCCAACGCCGTGAAACTGATCGCCGAGATCGAACTCGCCAAGACCAAGCCGCTCTGGCGCATCCTGGTCTCGCTCAACATCCGTCACGTGGGGCCGGTGGCCGCACGGGCCCTGGCAAATCACTTCGGTTCTCTCGAGACCATCCGGGCGGCCGGCCGCGACGCACTCGCCGAGGTCGACGGGGTGGGCGGCATCATCGCCGACGCCGTGATCGATTGGTTCGAGGTGGACTGGCACCGCGAGATCGTTGAGCAGTGGGCCGCGGCCGGAGTGCAGTTCAGCACGCCGGGGCATCCTGGTCCCGGCGCAGCGGCAGCGGCCGGGGGAGTGCTCACCGGGCTCACCGTCGTGGCGACGGGCTCGCTCGAGGGGTTCACCCGCGAGGGCGCGTCGGAGGCGATAATCGCCGCCGGCGGCAAGAACGCCTCCAGCGTGTCGAAGAAGACCGATTTCGTGGCCGCCGGCCCCGGCGCCGGCTCCAAGCTGGCCAAGGCCGAGCAGCTCGGGGTGCGCATCATCGACGCCGACCAGTTCCGGCTGCTCCTCGAGCACGGCCCGGCCGGGCTGCCCGATGCCGTGGCGGCGGAGGCTCCGGCCGCGACCGATGCCGAACCAGAGTCTGTCGCCGCAACCGAGCCCGGCCGCGACACCGACTAGCCCCACGCCGGCGGGAGGGCTCGGTCGCTGCTCCCTATCTACTGTGCCCAGAGCGAAACGCCCTTGCCGCGGGGACAGATGATTGGGTTAGCTGGCCTCATGCGATTCCTCATTCTCGGCGGTACGGCCTGGCTCGGCAGCACCATCGCGACGGCGGCGATGCACCACGGCCACCGGGTCACCTGCCTGGCCAGGGGCGAATCCGGGAATGCGCCGGCAGGCATCCGCTTCGTGCGAGGCGACCGCGACCAGGCCGGGGCGTACGCGGAAGTGGTCTCAGAGGACTGGGATGTGGTCGTGGACGTGTCGCGGCAGCCCGGGCAGGTCGCCTCGGCCGTGGCGGCGCTGCGCGAGCGGGCCGCTTCGTATATTTTCGTGTCGTCGGGCAACGTCTATGCCGACACCGCCACCCCGGGGCAGGACGAGAGCGCCGGGCTGCTGCGGGCGCTGAAGGGGGACGTGATGGAATCCATGGAGACCTACGGTGAAGCGAAGGTGGCCTGCGAAGAGTTGGTGCTCGGGGCATTCGGCGCCGACAGGTCGCTCATCGCGCGGTCGGGCCTGATCGGCGGCCCCGGTGACGTGTTCGACCGCACCGGCTACTGGCCGTTGCGGTTCAGCCAGCCCGCTGCCGCGGACGGGAGTGTGCTGGTGCCGGATGTTCCCGGCCTGCTCACCCAGGTGATCGACGTGCGCGACCTGGCCGAGTGGATCGTCGACGCCGCCGAGGACCGCACCGCCGGGGTGTTCAACACGATGGGGGAGACGGTGCCGCTGGCCGAACACCTGGCCGTGGCGAGGGGAGTTGCCGGGCACACCGGCCCGGTCGTTGGCGCGAATGCCCGCTGGCTGCTGGACCACGACGTCGAGCCCTGGTCCGGGGCCCGGTCGCTGCCGCTCTGGCTGCCGCTGCCCGACTTCGCCGGATTCAACGCCCGCGACAGCAGCGCCGCCCGCGCCGCCGGACTGGTCACCCGCCCGCTGGCCGAGACCCTCGCAGACACCCTGCGCTGGGAGCGCCTCAGGGTGCCGCAGGGCCCACGCCGGGCGGGCCTGGCCGACGCCGACGAGGTCGCCTTGCTGGCCGAGCTCGCCGGCGGCTGAGTCGTCGGCCAGCCGATCCCCGGCCGGGCAACTGTTGCCGAAGCGGACGTCTGCGTCCGGCGCACCGGGCGCAGAAGTCCGAACGGGCAACAGTTGCGTTCGGCGTTATAAATTTACCTCACGGTGTCCGCGGATGCCCGAGCCGGAAACCTGCCGGACACACTGGCGTGAATTTGCACCAAAAAGCCCCCGATCGCCCTGAATGAGGGGCAGTGGCAGCCCGCTCGGCTCGGTAGGCTGAGAGCGCATGACTTGCCAGGGGCGTCGAGTCTGCTTGCTGCTCATTCGTTCGGGAGGGGACGGGACGCATCGTGCTATTCGAGGCCGCTGCTCTGCTCACTGCCTCGCTCGCCCTCGTCGGGGTGGGCGGGCCCGTTTCGATGCCTGAATATTCGCAGGTCAGCGTCTACGAGGCCGTTCCGACCCGCGTCTCCGACCGCCAGAGCGACGTGGGCGCCTCGCCGGCCTGGTCGCAGCTCGAGGTGCAATCGGCCGCCGCCATCGACATCGACGTGGCCGCCCTGGGCACCATGACCGGGTCCAACCTGCTCGTGGGCATGTCCCACCTCGCCGACGCCGAGCTGAGGACCTTCGCGGCCGAACATCCCACCCACATCGACACGTTGCTGACGACCCCGCCCGAAGCCACGGTGGTCTCGGCCTGGTGGACGATGCTCGACCCCAGGCAGCGGGCCACCCTCACCGCCGCGACGCCGCGGCTGGTCGGCAACCTCGACGGCGTACCGCTGGCCGAGCGCAGCCGCGCCAACGAGCGCTACCTGCGCGCGTCGCTCGCCGACGCCAAGCGAGTCCTCGCCGGCCACCCGTCGGAGTCCGAACGCTCCCTGACCACCAGCCGGGTGGCCACGCTCGGCCAGGTCCAGCTCGCCCTGCAGCCCAGCGACGGCGGGCCCAAACGCAGCCTGATCCTGCTCGACCCGAACGGGTCGGGGCGGGCGGCCATCGCCCTGGGCAACCCGGACACCGCCGACTACATCGGCTACCTGGTGCCGGGGATGAACTATCAGGTCGAACCGCAGATGGTGAACTGGACCACCGTGGCCGACGACGTCTACCGCGAACAGCTGGCCGTCCTGGCGGCACAAGCGAAAAAACCCGCCGCGCCCCAGGCCACATCCGTCATCGCATCCGTCACGCCGGCATCCGCATCAGGCGGCCCCGTCCGGTTGGACGCCGGGTACCCGGATGCCGCGGCGACCACCGCGAAGACCGTGGCCACGATCTCCTGGATCGGCTATGAAGCGCCCGACCTGTTCTCCGTCGGCGGGCGGGACCGCGCCGTGGCAGGCGCCAACTTCCTCGAAACCTCCTGGGCCGGCGTTCGTGCCAGTCGCGGAGCCGACCAGCCCTTCATCTCGGTCTTCGCGCATTCCTACGGTTCGACAGTGTCGCTCATGGCGCTGGCCAATGGTTCCGTGGAGGTGGACGCGCTCGTCGTCGTCGGTTCCCCTGGAAGCGAGATCCAATCCGCCGACAAGCTCAAGGTCGCCGATGGGAACGTCTTCGTCGGCAAGGCCGACTGGGACCCGGCGGTGAACTCGGCGTTCTTCGGCAGCGACCCCGGCGCCTCCTCCTATGGCGCCAGGGCCCTCGGCGTGAACGGCGCGACGGACGTCGTCACCGGCGCCTGGCTGGACGGATCGCTCGGCCACAACGACTATTTCAAGCCCGGAAGCGAGTCCCTGCACAACATGGCGCTGATCGGCACCGACAACGCGGACCTGGCCACCGACGGCGACGAATAGAATTGAAGCTTCCGCTTCGATTTTCTTGGGAGTTTCATGTCTGAAATCACGGCCGAGCAGGTTGCCCATCTGGCCAACCTCGCCCGGATCGACCTCAGCTCGGCAGAAATCGATCGCCTCACGGTCGAACTTGGCCAGATCGTCGACTCTGTCGCCAGGGTCGCCGAGGTCGCGACGCCCGACGTACCGGCGACCAGCCACCCGATGCCGCTCACGAATGTGTTCCGTGACGACGTCGTCGTGCCGTCGCTCACCGTCGACCAGGCCCTCTCCGGCGCCCCCGACCGTGCCGGTGACAAATTCCGCGTGCCCGCCATCCTGGACGAGGAGTAACCCGTGACCAGTCTCATCAACCAGACCGCCGCCGCCCTGGCCGGCCTGCTCGCCGACGGCTCGGTCAGCTCCGTCGACGTCACCCGCGCCCACCTCGACCACATCGACGCCGTCGAGCCCGACGTGCACGCATTCCTGCATGTGGCCCGCGACGCCGCCCTCGCCACCGCCGCCAGGGTCGACGCCCGTCGAGCCGCCGGCGAGAAGCTCGGTCCGCTGGCCGGCGTGCCGATCGCCATCAAGGACGTGCTCGCCACCCACGACATGCCCACGACCTCCGGGTCGAAGATCCTCGAGGGCTGGATCCCGCCGTACGACGCCACCGTCGTTCGACGCATCCGCGACGCCGACCTCATCCCCCTCGGCAAGACCAACATGGACGAGTTCGCGATGGGCTCCTCCACCGAACACTCCGCCTACGGCCCCACCCACAACCCGTGGGACCTGAACCGCATCCCCGGCGGCTCCGGCGGTGGCTCAGCGGCCGCGGTCGCCGCCTTCGAGGCGCCCCTGGCGCTCGGCAGCGACACCGGCGGCTCCATCCGCCAGCCCGCCGCCGTCACCGGTTCCGTCGGCGTCAAGCCCACCTACGGCGGCGTCTCCCGCTACGGCGCGATCGCGCTGGCCTCCTCGCTCGACCAGGTCGGCCCGGTCACCCGCACGGTGCTCGACGCGGCCCTGCTGCACGACGTGATCGGCGGGCACGACCCGCTGGACTCCACCTCGCTCACCGACGCGTGGCCGTCGATGACCGCCGCCGCCCAGGCCGGGCTGGCCGACGGCGCCCTCAAGGGTGTGCGGATCGGCGTGATCAAGGAACTCAACGGCGCAGGCTTCCAGGCCGGCGTCAAGCAGCGCTTCGAGGAGACCCTGGCCCTGCTGTCCGCGGCCGGCGCTATCGTCAGCGAGGTGAGCGCCCCGAACTTCGAGTACGCGGTCTCCGCCTACTACCTGATCCTGCCCGCCGAGGCGTCCAGCAACCTGGCTCGCTTCGACTCCGTGCGCTTCGGCATCCGGGTCAACCCCGAAGACGGCCCGCTCACCAGCGAGCGCGTCATGGCCGCCACCCGCGACGCCGGCTTCGGCGACGAGGTCAAGCGCCGCATCATCCTGGGCACCTATGCCCTCAGCGCCGGCTACTACGACGCCTACTACGGCAGCGCCCAGAAGGTGCGCACGCTCATCCAGCGCGACTTCGCCGCCGCGTTCGACAAGGTCGACCTGCTCGTCTCGCCCACGGCGCCGACGACGGCGTTCAAGTTCGGTGAGAAGACCGAAGACCCGATGGCGATGTACCTCAACGACATCACCACTATCCCGGCCAACCTCGCCGGCATCCCCGGCATGAGCCTGCCGATGGGCCTCGCGCCCGAGGACGGCCTGCCGGTGGGTCTGCAGGTGATGGCGCCCGCCCGCGCGGATGCCCGCCTGTACACGTTCGGCGCCGCCGTCGAGCAGCTGCTCGAGGCGCACTGGGGGCACACCCTGCTCAGCCAGGCGCCCGCGCTGGCCAACATCGAAATGTTCGCAACCGAAGGGGGAGCCGTCTGATGGCGAAAGCTGAATTGATGGACTATGACAAGGCCCTCGAACTGTTCGAGCCGGTGCTCGGCTTCGAGGTGCACGTCGAACTCAACACCAAGACCAAGATGTTCTGCGGCTGCGCCAACGAATTCGGTTCCGGTGCCAACACCAACACCTGCCCCACCTGCCTGGGCCTGCCCGGCGGGCTGCCGCAGGTGAATCGTCAGGCCATCGAGTCCTCGATCCGCCTGGGCCTGGCCCTCGGCTGCGAGATCGCCGAGACCAGCCGTTTCGCCCGCAAGAACTACTTCTACCCCGACACCGCGAAGAACTTCCAGACCTCGCAGTACGACGAACCGATCGCGTTCAACGGCCAGCTCACCATAGAGCTGGAGACCGGCCGCCTGGTGACCGTCGACATCGAGCGCGCGCACATGGAGGACGACGCCGGCAAGCTCACCCACATGGGTGGCGCCGCCGGACGCATCCAGGGTGCCGACTACTCGCTGGTGGACTACAACCGCGGCGGCGTGCCGCTGGTGGAGATCGTCACCCAGATGATCGAGGGCGGCGAGGCCGACTCACCCGAGATCGGCAAGACCTACGTTGCCGCGATCCGCGAGATCGTCAAGGCGCTCGGCGTCTCGAACGCACGCATGGAGGAGGGCAACGTGCGCTGCGACGCGAACGTGTCGCTGCGCCCGCGCGGCTCGAACATCCTGGGCACCCGCACCGAGACCAAGAACGTCAACTCGCTGCGCAGCGTCGAACGCGCCGTGCGCTACGAGATCCAGCGTCAGGCCGCGCTGCTACACGCCGGCGGCACAATCACCCAGGAGACCCGGCACTGGCACGAGGACACCGGCACCACCTCCGCCGGCCGGCCCAAGAGCGACGCCGACGACTACCGCTATTTCCCCGAGCCCGACCTGGTGCCCGTCGCCCCGTCGCGCGCCTGGGTCGAAGAGCTGCGCGCCACGCTGCCCGAGCCGCCCGCGGCCCGACGCAAGCGGCTGCAGGCCGACTGGGGCTTTGTGAACCTCGAGTTCCAGGATGTCGTCAACTCCGATCTCCTCGACGTTCTGGAGGCCACCATCGCCGCCGGCGCGCCCGCCCAGGCAGCCCGCAAGTGGTGGACCGGCGAAATCGCCCGCCTCGCCAATGCCGCCGGCGTCTCCGCCGACAGCCTGGTGACACCGGCGCAGGTCGCCGCACTGATCGAACTGATCACCGACGGCACGCTCACCGACCGCCTGGCCCGCCAGGTGCTCGAGGGCGTCATCGCCGGCGAGGGCACCCCCAGCGAGGTCGTCGCCAGCCGCGGCCTTGCCGTGGTCAGCGACGACGGCCCGCTGATCGCGGCCATCGACGAGGCTCTCGCCTCCCAGCCCGACGTCCTCGCGAAGATCCGCGACGGCAAGGTTCAGGCTGCCGGTGCCGTCATCGGCGCGGTGATGAAGGCCATGCGCGGCCAGGCGGATGCCGCCAGGGTGCGCGAACTCGTGCTCGAACGTGCCGGCAGTGCAGCGGTGGAGCCGGCACCGTCGGGGTCAGGGGAGTAATGGCCCTCTGGAACCGCCGGCCGGCCAACGCCCCCGCACCGGATGGGGCGACCGTGGTGTTCGGCGTCGGTATGCAGGTGGTGGTTCGGCTGGACCGCAGCCGCTACCCCGACTCGATGGTGGAGGACCCGATCGGGGTCATCACCGCGCCCGGGGAACTCGTCGGCTCGGCGCTCTACGCGCCCGTGGTGGGCAAGGAGGCGGTGTGGGTGGTGCACTTCGAGGAGCCGTTCTACGGACTCGACGGCACCGGCCCGCACGATTCGGCCCGCGTGTCGCAGGGCTCGCTCGAGGCAGCTCCGGAGTCGTGATCGCGGTGGCCGACCTCAACCAGCCCGCCGAGGCAGACATCCGTCGGTGGCGGCGCTACCTGGCCGATGAACAGGCCGAAGCCGCCGTCTACCGTGACCTGGCCGGACGGCGTACCGGGGAGGAACGTGAAATTCTGCTCGCCCTCGCCGAGGCCGAGGGGCGCCACGAAGCGCACTGGCGCGACCTGCTCGGCGACAGGGTCGGGGCGCCCCGGAAGGGTGCGCTGCGCACCCGGGTGCTGGGCCTGCTGGCCCGCCGGTTCGGCTCGGTCTTCGTGCTGGCGCTCGCCCAACGCGCTGAGGCCCGGTCACCATACGACGGCGACGCCGATGCCACCAGCGCCATGGCCGCCGACGAGAGTATCCACGAGGAGGTCGTACGCGGCCTGGCCGCTCGGGGCCGCCAACGGCTGTCCGGCACCTTCCGTGCCGCGGTGTTCGGCGTCAATGACGGCCTGGTGAGCAACCTCGCCCTCGTACTCGGCATCGGGGCGACCGGAGTGCCCACCGCCACCATCCTCTTCACCGGCATCGCCGGGCTGCTGGCAGGGGCCCTGTCGATGGGCGCTGGGGAGTACGTGTCGGTGCGCTCCCAACGCGAACTCCTCGAGGCGTCCACCCCGAACCCGGCCACGCGCAGCGTGCTCTCGCACCTGGACGAGGCCGCCAACGAACTCACCCTGGTTTACCGTGCCCAAGGCATGACGCCCGAGGAGGCCGAGGTGCACGCCCGCGAGATGCTGCGCACCGTGGCCGTCGCCACCGGAGCGCTCGATGTGAGCCGGCTGAACGCCTCGAGCACCTCCCAGATCGACGAGCACGAGGCCATCGGCACCGGCATGGGTGCCGCGATCTCCAGCTTCTGCTTCTTCGCCTCCGGGGCGCTGCTGCCGGTGCTGCCCTACGTGTTCGGCATGCAGGGTGTCGCCGCGATCATCGTCGCCGCGGTGCTCGTGGGCCTGGCGTTGCTGGCCACCGGCGCTGTCGTCGGGCTGCTCTCCGGCGGTCCGCCGCTGAAGCGGGCACTGCGCCAGCTCGTGATCGGCCTCGGCGCCGCCGGGGTCACCTACCTGCTCGGTCTGCTGTTCGGCACCACCGTCGCCTAGGGAACCCAGCCCCGCAACTGTGGCCGGTGCGGACAATTGCGCCCCTTGGGTTCAGGGGGTCGTTGCAACACCTGATTGATTGAGGTGTTGGTTATGGGTGGTCGTACGGGGTTTCCGCGTGAGGTTCGCCGTCGGTT
>NZ_SOFL01000040.1 GCF_004402695.1 Cryobacterium adonitolivorans | reverse complement strand
GAAGAAGCAAGCTCCTCCGTCACCGTTCGACTTGCATGTGTTAAGCACGCCGCCAGCGTTCGTCCTGAGCCAGGATCAAACTCTCCGTAAATGTTTAGCTGACTAACCAGCAAGCTGGCGTCACATCTAGTGCACCGAGCCGCCGGAATAGGCGACAACGATGCAAGTTTGAAACTGACAGAACAAATCATTACTGACTTGCTTTGTTGTTTAAATGTTTTCCAAAGGAATCTCCTGGCCCTTCACCGCTAGAAACGGATCCAAACCACGAGGTTTTTGGCATTTGACATTGTGCACGCTGTTGAGTTCTCAAGGATCGGACGCACCCAGCCGCCGGCCAATTGACCTTTGCACTGAGGCACTTCGATGTAATTCTGTTTTTCGTGTCGTTACGATTCGCTCCAGATTTGGAGTGAATCAAACGCCATCAAGCCCTGCAATTCGAATGAATTCGCTGCACGACTTGGAAGTGGTCCCGCTTGAGGCCGGTAAGCTCTTCGGCTTTCCGCACCTGTGGGGTGACAAGAGATGACATTACGCGGGTTCCGAATGCCCCGCAATCCCGGCAGCATCCCGGGCGTGTCGCAGATGGACACCTTCCTGCAATGCGGCCGTAACCTGCCGGCCACACTGCGGGCAGCCGAGGGCTATTCGACGAAAACGCCGGCGAGGGTCTTCTTGCCACGACGGAGTACGGCCACTCCCCCGGGCAGGACGGATCCCTCGACGGTGGCCGCCTCATCGGTGACTTTCACGTTGTTCAGGTAGACGCCGCCCTGACCGATCGCCCGGCGCGCTTCGCCCAGGCTCTTGGTGAGTCCGGTGTCCACGAGCAGCTGCATCACCTGTGCCTGCGGGAACGTCGTGGTGTTCGGCAACGCCCGGAGGGCCGCTTCGAGGGTCTCGGGGTCGAGATCGGCCAGGTCGCCCTGGCCGAAGAGGGCCTGCGTGGCCCGAATTGCGGCATCCGTTGCCGAGACACCGTGCACCAGGCTGGTCACCTCGTACGCGAGGGTGCGCTGGGCCTCACGCTTGAACGGTTCGCTGGCCACCAGGTCCTCGAGCGCGTCGATCTGAACGCGAGTGAGGAAGGTGAAGATCTTGAGCCGGGCGATGACATCGGCGTCGTCGGTGTTCAGCCAGAACTGGTACATCGCGTACGGGCTCGTGAGAGTGGGGTCCAGCCACACCGCGTTCCCCTCGCTCTTGCCGAACTTGGTGCCGTCGGTGTTGGTGATCAGCGGGGTGCCGATCGCGTGCACGCTGGTGCCCTCCGCGCGGTGGATGAGGTCGGTGCCGCTGGTGAGGTTGCCCCACTGGTCGCTGCCCCCGGTCTGCAGCACACACCCGTGGCTGCGGTACAGCTCGAGGAAGTCCATCCCCTGCAGCACCTGGTAGCTGAACTCGGTGTAGCTGATGCCCGCGTCGGAATTGAGCCGGGCGCTCACCGCATCCTTCTTGAGCATGGTGCCCACCCGGTAGTACTTGCCGATGTCGCGTAGGAAGTCGATCGCCGACAGCGGCGCCGTCCAGTCGAGGTTGTTCACCAGGGTCACGGCGTTGTCCCCCTCGGCGCTGAGGAAGCGGGTGACCTGCGCCTGCAGGTAGCCGACCCACTCGTTGACAACCTCCGGGGTGTTCAGCGTGCGCTCCGCCGTGGGGCGTGGGTCACCGATGAGCCCGGTGGACCCGCCGACGAGGCCGAGCGGCCGGTGTCCGGCCAGCTGCAGCCGGCGCATCAGCAGGAGTTGAACCAGGTTGCCCAGGTGCAGGCTCGCGGCGGTGGGGTCGAAGCCGCAGTAGTACGTGATCGGCTCCCCGGCAAGCAGCGCGCGCAGCGCGGACTCATCGGTGGAGACGTGGACCAGGCCGCGCCAGGAGATTTCCTCCCAGACGTCGGCGAAGGTGGGGTCGTTGGCTTGCTGGGCAAGGATACTGGGGTCTGACACCACGCCAGATTACCAGCGCTGACCGCCGCGTTCTCGAGATTCGGCATCCGACACAAGCCGTCGATCAAGCCTTGAGGCTAAATAGTGATGGATTAATCCGTGAACCTTGATTAGGCTGTGATTAGGACGGAGGCTTAACCCATGTTTGTGATTACCGCCGATCAAATCGACAGCCGCCATGATCGCGATCGCGCCAGCGACATGATCAACGAGTTGATGCTTCGCCACGCCGAGGCCTTCATGCTGCCCCCCGACCAAACCTCCGGCGACGAGATCCAGCTCCTCGTCGGCACGGCCGCCGACGCATTCGCCGTCGTGCTCGATCTGCACCGCACCGGATTCTGGAGTGTCGGCGTGGGAATCGGCCCGGTGCGCACCCCTCTGCCGGCCACCACCCGGCAGGCCACGGGAGACGCGTTCATCGCCGCCAGGGCAGCGGTGACCCGGGCCAAACGATCCGAGGCGCGCTTCGCGCTGGACACCCCGCCCGCACCCGACCGGCGCGGAGCCTCGACAGGCGCGGAGGTGGAGGCACTCGTGACGATGCTGCTCCTGCTGCGCCAGCGTCGCAGCAATGAGGGGTGGGAGGCGGTGGACCTGCTCGAGAGCGGTCTGGCGCAGACCGCCATCGCTCGCACGCTCGGAATCTCGACGGCCGCGGTGAGCCAGCGGGTGAAGAGTGCGCAGTGGAAGGTGGAGCGCGCCGCACACCCGGCACTGGTTAGGCTGCTAGACAACCTCGACAGTGACACCCTCGACAGCGATACCAGCGAAATGGATGGCCTCCGCCGATGAATGCCCTGACTTCCCTCGATGTCGTGCTGTACCTGTACTGGGCGCTCCTGCTCCTGGTCACGATGGCCTCGTTGATTCTGGCCATCCTCGCTTTCCGACTGGGAAAGCAGCCGATCGCGGTCGCGTCGGCCGGGGCGTTGGGCGTGGCCCTGCTGCTCGCCGCCCTCCCCCTCGGAGAGGCGCCGGTGGTCTTCGGCGTGGTCATCGGCCTGGCCGCACTGGCGCTGGCCGTGATCGGCGGCGGCCCGGTGGCCGTGCTCGCCCTGCAGCTGGCCACGAAGAACTCGGTGGCGCCCGGCAGCCACGGCGGAATCCTGGTCGGCACCGAATCCGCCGACGACGCCGCGACCGTGGGTACCACGGCCCCGGCGGCTGCGGTGCACGAGGTGTTGCGCGGCGGTCTCACCATCGGCATCCTGGAGCGCCTGGCCGTCGCCGGCGCGATCCTGGCCGGCTTCCCCGAGGCCCTCGCCGTCGTCGTGGCGATCAAGGGCGTCGGCCGTTTCACCGAGCTGGCATCCTCTGAGGCACGCGAACGGTTCATCATCGGCACCTTCGCCAGCCTCATCTGGGCATGCGCCTGCGCCATTCTGGTGAGCCTCGCGCAGTCCTGACCCCGGTGGCCGGTGGCCGCCCTCACACCAAGAAAGCCCGGCCCGCAGGATCATCCTGCGGGCCGGGCTTGTTTCTTGCGGGGTGTTTAGTCTTCGAGCACCGCGTCGAGGGTGATTTCCACGCCGGTGAGCGCCTTGCTGACCGGGCAGTTCTCCTTCGCGGCCTGCGCAGCGGCGAGGAAGGTCTCACTGTCGATGCCGGAAACCTCGCCGGTCACGGTGAGGTGGATGCCGGTGAGGCGGAAGCCGCCGGCGGGGTCGGCGCCGAGGGTGACGTCAGCCGACACGTCCAGGGCCTCGATGGTTCCGCCGCTTGCGGCCAGTTCGGCGGAGAGCTGCATGGAGTAGCAGGCGGAGTGGGCAGCGCCGAGCAGTTCCTCGGGGCTCGTGGTCCCGTTGGCGTCGTCTGCGGCGCGCCGGGGGAATGAGACGTCGTGGGTGCCGAGCTGCGAGCTGGTCAGTTCGACCTGGCCTGCGCCGTCGTCGAGGGTTCCAGTCCAGGCTGTGCGGGCGGTGCGAGTGGGCATTGATGCTTCCTTCTGTGTCGCTTTTCTGGGGATGGCCAGAGTTACTGGCCGGTACAAGTGAAAGTCAATTGAGGGCGCCGGGATGCCGTCGGTACGCGGACACCGTCCGGTCCCCCGGAATCCAGAACCGCCAGGCGTAGTCGGTGCCGCCGCCGGGCCCGCTCACTCCGGTGCGAGGGCCGGCCTGCGCCGCCGGAGCCGCCTCGGCCAGGGTCACCTCGAACGGTTCAACGGTCAGATCGGCACCGTCCTGGTGCAACCCGATGCCCAGGGCCTGGGTGAGCCTGGCCGGACCGCGCGCCAGGTCCCGCACCGCAACCGCCGGGCCGCGACGGGCTCGGGCGGCCTCGTGGCCCGCCACGATCTCGCCGGCGCGCAGCAACACCGCCGACGCCTCGCCCTCGGGAGAGCAGACGATGTTGGCGCACACGTGCATGCCGTAGCTGAAGTACGCGTACAGGTGACCTGGCGGCCCGAACATGGTGGAGTTGCGGTCGGTGCGCCGGCGGAAGGCGTGCGAACCGGGGTCGGTTCCGGCCAGGTACGCCTCGACCTCGGTGATGCGAAGCACGGTGTCGCCGTGCCGGAGCAGGCCGCCCAGTAGGAGCGGGGCCACGCCGACCGCGCCCTGGGCGAACAGGTCACGGTCGACGGTCATCCGAAGCGTTTTCGTCGGGGTGCGGTTCTCAGCGGGACGGCTCAGCGGGCCAGCGCCGTGGCCAGAGTGTGCACCCGGGCCACCAGGGCGGCGCGCTGCTCGGCGACCCGCACCGGCGCGGTGCCGGCCTGGCCGTCACGTCGATTGACCGAGCCCTGAATGGTGAGCACCTCGCGCACCTCGGGGACGAGGTGCGGGGAGATCTCCGCGAGCTGCGCGTCGTCGATCTCGTGCAGGTCGAGGCCCTTGGCCTCGGCGACCTTGACCAGGGTGCCGGTGATCTCGTGGGCGTCCCGGAAGCTGACGTGCCGTTTGACGAGCCACTCCGCAACATCCGTGGCGAGCGAGAAGCCCTGCGGCGCCAGCTCGGCCATGCGGTCGGTGTGAAAGGTGATCGTGGCGATCATGCCCGTGAACGCGGGCAGCAGCACCTCGAGGGTTTCGATGGAGTCGAAAACCGGCTCCTTGTCCTCCTGCAGGTCACGGTTGTACGCCAGCGGCAGGCCCTTGAGGGTGGTGAGCAGCCCGGTGAGGTTGCCGATCAGCCGGCCGGACTTGCCGCGGGCCAGTTCGGCGATGTCGGGGTTCTTCTTCTGCGGCATGATCGACGACCCCGTGGAGTACGAGTCGTGCAGGGTGACGAAACCGAACTCGCGGGTGTTCCAGAGGATGATCTCCTCGGCCAGGCGGGACAGGTCGATGCCGATCTGCGCCGTGATGTAGGCGAATTCGGCGACGAGGTCACGGCTGGCGGTGCCGTCGATGGAGTTCTCGACGACGGCGCCGAAACCGAGCTCGGTGGCGATGAGGGTCGCATCGAGACCGAGGGTATTGCCGGCCAGGGCGCCAGAGCCGTACGGGGAGAAATTCGCCCGCTTGTTCCAGTCGGTGAAGCGTTCGAGGTCGCGTACCAGGGGCCAGCAGTGGGCGAAGAGGTGGTGGGCCAGCAGAACCGGCTGGGCGTGCTGCAGGTGGGTGCGGCCGGGCATGATGGCGGTCTCGTTCGCCTCGGCCTGGGCGGCGAGGGCGTCGATGAGGTCCACGACGAGCCGGGCGATGACGGCGGCGTGATCGCGCAGCAGCATCCGCACCAGGGTCGCCACCTGGTCGTTGCGGCTGCGGCCGGCGCGCAGCTTGCCGCCGAGCTCGGTGCCGACGATGTCGATCAGCCCGCGCTCCAGCGCCGAGTGCACGTCTTCGTCGGCCGCGGACGGCTGGAACCGGCCGTCGTCGACGGCCTCATCGAGGGTGTCGAGGCCGGCGAGCATGCCGGCCAGTTCGTCCTCGGTGAGGTAGCCGGCAGCGGCCAGGGCACGCGCGTGGGCGCGCGACCCGCGGATGTCGTACCCGGCCAGCTGCCAGTCGAAATGGGTGGACTTGCTCAGGCGCGCCAACTCCGGCGACGGTCCGCCGGCGAAGCGGCCACCCCAGAGGGCGCCCGCCTCACCCGCACGGTTGATGCTTGTGTCGCCGGTCATGCCGGGACCTACTTCGCGGCCTGGTCGCGGCGGGCTGCGATCTTGCTCGGCAGGCTCCACAGCTCGATGAAACCCTTGGCCATCGACTGGTCGAACGAGTCGCCGGTGTCATAGGTGGCCAGATCGAAGTCGTACAGGCTCTGCTTGCTCTGTCGTCCCGTGACGACGGCAGAGCCGGCGTGCAGCTTGAGGCGGATGTCGCCGGAGACGTACTTCTGAGTGTCGTCGATGAACGCGTCCAGCGACTTCTTCAGGCCGGAGAACCACAGGCCGTCGTAGACGAGCTCGCTCCACTTGGCCTCGACACCGCGCTTGTAACGGGCGACGTCGCGCTCGACGGTGACGTTCTCGAGCTCTTCGTGCGCAACGATCAGGGCGATACCGGCAGGGGACTCGTACACTTCGCGGCTCTTGATGCCCACGAGACGGTCCTCGACGATGTCGATGCGGCCGACGCCCTGGTCGCCGGCGAGCTTGTTCAGCAGCACCACGGCTTCGAGCGGGGTGACCGGCTTGCCGTCAACGGCAACGGGCACACCCTGGTCGAAGGTGATGATGATCTCGGTGGCCTCACGCGGGATCGACGGGTCCTGCGTGTAGGTGTACAGGTCCTCGATCGGCGCGTTCCACGGGTCTTCGAGGAAGCCGGTCTCGACGGCGCGACCCCAGACGTTCTGGTCGATGGAGTACGGGCTCTTCTTCGACTGCGCGATCGGCAGGTTGTGCAGCGCGGCGTACTCGATGGCCTTGTCGCGGGTCAGCGCGAAGTCCCGCACCGGGGCGAGCGAGGTAAGCTCGGGGGCCAATGCGGTGACGGCGGCTTCGAAGCGCACCTGGTCGTTGCCCTTGCCGGTGCAGCCGTGCGCGACACTGTCCGCGCCGAGGGCGCGGGCGGTGGCGGCGAGGTGCTTGGCGATCAGCGGACGGCTGATCGCGGAGACCAGCGGGTAGCGCTTCTGGTAGAGCGCGTTGGCCTTGAGCGCCGGGATGATGTAGTCGTTGGCGAACTCGTCCTTGGCGTCGACGACGATCGACTCCACGGCGCCACAGTCGAGGGCGCGCTGTCGGATGACATCCATGTCCTCGCCCTCTTGTCCAACGTCGACGGCCAGTGCGACGACCTCTTTGCCGGTGGCGTCCTTCAGCCAGCCGATGCCCACCGAGGTGTCAAGGCCCCCGGAATATGCCAGTACAACCCGCTCAGCCATGGTTCTCCTTCATAAGTTCTGCGTGATTCAAGTTTATTGGTGGTGCGTGCGAGCCGACTGCTATCGCGCGTTGTGCGCGAGCAGCCAGACGAGCAGCGCCTTCTGGGCGTGCAGGCGGTTTTCCGCCTCATCCCAGATGATGCTCTGTGGGCCGTCGATGACGTCGGCCGTGACTTCATAGCCACGGTCGGCCGGCAGGCAGTGCATGAAGTGTGCGTCGTCCTTGGCCAGGGCCATCAGGGCGGCGTCGACGCGGTAGCTGCCGAGCGAGCCGAGCCGGATGGCCTTTTCCTCTTCCTTGCCCATCGACACCCAGGTGTCGGTGATGACCACGTCGACGCCGGCCACGGCCACGGCCGGGTCGGTGAACAGGGCCACGGAACCGCCGGTCTGCAGGGCGATGGCTTCGGCGTCGGCGACGACCTGCGGGTGAGGTGTGTAGCCGGCCGGCGAGGCGATGCGCACGTGCATGCCGGCGGTCGCACCGGCGAGCAGGTAGGACTGCGCCATGTTGCAGGCACCGTCGCCGAGGAAGGTGAGGGTCTGGCCGGCGAGGTTGCCGCGGTGCTCACGGATGGTGAGCAGGTCGGCGAGCAGCTGGCAGGGGTGGAAGTCGTCGGAGAGCGCATTGACCACGGGCACCGTGGTGTTCAGAGCCATCTCTTCGAGGCCGGCCTGGCCGTAGGTGCGCCACACGATCGCGGCGACCTGGCGTTCGAGGACCCGGGCCGTGTCGGCGGCGGTTTCCTTGCCGCCGAGCTGACTGCTCGCGGTGCTGATGATCAACGGGCTGCCGCCGAGGTCGGCGATGCCGACTGCGAACGAGACCCGGGTACGGGTGGAGGACTTGTCGAAGATCACGGCGACGGTTTTCGGTCCGGCCAGGGGCTGGACCGTGAATCGGTCTCGCTTCAGTTCCAGGGCCAGATCGAGGATCTCGGCCTGTTCGGCCGGTGAGATGTCGTCGTCGCGCAGGAAATGGCGGGTCACGGGGTCACTTTCGCTGAATTCTTCGGTGTTATGCGGGATTCCTCCACCTTATCTGGTGGCACGTTACCGGTTTGCAGGCTATCTATTGGCGGAGACGAGCCCCGAACTGGTCACACTGGCCAGGGCCGCACGAAAACGCTCGTCGAAATCGGCCAGCTCGGCGTCCCCCACGATCAACGGCGGGGCAATCCGGATGCTGGATTCGTTCGCGGCGTTCACGATCAGGCCTTCGGCCAGCGCGGCGGCGGCCAGCTTCAGGGCCACGGGTTCGCTCAGGCCGATGCCGAGCAGTAGCCCGCGGCCACGGACCTCGCTGATCAGGGGCGAATCGATGCGGGTGATGAGCTCGCGGAGCTGTTCGCCGCGACGGGCGGCGTTGCCGACGAGGTCGTCCCGTTCGATGACGCCCAGCACGGCGTTGGAAGTGGCGGTCACGAACGGGTTGCCACCGAAGGTGGAGCCGTGCTGGCCGCGGAGGAACAGGTCGCTGGTGGCCCCGAAGGTCACGAGCGCTCCGATCGGCACTCCCCCGCCGATGCCCTTGGCGAGGGTGACGGCATCCGGCAGCACGTTGGAATGCTCGTAGGCGAACCACTTGCCGGTACGGCCGGCGCCGGTCTGCACCTCGTCGATGATCAGCAGCACCCCGTGCTTGGTGCACAGCTCGCGGGCGCGGCGCAGGTAGCCTTCCGGCAGGTCGATGACACCGGCCTCACCCTTGACCGGCTCGAGGAAGAGTGCTGCGACGGTGTCGTCGATTTCGCGTTCCAGGACGGCGATGCTGGTCTCGATGTGCTGCACACCGCCGGGCACCGGTTCGAACGGGGCGCGCATGAGCGGCTTGCCGGTGAGGGCGAGCGCCCCCATGGTGCGGCCGTGGAACGAGTCGTTCAGGGCGAGGATCCGGTTGCGGCGACCGCCGGCGGTGTTCAGCCTGGCGAGCTTGAACGCGGCCTCGTTGGCCTCGGCTCCGGAATTGCAGAAGTAGACCCGGCCCGCATCGCCCGCGCCGGTGAGGCGTTTGAGCCGCTCGGCCAGCTCGATCTGGGACGGCGAGGCGAAGTAGTTGGAGATGTGCGCGAGAGTGCCGATCTGCTGCTGGGCGGCGGCGACCATGTCGGGGTGGGCGTGGCCGAGCGAGTTGACGGCGATGCCGGCCAGGAAGTCGAGGTATTTGGTGCCGTTCTCGTCCCAGACATAGCAGCCCTCGCCGCGCACCAGCACGGCCAGCGGGGGCGAGAGGGTCTTCATCATTGCGTCGGCGTAGCGTTCGTGCAGGGTCATGTGGGAACCACCTCAGTACCGATGCCGCTTCCGGTGAAGATTTCGACCAGGATCGAGTGCGGCACTCGACCATCGATGATCGCCGCTTTCGCGACGCCGCCCTCGACGGCGTCCAGGCAGGCCGTCATCTTGGGAATCATGCCCGATTCGAGCTCGGGAAGCAGGGTGCGGAGCGCCCCGACGTCGATGACCGAGACCAGCGAGTCCCGGTTCGGCCAGTCGCTGTACAGGCCGGCCACGTCGGTGAGGATCACGAGCTTGGCAGCTTTCAGAGCCACGGCGAGGGCCGCGGCTGCGGCATCCGCGTTGACGTTGAGCGACTGGCCCGGCACCTCGATGTCGGGGGCGATCGACGAGACCACCGGGATCCGACCGGCGTTCAGCTGTGCGTGCACGGCCTCGGGATCGACGCCGATGACGTCACCGACCAGGCCGAGGTCCACCTCTTCGCCGTCGATGACGACACCGCGGCGGCGCCCGCGGAACAGGCCGGCATCTTCGCCGCTGAGGCCGGCGGCCAGGGGCCCGTGGGCGTTGATGTGGCTGACCAGGTCACGATTGATCTGCCCGGTGAGCACCATCCGCACCACGTCCATGGCCTCGGGGGTGGTGACCCGGTAGCCGCCGCGGAATTCGCTTTCAATGCCGAGGCGGGCGAGCATGGCCGAGATCTGCGGGCCGCCGCCGTGCACGACGACGGGGCGGATGCCCGCGTAGCGCAGGTACACAATATCCTCGGCGAACGCGCGCTGCAGTTCCTCGCTGACCATGGCATTGCCGCCGAACTTGACGACGATGATCTGGTCGTGGAACTTCTTCAGCCAGGGCAACGCCTCGATCAGCGTTGCGGCCTTGACCTTCGCTTCCGCTGGGGTGTTGTCGACGTCGTCGAGGGTGGGAACCAGTGGCGGTGCGGCGGGGATGTCGGTGCTCATCAGCTGGAGTACGCGCTGTTCTCTTCGACGTAGTCGTGGGTGAGGTCGTTGGTCCAGATCGTGGCGCCCGCGGTGCCGGCGTGCAGGTCGATGACCACCGAGACGGCGCGCGGGGTGAGGTCGACGAGTTCGCGCGGCTGGTCCGGCTCCCCCGCCGTGCACACCTGGATGCCGTTGATGGCCACGTCGATGCCGTACGGGTCGAAGGCCGCGTCGGCCTCGGGGATGGTGCCCACCGCGGCGAGCACCCGGCCCCAGTTGGGGTCGTTGCCATAGATCGCGGCCTTGAACAGGTTGCTGCGCGACACCGCGCGGGCCACCGTGACGGCCTCGGTTTCGGAGGCGGCGTTGCGCACCGAGATGGCCACGTCGTGCGAGGCGCCCTCGGCGTCACCCTGCAGCTGCAGGGTGAGATCGCGGCACAGTTTGGTGAGGGCTGTGGTGAATTCGGCCGGGTCGGCGTCGACGCCGCTGGCGCCGGAGGCCAGCAGGCTGACGGTGTCGTTGGTTGACATGCAACCGTCGGAGTCGAGCCTGTCGAAGGTGACCCGGGTGGCTTCCCGCAACGCGGCATCCAGCTGCGCGGAGGAGAGGACGGCGTCGGTGGTGATCACAACGAGCATGGTGGCCAGGCCGGGGGCGAGCATCCCGGCGCCCTTGGCCATCCCGCCGATGGTCCAGCCGGCCGGGGACACCTGGGTGGCCTGCTTGGGCCGGGTGTCGGTGGTCATGATGGCCTGCGCGGCGGTGAGGCCGGCGGCGGCGGATGACGCGGCGGTGTCCTTGAGGGCCACACCCGCGTCGACGACGCCGGCGGTGAGCTTGCCGAGGTCCAGCTGCTCGCCGATCAGGCCGGTGGAACAGACCAGGACGTCGCCGGAGGAGACCTGGAGCTGCTCGGCGACGGCCTCAGCGGTGGCGTGGGTAGTCTGGAATCCGATGCTGCCGGTGTAGCAGTTGGCGCCGCCGGAGTTGAGCACGATGGCGCTCACCCGGCCGTCGCTCATCACCTGCTGGCTCCAGAGGATCGGGTTGGCCTTGCACCGGTTGCTGGTGAACACCGTCGCGGCGTTGGCGAGCGGGCCGAGGTTGGCGACGATGGCCAGGTCGAGACCACCGGACTTCTTGAGGCCGGCAGTGACACCGGCGGCGGCGAATCCGGCGGGGGCGGTGACGCTCACGGGGCAACTCCATTCGTGCTGAGGCCCCGTGTCTCGGGCAGCCCCAGGGCAATGTTGGCGGACTGGATGGCGGCGCCGGCGGTGCCCTTGACCAGGTTGTCGACGGCGGTGACCGTGACCACCCGGCCGGCGGCTTGGTCGACCGCCAGGCCGATGAGGGCGGTGTTGGCGCCGAGCACGTCGGCGGTGCGCGGGAACTGGCCGGTCGGCAGCACGTGCACGAACGGTTCGTCGGCGTAGAGCGATTCCCAGGCGTGGCGCACGGCGGCGGCGCTGGTGCCCGGCACAAGCCGTGCCGACGCGGTGGCGAGGATGCCGCGCGACATGGGGACGATCACCGGGGTGAACGACACCGTGGGTCCGGTCGCTCCGGCCCAGCGCAGGCTCTGCTGAATCTCGGGGATGTGCCGGTGGCTGCCGCCGACCGCGTAGGGGTTGGCGGAGCCGAGGATCTCGGCGGCGAGGTTGGGCACTTTGAGGCTCTTGCCGGCGCCGGATGGTCCGACGGCGAGCACGGCGACGATGTCGGCCGGTTCGATCACGCCGGCCAGGATACCGGGGGCCAGGGCGAGCGCGACGGTGCTGGCGTTGCAGCCTGGAGCGGCGATGCGGCGGGCGCCGACCAGGCGGTCGCGCTGGCGGCCGCCGGCGACCGGGAGTTCGGGCACGCCGTAGGCCCAGGCGCCGAAGTAGTCGCCGCCGTAGAACGCGGCCCAGTCGGCCTCGCTATCGAGGCGGTGGTCCGCACCGCAGTCCACCACGAGGGTGTCGGCACTCAGCTGGGCGGTCAGTGCTCCGGAGGCGCCGTGCGGGAGGGCCAGGAAGACGACGTCATGGCCGGCCAGGGTGGTCGCATCCGTGTCGGCCAGCACGAGGTGGGAGAGCGAGCGCAGGTGCGGTTGCACGTCGACCAGGCGCTGGCCGGAGTTGCTGTGCGCGGTGACCGTGCGCACCTCGAAATCGGGGTGAGCGGCCAGCAGTCGCAGCAACTCACCGCCCGCGTACCCGCTGGCGCCCGCAACCGCTACCGAAAAGACCATGGTTCAAACTTACCCGGACCTCCCGCGAGCCAAGAATCGCGAATTGCCCCGCTGCGGTCGAGTTGCCCCGCTGTGCGGGGGCAATTCGACCGGAACGGGGCAACTCGGTGCTGGCGGGCGGGGCGGGTTACTCGCGCAGCGCGGCTCCGAATCGGGCTGCGGCGAGTTGCACGCCGGCCAGCTTCGCGTCGCTGGCCTCGGCGGCGGTGAGGGTACGGTCCGGCGCCCGGAACCGCAGGGCGAAGGTGAGCGACTTGCGGCCGGTCTCGATGCCCGTTCCGCGGTAGTCGTCGACCAGCTCGATGCTCTCCAGCAGCGCACCGCTACCCTCGCGGACGGCCTGAAGCACGCCGCTGGCCGGCACCGTCACGTCAACGACGAGCGAGAGGTCCTGCGTGGCGGCGGGCTTGGTGCCGATCACGGTGGCCTGCAGCTCCCCGGTGACCTGGGCGAAGACGGCGGACAGGTTCAGCTCGACGACAGCGACCACGGCGGGCAGGTCGGCGCCGCGAGCCACGGCGGGCAGCAGTTCGCCCGCGAAGCCCACCGACAGCTCGCCGGCATCCGTCGCCACGAACAGCTCGGCGGTGCGGCCGGGGTGCATGGCCTGGTGCGCGCCCTGACGCACGAGGATCGGCAGGCCGACCGCGAGGCCGATCTGCCGGACGGCGGTGACGGCGTCCTGCCAGGATGCCGCGATGGGCGCCTGGCCGGGCTGGTGGCGCAGCGTGTTGCCTAGCAGCACGACGCCGGCGGTAAACGGCTGCGGCGGGATGCCGGCGTTCAGTTTCGCCTCGAGTTCGGCGCTGGGCCGCACGGCGGCCTGCGGCACCACAGTGCTGCCGTAGCTGACGCCGGCAACCGGGCGGAAGACCGAACCGAGCTCGAAGATCGCCAGGTCGGTCGAGCCGCGGGACAGGTTGCGGTGTGCGATCTGCAGCAGGCCGGGCAGCATTGAGGTGCGCATGAACGGTGCCTCGCCGTCGAGCGGGTTGGCGACCTTGATCTGCGGAACCGTGCTGCTCGTGGGGTGGCCGAACAGGGTGTTGGCTTTTTCGGCGACGAATGGGTAGGCCAGCACCTCGGTGTGGCCGGTGGCGGCGAGCACCGTGGCGACCGAGCGCTTGAGCTGCTGGGTGCGGGTGAGGCCGCGGCCGGGCGGGGCGACGGGCAGCACCGACGGGATGCGGTCGTACCCGACGATGCGGGCGACCTCCTCGGCGAGGGTCCACTTGTCGGTGAGGTCCGGGCGCCAGCTCGGCGCGATCACCGCGAGGCCGGTGGCGGTCTCGGTCATCGAGGCGCCGATCTCGGCGAGCGAGGTGCGCACCTCGTCGCGGGTGTACTCCAGGCCGATCAGGCCGGAGACGAAGCCGGTGGGCAGGTCGATCGGGGCGCGCTCCGGGGTGGCGTCGTGCAGGGAGCCCAGACCGTCGGCCACTCCCCCGGCGAGCTCGACGAGCAGCTGCACCACCCGGGCGGCAGCCACGGCGGCGACCTCGGGGTCCACGCCGCGTTCGAACCGGCGGGAGGCTTCGCTGGGCAGCTTGTGCCGGCGGGCGGTACGTGCGATCGACACCGGGTCGAAGTTCGCGGCTTCGATCAGCACATTGGTGGTTCCGTTGCCGATCTCGGTGGTCGCTCCGCCCATCACGCCGGCCAGGCCTATGGGGCCCGAACCATCAGCGATCAGCAGGTCTTCGCGGTTGAGGGTGCGGGTGACGTCGTCGAGGGTGACGAGCTTCTCGCCGGGCTGCGCACGACGCACGACGAGGCCGCCGGTAAGAAGGTCGAGGTCGTAGCCGTGGATGGGCTGGCCGAGTTCGATCATCACGTAATTAGTGATGTCGACGATCAGCGAGATCGAGCGGATGCCGGCCAGCTTGAGCCGGGCGATCAGCCAGGCCGGCGACGGCCTGGAGGGGTCGACGCCGCGCACGACACGGGTGACGAAGACGCCCGCGCCGATGCGGTCGCGGATCGGTGCGGCATCCTCGATCGAGACCGGGAAGACCTCGGTGGACGCGGTCGCCGTGACGGCCAGGGCCGGGTCGCGGAAGGTCGCGCCGGTGGCGTGCGAGTACTCGCGGGCCACGCCGCGGATCGAGAACGCGTAGCCGCGGTCGGGGGTGACGTTGATCTCCACGGCGGAGTCGTCCAGGCCGAGCAGGCTGATCGCATCCGCGCCGATTTGTGGGTCGAGCCCGAGGTCGCCGAGCACCAGGATGCCGGCGTGCTCGTCACCGAGGCCGAGTTCGCGGGCCGACGCGATCATGCCGTCGGAGACGTGACCGTAGGTCTTGCGCGGCGCGATCGGGAAGGGGCCTGGCAACACGGCGCCGGGCAGAGTCACGACGACCTTGTCGCCGACGACGAAGTTGTGCGCGCCGCAGACGATGCCGTGGATGGCGGGGCCACCGTCGGCGGCGAGTTCGCCGTCCGCGGCAACGCGCACCTGGCACCAGTTGATGGTCTTGCCGTTGGTCTGTACTTCACCGACGAACTCGAGAACCTGGCCCACGACGATGGGTCCGGTCAGCTCGAAGCGGTGGATCTCTTCTTCCTCCAGGCCCACGCTCACCAGGGCGGCGTGCACGGCTTCGGGGGTGGTGCCGGGTTCGAGGTCGACGAATTCGCCGAGCCAGCTCAGGGGAACGCGCATCAGACGGTCATCCCGTACTGCTGGCTGAACCGAATGTCGCCTTCGACCATGTCGTGCATATCCTTCACATCGTTGCGGAACATCAGTGCTCGTTCGACGCCGACGCCGAACGCGAATCCGGAGTACACCTCGGGGTCGATCCCGGCGGAGCGCAGCACATTGGCGTTGACCATGCCGCAGCCGCCCCACTCGATCCAGCGGGCGCCGTCCTTGAAGGTGGGGTGCCAGAGGTCGAGCTCGGCGCTCGGCTCGGTGAACGGGAAATAATTGGGGCGCAGGCGCACCTTGGCCTCGTCGCCGAACAGGGCCTTGACGAAGTGGTCGAGGGTTCCGCGCAGGTGAGCCATGGTGAGGCCCTTGTCCACGGCGATGCCCTCGATCTGGTGGAACACCGGGGTGTGGGTCGCGTCGAGCTCGTCGGTGCGGTACACCCGGCCGGGCGCGATGCGGTACACGGGCGGCTCCGCGGCGAGCAGCGCACGCAGCTGCACCGGCGAGGTGTGGGTGCGCAGAACCAGGTGCGCCTCTGGCGGGTCGATGAAGAAGGTGTCCTGCATGGCGCGGGCCGGGTGGTCCTCGTCGAAGTTCAGCGCGTCGAAGTTGAACCACTCGCTCTCCAGCTCGGGACCCTCGGCGACCTCCCAGCCCATGCCCACGAACACGTCAGAGACGCGCTCCTGCAGCAGGGTGAGCGGATGCCGCGCCCCGGCCCGCCAGGTGGAGGCGGCGGCAGTGACGTCTACGGTCTCGGCGGCGAGCTGGGCGGTGGCCTCGGCGTCGACGATGGCGGCTTCGCGGGCGCCCAGCGCCTGGTTCACCCGGGCGCGGGCCTGGCCGACGAGCTTGCCGGCGGCGGCCTTCTGGTCGCCGGGCACACTGCGCATGAGGGCGTTCAGCGCGGCCAGCGGCGAGGCCTCGCCGACGTGCGCGGAGCGCACGGCCTTGAGGGCGGCGGAGTCATCCGCGCCGGCGATGGCCGCGAGGGCGGCGTCGACGGCCGCGGTGACGACGGGTTCGGTTATTTCAGTGGGGGCAGACACGAGACCCAAGTTTAGTGCCCGCCCCCGGCACCGGCTGCGGCACCGGTACGCGTTTGTCTTTAGAAGCCGCCGCCGGCACCAGCGGCGTTCGGCATGGGTTCTGGGACGGCTTCGACGAGCTTGCCGGCCTTCGGGCCGGAGCGTCGGGCGATAACCCGCGCCAGCCAGGACAGCGACAAGTTCATCGCCAGGTAGATGGCCAACACGATGAGGAAGAAGGAGAACTGGTACCGCTGACCGAAGAAGTTGGTCATCGTGTACAGGCCGCTGCGCAGTAGCTCCTCGTAGCCGACGATGAACGCCAGCGAGGTGTCCTTGAGCAGCACCACGAGCTGGGCGATGATGATCGGCAGCATCTGCCGGAACGCCTGCGGGAATTCGATGCGGAACCGGGTGGAGATGGGCGTCAGGCCGATCGCGAGACCGGCCTCCCGTTGGCCTCGTGGCAGCGAATTAATGCCGGCCCGCAGAGCCTCACCGATGATCGCACCGTTGTAGACGGAGAGCGCCGCGACACCGGCCCAGAACGACCCGGTGGAGAACACCAGCAGGATGAAGAGCATCATGAGCAGCACGGGCATGCCGCGCACGAATTCCAGGACGATCGTCGTGGGCACCCGGATGGCGGCATGGTCAGCCGAGCGCAGGAAGGAGAACAGCACACCCAGGATCAACGCGAAGAACGCGGCGACTCCGGCCATGGTGAGGGTCGCCAGTGCGCCACGCCCGAGTGTGCGCCAGACCTCGACGTCGAGCAGGGCATCCCAGCGGGTCGGGTCCCACATGCCGGGCTGGATGGCGCCGTTGGCGCTGGGCTTCGGGGCACCGAGCGCCAGGATCAGCGCGGTGAGGCCTGCGATGATAATGATCACACCGACGACGGAGATGACCCGGGATCGGGCGCGCGCCTTGGGGCCCGGCGCATCGTAAAGAACTGAGCTCATCGGAGTACCGCCACTTTCTTTTCCACCCGGCCGGCGACCTGCCCGAGAGTGATCGTGACGATCAGGTAGAAGGTCGCGACGGCCAGCAGAATCGCGATCACGGCGTCACCGCGATCGTTGACGACCTGGCGGCCGGCGCCGAAGAGTTCGAAGACGAAGAACGCGCCGGCGACAGAGGTGTTCTTGGTGAGCGCGATGAAGACGTTGATCAGCGGGGGAATCACCATCCGCACGGCCTGGGGCATTATCACGTAGCTCAGCGACTGGCCGAAGGTGAGGCCCACGCTGCGGGCGGCCTCGGCCTGGCCGACGGGAACGCCGTTGATGCCCGAGCGCAGTGCCTCGGCGACGAACGGCGAGGTGTAGACGGTGAGGCCGATCAGGGCCAGCACGAAGTACCCGGGTGAGAACTGCAGGTACGGCAGGATGTACGCGCAGAAGAACAGCACGAGGGTGAGTGGGGTGTTGCGAACCAGCTCGGTGTACACCGTCGCGAAGGCGCGAAAGGATGCGATGGGCGAAATCCGCAGGGCGGCTACGAATACTCCAAGCACGAGCGCGCCGGTGCCGGAGAGAATCAGTAACCCGAGCGTGTTCTTGAAGCCTTCCAAAAAGACCGGCAGGTTTTCGATGACTGCGTCCAAGACTCACCTCCTCTTGTGTGTTTATCGAGCGTGTGTGGGAAAACTGCCGATCGGGGCGGCCGGTGCGGCCACCCCGATCGGATCGAGCAGTACTGCTAGTAGCGGTCGACCGCCGGCGGTTCCGGCGTCTCGAGAACGGAGCCCGCGGTGGCGTCCCAGGCTGCTGCCCAGGAGCCGTCCTCGTAGGCCTCTTCGAGGACGTCGTTGATGAAGTTGCGGAACTCGGTGTCGTCCTTGGCCAGGCCGATGCCGTAGGGCTCTGCGGTGAACGGGTTACCGATGACCTCGAACTCACCGGCGTTCTGGTCGGCGAGGCCGGCCAGGATCACGTTGTCGGTGGTCACAGCGTCGACTTCGCCGCTGCGCAGCGGGCCGAGGCAGTTCGAGTAGGTATCCGTGGCGATGATGTTGGTCGTGTACGCGGCGATGTTCTTCTCCGACGTGGAGCCGCTCACGGTGCAGACCTTCTTGTCGGCCAGGTCCTCGGGTCCGGTGATCTTCGCCTTGTTGCCCTCCAGCACGAGCAGGTCCTGGCCGGCTTCGTAGTACGGGCCGGCGAAGGAGACGACTTCCTTGCGCGCATCGTTGATCGTGTACGTGGCCACGACCAGGTCGACCTGGCCGTTCTGGATGAACGGCTCGCGGTTGGCGGAGACAGTCTCAGTCCAGGTGATGCCCGACGCCTCAATGCCGAGCTTGGACGCAATGAGCTTGCCGATTTCGACGTCGAAGCCGACCGGATTGCCATCCGGGCCCTTGAGGCCGAACAGCGGCTGGTCGAACTTGGTGCCGATGGTGATTTCACCGGCCTCGTTCAGGGCGGCCATGGTGGTGCCCTCCTCGAACGTGACGTCTTCCTCAACTGGTGCCGCCGACGGCGTGCTCGCTCCGGAGTCGGTGCAGCCGCTCAGCGCGAACGCTCCGACCAAGGCGATGGCAGAGATCATTAGACCCTTGTTGCGTCTCATGGTTTCCTCCTGTGTGCTGTGTGTCTCGCCGACCGGTTAGTGGGCAAGTATTTTGGAGAGGAAGTCTTTCGCTCTCGAGCTCTGGGGGTTCGTGAAGAACTTCTCGGGGGTGGTCTCCTCGACGATGTCGCCCTCGGCCATGAAGATGACCCGGTCGGCCGCCTTGCGGGCGAAACCCATCTCGTGCGTGACCACGATCATGGTCATACCCTCGTTGGCGAGGTCGACCATCACCTCGAGAACCTCGTTGATCATCTCGGGGTCGAGCGCGCTGGTGGGCTCATCGAGCAGGATCAGCTTGGGGTCCATCGCCAATGCGCGGGCGATGGCCACACGCTGCTGCTGGCCGCCGGACAGCTGGGACGGCATCTTCTTGGCCTGGTTGGCCACACCGACACGTTCCAGAAGCGCCATGGCCTTCTTCTCAGCATCGGCCTTGCTCATGCCGCGCACCTTGATCGGGCCGAGCGTGACGTTCTGAAGCACGGTCTTGTGCGCGAACAGGTTGAACGCCTGGAACACCATGCCCACGTCGGCGCGCAGCTGCGCAAGCGCCTTGCCTTCGTTCGGCAGTTCCTTGCCGTCGATGGTGATCGTGCCGTTGTCGATGGTCTCGAGGCGGTTGATCGCCCGGCAGAGGGTGGACTTGCCCGACCCGCTCGGGCCGATGACCACGACCACCTCGCCGCGGTTGACTGTGGCGTTGATGTTCTTCAGAACGTGCAGTTCCCCGAAGTTCTTGTTGACGTCTGTGATCACGACCAAGGGTTCCCCCCGGCGGACGGTGATGTTGGACGTCGCCGGTGATGCGTCTGTTGGCTCCATACCCCCCAACTTAGGCCCGGGGGTGTCATACAGACCACCTTTGGCCCGGCTTTAACCCGGTCGGTAACCCAAACGTAATAGACGCCCGACCGGGAAAGATGCTATGCCCGTTGTGAGAACGCGCTCTCGTACAGGCACACGGAGGCGGCCGTCGCCAGGTTCATCGATTCGGCGTGGCCGTAGATGGGAACGCTGACCGATCGGTCCGCCATGGCGAGGTCTTCCTCGGTGAGACCGCGGGCCTCGTTGCCGAACAGCCAGGCGGTGGGAGCGGCGAGCAGGCCGCTGTTACGGACCTCGAGCAGGTCGTCGCCCTTGATGTCGGCGGCGAGGATCTGCATGTCGGCGAACTTCGCGCGCTCACGCACATCGGCGAGGGTGACACCAACGGCGACCGGCAGGTGGAAGATCGACCCGGTCGACGAGCGCACCACCTTGGGGTTGTACAGGTCCACGCTGCGGCCGGTGAAGATCACGGCGTCGGCGCCCGCCGCATCCGCTGCCCGGATGATGGTGCCGGCGTTACCGGGGTCGCGCACCTCTTCGAGGATCGCGATGAGCTTGGGCTCGTTGGCAAAGATCTTCTTGATCGAGGTGGGGAACTGGTGGCACACCGCGATGAAGCCCTGCGGGGTGACGGTGTCGGCCATCGTCTCGAGCACCTGCTCGGTGACGAACTCCACGTCGACGCCGGCGGCGACGGCGGCATCGCCGATTTCGGTGTAGCGCTCGAGGGCCGTGGGGGTGGCATACAGCTCGACGACGAGTTCGGGGCGGAAGGTCAGGGCTTCGGAGACGGCCTGCGGACCCTCGAGGAGGAACAGTCCCGTCTCGGAGCGGGCGGCTCGGTTCGCAAGTTTCGCGACGGCACGCACGCGAGGAGATCGGGGGTTATCTAGCATGCACCCAGTTTAGGTGCCGCGCACCCCGGCCATCTAATGCCCCGCCGGGCATGCAAAACGGGAGCGATCATCAGTGATGATCGCTCCCGTGAACAAGCAGGTGTGACTACTTGGCAACCTTGGCTGCGGAGGTGTCAGCGGGCAGTGCTGCCTTGGCGCTCTCGACGATGGCCGCGAAGGTGGCGGGCTCGGTGACGGCGAGGTCGGCGAGGATGCGACGGTCAACCTGGATGCCGGCCAGGGCGAGGCCCTGGATGAGGCGGTTGTAGGTCAGGCCGTTCGCGCGGGACGCAGCGTTGATGCGCTGGATCCACAGGCGACGGAAGTCACCCTTGCGTGCACGACGGTCACGGTAGCTGTAGACGAGGGAGTGAGTGACCTGCTCCTTGGCCTTGCGGTACAGGCGTGAACGCTGACCGCGGTAACCCTGGGCGCGCTCAAGGATTACGCGACGCTTCTTGTGGGCGTTGACGGCCCTCTTTACTCTTGCCATTTTCTAATTCCTTTAGGGGTACGGGGCCTAGTGGCCGAGAAGCTTCTTGATGGCCTTGACGTCGGCCTTGGCGAGAACCTGGTCCTGGTTCAGGCGGGACTTGCGCTGCGTGCTCTTGACCTCGAGGTTGTGGCGAAGTCCGGCCTGCTGCTTCATGATCTTGCCGGAGCCAGTGACCTTGAAACGCTTCTTTGTCCCAGAGTGGGTCTTCTGCTTAGGCATTCTTTTCCTCCTGTTTGGCTGCTTTATCTGCAGCTCTATGTGCATTGGCCTCTGCCTTGGCCTCTGATTTGTTCTTCAGCGGGCCAATCACCATGACCATGTTTCGACCGTCGATGGTCGGGCTCGATTCCACAGAACCGAACTCCGCGACATCCTCGGCAAATCTCTGTAGCAGACGTACACCCTGGTCGGGACGGGACTGTTCACGGCCACGGAACAGAATCATGGCCTTGACCTTGTCGCCGGCCTTCAGGAAGCCTTCGGCGCGCTTGCGCTTGGTCTCGTAGTCGTGCTTATCAATCTTGAGACGGAAACGAACCTCTTTGAGGATCGTGTTCGCCTGGTTGCGCCTGGCTTCTTTCGCCTTCTGCGCAGCTTCGTACTTGAACTTGCCGTAATCCATGATCTTCGCGACCGGCGGCTTGGACGTGGGGGCTACTTCGACCAGATCGAGGTCAGCCTCCTGTGCCAGGCGCAGGGCGACATCAATCGCCACGACCCCAACCTGTTCGCCGTTGGGACCAACGAGACGGACTTCGGGGACGCGGATACGGTCATTTGTACGGGGATCGCTGATGCGTCTCTCCTCTACTCAAGCATCGTGGCTACAGCCTGACAACGGATGTCGTCCGGAGACGAGGAGGAGACAATCGCGCGCGCAATTCCTGAGTTCTGGAACGTTTCCTTGTTCCGTTACTCATCAACCACGTACGGCACCCTATCTACCGTGCAAGCTGGAAACCAGCGAGCGACGGCGGAGTGCAAACTACCCGGTAACCTTTATGAAGCGGTCAAGCGCGGGTGGGAGATTATCCACTTTCGTACCGAGACTTTCATCTCGGAGCCCGGGTAAGCATAGCAGAGGAAACCAGTGAGCGACAATTACGATCAGGACCAGTCCGGCCAGGCCACGAGGGACATCGCGGATGTGGCTGCGGTGGAGATCATCACCACCGCAGCGGTACACCTGATGAGCGCCTCGGCGGTCAAGGTGGGGCTCGCCGACGACCCCGACACCCAAATCGACCTGGATGAGGCGCGCAAGCTGATCACGGCCCTCGCCGGCCTGATCACGGCATCCGCCCCCGATATCTCGGACATGCACGCGCGCAGCCTCCGCGACGGCCTGCGGTCGTTGCAGCTGGCCTTCCGCGAGGCGTCGAGCATCCCCGACCCGATCGGCCAGGGCCCCGGCGAGAAGTTCACCGGCCCGGTCAACTAGACGGCTCTCTCCTCCCGACGCACCGACTCATTGGTCGAGCCTGTCGAGACCCCGCGAGTCGATCTCGACGAGCTCGATCAGCGGTACCTCAGGTCTGACAGACCGGGCACCAGTAGGTGACCCGCTGCTCGAGCTCGTTGCGGCCGAGTTGGCCGCTTCGGATGCGCGTGCCGCAACGCCGGCACGGCTGGCGTTCGCGCCCGTAGACGAAGGTGCCCATCCCCCGGCGCAGATTGCCGGTGGTGGTGCGCTCTGCGCGGTCTCGGTTAGCCAGCATCAGCCGGTGGCCGAGCGCCACGAGTCCGGCCGGATCGGTGACCTCGCTCATCGGCCGGGTGGGCAGCAGGCCGCGCAGGAAGCAGAGCTCGTTCACGTAGACGTTGCCGAGCCCGGCGAGGTTGCGCTGGTCGCCCAGGGCGACCGCCACCGGCCGCTCCCCCGCGGCGGTCAAACGGGTCACGGCCTCCTCGGGGTCCCAGTCCGGGCCGAGCAGATCCGGGCCCAGGTAGCCGAGACGCTGTTCGTCCTCCGCGGTGGGGAACAACTCGAGCGTGCCCAGCTCGAATCCCACCCCCACCCAGTCCGCGGTCTCCAGCACGATGCGGGCCTGGAACGCCGGCCGACGCCACCTGGTGCCGTGCCGGTAGAGGTGCCAGCTGCCCTCCATCTTCAGGTGCGAGTGGATGGTGGTCTCCCCCACGTGCGCCACCAGGTGTTTGCCGCGGCTGACCACCTCGTGCACTCTCTGGCCGGTCAGGTCGACGGTGGCGAAGGCGGGCACCCGGATGTCGCAGCGGATGAGCGCGGCCCCGTGCAGGGCCTCGTCGAGGCTGCGGGCGCTGCGGTAGACGGTGTCGCCCTCAGGCACTGAGCCTCAGCCCCCGCGGGGTTTCGGTGAAACCGGCGGTGCGCAGGGCATCGCCCACCGTGGTGCCGAGCACGAATTCGGCGTTCACGGTTTCCACGGCAAGCTTGGGCACCCGTCCGGCGGTGACCGTCGCGGCCAGCGACCGGGTGGCCGCCAGCACGGTCTCGGACGGCGCGGCCCGCGGCGTGCCCGCTTTCACCGGCGCCGGGCGGGACGATGCGGCGGCCACGGGCGCCTCTTCTGTGGAGTTCCCGTCACTCTCGCCGCCGGCGGAACCGCCGGCGGCCGGGTCGAACACCAGCATCGACTTGCCGCCGCGTTCCACGTAGAGCACCAGGTGCCCGTCGACGAGCACCACGAGGCCGCCGGCCTTGCGGCCGGGCCGGTGGCCGGTGCCCTCCGGCAGGGCCGGCCAGGGCAGCACCGCGCCATAGGGGTTGGCCGGGTCGGTGGCGGCCAGGGTCACCGCGGTGGACACCGACCTGTCGCCGCGCTCGGTGCGCTCGCGCTGGTCGACGTAGCCGCGCATCCGGTCGATGGTGCCGGCGGTGGCGAACTGGGAGGCCCCGAGGCCCTCCACGAAGTAGCCCCGGCGGCAACGGCCCATCTCCTCGAAGCCGCTGAGGGTCTTGTAGACCAGGGCGAAGCCGCCGAGCACGTTCTCACCCATCACGGCGCCCCGGGTGACAACGCCGTAGCGTTCGAGCATGGTCTCGCCCAGGGCGTGTGCGCGGCGGGTGGCCGAGGTGTCGGCGACGGGCACGATCGACCAACGGCCGGAGACCGTCGGCGGACCCTGCCGGCTGGGCAGGCTGGGGCGGGGCAGGGCGCGACCGCGGTGCAACCGGGCCCGGGGCGTGGCGCGGCGGGTGGAGTGCGCCGAGCTGCCGCCGGACACCAGCGACCGCACCGGGGCGAAGGTGTCGTTGCTCACCAGGCCGGACCAGACCAGGTCCCACAGGGCCTCGACGAGGGCGCCGTCGTCC
Organism: Cryobacterium adonitolivorans; assembly: GCF_004402695.1. GTDB lineage: Bacteria > Actinomycetota > Actinomycetes > Actinomycetales > Microbacteriaceae > Cryobacterium > Cryobacterium adonitolivorans. Next base: position 74,332 of record NZ_SOFL01000040.1, on the reverse strand, counting down.
TGGCTGCCGACCGAATCGGCCAGCTGCCTGAAGAAGTATCCGCCGCCGCTGCCCAGCGTCGCGAGGATCTCCCGCTGCAGCGGCGTGGAGTCCAGTTCGATGGGCACGGGCAGGGTCAGCGGCGCGGTGTCGGCCAGGTGCAGGCTCACCCAACCGTCGTTGCCGGCCAGCGTGCCGGCGCCGGCCCAGAGCACCTCGCCGGCGTTGGTGAGTTCGTCGAGCATGCCCGGGTTGTAGTCGGCCACCCGGGCGGGCAGGATCAGGGTCTCCCAGGCGGAGGCCGGGATGCGGGCGCCCTCGAGCTGCTCGATCACGGACACGACACCGTCCACGCCGCGCAGCTTGCCGCCCACGTGTTGCCAGGCCGGCAGGAAGCGACCGAGGGTCGCCTGGTCGACGGGCTCCACCTCGTGCCGCAACGCCGCCAGTGACCGCCGCCGCAGGCGCCGCAGCACCTCGGCGTCGCACCATTCACTGCCGCTGCCATGCGGGCGGAATTCGCCCTCGACGATTCGGCGGGCATCCGCCAACCGGCGCAGGGCGCCCAGGGCGATCGCGGTGCCGAAACCGAACCTGGCCGCGACATCGGCCGTGGTGAACGGGCCGTGGGTGCGTGCGTACCGGCTGACGAGGTCGCCGAGCGGGTCTTTCACGCTTTCGGTGAAGGCCTCGGGGATGCCCGGTGCCAGCGGCACGCCGAGAGCGTCGCGCAGCCGGCCGGCATCCTCGATCACCGCCCAGCGCTCCTCGCCGGCGATGCCCACCCTGAGGGCACGGCGCGCGGAAGTGAGCGCGTCGAGGTGAGCGCGCGCCTCGGCCTCGTCAGCGGCGGGCAGAGCGGCAATCTCGTCGCCGTCGGTCTCCGTCTCGGTCGCTTCGGCGTTTTCGGGGTTGCCTGCGGCAGGGTGCAGCCGGGCTGCCACCTCTGCCACGGTGAGCGGGCCGAGGCCGCGGAGCAGGTCGGCGACGCCCTCCAGGCCCTTGGCCCGGCGGTCGGAGGCCAGGCGCTGCAGTTCGGCGTCGGTCCGGTCGATCACGACGGGGTCGAGGAGCTCCCGCAGTTCCACCCGGCCGAGCAGCTCGGCCAGCAGGCCGGAGTCGATCGAAAGGGCGGTGGCCCGGCGTTCGGCCAGCGGCGAGTCACCCTCGTACATGAACGCGGCGACGTAGCCGAAGAGCAGGGCGTTCGCGAACGGGCTGGCCGAGTCGGTGCTGGTCTCCACCAGCCGGATCGCGCGGCTGGCCACCTGCTTGGCCAGGGTAACGAGGGCGGGCAGGTCGTAGACGTCCTGCAGACACTCGCGGATGGTCTCGAGGATGATAGGGAACGACGGGTACTCGCGCGCCACGTCGAGCAGCTGGGCGGCCTTCTGGCGTTGCTGCCAGAGCGGCGAGCGGCTGCCCGGCCGGTACCGGGGCAGCAGCAGCGCGCGGGCGGCGCATTCCCGGAACCGGGAGGCGAACAGGGCGGAGCCGCCGACCTCGTCGGTCACCAGCTGCTCGAGTTCGTCGGGGTCGAAGACGAAAAGGTCGGCGCCGGGCGGTTCGGCCTCGGTGTCGGGGATGCGCACGACGATGCCGTCGTCGCTGGCGACGCAGGCGCCGTCGATGCCGAAGCGCTCGCGCACCCGGGCTCCCACGGCCAGGGCCCAGGGGGCATGCACGGTCAGGCCGAACGGAGAGTGCAGGATGACCCGCCAGTCGCCGAGCTCGTCGCGGAACCTCTCGACGACCAGGGTCTGGTCGGTGGGCAGGTAGCGGGTGGCGGCGCGCTGCTCGTCGAGGAAGACCAACAGGTTGGTCACCGCCCGCTCGTCGAGGCCGACGGCCAGGCAGCGCGCCCTGGCCTTCGCGGGCGTGAGCGCGGACACCTCGCGGAGGAACGCGCCGATGGCAGCGCCGAGCTCGGCCGGCCGACCCAGGCCGTCGCCCTTCCAGAACGGCAGCCGACCCGGCTCGCCGAACGCGGGCAGCACGAGGACCCTGTCGTGGGTGATCTCCTGGATGCGCCAGCTGGTGGCGCCGAGCGCGAAAACGTCACCGACGCGGGACTCGTAGACCATCTCCTCGTCGAGCTCGCCCACCCGGCGTCCGGTGGGCTGGTCGCCGCCGACCATGAAGACGCCGAACAGGCCGCGGTCGGGGATGGTGCCGCCGCTGGTGACGGCCAGGCGCTGGGCGCCGGGCCGGCCGGTGAGCAGGCCGGTGTCGCGGTCCCAGATGATCCGCGGGCGCAACTCGGCGAACTGGTCGGACGGGTAGCGGCCGGCGAGCAGGTCGAGGGTGGCCTCATAGGCCGAGCGCGGCAGGGTGGCGAACGGGGCGCTCCGCCGCACGGCGTCGAACCACTCCTCGGCGTCGATGGGTTCGAGGGCCACGGCGGCAATGGTCTGCTGGGCGAGGATGTCGAGGGGGTTCGCGGGCACCTGCAGCGACTCGATCATGCCGGACACCATACGCTCGGCGGCGACGGTGGCGTGGATGAGGTCGGCCCGGTGCTTGGGGAAGATGATGCCCCTGGACACCTCGCCGACCTGGTGGCCGGCCCGGCCGACTCGCTGCAGCCCGCTGGCCACCGACGGCGGTGATTCAACCTGCACCACCAGGTCCACCTCGCCCATGTCGATGCCGAGTTCCAGGCTCGAGGTGGCCACCACACAACGCAGCCTGCCGGACTTGAGGTCGTCCTCGATCATGGCCCGCTGTTCCTTGCTCACCGAGCCGTGGTGGGCGCGGGCGAGCAGCGGCTCGGCGCCTTCGCTCTGGCCGCTGCCGCCCATCAGCTCGGCGGGCGGCCGCGGCGGTGGCGGCGCGGCCGGTCGGGCAGCGGATCCGGCGCCGCCTTCTGGGCCACCGACAGCCGGACTGCCGACGGCCGGGCCGCCCGCGAGCACCAGCTGGGCCTCCTCGGCCGCGGCGAGCCGCTCGCCGTAGATCTCGTTGAACCGGGCGGTGAGCCGTTCGGCGAGGCGGCGGGAGTTGGCGAAGACGATCGAGGAGGAGTGCGCGAGCACGGCGTCCACGATGGCCTCTTCGACGTGCGGCCAGATCGACCCGGTCTGCGGGGCGGCGGCGGAGGTGGCACCCTCCGGCACGGGAACGGCACCGAGCTGGGTCATGTCGTCGACGGGCACCACGACGCGCAGGTCGAACCGTTTCTCGTTCTTGGGCGCCACGATCTCCACGGGCGCCTGGCCACCGAGGAACCGAGCCACCTCAGACGCCGGTCGCACCGTGGCGGACAGGCCGATGCGCTGCGCGGGCGTGGCCAGCAGGGCGTCGAGGCGTTCGAGGGACACTGCCAGGTGGGCGCCGCGTTTGCTGGCCGCGACGGCGTGGATCTCGTCGATGATCACGGTGTCGACGCCGCGCAGCGACTCGCGGGCGGCGGAGGTGAGCATCAGGAAGAGCGATTCGGGGGTGGTGATGAGGATCTCGGGCGGCGTCTTCACCAGCGCCCGCCGGTCAGCGGCGGGGGTGTCGCCGCTGCGCACGCCGACGGTCACGCGCACCGGCGGCAGGCCCAGCCGTTCGGCGGCCTGGCCGATGCCCACCAGCGGGGCGCGCAGGTTGCGTTCCACGTCCACGCCGAGCGCCTTCAGCGGCGAGATGTACAACACCCGGGTGCCGCTGGGCGCGGCTGAGGGCACCGCGGCGGGCGCGGCGGCATCCGTGGCCTCGGCATCGTTGGGGGCCAGGTCGGTCGTGGACGCGGAGTACAGCCTGTCGAGGGACCAGAGGAACGCGGCGAGGGTCTTGCCCGACCCGGTGGGGGCGACGACGAGGGTGTGCGATCCCCGGGAGATGGCGTCCCAGGCGCCGAGCTGCGCCGCGGTGGGCGCATCGAACGCGCCGGAGAACCACGTGCGCGTGGCCGGCGAGAGGCGCTGGAGGATCTCCGTCATCTCCCCATCCTTGCCGATACCCCCGACATCGGCCCGGATGCCACTCCTATCTGGTGCCGATGCGGACATCTGCGGCCGGTGCGCCGGGCGCACAAGTCCGCTTCGGCAACAGTTGCCGCCCACGGGGGCGGATGCGGCGGGCGGGCGCAGGGCCCGGTCACGCCCGAGGGCCGGTCAGGCCGAGCCGACGAGTTGCACCCGCAAGGAGTCCACCCCGGTGGCGATCACGTCGTTGGCCGACCAGCGCGTCGCGAGGCGGGCCAGGGTGGCGTCCAGGGTGGCACGATTGAGGCCGTCGACGAGTTCGAGACGCACGATCAGCTCGGGACCGGCCAGCCTGGCGTGCGGGTCCCCCGCGGTGAGGCTCACAGACAGCACGGACAGCTCGGTCGCGATGGACTCCTCGAACGCCAGGGCGACGGAGCGGCTGGCATAGCTCGGGGTCCAGGGCGCCGATTGGGCGATGGCCCAGAGCGCCGGCCGGCGCACCGCGAACTCGGTGTCGGCGGTGGGGTCGAGCACCACGAGGTCGGTGTCCTCCTGCGCCGCCGCCAGCGCCACCCGCACGGCGTCGGCCGGCACCGGGCGGGCCTGGGCGTTCCACTGGCGCATGGCCGCGACCGAGGAGAACACCGGGAGCACTGCGCGGCCGTCCGGCCCGGCGACGGTGATGATCGAGAGCTCCTGGGTCTTGTCCACCCGCAGCCCGTGCGGGCCGGCGGCTGCAGCGCCGTCCGCAGTGGCGCCGTCCGCAGCCGCGCCGGTCTCATCCGCGCCGAGCGCGATGACCAGGGGTATCAGCAGGCGCGCCGACCGGAACGCGTCGACGACGTCCTCTTCCCCGGTCTCGCGGGCCTGGAAGCGCCGGAGCGTCTGCAGCAAGGCGGGCGGAGCGAGGCCGTCGTCGTCGGCGAACGCGGTGTCGTCCAGCGACCGGTTCGCCCAGGGCTGGCCTGCGGAGTCGGCGGCCGGGTCGCCGGCAGACCCGCCGATGGACCCACCGGCCGAGTCGCCGGTGGGCTCAGGCCGGCCGGTGGAGCCGAGGTTACGCGCCGGAGACATCCAGCGCCTCGGCGAGGGTGAAGGCGCCGGCGTAAAGGGCCTTGCCCACGATCGCGCCTTCCAGGCCGAGGGGTACGAGTTCGCGCAGCGCGGCGATGTCGTCGAGGCTGGAGACGCCGCCGGAGGCGATCACGGGGCGGTGGGTGCGCTCCATCACCTCACGCAGCAGCTCGATGTTCGGTCCCTTGAGGGTGCCGTCCTTGGTGACGTCGGTGACGACGTAGCGGGTGCAGCCGGCCTCTTCGAGGCGCTCGAGCACCTGCCACAGGTCGCCGCCGTCCTTGGTCCAGCCGCGGGCGGCGAGGGTGGTGCCGCGCACATCCAGTCCCACCGCGATGGCATCGCCGTACTGCGCGATGACGCTGGCCGCCCATTCGGGGTTTTCCAGCGCGGCGGTGCCCAGGTTGATGCGCTTGACACCGGTGTTCAGCGCCGCCTCGAGCGACGCGTCGTCGCGGATGCCGCCGGAGAGCTCCACGTTCACGCCGCGGAGCTGCTTGATGACCTTCTTGAGCATGCTGGTGTTGTTGCCGCGCCCGAATGCCGCATCGAGGTCGACGAGGTGGATCCACTCCGCGCCCTGGTTCGCCCAGTCGAGGGCGGCATCCATCGGGTCGCCGTAGTTGGTCTCGGTACCGGCCTCACCCTGGGTGAGGCGGACGGCCTTGCCGTCGGCGACGTCGACGGCGGGCAGGAGGACCAGCTTCGGGGTCTTGTTGAACTCGCTCATGATGTGCTGTGGTGACCTTTTCGTGTTGGTGCGGCCGCGCCTGAGCGACCGACGGGGGAATGTCTAGTCGCGGAGCGTGCCGAGCCAATTCTTCAGCAGCCGGATGCCCGCGTCGCCGCTCTTCTCGGGGTGAAACTGGGTGGCCGACAACGGCCCGTTCTCGACGGCGGCGAGGAACGGAGCGCCGTGCTCGGCCCAGGTGAGGCGGGGAACCGGGAAGGGCGGCATGACGTCGAGGGTCCATTTCTGGGCGGCGTAGGAGTGCACGAAGTAGAACCGTTCCTCCTCCAGCCCGCGAAACAGCACCGTGTCGGGGTCGGGGGTGACGGTGTTCCAGCCCATGTGCGGCAGCACCTGCGCCGGCAGGGCGGTGACGGTGCCCGGCCACTCGCCGAGGCCGTCGGTGTCGATACCGCGTTCGACGCCGTGTTCGAACATGACCTGCATGCCCACGCAGATGCCCATCACCGGTCGCCCGCCGGAGAGGCGTTTGTCGATGATGTCTCCACCGTGGGCGTCGTTCAGCGCCGCCATCACGGCGCTGAACGCGCCGACGCCCGGTACCAGGAGCCCGTCGGCTTCCAGCGCGAGCTTGCGGTCGCCGGTGAGGGTGACGTCGGCGCCGGCAAGCTCGAGCGCCTTGACGGCCGAGTGCACATTGCCCGTGCCGTAGTCCAGGACGACGACCGAGGTCACAGTGCGCCCTTGGTGGACGGGATGCCGGAAACCAGCGGGTCATAGGCCTTGGCCTGACGGAAGGCGCGCGCGAAGGCCTTGAACTCGGCCTCGGCGATGTGGTGGGGATCGCGGCCGCCGACGACGGTGACGTGAACGGTCAACGAGGCGTTGAAAGCGATGGCCTCGAAGACGTGTCGCACCATCGACCCGGTGAAGTGGCCGCCGATGAGGTGGAATTCGAATCCGGCAGGCTCACCGGTGTGCACGAGGTACGGTCGGCCGGAGATGTCCACCACGGCCTGCACGAGCGCTTCGTCCAGCGGCACCAGGGCGTCGCCGTAGCGGGAGATGCCCGCCTTGTCGCCGAGGGCCTGCTTGATGGCCTGGCCCAGAACGATGCCGATGTCCTCGACCGTGTGGTGCACATCGATCTCGGTGTCGCCCTTGGCGTGCACGGTGAGGTCGGTCAGCGAGTGCTTCGCGAACGCCGTGAGCAGGTGGTCGTAGAACGGCACGCTGGTGTGGATGTCGCTCACCCCGGTGCCGTCGAGGTTGATCGACAGGTCGATGCTCGATTCGCTCGTTTCGCGCTGCAGGTGGGCACGGCGAGGCGAGGGCGTGACATTGCTCATGGCGATAGTTTATTCGGCTAACGGCCGCAGCCGTGCGAGGGCGCTCAGGAAGGCGCTTGTCTCGGCCTCGGTGCCGGCCGAGACCCGCAGGTGGCCCGGAATTCCGACGTCGCGGATCAGGATTCCCTCGGCCAGGAGCGCCTCGAACGTCGCGGCCGGGTCGGGGACCCCACCAAAGAGCACGAAGTTGCTCCCGCTGCGCAGCGGGCTGAAACCTTGCGCGGTGAGCTCTGTCACCAGGCGGTCGCGTTGCACCCGGATGTCGTCGACCATGGCGAGCATCTCGCCGGTGTGGGCCAGCGCGGCGACAGCGGCCGCCTGGGTGAGCGCGGACAGGTGGTACGGCAGCCGGACCAGGCGCAGCGCATCCGTCACCGCCGGGTCGGCGGCGAGGTAGCCGAGCCGCACGCCGGCGAACGCGAAGGCCTTGCTCATGGTGCGCGACACGAGCAGACGCTCCCGGCCGGGCAGCAGGGTGATGGCGCTGTCGGTGCCATCCGGTGCGAACTCGGCGTAGGCCTCGTCCACGACGACGATGCCCGGTGTGGCGTCGTAGACAGCCGCGATGGTCGCCAACGACAGGGGCGTGCCGGTCGGGTTGTTCGGCGAGCACAGGAAGACGATGTCGGGCGAGGTCTCGCGCACCCAGCGGGCGGCGGTCTCCGGCGAGAGTTCGTAGTCGGCGTCCCGGCCGCCGGCGATCCAGCGGGTATCGGTACCGGAAGCGAGGATCGAGTACATCGAGTAGGTCGGGGCGTAGCCCAGCAGCGACCGGCCCGGGCCGCCGAAGGCCTGCAGAACTTGCTGCAGCACCTCGTTGGAACCGTTGGCGGCCCAGATGTTGTCTCGGGTGAGACCGTGGCCGAGGTAGCCGGCGAGGTCCTCCCGCAGCTGGGTGAACTCCCGGTCGGGGTACCGGTTGACGGTGAGGATGGCCTCGGCCAGCGCCGCAGCGATGTCGGTGGCGACCGCGGGCGGAATCGAGTGGGTGTTCTCGTTGACGTTCAACGCCACCGGTACGTGCAGTTGGGGGGCTCCGTAGGGGATTTGTCCGCGGAGGTTGGCACGCAGGGGCAGGTCGTCGAGGCTGGTCACCCGAACAAGCTTAGTTGCGCCGCGGCTGGCCCCTCTTAACCGAGGCGGTCTTAAGCGAGGCGGTGCCGGGCGACCGGATCAGTAGTCGGCGGGAAGGGCGAGGCGCTGGCCGGGCTGTACGGCCTCGGAGGACAGCTGGTTGAGGTTGACGATGTCGGCGATCACGTCTCGCGGGTCTTGCGAGGGGGCGACCGACTCGGCCAGTTGCCACAGCGACTGGCCCGCCTCGATGGTGACGTAGTCGAACGCGGCCGCGCCGATCCCGGCGGTGCCCTCGGCGGCGGCCATGCCGCCGTTGACGGTGATGACGATGGCGCCCAGCACCAGAGGCACTGCCGCGAGGGTCGTGAAGACGGCCCGTCCGCGGCGAGTCAGCCGCAGGTGGCTGGTGGGCGGGGTGGCCGGGCTGTGGTTGTCCGGTGCTGCATATGCTGCGCTCATGTCAAACCTCCTGGTAACGCATCTGGCCCTCGGCCGGGAGGGCCAGATGCGAATCTATGTTCCGAATATATCTTCGAGTGTTCGAACAATCAACCCTGTTTCCGGATATTATGGTGAGAGTTTCCGCAACACACTCGAATGCATGTCTAAGAACCGCTGCTAATTGGCTACAGTTTCGATCGGGTAGCTGTACTCAAACAGACACCACCGACATCGCTTCCCGACCGCTATCCGGAGCCTTCCCGTTGCACCACCTTCCAGCGCGGTTGCAGCCGGATCAGCACCAGCACCACCAGCCCGACCAGCACCAGCCCGACCAGCACCAGCCCCGAACCGTCTAACCAGAGGAGCGACAACGTGGCACAACAGAGCACACCTCGGGACAAGGGCGGCACGCGACGCCGCAAGAGCCTGAGCGACAAACAGCGCGCCGTGATGGACGTCATCCAGCGTTCGGTACGCGACCGCGGTTACCCGCCGAGCATGCGCGAGATCGGCGATGCCGTCGGCCTGTCCTCGTTGTCGAGCGTGACCCACCAGCTACACCAGCTCGAGCTGAGCGGTTACCTGCGTCGCGACCCGCACCGTCCTCGCGCGCTCGAGGTGCTCATCGAGCTGCCCCAGTCCTCCGACGAGGTCACGCCCGGCGCCGCCGACGACTACCAGTCCGGCATCCAGGTGGGTGATGCGGCGATGGTGCCGCTCGTCGGCCGTATCGCCGCCGGTATCCCGATCATGGCCGACCAGCAGATCGACGAGATCTTCCCGCTCCCCCGCCAGCTGGTCGGCAAGGGCGAGCTGTTCATGCTCAAGGTCGTCGGTGAATCGATGATCGACGCCGCCATCTGCGATGGCGACTGGGTGGTCATCCGTCAGCAGAAGACCGCGGAGAACGGTGAGATCGTCGCCGCCATGCTCGACGGCGAAGCCACCGTGAAGGTGCTGCGGCAGCGCGACGGCCACACGTGGCTGCTCCCCCGCAACACCAACTTCGAGCCGATCCTCGGTGACTTCGCCGAGGTCCTCGGCAAGGTCGTCGCTGTGCTGCGTTCGGTCTAGATTTCGCAGCGCACCAACAGACAGGCCCGACCCCGCTGAGGGGTCGGGCCTGTCGTAGTTGAAATGCGGGTCAGACCAGCGTCGCCCGCACCGCACGGGTGGCGTCGACGATGTTGCGCAGTGACTCCACGGTCTCCGCGTAGCCGCGGGTCTTCAGTCCGCAGTCCGGGTTCACCCAGACCTGGCGGGCCGGGATCGATTCCAGCGCCCGTTCGAGCAGCTCGGTGATCTCGGTCACTCCGGGCACGCGCGGCGAGTGGATGTCGTAGACGCCCGGGCCGATCCCGTGGTCGAAGCCGCTGGTCTGCAGGTCCGCGACGACCTCCATCTTCGACCTGGCGGCCTCGATGCTGGTGACGTCGGCGTCGAGGTTGCGGATCGCGTCGATCACCACACCGAACTCGGAGTAGCAGAGGTGGGTGTGGATCTGGGTCTGGTCGGCGACCCCTGCGGTGGCGAGCCTGAACGACCCGACCGACCAATCGAGGTAGTCGGCGTGGTCCTTCTTCTTCAGCGGCAGCAGCTCGCGCAGCGCCGGCTCGTCGACCTGCACCACCTGGATGCCCGCCGCCTCGAGGTCGCCGATCTCGTCGCGCAGCGCAAGCGCGACCTGGCGGGCGGTCTCCCCCAGCGGCTGGTCGTCGCGCACGAACGACCAGGCCAGGATGGTGACCGGTCCGGTGAGCATGCCCTTCACAGGCTTCTCGGTGAGGGTCTGCGTGTAGCTGGACCACTCCACTGTGATGGGCGCCGGCCGGGAGACGTCGCCCCAGAGGATCGACGGGCGGGTGCAGCGGCTGCCGTAGGACTGCACCCAGCCGTTCTCGGTGACGGTGAAGCCGTCGAGGTTCTCGGCGAAGTACTGCACCATGTCGTTGCGCTCGGGTTCGCCGTGCACGAGCACGTCGAGGCCGAGGTCTTCCTGCAGCTGCACGACCCGGCCGATCTCGGCGCGCATGAGCTCCTGGTAGTCGGCGGGCGCGAGTTCGCCCGAGACCAGGCGGGCGCGGGCGCGCCGGATGTCACCGGTTTGCGGGAACGAGCCGATTGTCGTGGTCGGCAGCGGGGGCAGGTCCAGCACGGCTTCCTGGGCGGCGAGGCGGGTCTCGTAGTCGCCCCGGCTGAAGTCGGCCGGGGTGAGGGTGGCGAGGCGCGCGCGCACGGCGCCGTCACGCACACCGGGCGATACCCGGCGCGCGTCCAGCGACGCGGTGGCCGCGTCGAGGTCGGCCTGAACGGCGACCTGGCCCTGGGAAAGGCCGCGGGCGAGGGTGGCGACCTGACCGATCTTCTGGTCGGCGAAGGCCAGCCAGCTGGTGAGTTCGGCGCCGAGCTTGCTCTCGTCGGTGACGTCGTGCGGCAGGTGCAGCAGCGAGGTGGAGCTGGAGACCGCAATCCGGTCGCTCAGGGCGCCCAGCTGGGTGACCTTGTCGAACGCCGCCGCCAGGTCGCCCCGCCAGATGTTGTGACCGTCGATCACACCGGCCACGAGGGTGGTGCCGGCCAGGCCGGGCACGTCGACCGGCACGGTGCCGCGCACGAGGTCCAGTCCGATGGCCTCGACCGGGGCGTTGGCTAACACGGGCAGGGCGTCGTCGAGGCTCCCGTACGGCGCGGCCACGAACAGTCCCGGCCGGTTGTCGAGCCCTCCGAGGGTGTCGTAGGCCTGGGCGAGGGCGGCGAGGGCACGGGCCCGCGGGATGTCGATGCTCTCGCTGACGAGCCCAGGTTCGTCCAGCTGTACCCACTGCGCGCCCGCGGCGGCCAGGCGCTCGATCAGGGTGGCGTAGACCGGCAGCAGGTCGTCCAGGCGATCGAGCGGGTGGAAGCCGGCCGGGGCCGCTTCGCTCGGCTTGGCCAAGAGCAAGAAGGTGACCGGGCCGACAATGACGGGTCGGGTGAGGAAGCCGGCGGCGACGGCCTCTTCGAATTCCCGCACGATGCGGTCGCTGGCGAGGTGGAAGTCGGTCTCCGGGCCGATTTCCGGCACCAGGTAGTGGTAGTTGGAGTCGAACCACTTGGTCATTTCAAGCGGCAGGTTCTCACCGGCGCCGCGGGCCAGGGTGAAGTAGCCGGCGAGGTCGAGGTGGCCGTCGGCATCGACGAGACCGGCGAAACGGGTGGGGATGGCGCCGACGGTGACGGCGGCATCCAGCACCTGGTCGTAGAAGGAGAAGCTCTCCGGAATGGACGAGTCGGTGCGGCCGAGGCCCAGGCCCACGAGGCGCTCACGGGTGGTGTTACGAAGCGCTGCGGCGGTGGCTTCGAGCTCGGCGGCGCCGATCCGGCCGGCCCAGAAGGCTTCAACGGCCTTCTTCAGTTCGCGGCGGCGGCCGATCCGCGGGTAGCCGAGGATCGTTCCGGTGGGGAAAGCGGGGACGGTGGTGGTCATCAGTGGTAGTCCTTCGTGGAGTGGATTCCGGCACGGGTGCCGACGGGGCTGGTCGAGGGATGGGTCGGGGACGGGATGTGCGCGGAGACGACCGGTTGTGCCGGTGCGAGCGCGCCGGCGCGGTCGAGCACGGCGAGCACGGTCTCGTGCTGATTGAAGGCGTAGAGGTGCAGGCCGGGAGCCCCGCCGGCGATGAGCTTCTCGGCCAGGGCGGCGGCGTGACTGATGCCGATCTCGCGCTGGCCCTCGAGGGTGGGCTCCACCTCGAGCTGGATCGAGAGCTCGGCGGGCAGTTCCTCGCCGGAGAGCTCGAGAATGCGCCGCAGCCGGCCGGGGCTGGTGACGGGCATGATGCCGGGCAGGATCGGGAACTGGACCCCGGCCTCCCGGGCTCGCTGGATGAAGCTGAGGTAGTGGTCGGCGTGGAAGAAGAGTTGGGTGATGGCCAGGTTGGCGCCCGCCGCCTGTTTGGCCAGCAGGGTGTCGATGTCCTGTGCAGTGGAGCGCGAGCGCGGATGGCCGTTGGGGAAGGCGGCCACGGCGATGCGTACGTGATCACGTTCGGTCTTCACCGCGCGGGCCCGCGGCAGGCCGGGGATCGGGGTCTCCTGGTACGGCACCCGTTCGGCCTGCACCCGGTGGATCAGCTGCACCAGCTCGCCGGCGCTGTGCAGGTCGCCGAGGAAGGCGTCGTTCTCGGTCAGGCCCTCCGGCGGGTCGCCGCGGAGCGCGAGGAAGCTGCGCACGCCGGCATCGAGGAATTCACGGATCAGGCTGCTCGCCTCGGCGTGCGAGGAACCCACGCAGGTGAGGTGCGCCATCGGCTCCACCGTTGTGGCCCGGCGGATGTAGCGCAGCACGTCCAGGGACGAGGTACGGGAGGAGCCGCTGGCACCGTAGGTCACCGAGATGAACTTCGGGCGGGCGGACGCCAGGGCGTCGATGGTGGCGTGAAGGGCCGTCGTCGCGGCAGCCGTCTTGGGCGGGTACAGCTCGAACGAGAACGGGATGCTCGACCGACAGGCGGGGTCCGCGGGTGGGGACGTTGGGGTCGCTGTCATGGTTCCTCATTCGGCATGGTCGGTGCAACAGGAAGGGCCTGGCGGCCGCGGACCGCCAGGCAAACCAGGCAGCTCCTCGCGGGCGGGTGCCGGGCTCGGCTGTCGCTCCATGCCGGGCGGGTGAGAGGCCCGGCAACGATTGAGATGACTCTAACAACGGGCATTCGTGCGGCACAGTCGCATGGCCGAATGTTACGTTCGGCGGCACAAACCGCCCGTTAACGACAGCGGGCGGCACTCGCTCCGGTGACGGATGCGGGTGCCGCCCAGCGGGCGTGAACGGGTCAGCCGGCGATGGCCGGTGTCACCACGAACGGGGTGAACTGGGCCTCGATACCGGGTGATACCAGGGCGGTGACGAGGGTGCCGGTCTCGGCGTAGTCGAGCGCCAGCACCTTGCCCTGCTCGTGCAGGATCGGGATGAGGTCGCCGCGGTCGTAGGGGATCAGCAGGTCCAGGCGGATCTCCGGGCGCGGGAGCAAGGTTTCGATGGCCTCGAGCACGGCTTCGATGCCCTCGCCGGTGCGGGCGGACACGAAGATCGCCTTGGGCGCGAGGCCACGCAACACGAGGCGGTCATCCTCGCTGACCAGGTCGCTCTTGTTGAACACGACCAGTTCGGGGATGTCGCTGGCGCCAACCTCGCCGACGACCTCGCGGACCGTTGCCAGCTGGCTGGCCGGGTCGGGATGTGACGCGTCGACGACGTGGATGATGACGTCGGAGTCTGCGACCTCCTCGAGGGTGGAGCGGAACGCCTCCACCAACTGGTGCGGCAGGTTGCGCACAAAACCGACGGTGTCGGTGAAGGTGTACAACCGGCCGTCGGCCGTGGTGGACTTCCGCACTGTGGCGTCGAGGGTGGCGAAGAGGGAGTTCTCCACGAGCACGCCGGCCTTGGTGATGCGGTTGAGCAGGCTGGACTTGCCGGCGTTGGTGTACCCGACGATCGCGACAGAGGGCACCGCGTTGCGCTTGCGGTTGGCGCGCTTGGCCTCGCGGGCGGGCTTCATCTCCACCATCTGCTTACGCAGCCGTGACATCCGGGTGTGGATGCGACGACGGTCGAGTTCGATCTTCGTCTCACCGGGTCCACGCGAGCCCATGCCGGCGCCGGCGCCACCGACCTGGCCACCGGCCTGGCGCGACATCGAGTCGCCCCAGCCGCGGAGGCGGGGAAGCAGGTAGGCGAGCTGGGCGAGTTCGACCTGGGCCTTGCCCTCCCGGCTCTTGGCGTGCTGGCTGAAGATGTCCAGGATCACGGCTGTGCGGTCGATGACCTTCACCTTGACCACATCCTCCAGCGCGCGCCGCTGGCTGGGCGCGAGCTCGGTGTCGGCGATCACGGTGTCGGCGCCGAGCGCCGCCACGATGGAGGCGAGTTCGAGGGCCTTGCCCTTGCCGAGGTAGGTGCTGGGGTCGGGGGTGGCGCGGCGCTGCAGCAGGCCGTCGAGCACCGTGGCCCCGGCGGTTTCGGCCAGGGCGGCGAGCTCGCGCATGGAGTTCTCGGCGTCGAGCAGGCTGCGGGCGGAGTAGACGCCGATCAGAACGACGTTTTCCAGGCGCAGCTGGCGGTATTCAACCTCGGTGACGTCCTGCAGTTCGGTGGAGAGCCCGCCGACGCGGCGCAGGGCATTGCGGTCTTCACGCTCGGTCTGTTCGCCGTCGTGGTCGCCGCCGTCGAAACCGCCGCTGGCCGGGCGTGCCGAGAGGGCCTGCGCCGATCCGCTCGCGAATAGCGAGTAGCCGGAGGACCGGCTCTCGGCGCTGGCCAACACGCGCGCAACTACATCGTCATCGCCATCGTGTGGAGCGTTTATATCAGTCATTGCTTTAACTCTAGTTCCTCTTTTTTCGATAAGTTCGCTGTATGGCTTCCGAACACTATTTCTCGTCGACTCCGGGCAGCGACCTGAAATTGCGGAAGATCACCGTGAAGATCGCCGGAGCAATCCGCGAGGTCACCACCGCGAACGCGATTTTCTCCCCCGAGCACATCGATACCGGCACCAAGGTGCTGATGCGCGAGGCTCCGCTGCCCTCCGGCGGCGGAGATGTGCTGGACCTAGGTTGTGGCTGGGGCCCGATCAGCCTGCACCTGGCACTGGCCGATCCGACAGCCACGGTCTGGGCCGTCGACGTCAACGAGCGAGCTCTCGAACTGGTGCGGATGAACGCCGCCGACCTGGGGCTCACGAACATCAACGCCGTCCTGCCGGCGGATGTTCCCGATTCCGTGGTGTTCGCCGGCATCTGGTCGAATCCGCCGATCCGGGTGGGCAAGGCAGAGTTGCACACGATGCTCGAGCACTGGCTGCCGCGCCTGAAGTCCGGCACGGATGCCTGGCTCGTCGTGCAGCGCAACCTCGGCTCCGATTCGCTGCAGCGCTGGCTCGCCGAGGAGTTCCCCGGCGCCCAGCTCCCCGGCGCACTCGAGGTCTCCCGTTACGCCACGGACAAGGGCTTCCGCATCCTCCAGGCCCACAAACCCGCCTGACCCCCCGCGAACTGTGAGCTAAGCCCCTAAACCCGAGGGTTTTCGGTGCTTAACTCACGGTTCGCGAGAGTGTTACGCGAGCTTGAGGGTGCCGTCGAAGACTAAGGTCGCGGGGCCGGAGAGCGAGACGTGCTCGCCGTCTTCGGTGGGGAACATCCGCACGCCCAGCACACCGCCGGGAACCTCGACGCGCCACTGGTTCGGCGCTCCCTGGCCGGCCCAGTGCCGGGTGGCCAGGGCCGCGGCGACGGCGCCGGTGCCGCAGGAGAGGGTCTCGCCGCTGCCGCGTTCGTGCACGCGCATCCGGATGCGGCCGACGCCGTCGACGACCAGCGGGTCGTGCGGCAGCACGAACTCCACGTTGGCGCCGTCGGCGGGCTCGGGGTCCAGCTGCGGGATGAAGGTCAGGTCGGCGCTCTCGAGCTCGTCTTCGTCGGCGAGGGCCACCACAACGTGCGGGTTGCCCACGTTGATGCCGAGGCCGGGGCGGGCCACGGCGAGGTTCTTGGCACGCACCAGGGTCTCCCCCGGCTCCAGCCGCCAGCGGCCGAGGTCCACCTGGTAGCCGGTGGCGTTGCGCTGCACGTCGCGCACGCCGCTGCGGGTGCCGATCGGAAGGGTGTCGCCGGGGCCGAGGTCGACGAGTCCCTGTTCGAGCAGGAACCGGGTGTACACGCGGATGCCGTTGCCGCACATCTCCGAGACCGTGCCGTCGGCGTTCCAGTAGTCCATGAACCATTCGGCGCCGTCGTCTTCGGCGAGGGCAGCGGCGCCCGCGTTGAGGTTGGCCGAGCGTACGGCGCGGATGATGCCGTCGGCGCCGACGCCGAACTGGCGGTCGCAGATGCCCTGGATCTGCTCCGGGGTGAGCGTCAGCAAGCCGTCGGGGTCGGCGAACAGCACGAAGTCGTTGCCGGTGCCGTGGCCCTTGGTGAACGTGAGATCGATGCCCATGGTCCCAGTTTAGGGACTCGGGCCTACAGGCTCTTGCGTCAGGGCAGGTGGCTGGCGGCCTGGTCGACGCGGTCCGCGTCGTCGGCGTCGATCCAGTGGGTGTGCGGGTCACGTTTGAACCAGCTCACCTGACGACGGGCATACCGCCGGGTGAGTTGCTGGGTCGCCTCGACGGCATCCGCCTGCGACACGGTGCCGCGCACCTGGCCGAGGGCCTGGGCGTAGCCGATGGCCCGGCTGGCCGTGACGCCGCCTTCCAGTCCCGCGGGGATGAGGCCGCGCACCTCCTCGACGAGTCCGGCCGTCCACATGCGGTCTACCCGGGCATCCAGACGCGGGGTGAGGACCTCGCGTGGCAGGCGCAGCCCGAGCGTGACGGCGGGCATCCAGTAGACCGGGTCGCCGGGCAGCACCGCGGCGTGCGGAGCCCCGGTGAGCTCGACGACCTCGAGGGCTCGCACGAGCCGACGGCCGTTGCTGGCGCCGATGCGGGCCGCTGCGCCGGGGTCGAGGGCCTTCAGCCGGTCATACATCAGGCCGGGGCCCTGCTCCACGAGCTCGGCCTCGAGACGGGCGCGGAGCACCGGGTCGGTGCCGGGAAACTGGAAGTCGTAGACGACGGAGGACACGTAGAGGCCGGACCCGCCGACGAGGATGGGTACGGCGCCGCGCTCGATGATGCCGGCGATGGCGGCGCGGGCCTCCACCTGGTAGCGGGCGACGGTGGCCTCGTCGGCCACGTCGAGCACGTCCAACAGATGGTGCGGGACCCCGCGGCGCTCGGCGGGAGCGAGCTTGGCGGTGCCGATGTCCATGCCCCGGTACAGCTGCATCGCGTCGGCGTTCACGATCTCGGCCGGCCGGCCGGCCGTGATCAGCCGTTCGGCGATGTCCAGGGACAGCTCGGATTTGCCGGTACCGGTCGGTCCGACGATGACAACGAGCACCGGGTCCTAGCGTTCCGCGTCGTCGACCGGGTAGATCGGGATCGTCGTGGCGCCGCCGTGCCCGGTAGCGGCGTGCTGGCTGAGGTTGGACAGGGTGAGGCTGGGCCCGCCCACCCGCAGTGTCGGCAGGCCCAACGAGACCGCGCTGCCGGTCGTCCCCGCCGAGGCGGGCACCCCGCAGGACTCGGCCTGCTCCCGGTCCCAGGCGTCCCCGGCAATGGTGCGGCGGATGCGCAGCGGCGCCTGGTCGACGGAGTCGGCGATGAGGTGGAACGGTGCGGCCTGGGTGACGGTCACTGTGACCATATCGCCGGGACGGGGCAGGCCGGAGCCGGCGGGCACGTCGAAATGCACGAGCCGGCTGTCGGGGGCGCGCCCGCTGAGCCGGTGGGTGTCGGCATCCTTGCGACCCTCACCGTTGGCGACGAGGAGTTCGACCTCGCGGCCGATGATGGCGCGGTTCTCTTCCCAGGAGATCCGCTCCTGCAGGGCGATCAGCCGTTCGTAGCGGTCCTGCACCACGGCTTTGGGCACCTGGTCGGCCATGGTGGCCGCCGGGGTGCCCGGCCGGATGGAGTACTGGAAAGTGAAGGCCGTGGCGAATCTTGACTCCTCGACGACCCGCATGGTCTCGAGGAAGTCCTCCTCGGTCTCGCCGGGGAAGCCGACGATGATGTCGGTGCTGATCGCCGCGTCGGGCATCTGCGCCCGCACGCGCTCGAGGATGCCGAGGAACTTGGTGGACCGGTAGGAGCGGCGCATGGCCTTGAGCACCCTGTTGGAGCCGGACTGCAGCGGCATGTGCAGCTGGGGCATCACGGCGGGGGTCTCGGCCATGGCATCGATGACGTCGTCGGTGAACGCGGCGGGGTGCGGGCTGGTGAAGCGGATGCGTTCGAGTCCCTCGATCTGGCCGGCCGCGCGCAGCAGCTTGCCGAACGCGAGCCTGTCGCCGAACTCCACCCCGTAGGAGTTCACGTTCTGGCCGAGCAGGGTCACCTCGATGGCGCCGTCGTCGACGAGGGCCTGAATTTCTGCGAGGATTTCGCCGGGGCGGCGGTCTTTCTCCTTGCCCCGGAGTGCGGGCACGATGCAGAAGGTGCAGGTGTTGTTGCACCCGACCGAGATGGAGACCCAGCCGCTGTAGCTCGAGTCGCGCTTGGTCGGCAGGGTGGACGGGAAGGTTTCCAGGGATTCCAGGATCTCCAGCTGGGCCTCGCCGTTGTGCCGGGCGCGCTCGAGCAGGCTGGGCAGCGACCCCATGTTGTGGGTGCCGAACACCACGTCCACCCACGGGGCCTTGGCCAGGATCGTGGCCTTGTCCTTCTGGGCCAGGCAGCCGCCGACCGCGATCTGCATGCCGGCGTGCTTGCGCTTCACCGAGGCGAGGTAACCGAGGTTGCCGTAGAGCTTGTTGTCGGCGTTCTCCCGCACCGCGCAGGTGTTGATCACGACGATGTCGGCCTCGGCGCCGGCCGCCGAGACGTAGCCGGCCGCCTCGAGGGAGCCGCTGAGCCGCTCGGAGTCGTGCACGTTCATCTGGCAGCCGAAGGTGCGCACCTCGTAGGTGCGGGCCCGGCCCTCGTCATCCCTCGCCGCCGAGGACGGTGCGATCACTGTCGCGCTGTGCGGCGACGGGTCGAGGGATGACGGGGTGGCGAGGGACGGTGCGGTGACGCTGCTCATAGTTACCTCAGCTTACGCGTGCGCGCGACCGGTCTCACCTGAAGCGAAGAACCCCACAGTTACCGGAACCGCACGGTGGACGCGCGGCCGGAACCCCGCCGGGACGCGAGAGCGGCCTTGACGGCGTCGCGCACCACCGAGGAGGCGTACCCTTTGCGCATCAGGAATCCGGTGAGCCGGCGATCGATGGTGGCATCGTCGAACCTGTCCAGCTGCTGCACGCGCTTGAGCGCCAGTTCGGTCGCCCGTTCGGCCTCGTCGTCCGGCATCTCCTCGAGCTTCTCGGCGATCAACTCGGCATCGAGCCCGCGTTGGCGCATCTCGGCGCCCACGCCGCTGCGGCCCAGGCCCTTGCGTTCGTGGTGGCTGTGCATGATCTGGTCGGCGAGCTTCTCCTCGTCGAGGTAGTGCAGCTCGGTGAAGCGTTCGAGGATCTCCTGCACGGCCACCTCGTCGATCTCGGTGGACCGCAGCAGCTTCTGGGCCTCGACGATCGAGAGGGACCGGCCGCGGAGCCGCCGCAGGAGCAGCTTCTCCGCGTGTTCGCGCTCCTCGGCTGCGTCGTCCGCGGCGTCATCGGCCTGCTCCGCGGGGCTCGCCCCCGGCAGGTACGTCACCGGGGCGAGGCTTTCCCGGTCGGCCGCCGAGCCGGCACCGGCTTTACCGCGCGAGGGTTCGAAGTGAACCATGACGGCTAGGCGCCCTTGCGTGCGGCGGCCTTGGACGCGATGGACGGGACCTTGGCACCGTCGGTGCCGGTAGCCGCACCCGTTGCCGCGGCCGCAGCTGCCGCTGCCGCTGTGGCGGCGTCGTCGGTGGCCTTCTTTGCGGCCTTGCCCTCGGCGCCCACGCCGAGCTTGTTCTTGATCTTGGTTTCGATCTCGTTGGCCATGTCGGCGTTGCGCAGCAGGAAGTTGCGGGAGTTTTCCTTGCCCTGGCCGAGCTGGTCGCCGTCGTAGGTGTACCAGGCGCCGGACTTCTTGACGATGCCCTGGTCGACTCCGAAGTCGATCAGGCTGCCCTCGCGGGAGATGCCGACGCCGTAGATGATGTCGAATTCGGCCTGCTTGAACGGCGGCGCCATCTTGTTCTTGACCACCTTGACCCTGGTGCGGTTACCGACGGCTTCGGTGCCGTCCTTGAGGGTCTCGATGCGGCGGATGTCCAGTCGCACCGAGGCGTAGAACTTCAGCGCCTTGCCGCCGGCGGTGGTCTCCGGGCTGCCGAACATCACGCCGATCTTCTCGCGCAGTTGGTTGATGAAGATCATGGTGGTGTTGGTCTGGCTGAGCCCACCGGTGAGCTTGCGGAGCGCCTGTGACATCAGACGGGCCTGCAGGCCCACGTGGGAGTCACCCATCTCGCCTTCGATTTCGGCGCGCGGTACGAGCGCGGCGACGGAGTCGATGACGATCAGGTCGATCGAGCCGCTTCGCACGAGCATGTCGGCGATTTCTAGCGCCTGCTCACCGGTGTCGGGCTGGGAGACAAGGAGGGCATCGATGTCGACGCCGAGCTTCTTGGCGTATTCGGGATCGAGGGCGTGCTCGGCGTCGATGAACGCGGCGATGCCGCCGTTCTTCTGCGCGTTCGCGATGGCGTGCAGGGTGAGCGTGGTCTTACCCGAGGACTCCGGGCCGTAGATCTCCACGATCCGGCCGCGGGGCAGTCCGCCTATGCCGAGCGCGACGTCCAAAGCGATCGACCCGGTGGAGATGGTCTCGACGGGGGCGCGCTCGTCGCTGCCGAGGCGCATGACCGAGCCCTTGCCGAACTGGCGGTCGATTTGGGCGAGCGCGGTGTCGAGTGCCTTCTCGCGGTCTGCTGCTGATGCCATGGTGTGCTCCTTTGGGTCGTGCGCGTGGCGCCTATAGGCTGTCGTTTCGGCCACCGGGAGGACCCCGGCGACCGCTCTCGACAAGGCAGGTGCGCTGTTGTCGTTGACGAATGCGACTGTACGCAGCACCCCCGACACTGGCCGGGAGACACCGCGACGGTGGACAATCCGTCTTCGACTACTACTGTGGAGGAGCCTACCAAGAACCGAACACGCATTCGACGATCGTGCGGTGTGTCGGAATCTTCTCCAGAAACGAGCAACGGCCCGGCTGGAGGGCCGGGCCGTTGGTGGCTCATGGTTTGCTTCCGTCTGGGTGCTGCTGGCGCGACCGGATCAGCTGCGGGCCGGAGGAAGCCCGGCGCCGTGACGGCGGCCCTGCGGAACATCCGTTTCGGCACAGAGGGCCAACCAGACGTCGCGGGCGGGGACTCCGCCCGCGAGGGCCTGGTCGGCGGTCCGGCCGAGCGGACCCAGGACCAGATCCCGGGTGAGCACCCGGCCGTAGCCCTCGCCGAACTCGTCTTTCAGAGCCTGGCGGAACTCACTCAATCGCATGCGGTGCTCACTCGGGCAATACCTATTCGGGCGATACGCGGTTCGGCAATGCCGTGGAGACGGCCGATTAGCGCATCATCATGCTGGCGTCGAACTTGGCAACCAGCTCGTCGGGTACGGTGTCGGGGAAACGATCGATTCCCTCGATGACGGCCAGCCGATCGCCGACCTCGCGCATGATCACCGAAATCGGTGTATCCAGCGCGTCAGCGACCGAAGCAAGAATCTCGGATGAGGCTTCCTTCTGACCGCGTTCCACTTCAGACAGGTAGCCGAGGGCCACACTTGCCTTGCTCGCAACCTGGCGCAGGGTGCGACCCTTCTGCAGGCGGAAGTCCCTGAGCACATCGCCGATTTCCTGACGAACAAGAATCATCGGAACCTCCTTCTTCGTGCTGTCTAGTCTGCTGGGGCCCACTCAACCGGTCAGTTTTGTGTGGCGGATGGCCAACAGTACTCTATCCATCCGACACCTCAGATTATCGAGGATGACTGGACTTTTCTTGTGAATATGTGTTCTGTAACCCACCGGTAACTGGAACTATTCCGCGATCCGGCGCTTTGTGGTTTCAATCAGCTGACACACAGCTTCGATCGCGCACGCGACGGTTTGCGCCCGGATCTCCGAGCGGTCACCGGTGAGACTGACCGATATTGCCCGCACTTTATCCCCGAAAGACAGCCCCAGGTAGACCGTGCCGACACTCTGGCCGTCTTGTTCGTCCGGGCCGGCCACCCCGGTCGTCGAGATGCCGATGTCGGCCGGGCGCCCCTCGATCGCCAACGCGGTGCGCACCCCGGTGGCCATCTGCCTGGCGACCTCGGGGTGCACGGCGCCATGCTCGGCCAGCAGCACGTCGTCCACGCCCAGCAGCGTGTGCTTGATCGGGGTCTGGTAGGCCACCACTCCCCCGTTGACGACGGCGGATGCTCCGGGAATGCGTACGAGCTCGGCCACGAGCAGCCCGCCGGTCAGGGACTCCGCCACGGCGATGGTGAGGTGCCGGGCGGTGAGGGCGGCGACCAGGGCGGCCGCCGCATCCGGGCGGGCCGTCGGCTCACGCACGAATCGACTCACGCACGAATCGACTCACGCACGAATCGACTCACGCACGAATCGACTCAGGCATTTTCGGGCGGCTTGACGTGCTGGTTCTCCCGGCGGGCGGCGACGAGGTATTCGATGCCGGTGTACACGGTGAGCACCAGGGCGAGGGTCATGGTGATGGTGTTGACCCAGTTGATCCAGTCGCCGAAGACCAGCCAGAGCGGCAACAGGGCCAGAGAGATCGCCACAGACTGCGCGAGGGTCTTGAGTTTGCCGCCGCGGGACGCCGGGATGACCCGGTCGCGCAGCATGGCGAACCTGAAGACCGTGATGCCGATCTCGCGCACCAGGATGACCAGGGTGACCCACCAGGGCAACTCGTTGAGGATGGACAGGCCGATCAGCGCGGCGCCGGTGAGGATCTTGTCGGCGATCGGGTCGAGCAGCTTGCCCAGGTCGGTGACCAGGTTGTACCGGCGGGCGATGGCCCCGTCGACGCCGTCGGTGGCGATGGCCACGATGAAGAGCACGGCGGCCCACCAGCGCAGGGCGCCGTCGGCGCCGTTGTCGGACAGAAGCATCAAGAAGAACAGCGGCGCGAGCAGGATGCGCACGATGGTGATGATGTTCGGCAGGTTCCAGTTGGACGGCGTGGCCGGGTCGCGCGGTGTAGCCATGGGTCATTCCCTGTCGGTGAGTTGCCAGGCGTCTTCGTCCGAGTCGCCCTCGTCCTCAGCGTACCCTTCGCTCATCTTCGCCACCGGGTCGTCGGCGTAGCGCGGGTCGGGCGTTGCCGGCTCGTGCGCCTGCGCCCGCTGGGACTCCTCGAACTGCGAGCGGGCGGTGGCGGCGTGGTGCTCGGCGTCGGAGCCGCGCAGCTTGGCCAGGACGCTCGGCAGCTGTTCGGCGGTGACGAGCACGTCGCGGGCCTTGGAGCCCTCGGACGGGCCGACGATCTCGCGGGATTCGAGCAGGTCCATCAGGCGGCCGGCCTTGGCGAAGCCCACGCGGAGCTTGCGCTGCAGCATCGAGGTGGAGCCGAACTGTGTGGACACCACGAGTTCGGCGGCGGCGAGCAGCACCTCGAGGTCGTCGCCGATGTCGGAGTCGATCTCCTTGCGCGGCGCCTCGGCGGAGACGTCGGGCCGGTAGTCGGGCCGGGCCTGTTGGGTGACGTGCTTGACGACCCGTTCGATCTCGGCCTCGTTGACCCAGGCGCCCTGCACGCGCAGGGCCTTGGAGGCGCCCATCGGCAGGAACAACGCGTCGCCCTGGCCGATCAGCTTGTCCGCGCCTGGCTGGTCGAGGATGACCCGGGAGTCGGTGACGCTGGTCACCGCGAAGGCCAGCCGGGAGGGCACATTGGCCTTGATCAGGCCGGTGACCACGTCGACGCTGGGCCGCTGGGTGGCCAGCACCAGGTGGATGCCGGAGGCGCGAGCGAGCTGGGTGATGCGCACGATCGAGTCTTCGACGTCGCGCGGAGCCACCATCATGAGGTCGGCGAGCTCGTCGACGACCACCAGCAGGTAGGGGTAGGGCTTGAGCTTGCGGGCGCTGCCGGCGGGTAGCACGATCTCGTTGTTGACCACGGCCTTGTTGAAGTCGTCGATGTGCCTGAAACCGAAGCTGGCCAGGTCGTCGTAACGCATGTCCATCTCCTTCACGACCCACTGCAGCGCTTCGGCGGCCTTCTTGGGGTTCGTGATGATGGGGGTGATCAGGTGCGGCACGCCGGCGTACGCGGCAAGTTCGACGCGCTTGGGGTCGATGAGGACCATGCGCACGTCGCTGGGCTTGGCCCGCATGAGCAGGCTGGTGATCATCGAGTTGACGAAGCTGGACTTACCCGAGCCGGTGGATCCGGCCACGAGCAGGTGGGGCATCTTGGCGAGGTTGGCGATGACGAAGCCGCCGCCGACGTCCTTGCCCACGCCGATGGTCATCGGATGGGTGCTGTTGGTCGCCGTGGTCGAGCGCAGCACGTCGCCGAGGGTGACGATTTCGCGGTCGGTGTTGGGGATCTCGATGCCGATGGCGCTCTTGCCGGGGATCGGCGAGAGGATGCGCACCTCGTTGGAGGCGACGGCGTAGGAGAGATTCTTGCTCAGGGCGGTGACCCGCTCGACCTTGACGCCGGGGCCGAGTTCGATCTCGTACTGGGTGACCGTCGGGCCGCGGGAGAAGCCGGTGACGCGGGCATCCACCGAGAACTGGCTGAGCACCTCGGTGATGGACTTGACGATCTCGTCGTTGGCGGCGGAACGGGCCTTGGCCGGCGGACCGGCGGTGAGGGTCGTGGACGAGGGCAGCACGTAGGGCAGGTTCGGCTGCTCGCCGAAGGCGAGGTCGGTCGCGGACCGGTCTACCGCCGTGGCCGCCTCGTCGAGGTCGTCCAGGCCCGGCAGCACTTCGGTAAGGCCGACCGGGTCGTCGGCTTGAAGGCCCGTCGCGTGCGGCACCGCGTCGACTTCACCGGTGAAGCGTTTGATGGCCTCCTCGGCCTTGAGCAGGTCTTCGAGCACCTCGGTGCCGTAGTGGTCCTGGGAAGCGGGCGGCTGGGGTGACTCGAGGGCGGTGTCGAAGCCGCCCTTGGCCGCATCCGCGCCGTGGTTGAGCAGCATGCTGAGCGGATCTGCCGCCGGCGGGTCAGCCTCATGGTCGGTGCCGTTTGGATTGGTGCCGTTTGAATTAGTGCCGTTTGAATTAGTGCCGTTTGAATTAGTGGAGACGGCGCTGCTGAAGTCGGGGTCTTCCTCGCGCTTGCTGGTGTTGCGTCGCCACCAGGGCAGGGCGCCCTCGTCGGTCTCGTCGTCGTGGGCCGGGTCGAGGCCGTCGAGTTCGATCTGCTTGGTCTTGAGGGCCTGGATGCGCTCCTGGCGGATCTCCTTGGCGGCGGCGCGCTCCTCGGGGGCCGGCAGCGGTGCACCGAACAGCCACGCGTAGAGTTCGCGGCTGCGATCACCGATCTTGTTCGGCGGGGTCTTGGTGATGATGAAGAGGCTGAGGATGAGCAGCAGGATCACGACGATGGCCGCGCCAACGGTGGTCATCAGGTAGATCAGCGGGGCCGCGATCATCCAGCCGATCACGCCGCCGGAAAGGGCCAGGACCTCCATGCCCTGGCTGGGCGCCGGCTGTCCGCCGAAAATGTGGCAGAGCCCGGACACCGTGACCAGCAGCAGGGACAGCCCGATGCCGATACGGCCGTTGTCGTGCACTGAGCTGGGGTTGCGGAACAGCCAGATCGCAAAGAGCAGCATTATCACCGGAAGGGCGAAGGCCACCCGGCCGAAGAGCCCACCGAAGGTCCAGGCGTCCAGGGTCTGGGCCACAGGGTCGTTGATCAGGAACCACTCGATCACGGCGCCGGCGATGGACAGCAGCACGAGGAAGAAGGGCAGGCCGTCGCGGCGTTCCTCCCTGGAGAGCTGCTCGGGGCCGAGCGCGCGGGCGGCGCCGCCGCTGACGTGGGCCAGTCCCATCCAGATGCGTACGGCGATGCCCGGCTTGGTCACGGTCGGGGTGAATTTTACGGTCTTCTGGGTCGCGGTGCTGCCGGCCTTGGTTCGCGCGGTCGTTCCGGTGCCGCGCGCAGGCGTGCTGCGGGCACGCCCGGTCGACTTAGTGCTCGTAGCCATGTGTTCCACGGTACCGCCGAGCGCCGACATCGGCGTGAGCCCACGCCCAATTGCCCCGGCAACCGCCCCGGCGGGCACGGCGAAGGGGTGTCTCAGCTGGGCTCGACAGGCTCGACCAGCGAATGGCGGCGATCGTGGGGAACATCAGTACCGGATGGCGTCGATGACCTTGACGCGCACCGCTACCAGGGCCGGCAGCAGGCCGGCGAGGGCGCCGACGACGGTGGCGCAGACCAGGCCGAGGATGGCGGCCTCCACCGGGAACGGCGGGAAGTCGGTGACCATGCCCTGGCTGATGAACTCCTGCAGCATGGGGTTGGTGACGATGAGCACGGCGCCGATCACGCCCACCACGCCGGCCACCAGAGTCGCCACGATGCTCTCCATCATCACCGAGAAGAACACCCGCCCGGCGGTGGCGCCGAAGCTGCGCCGCACCCCGATCTCGCGGATGCGTTGCTTGAGCGTGACCAGGGCGATGTTCACCAGGCCGAGGGCGCCAAGCAGCAGCACCAGGCCGGCCACTCCCCCGACGAGCAGTTTGATCGACGCGAAAGGGTCCTCGTTGAACGCGGCGTAGTCCTGCCGGCTCACCGACACGTTGGTTCCCTTGCCGATTGCTGCCGTGAAATCCCGCTGGATGGCGGTCGTCAGGTCTTCGCTGAGGTCCGTCGGCACCCACATTTCATAGTTGGGCACCACCCCGTTGGCCGTCTGCTGCTCCGGCGAACTCAGACCGGTCAGGGTGTCGGTGAGCATATACATGGCGGGCTCAGTGTCCCAGGTGCTCACCGGGTAGACGCCGGTTATCACGGCGGTCGTCGGCCGGTCGCCGAGCAGGATGGTGGTGGGATGCGTCGCCAGGTCGGGCCGGCCGAGCCGGTCGTAATAGACCTGGTTCACCAGCACCGCGGGGGCGAGCCTATCGGCGTCCTCGGCCGTGAACCACCCGCCCTCGGTGAGCTTGACGCGGTGCATCGTGCCGTACGCCTGGTCGACGGCGGTGACGCGCACCGGCACCGCGCCATCCGCGAACTGCACGGTCTGGCTGGAGTTCACGATCCGGCTGGCGTACTCGATGCCGTACCGGTCCAGGGAGGTGGTCCAGAGATCCTGCATGACCTCCGGATCCATGGCCGTGCCGTCGTACTTCGCCACGTACAGGGACAGGGTCGCCGCCCGGCCGCCCTGCTGTTCGTTCTGCTCCTGCAGGGCCTGCTGCGCCACGGCGCCGAGTCCCACCACCGAGGTGATCGCGCACACCGCGACGGCCACCCCGATCAGCGAGAGCATCACCCGGGTCTTGTGGATGCGCAGCTCCTGCCAGGCCTCGACGAACGAGCCGACCACGTTGCTGAGCAGGCGGTTCATGCGGGCACCGCAGCGAACTCGGTGTCGTGCAGAACCGGGGCGGCCGGGGCGCCGGCGACCGTGAGCACGCCGTGGTCCAGGCGCAGGTGCCGGCTGGCCAGCGCCGCGATGGCGGGGTCGTGGGTGATGGTGATGAGGGCGGCTCCCGAGGCGGTGGCAACCTCGTCGAGCAGCGCCATCACGTCTGCACCGGTCTCGAGGTCCAGGGCGCCGGTGGGTTCGTCGGCCAGGATCAGCCGCGGGCCGCGCACCAGCGACCTGGCGATGGCCACCCGCTGCTGTTCACCGCCGGAGAGCCTGTCGGGCATGGCGCCCAGCCGGTGGCCGAGGCCGACCCTCTCAAGCATCTCGCTGGCGATGCGGGCACGTTGCCAGAACTGCTTGCCCTGCGCGTAGAGCAGCGGGGTCATCACGTTCTCGAGCGCCGTGCGGCCCTGCAGCAGGTTGAATTGCTGGAAGATGAAGCCCACGTCGCGTCCGCGTACCCTGTCGCGTTCGGCCGAGGAGAACGACTTCACCGGTCGGCTGCCGAATTCGAGGTCGCCCGTGGTGGGGTTGTCGAGCAGGCCGAGCAGGTTGAGCAGGGTGGACTTGCCCGAACCACTGCGTCCCACGATGGAAACCCGGTCCCCCACCGCGACGTCCAGGTCGACGCCGGAGAGGATCGTCAGCGGCGGGGCGTCGACGAGCTGGACGGTGCGGGTGACGCCGGCCAGGTGCAGGAGCGTCACCGGAGGGTCATTCCGGGCTCGGAGCAGACCTCGCTGCCGTCGGGGGCGGTGACGCAGCCGTCGGCCGGCACCGCGACGGCGCCGGGCACGAACTGGTTGACCAGGTCGCCCTCGGCCAGGCCCCCGAGAACCTGCACCGAGGTGCCGTCGTTCATGCCGAGCGTCACCGGGCGTTCCTCGGTGCTGCCGTCGGGCAGCACGAACCAGACGACCCCGGTCTCGGCGGAGCCCTTCACGGCCGTGGTGGGCACCACGAGCACGTTCTCGGCCTTGCCGCCGGCGATGGTGATCTGGGCGGCGAGGCCCGGGAAGACTGTGACCTCGGCCGGGATGGCGCAGCTGACGGTGGTGCCGGACGCCCCGCCGGTGCCGGTTCCTGTTCCGGGGGCCGGATCGGCACCGCCGCCGGTGCCGCCGGCATCCGCCCCGGCCAGCGGGGTGCTGATACGCAGGCCCGTGCAGGTGAACGGGGCCGGGCCGTTGGTGATGGCGATGGAGGCATCGGTGGGCTGGGTGACGAGCCGGTACTGCTGCTCGGGGCTGAGCGATCCGCTCACGGAGTAGCTGGGCGGCGCGACCTGGCCGGTGGTGTCGCCGATGGCGACCGACTGGCCGTGGATGACGGTGAGGGCGCTGAGCACGCCGTCGGCGGGTGCGAAGACCTTCTCGAACGTGACCGCGGGCTTCGGCTGGGTGATGGCGACCATGCCTGTGGCGGCGTCCGTCGTCTCAACCGGGTCGCGCACGGTTTCGACCTTGATGTCGTAGATCTTGTCGCCGGCGGCGACGGTCTCTCCCGCGGCGAAGAAGATCTCATCGACGGTGCCGGCCGCGACGGCCTTCACCGGCACGGCGGCATCCGCCGACACGGTTCCGGGCAGTGTCACATCGTTGGTGATCGTGCCCAGGGCCACCGGGATCTGGGGTTCCACGATCTGCCCGGTGGGCTGGGCCGGGTCCTGGGCCGAGGCTTCGTCGGCGAAGAACGCCAGTTTCACCAGGGCCACCGCGATGGCGGCGACCACGAGCAAACGGAGGATCGGAAAGACCCATTTGCGCATCACATTCACTGAATTCCCCCGTGCTCGCATCGCACCTGACGGTGTCGGCTGGCTCGAGCCTAGGGGCAGTTACCGGCCGTCAGAGCGGCTTTCGGGCAAGATCCTCCTCTAGGATGACCCTGCGGCGGCGGGGTCGGAGAACGCGGCAACCCCCGGCGCCGAGGGCGGCCGGGGGTTGACGGATGTGCGGTGCAGCGGGCGGTTACGCCTCGATGATCATCGGGACGATCATCGGGCGGCGGCGGAAGGACGCCTGCACCCAGCGGCCGACGGTACGACGCACGACCTGCGTGAGCGCGTAGGTGTCGTGGGTGCCGTTCTGGGCGGCCTCGGCCAGGGCGGCCTCGATCTTGGGCCGGACGGAGTCGAAGACCGAGTCGTCTTCGGCGAAGCCCTTGGCGTGGATCTCCGGGCCGACGATGACCTTTCCGGTGGACTTGTCGACCACGACGATGATCGAGATGAAGCCTTCCTCGGACAGGGTGCGACGGTCGGTGAGGTCGGCTTCGGTGATCTCGCCGACGGTGGAACCGTCCACGTACACGTAACCGAGGTCGAGCTGGCCGACCTTCTTCACGTCGCCGTTGCGCAGGTCGAGCACGGTGCCGTCCTCGGCGAGGATCGCCCGCTCGACGGGCACACCGCTCTGCACGGCGAGCTTGGCGTTGGCCACCAGGTGGCGGTACTCGCCGTGCACGGGCAGCACGTTCTTCGGGCGCAGCACGTTGTACACGTAGAGCAGCTCGCCGGCGGCGGCGTGTCCGGAGACGTGCACCTTGGCGTTGCCCTTGTGCACGACGTTGGCGCCGAGCTTGGTGAGGCCGTCGATGATGCGGTAGACCGCGTTCTCGTTGCCGGGGATCAGGCTGGAGGCCAGGATGACGGTGTCGCCGGGGCCGACCTCGATCTGGTGCTCGCTGTTGACGATGCGGCTGAGCACGGCCATCGGCTCGCCCTGCGAACCCGTGGACATGTAGACGATCTTGTTGTCCGGGATGTTCCCGGCCTTCTTGAAGTCGATCAGCACGCCGTCCGGCACCTTGAGGTAGCCGAGGTCGGCGGCGATGGTCATGTTGCGCACCATCGAGCGGCCCAGCAGCGCCACTCGGCGTCCGTTGGCGTGGGCGGCGTCGAGCACCTGTTGCACACGGTGCACGTGGCTGGAGAAGCTGGCGATGACCACCCGGCGCGGGGCGCGGGCGATGACGTCTTCCAGGACCGGGCCGATGGCGCGCTCGGACGGGGTGAAGCCGGGCACGTCGGCGTTGGTGGAGTCGACCAGGAACAGGTCGATGCCCTCTTCGCCCAGGCGCGCGAAGTCGCGCAGGTCCGTGATGCGGTTGTCCAGCGGCAGCTGGTCCATCTTGAAGTCACCGGTGTGCAGCACGCTGCCACCCTCGGTCTTGATGGCCACGGCCAGGGCATCCGGAATGGAGTGGTTGACCGCGATGAACTCGAGGTTGAACGGGCCGAGGCGCTCCTTCTGGCCCTCTTTCACCTGCAGGGTGTAGGGGGTGATGCGGTGTTCCTTGAGCTTGGCCTCGATGAACGCCAGCGTCAGGCCGGAGCCGATCAGCGGGATGTCCTGGCGCAGCTTGAGCAGGTAGGGAACCGCGCCGATGTGGTCCTCGTGGCCGTGCGTGAGCACAACGCCGACGATGTCTTTGAGGCGGTCCTTGATCGGGGTGAAGTCCGGCAGGATCAGGTCGACACCGGGCTGGTGCTCCTCGGGGAACAGCACGCCGCAGTCGACGATCAGGATTTTGCCGTTGATCTCGAAGGTGGTCATGTTCCGGCCGATTTCGCCGAGTCCGCCGATGGGCGTGACGCGAAGTGTTCCCTTGGGAAGCGCGGGCGGTGCGTATACGTCGTTGGGCATAAGCCCTCCTATTGTGGAGTTGATGGTGCGTGAAGTTAGTGGTGCGTGAAGTTAGCGGCGCTCTGGTTCGGGGTGCGTTTATCTTTTAGCGTGTGGTTCCGGCGACCTTGGGCAATGCTCCACCTGCGGCGGCGTTGCGGTCGGGGCGGAAGTTGGTGAAGTCGACGCCGGGGATGTTCCGGACGAGGTCGATTTCGTCTTCGATCATGGCGGCCTCTGATTCCTCGGGGCCGACCAGGGGCAGGCGCACGCGGGGACTGCCAATGCGGCCCAGCCCGTGCAGGATGTACTTGGCCGCGACGGTGCCGGGCACGTGGGTCATCACGGCGCGCACGAGGGGCTCGAGCTGCTGGTGCGCCAGCGTGGCCGCCTTGAGGTCACCCGCGTTGACGGCATCCACCATCTGGCGGTACGGGGTGGCGGCGATGTTCGCCGTGACGCCGATCAGGCCGGTGGCGCCGATCGAGAGGTGCGGCAGCACATTGGGGTCGTCACCCGAGAAGTAGAGCAGGTCGGTCTGGTTGAGCACTCGACTGACCTGGGCCAGGTCGCCCTTGGCGTCCTTCACGGCGAGGATGTTGGGGTGCTTCGCGGCGCGCAGGATGGTCTCGTAGGTGATCGGGATGCCCGTGCGACCCGGGATGTCGTAGAGGATCACCGGCAGGTCGGTGGCATCCGCGATCATGCGGAAGTGCGTGAGCACGCCGGCCTGGGTGGGCTTGTTGTAGTACGGCGTGACGATCATGTTGCCGTCGGCGCCGGCCTTCTCGCTCTGCTTGGCGAGCTGCATGGCGTGCGCGGTCTCGTTCGAGCCGCCGCCGGTGATGATCTTGGCGCGACCGGCCGCGACGTCCTTGCCGACCTCGACGAGCCGGATCTTCTCGGGGTCGGTGAGGGTGGAGGTCTCGCCGGTGGTGCCGGTGACCACGATGCCGTCGGCCCCGGCGGTGATGACGTCGTCGATGTGCTTCTCCACATCGGCCCAGGCGACCTCTCCGTCAGCGGTGAATGGTGTCACCAGGGCGACGAGGACCTGCCCGAAAGGGTTGAAAGGAGTAGACACGGTTTACAGGGTATCGTCTAGCGCGCCCTCTCGCGCCTTCACGCCGGGCCTCTCGCGCGTCATCTGCCGTCATACGGGGCGTCTGAGGGCCGCCGCAGCGTAGCCTCGCCTTCATGAATCCCGCCGCCGCCATGCTTGTCCTGGTGCTTTTGGTCGCGCTGACCACGGTGCTTGGACTGGTCTGGCGCCGTCGGCAGGGCCGGGTCTCGGTCTCGGTCTCGGTCTCTGACGACTCGGCGGATGTCGTCACGGCCGCGCAACTGGGCCTGTCCGCGTCGAGTTCCCCGCCGGTCTTCGGCTCCGAGGCGACGCTGTTGCAGTTCTCCACCGAGTTCTGCGCCCGTTGCCCCGGCACGAGCGTGCTGCTGGGCCAGGTGGCGGATGCCCGCATCGGCGTGCGGCACGTGGACGTGGACCTCACCCATCGCGCCGACCTCGCCCGGCGGTTCAACGTTCTGCAGACGCCCACCACCCTGGTGCTCGACCGGGCCGGCCGGGTGCGCGCCCGCGTGGGCGGCGTGCCGAACCGGGCGGCACTGCATGCCCACCTCGACGACCTTGCCCTCGACGTTCAGGAGTTCCCATGACCCGACCAGGCCCCGCCGCCCCGAAGCGGGCGGGTATCGACCCCCGCGGCCCCCGGTTCGGTGCGGCCGTCACGGCCGTCGTGCTGCTCGCGGTGATCTTCCTCGCGCTGGTCGGGGCATCCGGTGTTGCCCTGGCGCTGCTCGCCGCGCAGACCGCGGTGTTCGCCTGGGGCGCCCTCGCGAGCGTCGCCCGGCATCCGTACGGGCTGCTCTACAAGACTCTCGTGCGCCCGCGGCTCGGCCCGCCGGCCGAACTCGAAGACCCGGCGCCGCCCACCTTCGCCCAGGGTGTCGGCCTGCTGGTCGCCCTGATCGGGGTGGTGCTCGGCCTGGCCGGGGTGACCGCGGCCGTGCCCATCGCGGCTGCGGCCGCGTTCGTTGCGGCTTTCCTGAATGCCGCCTTCGACTACTGCCTGGGCTGCCAGCTGTACCTTTTGCTGGTGCGAGCCGGGGTCCTCGGTCGCAGCCCGGCGGCGCCCTGACCGGCGGGCGTTGCCACCTTGCCGTTCGCTCGGGGATTTCCTGTGAACAGTCCAGGCCCGGCGGATAGGCTGGTGCTCCACTTCCAGGAGGTATCACCATGGCCCTGACCAGCGAAGCAACCACCGTATGGACCGGCGACCTGATGACGGGATCCGGCACCGTCACGCTCGATTCCTCGCATAACGGGTCGTTCCCGGTGAACTGGAAGGCCAGGGCCGAAGGCACCGCCAACATGACCAACCCGGAGGAGTTGCTGGGCGCGGCGCACGCATCCTGCTTCTCGATGGCGCTGGCCAAGATCCTGGCCGACGCAGGGCACACCCCCACGAATATCCAGACCACCGCGGCGGTCACCTTCGTCGCCGGAACCGGCGTCACCGGCAGCCACCTGCTCGTCAGCGCCAACGTTCCCGGCGTCACCGAGGAGGAGTTCGAGGCCTTCGCGCAGGACGCGAAGGTGAACTGCCCGATCTCGCAGGCATTGGCGGGCATCCCGATCACCATCGAAGCCGAGCTGGCCTGAGGGGCGGTCGGCAACCCCATGCGCGTACTCATCTCCGGAGCTTCCGGGCTCATCGGTAGCGAACTGACCCGCCAGCTGGAAGCTGCCGGGCACACCGTGCTGCGCCTCGTCCGGCGCCCGCCGCGGTCCAGGTCGGAGATTCGCTGGGACCCGGCGACGCTGACCCTCGATCCCGCCGCGCTCGACGGCGTGGATGCGGTAATCAACCTGTCCGGGGCCTCGATCGGGCGGTTGCCCTGGACGAAGTCCTACCGGCGCCAGATCATGGAATCGCGTGTGCAGGCCGCGCGCACCCTCACCGACGCCATGCGCCGGGCCGGCACGCCGCCGACCGTGCTGCTGAACGCGTCCGCCGTGGGGATCTACGGCAATCGGCCCGGCGAGGAACTCACCGAGGAGTCCGCACCGGGCTCCGACTTTCTCGCGACCGTCGTCACGGCCTGGGAGGCGGAGGCCCGTCTGGCCCCTGAAGGCACCCGGGTGGTGATGCTGCGCACCGGCCTGGTGCTCGCCAAGGGCGGCGCGCTGAAGCCCCTGATGCCGATCGTGCGCCTCGGCCTCGCCGGGCCGCTCGGGCGTGGCAGCCAGCTGTGGCCGTGGGTGAGCCTGCACGACGAGGCCGCCGCGATCGTGCACCTGCTCACGTCGGAGCTGAGCGGCCCGGTGAACCTCACCGGCCCCACCCCGGCGACCGCCAGCGACGTGATCCGGGCCGTGGCCTCGGCGCTGCGCCGGCCGTACTTCCTTCCGGTGCCCGAGATGGTGCTCACGCTCGTGCTGCAGGATGCCGCCAGGCAGCTGCTGCTCGCCGACCAGCGGGTGAGCTCGGCGAAGCTTCAGGCCGACGGGTTCCGCTTCACCCACCGCACTGCCGCCGAAGCGGTCACTTGGATGCTGCGCTAGGCCCCTAGGGGCGCGGTGCGCGGTGCGGTGCGGTGCGCGCGGTGCCGCGTGGGCCACGCCGAGGCATCCGGCGCACCACATCCCGTTATGCGGGGAACGCGCCGTTATGCGGGTGGCGCGCCACCCGCATAACGGCGCCTGGCCCGCATTTCGGGGCGGCATGGCCGCGCCACGCAGCGGCTGGGCCCGCGCACGCTGCTCGGTTGGGCGGTCCTCCACAGGGGCTCCGGCCCGGTGTTTGGGACGGACCCGGTGCGGTAACCGCAGCCGCGGCACCTCGCGCCGAGACTCATTCGATGAACGTTCCTCGAGAACAGCCGTCCTTTCCACCCGAGGTGCTCCTGGCCGCCGACTACCGGCGCGCCCTCGGCGCCGACCTTCGCCTTCGACGCGGTGCCGAGCGCGGCTACCTGCACCGCATCGGCTGGGGACAGTACTGCCCGGCAGCGGTTTGGGCCGGCCTGGACCGCGACCAGCGGTATGCGCTGAGGGTGCGGGCGGCCTCGCTGGCCCGAGGAGGCGCGCTGCCGCTCTCCCACCAGTCTGCCGCGGTGCTCTGGCAGCTGCCGCTGCTGGCACCGTGGCCCGATGATATTCACTTCCTCGACCAAAGGGCAGCCGGGGGCCGCTCGGAACCGGGCATCCGCAAGCACACGGTGGGATTCGACGCCCGCGATGTGCAGATGAAAGACGGAGTGCTCGTCACCTCGGTAGCCCGCACCGTCGTCGAGCTCGCGACGATCGTGGACCTCCGGTCGGCGGTCGCCGCGGCCGATCGGGCTCTGGCAGTGGACCGGACAGGTCGCACCCCGCCGCTCACCGACCGGACAACCCTCCTCGAAACGTGGCACCGGATGCTGCCATTCCACGGCTCGGTGCGGGCCCGTACGGTGATCGACTTCGCCACGCCTCTGTCGGGCTCCCCCGACGAGTCGGGCAGTCGCGTGACGATCGCGCTGGCCGGGCTGCCCGAACCGGAGCTGCAGCATCCGTTCGTGATCGAGGACCGCACCGTCTTCGCCGACTTCTTCTGGCGCTACCTGCGTGGGGTGGGTGAGAGCGACGGCCGGGTGAAGTACTTCAACCCCGCGATGCTCGCCGGGCGTACACCGGCGGAGGTGGTCTACGAGGAAAAGCTGCGCGAGGATGCCATTCGGTTGCAGGTGCGCGGCTTCGTTCGCTGGGACCACGCCACTGGGATGAGCGTGCCGCGGTTGACGGCGCGGCTGGCACACCTGGGCCTGGCCCCGGGGCGCCCCCGGCTGGCCGAGCGCTGAGCGGGGCGCGGCGGCGCGATGTGGCGCGGAGCTGCCGGCCGCGAGGTGGGCAACTCGAGGTATGCGGGGCAGGCGCCGTTGTGCGGGTGGCGCGCCACCCGCATAAAGGCGCGGCACCCGCATAACGGCGCGCCACCCGCATAGCGGCGCGGCACCCGCATGACGGCGCGGCACCCGCAAAGCGGCTCCGGGACCCGGGCAGCGGCTCGCGCACCTGGGCACGCCGGCGCGCACGCGGGCGGCTCAGGCGGCGGACTTCTCCAGGGCCATCGCGGTGCGGAGGGCGGAGCGGGCGCGACGGCGGTCGCCCGACGCGTCATAGGCCAGGCCGAGGCGGAACCAGGCCCGCCAGTCTTTCGGCGCGGCATCCACGGCCTCTCGGTACTGCGGGAATTGCGCGTCGGCCGCTTCGCGGTAGGGACGGCCGCTCGGGCGGCTGGGCAGGTCGTTGACGGGCAGGGCACCCTCGGCGTCGAGCTGCTTGACCAGTCGTTCGCAGTGGACGCCGAAGTTGATCTCGCGCACCAGCGCCCAGGCGCCGATCAGCGGCAGCACGATGAGCGCAACGCCGATGAGGATGCCGACGGGGTCACCGCTCTGAACGAAGAGCACGGCGCGCCAGCCGACGAGAACCAGGTAGAAGACGAGCAGGAGCGCCATCACGACGACGGCGATGCGGCCCTTCATTCGCCGGGCTCCATCTCGGCGGCTTCGGGCCCGGCGGCGGGCCCGGCGGGCTCCGCGGCGGGCTCGAGCACCTCACCGGTGAGCCCCAGGTCGATCAGCTGGTCGAGCCCGACGGTCACACCGACGCAGTCGCGTGCGGCGGCCAGGGCGACCAGGATGCCGCGCTCGTAGGCCTCGGCGGAGAGCGTGTTGTGGGTGATCGTGAGGGTCTCCCCCGAGCCGCCGAAGATCACGTCCTGGCGGGCCAGCACGCCGGCCAGGCGCAGGCTGTGCACCGGAACCGTGGCGATCTGCTGGCCGCGGGCACGCTGGTCGACGTGCGGGGCGGCGACCGGGCCGAGGCCGGCGCGGGCGGCGGCCATGAGCTCGGCCGTGCGCACGGCGGTTCCCGACGGGGAGTCGATCTTGCCGGCCTGGTGCGCCTCGACGATCTCGATGGAGTCGAAGAATCGGGCGGCGAGGGCCGCGAAGGCCGTGCCGAGCACCGAGCCGAGCGAGAAATTGGGGATGATCACGGCGCCGACATCCGTGCGGCCCTTGAGCTTGTGTCCGAGGGCGTCGACGCGGGCCTGGGACCAGCCGGAGGTGCCGACGAGCACCCGGATGCCGTTGTCGATGGCGAAGTCGACGACGCCCTGGCTGACCGCCGGCACGGTGAGGTCGACCGCCACATCGGCGCCGAGCATCTCGGACAGTTCGCTGGCGGAATTGAGCCGGGCGACCACCTCATACCCCGGTGTGTTCTCGACCAGGCCGCCGACCAGGCGGCCCATCTTGCCCGTTGCGCCGACGATGGCCACCCGTGTTGTCATGTTGCCAATCTACCAAGCGGTGGCGGTTGCCCCCGGCACCGAGGCACGTACCCTAGGGGCATGCCCGAATTCACTGCGGTCTCCGTCACGGATGCGGGGTCCATCACCCTGCTCACCCAGTACTTCAGCGATCGCGCGTCCACATTCCCCAACGCCGGCGGCTACCGCACCACCTTCCCGACTCCCGAGCAGTTCGTCCCGCCGCGCGGCCAGTTCCTGCTCGTGAGCGAAGCACCGGGCTCCCGCACCTTCGTGGGCTGCGGCGGCATCCGGCGCATCGACGACGGTGCGGATGGTGCGGTGCGGTTCGAGGCGAAGCACCTCTGGCTGCAGCCGCAGGTGCGCGGCCTCGGCTGGGGCACCCTGCTGCTCGCCGAGCTTGAAAAGCGGGCCAGGCAGTTCGGCGCCACGGAGATGGTGCTCGACACGAACTCGAGCCTCGAGGCGGCCGGTGCGCTGTACCAACGCTCCGGGTATGAGGATGTGCCGCCGTACAACGACAATCCGAACGCCACGAACTGGTACCGGAAGATACTCGCACCGACCCCCTGACCCCTCGATGCTGGCTACTCTCACAGCATGCGGCGCGGGAGCGCAGGAGGAGGTCGGTCGCCATGACCGTTACACGTGACACGCTGGCCGGGTTCCTGGCGGCGTTCAACAACCACGACCTGGACGCCATCATGGGCTATTTCGCCGACGACTGCGTCTTCTACATGCCCCGGGGTGCGAAGCCTCGCGGCGATCACTACCGGGGCAAGGCTGACGTGCGGGCCGGGCTCGCGACGCGATTCACAGGCATCCCCGACGTGCATTACGGCGACGACCGGCACTGGGTGTGCGGGAATGAGCTCGGTGTCTCCGAGTGGACGCTGACCGGCACGTCAGTGTCCGGCCAGCGGCTCGAGGTGCGCGGAGTGGACCTGCTCGAATTCGATTCTGAAGGAAAGATTCGCCGCAAGGATTCCTTCTGGAAGATCCTCGACTAGCGCGCCCCGGCGGTGCGGGCACCCTCGCGGTTTAGAACAGCAGCGGGTCGGGCAGGCCGGTGCGCAGCTCCACCGGCAGGTGGCCGAGGTCGTTGTGGGTGACCAGCGACCACGGCCGGCCGGGCTTTTGCTGCAGCACGGTGAGGCCGCAGTGGGCCTGGTTGATGCTGATCCAGCGCCAGTCCGGGGCGCCGAGCACCTCACGGACGAACCAGGCGATCACGAAGTTGTGGGTGATCAGCAGGTCGTGTCTGGGGCCGCGGTGCGGGTGCAGGAACTCGGCGACGGCGTCCTCCATCTGGGCGCGGCCGGCCTCGATGGTCTCCTCGCTGACGGAGTTGAAGAACGGCGCGTACGCCTTGGGCATTTCCGGCGCCCGGCCGGAGGGAACACAGTCGAACAGCAACGGTGATGGCTCGGAGGTGAGCGACGGCAGCCGTTCGGCGATGATGGCGGCCGTCTCCGCGGCGCGCTGCAGCGGCGAATGCCAGGCGCCGGTGAACGGCACCCCGCCCAGGCGTTCGGCGATGAGGTGCGCCTGACGCTTGCCCCGCGGCGACAGCGGGCCGTCCGGCAGGCCGTATTCGGCATCCTGCTGTTCGCCGTGTCGCACGAGGTAGAGGTATTGGGGCATCATCGCCCTTTCGGTTGTGTCGGGGAATGTCGAGCCTGGGGCTCGCGGTGAAGATGAGGTCAGCTCGGCGGTTGGGGCACCGTTCGGCGAGACAGCACGGCGTCGAAGGCGTCCTCCTCGAGGGCGCCGACGGCGGCCACGGAGAACGGCCGGGAGACCATGTCCGCCGCCAGCTGCTGCACGTCGTCCGCGGTGACCAGCGCAAGTCGTCGCAGGGCCTCGTCGAGGTCGACGAACTCCCCCAGCGTGATCTCGGAACGGCCGAGCCTGGACATCCGGGTGTCGGAGTCTTCGAGGGCCAGGGCGGATGCGCCGGAGAGCTGGCCGGAGGCCCGCTTCATCTCGTTTGCGGTCACGCCGTGCTCGGCGAGGCGGTGCAACTCGTCGAGCATGATCTCGGTGACCTGCCCGGCCTTGGCTGGGGTGCAGCCGGCGTACATGCCGAAGATGCCGGCATCCGAATAGCCG
The DNA here is from genome assembly GCF_004402695.1 of Cryobacterium adonitolivorans. Taxonomy (GTDB): domain Bacteria; phylum Actinomycetota; class Actinomycetes; order Actinomycetales; family Microbacteriaceae; genus Cryobacterium; species Cryobacterium adonitolivorans. The sequence continues at coordinate 34,641 of NZ_SOFL01000040.1, read as the reverse complement.
GGCGCGAACGCGTAGACGGAGTAGGCCAGGCCGCGCTTCTCGCGCACTTCCTGGAACAGCCGCGACGACATGCCGCCGCCGAAGATGGAGGTGAGCACGTTCATCGCCACGCGACGGTCGTCGGCGGCGACGAGGCCCGGCACGCCGATAAGCAGGTTGGCCTGCTCGAGCGGACGGTGCACCACGCTGACGGGCTGGCCCTGGTTGATCACCGCTGCGGTGCCGGAGCGGCGTCCCACCGGTGCGGCGTATTCGCCCAGGTCCCAACCGGCCTGCAACAACGACCGGGTGACGGCGGCCACGAGCACGTCGTGGTCGACGGCTCCGGCAACGGTGACGACAAGGTCTTGCGGCCGGTAGTTGGCCCGGTAGTGCTCCCAGACGGCGTCACGCGTGGCGTCGCGGATGGTGTCCGGTCTACCGCCGATCGGGCGGCCCAGCGGATGCGTGCCCATGACAGCCTGGAAGAAGCGTTCGTTGGCGACGTCGGCCGGGTCGTCGTCGGCCATCGCGAGTTCCTCGAGGATGACGCCGCGCTCGGTTTCGAACTCGGCGGGGTCCAGCAACGACGAGGTGATCATGTCGGTGAGCACCTCGACGGCCATGTTGAGGTCGCGGTCCTGCACCTTGGCGTAGTAGCAGGTGTATTCCTTGGCAGTCATGGCGTTGTGCTCGCCGCCGACGGCGTCGAAGGCGATGGCGATGTCCAGCGCCGAGCGCTCTGCGGTGCCCTTGAACAGCAGGTGCTCAAGAAAATGCGTGGAGCCGAAGTGGCCCGGCTGCTCGTCGCGGGATCCTACGGCCACCCAGTAACCGATGGTGAGGCTGCGGCTGCCCGGCACCTGTTCGGTGACGATGCGCACCCCGCTGGGCAGGACGGTGCGCCTGACGAGGGACTCACCAGCGGCCCGAAACGAGAGTTCGGTCAGGTCAAGGGGAAATTCAACGGCGCCTTTCATATCAGTCCAACCTTACGACACCGGCGAGACCTGGCCCGGCTGCACGCGGCGGGCCAGCGCACCGGTTAGGCCGACACCTTGTCGAGGTCGACCATGTCGGCACGGCCCAGCCGCACGGCGGCCGCGGCCACGAGGGCATCCACCTGGTCCGGCCGGCTCGCGCTGGCCACCGGGGCCACCACGCCGTCCTTGGCCAGCAGCCAGGCCAGCGCGATCGTCGACGGGGCCACACCGTGGTCCTCCGCGATGCGTTCGAGCACGCCAAGCACCTTGAGTCCGGCACGATTCAGGTAGGCCGATGCGCGGCCGGCCCGGATGGTGTCGGTGAGGTCGGCCTTGGAGTGGTACTTGCCGGTGAGGAATCCGTGCGCGAGGGCGAAGTACGGCATCACCGCGACGCCTTGCGCCCGGGTGACAAGGGCCAGGGACGACTCGAATGAGACCCGGTTCATCAGGTTGTACGGGGTCTCGAGGGCCACGAACCTGGGCAGGCCATTGGCGGCGAGCACCCGGGCCTCCATCAGGCGCTCCGCCGTGAAGTTGGATGCCGCGAGGTGCCGCACGGTGCCTCTGGCAATGAGCGTCTCCATGGCGCCGAGGCTCTCCTCCAGGGGCACGTCGAGATCGTCGAAGTGGAAGTGCAGCAGGTCGATTCGGTCGGTGCCGAGCCGTTCGAGGGAGGCGTGCACCGCACCGACGATGCTGCGCGGCGAGAGTCCGGGGTTGTCGCGGTTGCGGCCGATCTTGGTGGAGATGATCGTGTCGTCGCGCACTCCGCGGGTGCGCATCCACGATCCGATCAGCACCTCGCTGCGCCCGGCGGCGTAGCTGTCAGCGGTGTCGAGGAAGTTGCCGCCGAGTTCCCAGTGCCTGTCGAGGATGGCCATGGCGGTGTCGCCGTCGGTGGTCCAGCCGAAGACGCTGCAGCCCAGCGCCAGCGGGTGCACGGTGAGGTCGGTGTCGCCGATTGTGCGCCGGATGTCCGGGGCTGCAGCGGGAGGGCGTTCGGGCAGCTGAACCGGAGCGGTGTGCTGCACCTGGACCGGGCGGGTCTGCAGGACGAGTTCGTCGACCCGGGAGCCAGCCTGCACTGCGGGATTGCTGCCGGTGTGCAACGCCGGCTCTGTGCGGCTCTCGGCGGTTACCTCTGTCTTGACGTTGTCCGTTGCCAAACGCCCCGTCGCCACACGCCCCGTCGCCACGCTGCCTCTCATGCCTCCACCGCCCCTCGGACGGGTCTGCGCGGCTCCCGCGCCGACCCATGTAAGCCGAGAATAACCCGATCCTCACAATCCGCTGGGGGCGCGCGGCAAGCGTTACACAAATGTGTGGCTTGACCCCCCGTTTAGCCGGAAATTGACCTCTTGCGAGGCCTCTCGAAGGGTCGGGGAGTAATCTTTTCGGCATGTCCGATTCCCCGCTCTATGGCGTCCCGCTCACCCTGATCGACGGCACCCCGACCACGTTCGGCCGGTTCGCCGGCAAGACCGTGCTCGTGGTCAACGTGGCATCGAAGTGCGGCTTCACCCCCCAGTACGCGGGTCTCGAAGCCCTCTACCGACGCTTCGCCGACGACGGCCTGGTGGTGCTCGGGCTGCCGTGCAACCAATTCATGAACGAGGAGCCCGGCAGCGAAGTGGACATCCAGCAGTTCTGCGAGGTCAACTTCGGTGTCACCTTCCCGCTCACGGCCAAGGTGGATGTGCGCGGCTCGCACCAGCATCCGCTGTACAGCCAGCTCACCGCGTTCAGGAAGGGCGTGCTGCCGGGGTTGATCAAGTGGAACTTCGAGAAGTTCCTGGTGAACGGCGACGGCGTGATCGTCGACAGGTTCGCGTCGACGGTGGAACCTGAATCACCGCAGCTCGTCGCCGCGATCGAAAAGGCCTTGGCGCGCGCCGCAGCCTGAACCGGAGTCGGTGCCTGAGTCGGCGCCGGTCAAGCGTCCCAGCTGCACACGCAGAGCTCGTTGCCCTCCGGGTCGGCGAGCACCCACCAGTCCGGAGCGTGCTCGTCGGTGAGCAGCACTCCCCCGACGTCGATGATGTCCTCCACCCGTTCCTCGCAGTCGGCAACGGGCACGTACACGTCGAGATGGATTCGGTTGCGCTCCGTGCGCTGGATCTCCATGTGCTGGAACCACACCTTGGGGCCGACGCCGCGCGGGTCACGCAGTTCGATGTCGTCCGCGGGACCCGACTCCTGGTAGCCCAGCCCCACCCGCCAGAATGGGCGCACGGCCTCGGCGTCGGTGCAGTCGATGGCTACGTCGGCGCGGCTGGGCACCAGGCGGGTGGCGTGGGCATCCTGCTCGGCGGCGAGTTCCTGGATGCGCAGCGCGAGCCGCAGATCGCGTTCGGTGATTCCGCCCACATCGTGGCTCGACAGCTCGAACTCCACGGACCCGTAGCCCAGTTTGACGTCGGGGTGATGATTCTGGGCGTCCGCGTCGGCGGCGACGGCATCGACCAGGCGCACGGCTGCGGCAAAATCCGCCGTGCGGTAGGTGGCGTACAGCGTTCCCTCCAGATGCAGGAAATCGCCCCCGGAGAGCACCGAGCGGGTTTGGATGGGAGTCAGGGTCTGGCGGGTGTCGTCCATCCGACCACTCTTCCGCGCGGCGCCGACCCGGTCAACCCTGGGCGGAGCGTCACGCTGCCGACCCCTGGACGGTGAGGACTTCCCGCTCGCGCAGCGGATCTGGGTCACGGCGTGCACTGTGCCCTGTTCTGGGGCCACTGTGCATGCTACGGTCAGGCAGTATGCACCACTTGGACAGAGTCGATCTCGAGTTACTGCGTGCGCTGTGCGCCGCCCCTGACAGCACCTATGTGGGGCTCGCCCACACGCTCGGGCTCTCCCGCAACACTGTGCAGGCCCGGATGACCCGGCTCGAGGAGTCCCGGGTGTTCCTCGAGTTCGACCGCCGGGTCTGTCCCGCCGTGCTCGGGTATCCTCTGACGGCGTTCATCGAGGTACACATCGTGCAAAAGCGCGCCGCGGAGATCATCGGCGAGCTCAGCCGAATTCCCGAAATCGTGCAGGCGCACGGCATGAGCGGTGCGGCCGATCTGTTGGTGCGGGTGGCCTGCGCCGACGCCGAAGACCTTTTCAGGATCGATCGCACGATCCTCGCCTGTGAGGGCGTCGAGCGCACCGAGACGTCCCTGGCGATGGGTGAGCTGATCCCGTACCGGATCGTTCCGCTGCTCGAACGCGGCGTGCAGCCCCGCACCGCTTAACGCCCGCAGGCGCCGGGGCCGCACCCGCCGGGACACGCGAAAAGGCCCGCCCTGCCGAAGCAGGACGGGCCTTCCGTCTGACCGGCACACCTGGCGAGAGGTGACCGGCAGAACTAGTGACTAACCTTCGGCCGGAGCTTCGGGTCCCTCGGATGCAGCGTCACGACCGTGCGTGTCGGCTTCATCGGGGAGGACCGGGGCGAGCGAAAGCTTGCCACGGTCGTCAATCTTGGTGATCTCAACGAGGACCTTCTGGCCCACGCCGAGGACGTCTTCGACGTTCTCCACGCGCTTGCCGCCGGCGAGCTTGCGCACCTCAGAGATGTGCAGCAGGCCGTCCTTGCCCGGGAGGAGCGAGACGAAGGCGCCGAAAGCGGCGATCTTCACGACAGTTCCGAGGAACTGCTCGCCAACCTCGGGGTTGGTAGGGTTTGCGACGGAGTTGACCATGGCGCGAGCGGCCTCGGCCGAGGGACCATCGACGGCGCCGATGTACACGGTGCCGTCTTCCTCGATCGAGATGTCGGCTCCGGTCTCGTCCTGGATCGAGTTGATCATCTTGCCCTTCGGGCCGATGAGCTCGCCGATCTTGTCGACGGGGATCTGCACGCTGATCACGCGGGGCGCGGTCGGTGCCATCTCGTCGGGAGCGTCGATCGCGGCGTTCAGCACGGCGAGGATCGTCGTGCGAGCATCCTTCGCCTGCGTCAGCGCGCCGGCCAGGACCGACGCGGGAATGCCGTCGAGCTTGGTGTCGAGCTGGATCGCGGTGACGAACTCGCTCGTGCCGGCAACCTTGAAGTCCATGTCGCCGAGGGCATCTTCGGCACCGAGGATGTCGGTCAGAGCCGCGTAGCGGGTCTTACCGTCGACGGTGTCGGAGATCAGGCCCATTGCGATGCCGGCGACCGGGGCGCGCAGCGGCACTCCGGCGTTCAGCATCGACAGGGTAGAGGCGCAGACGGAACCCATCGAGGTGGATCCGTTGGAGCTGAGCGCCTCGGATACCTGACGGATGGCGTAGGGGAATTCCTCACGCGACGGCAGCACGGGTACCAGGGCACGCTCAGCGAGCGCTCCGTGGCCGATCTCGCGACGCTTGGGCGTGCCGACCCGACCGGTTTCACCGGTGGAGTAGGGCGGGAAGTTGTAGTTGTGCATGTAGCGCTTCTTGGTGACCGGGCTCAGGGAGTCGATGGTCTGCTCGAGCTTGAGCATGTTCAGCGTGGTGACACCCAGGATCTGGGTCTCGCCGCGCTGGAAGATCGCCGAACCGTGCACGCGCGGGATGACCGCAACCTCGGCGTCGAGCGGGCGGATGTCGGCCAGGCCGCGTCCGTCCATACGAACACCCTCGTTGAGAACGCGTGAGCGCACGACGAGCTTGGTGACGGACTTGTACGCCGCGCCGACCTGGTTGTTGGCGGCTGCGGGAAGCTCGCCGGCTTCGACCTTGGCCGCGATGGCGGTCTTGACGGATGCTTTGAGCACGTCGTCAGCATCCTGACGCGCGATCTTGTCGGCGATCACGTAGACGTCCTTCAGTCCCTCGTACGCCAGGGCTGCGACGGCGTCGTAGGTCTCCGGGGTGTACGGGGGGAACAGCGGGTAGTTGCCGGTGGGCTTGGACGCCGCGGCGGCAACCTGCTGCTGGGCGACGATGAGCTGCTTGATGAACGGCTTGGACGCCTCGATGCCCTCGGCGATGACCTCTTCGTTCGGCTTGATGGCGCCGCCCTGGATCAGCGTCCAGGCGTTGTCGGTCGCTTCGGCCTCGATCATCATGATCGCGACGTCTTCGCTGCCATCGGCATCCGTCACAACGCGGCCGGCGACGACCATGCTGAACACGGCGTCAACGACCTGCGAGTGCTTCGGGAAGGCGACCCACTGGCCGGAGCCGTTGTCGTCGGGGATGAGGGCGACGCGGACGCCACCGATCGGGCCGGAGAACGGCAGGCCGGCGATCTGGGTCGACATGGACGCGGCGTTGATGGCCAGGACGTCGTAGTACTCGTCGGGCGCGATGGCCAGAACGGTCACGACAACCTGGATCTCGTTGCGGAGGCCGTCGACGAATGACGGGCGCAGCGGCCGGTCGATCAGACGGCAGGTGAGGATCGCTTCGGTCGACGGGCGGCCTTCGCGGCGGAAGAAGCTGCCCGGGATGCGGCCAGCGGCGTACATGCGCTCTTCGACGTCGATCGTCAGCGGGAAGAAGTCGAAGTTGTCCTTCGGCTGCTTGCTGGCGCTCGTGGCAGAGAGAAGCATGGTCTCTTCGTCGATGTACGCGGCGGCTGAGCCCTGCGCCTGCTGGGCGAGACGCCCGGTTTCGAAACGGATGGTGCGCTTGCCGTACTTGCCGTTGTCAATAACGGTTTCGGCGAACGTGATTTCTGGACCCTCCATATGGGGGTTCTCTCCTTTGTTTAGACTCGTTTGCCCGTGTGGCGCGCGAGTGGGACATCGGAGCAGGAACAGGCAGAACAATCTGCCGAACATGTGTTGGGCGCTGACATTGCTGGCCATCAGTAGAAATTCACCAACGGTGCACTGCGTTTTACAGGCCTGTGCGTTGGGAAACCACCACCGAGGACCAGCGTCCTGCAGGTCTGCTCCGGGTACTGCGGGTAGATCCGAAGATCCACCTGAATAAGCGTAGCAGAACGGGGGTTAATCGACAGGGATGCGGGCGTCGAAGACCGGACCGTCGGCGCAGACCAGGGGGCCTTCCACGCTCGCGTCGGTGCGCACCGGGGCGGCGCAGCCGTGGCAGTAGCCGAGCCCGCAGGCCATGTGCGCCTCGAGCGAGGCCTGCACGGGCACCCCCCAGTGCGCGCCGAGTTCCGCGGCGAGCCGGGCGAGCACCCCGGCTCCACAGACCATGACCACGTCGGGCGGGGTGCGCTCGGGCGTGGCGCCGTCGAACTCGGCGCGCAGGCCGGCGCTGAGGGTGACCAGGTCACTGGAGCCGTCGTCGTCGGTGACCGCGATCACCCGCACGCCCAGTTCGGCGCAGTCGGCGCGGCCGAGCAGCTGCTCAGGACGTTGCCCGCTGAGCACCATGGTCGTGCGGATGCCCGCCGCCTGGGCATCCTCCGCGGCGCCCATCACGCCGCAGATGCCCACGCCCCGGCCGATCAGCAGGGCGGAACGGGTGCCGGTTTCGAATTCGAACCCGCGGCCGAGCGGCCCGGTGACCTGCAGGGTGCCTCCGACGGGAACGGCGGCCAGGGCGCGGGTGCCGCGGCCCACGACGCCGTAGATCAGTTCCACGGTGCCTGGCTGGTCGGCGGTCGCCGGTCGGCGGCGGTGGATGGCCATGGGCCGGGGCAGCAGAATCGTGTCGCCGGCGTGCGGCGGCACCGTGATCATGAGGAACTGGCCGGCCAGCGCGGTGTGCGCGATGCTGCTGCTGGCCAGGACCAGGCGGCGATAGCGCTCCCCCGCCGGCTCGTGCACGAGCATCTCGGCGTCGTCCCAGACGGGTTGCGGGCGCGGCACGGCCTGGCGCGGTCGCACCGAGACCAGGCCGTCGAGCGCCCGGGCATCCGCCTCGGCGAACGCCCGCGCCCGGGCGGCGGCCTCGCGGCGAGCCGCGGCGGCGGCGGTCGCCCGCATACTGTCGTCCCCACCTCGCTGGTCGAGCGCGGGTGACTCAACCTGCGGTTCGTCCCCATCCCGCTGGTCGAGCTTGTCGACGCCGTGCTGAGCTTGCCGAAGTAGACCCGGTGACGTGTCTCGCGGGGTCTCGACAGGCTCGACCAACGGATGGTTGCGTTCCGAGGACACGTTCCGGTTCACAGTGCAGCATCCAACTCGAGCAGCTCCCGGATAGTGCCCACCTCGGCGTCCCGGCACCGTTGCTGCAACCCCCGCGCCACCTCCACCGCCGCGAAAGGCCGGGCGAAGCTGGCGGTTCCCACCTGCACGGCGCTGGCCCCCACCGAGAAGTAGTCGAGGGCATCGTCGGCGGTCTCGACTCCGCCGCAGGCGATCACCGGGATCTGCACCGCCCGTGACGCCAGCCAGACCAGCCGCAGCACGATCGGCTTGATCGACGGCCCGGACAGCCCGCCGATGACGTTGCCGAGAATCGGCCGGCGGGTGAGGGCATCCAGCGGCATCGCCGGGATGGAGTTGGCCACGCAGACGGCGTCGGCGCCGGCCTCCTCGGCGGCGCGGGCACAGTCTGCGATCGAGGCGACCAGCACCGGCAGCTTCACGATGATCGGCTTGTCCGTGACCAGGCGCACGGCGGCGACCACCTCGCGGATTGCCGCAGGGTCCGAGCCGATGTCGGTGCCGTTCCGGTCGAGGTTGGGGCAGGACACGTTGAGTTCGAAGGCGGCACCGTTCTCGCCCAGTGCCGCAACGACCGGAGCGTATTCGCTCGGCCGGTGGCCGCCGACGCTGATGATCGTGGGCACGTCGAGGGCCGCGTAGCGCGGATGCAGGGTGGCTAGGTAGCCGACCGGGCCTCGGCTGGGGATGCCGACGCTGTTGACCATGCCCGCGGGGATCTCGGTGAGCCGGTGCACCGGGTTGCCGCCGCGCGCCGAACCGAAGACGGTCTTGGTGACGGCGGCGCCGAGTTCGGCGACCGGGATGAGTGCGCCCAGTTCCGGGCCGAAGCAGCCGGAGGCCGGCATCACCGGGGTGTGCAGGGTGAGGCTGCCGATCCGCACCGAGAGGTCGACAGTGGCGGCACCGGGGGCGGCGGCGTACGCGGCGCGGGCATCCGGGAACTCTGTGTCTGCACGTACGGCGACCACGGAACGACCTGTCTGCGCGGTTGTCACGGCTTCCGTCTCGCGGAAGCACTCTCTCCGGCGCACCGTGTTCCAGTCTGTCCCCGCCGCTCTGCCGTCATCAGAGCCGAAGGTCCCGGCGGGGCAGCCTCAGAGGCATGTCGCGACAGTGTGGGGGACGCGAGAGTCCCGGGGCACCACCCGCACGCACTAGCCCTGCTACCGGGGCGGGAACATGCCGGCGGGGTTGAAGCCGGCGGGCAGCTCGAAGGGATCCTGCACCCGGCTGGACCGGGCGGAGCGGGCGACGAGCGCCGAGAGCTCCCCCGCCGCGCGTTCGATCCGGGCCGGCAGGGTCTGCACCCGGCTGTCCACGCGGCCGCCGTCGCCGGTGCCCCAGTCCTCCGACGCGGCGAACACCGCGGTGGGCACCACCACGGCGTGCAGGTAGGTGAACATCGGCCGCAGCGCGTAGTCGAGGGCCAGCGAGTGCCGCGGCGTCCCCGCGGTCGCGCCGATCAGCACGGGCTGGTCGGTGAGGGAGCGGTTGTCGATCACGTCGAAGAACGTCTTGAACAGTCCGCTGTAGCTGGTGGTGAAGATCGGGGTGACGGCAATCAGGCCGTCGGCCGCGGTGACGGCCTCGATCATCTCTTCCAGCCGAGGGTTGGCGAACCCGGTGAGCATGTTGTTCATGATGTCCTGGGCGTAGTCGCGCAGTTCGTAGGTCAGCACCGTGGTGGTGATGCCCTCGTCGGCCAGCCGCGCCACGGTGGCCGTGGCGAGCTTGTCGGCGAGCAGCCGGGTGGAGGACGGCTGGCTGAGTCCGGCGGAGACGACCGCCAGGGTGCGCTCGGTCATCTCTATGCTCCAATCGTGCCGGCGCCGGCTAGGCCGAACGCGGCACCGTTCGCCCGGCGGTGCGGGGCGATGGCGGCGGAGGTGTCCAGGTCATCGCGCCCGACCGATGCGGCGGCAGCCGGCGCCTGGGCGGCGGCGAGCACCAGGGACTCGTGGGTGGGGCCATCCGGCACGTTGGCCGGCCGGTTCTTCGCGAATTCCTTGCGGAGCACCGGTACGACCTCTTCACCGAGGAGGTCGAGCTGCTCGAGCACGGTCTTCAGTGGCAGCCCGGCGTGGTCCATCAGCCAGAGCTGGCGCTGGTAGTCGCCGACGTAGTCCCGGAACCCGAGGGTGCGGTCGATGACCTCCTGCGGACTGCCGACGGTGAGCGGGGTCTGCGAGGTGAACTCCTCCATGCTCGGGCCGTTGCCGTAGACCGGGGCGTTGTCGAAGTACGGCCGGAAGTCGCGCTTGGCGTCCTGCGAGTTCTTGCGCATGAACACCTGGCCGCCGAGGCCCACCATGGCCTGCGCGGCCGTGCCGTGGCCGTAGTGCTCGAAGCGGTTGCGGTAGTACTTGACCATCTTCGCGGTGTGCGAGGCCGGCCAGAAGATGTGGTTCGAGAAGAAGCCGTCGCCGTAGTACGCGGCCTGTTCGGCGATCTCTGGGCTGCGGATGCTGCCGTGCCACACGAACGGCGGCACACCGTCGAGCGGCCTCGGGGTGGACTGGAAGCCCTGCAACGGGGTGCGGAACTGGCCTTCCCAGTCGACGAAGTCCTCGCGCCAGAGCCGGCGCAGCAGTGCGTAGTTCTCCAGCGCCAGCGGGATGCCCTGCCGGATGTCCTGACCGAACCAGGGGTAGACCGGGCCGGTGTTGCCGCGGCCCAGGGTGAGGTCCACCCGGCCGTCGGCGACGTGCTGGAGCATTGCGAAGTCCTCGGCGATCTTCACCGGGTCGCTGGTGGTGATCAGCGTGGTCGCGGTGGAGAGGATGATCCGCTCGGTCTTGGCCGCGATGTAGCCGAGCATGGTGGTCGGCGACGAGGGCACGAAGGGCGGGTTGTGGTGCTCGCCGGTGGCGAAGACATCCAGGCCGACCTCTTCGACCTTCTGCGCGATGGTGAGCATGGCCTTGATGCGGGCGTGCTCCGTCGGCGTCTGCCCCGTGGTGGGATCGGTGGTCAGGTCCCCGACCGTGAAGATTCCGAACTGCATTTCCAGCCTCCAAAACTCAATGCGTCTGCATGTATATGGGTGTCAACGGCACATGGCCCGATCCTATTCCCGACCCGGTGCGAGTGCGGTGAGAGCGGGGAGTCACGCGGCCACGCGCCCCCGCCGCACCCTCGCAGCACCCCCGCAGTGGTGCCACTCGGGCACCGGACGCTACATTGGACGGACGACTTTATTCAGTAAGTTAGCCAATTCGCGTGACACCGGAAGGCCCGCGCTCGCCCGCGCCGGACCCCGGCAAGGGAGGACCCCGTGACCAGTCTGAACAGCCGCACCGTCACCGGACACTCCGGCACTGACGCCGGTGCGCACACCGCCGCCCCGTGGTGGACCACGGCCGTGGTGTACCAGGTCTATCCGCGCAGCTTCGCGGACTCGAACGGCGACGGCATCGGTGACCTCGGCGGGGTGCGCGGCAAGCTCGACTACCTCGCCGAGCTCGGCGTCGACGCCATCTGGCTCTCCCCGGTCTACCCGTCCCCGCAGCACGACAACGGCTACGACATCCGCGACTACCAGGACATCGACCCGGTGTTCGGCAGCCTGGCGGAATTCGACCTTCTGCTGGCCGAGGCCCATGAGCGCGGCATCAAGATCGTGATGGACCTGGTGGTCAACCACACCAGCAACGAGCATCCGTGGTTCGTCGAATCACGCTCGTCGATCGACAACCCCAAGCGCGACTGGTACTGGTGGCGCCGGCCCGGAGCGGCCGGCGCCGAACCGAACGGCTGGGGCAGCGCGTTCAGCGGCCCGGCCTGGACCCTGGATGAGACGACGGGCGAGTACTACCTGCACCTGTTCGCGCCGCAACAGCCCGACCTCAACTGGGTGAACCCCGAGGTGCGCCAGGCGGTCTACACGATGATGAACTGGTGGCTGGACCGCGGCGTCGACGGGTTCCGCATGGACGTGATCAACTTCATCGCCAAGCAGGTGGAGCTGGTCAGCGGGCCGGCCGCGGCCACCGATGGTGGTTCGCCGATGGGCGCGCAGATCCACGAATATCTGCAGGAGATGCACCGGATGGTCTTCGCCGGCCGCCCCGACGAGCACCTGACCGTGGGAGAGATGCCCGGCGTGAGCATCGCCGATGCCGTGCTGTTCACGGATGCGGCCCGCGCCGAGGTCGACATGATCTTCCAGTTCGAGCATGTGTCGCTCGACCAGGGAACGCACAAGTTCGACCCGCTGCCGCGCAGCCTGGTGCCACTGAAGCGCAGCCTCGCCCGCTGGCAGGACGGCCTGGCCCAGACCGGCTGGAACAGCCTGTACCTGAACAACCACGACCAGCCGCGGCTGGTGTCCCGGTTCGGCAACGACACGCAGTTCCGTTACGAGTCGGCAACCCTGTGGGCGCTGGTGCTGCACCTGCACCGCGGCACGCCCTATATCTACCAGGGCGAAGAAATCGGCATGACGAACGTGAAGTTCGACACCATCGACCACTACCGGGACATCGAGTCGCTCAACCACTACCGGGAGGCCGTGGAGCAGTTCGACCAGTCTCCGGCGAGCGTGCTGGCCGGGGTGCACGCCATGGGGCGTGACAACGCGCGCACACCGATGCAGTGGGACGATACCGCCCACGCCGGGTTCACCACCGGCACCCCGTGGCTCGCGGCCAACCCGAACTATCCCACCATCAACGTGCGAGCCGACCGGGCCGCTTCGCACAGTGTGTTCGCGTTCTACCAGCGGCTGATCGCGCTGCGGCACGCGGACCCCGTCGTCGCGCTCGGCGCCTTCGAGCTGATCGAGCCCGACCACGAACGGCTGTACGCGTTCACCCGCACGCTGGACGGGCAGACCCTGCTGGTGCTGGCGAACGTGTCAGATGAGCCGTTGACGGTGCGCGGCGAGTGGCTGCCCGACGACATTTCGGGCGCCGAGCTGCTGCTGGGCAACTACCCCGGTGACGGTTCCGCGGCGCTCCGGCCCTGGGAGGCCCGCCTCTACAGGCTCTAACGGATAGCCGATCACCAGGCGGGCCACGATACCGGCAAGGCCGGCCGCCGCAGCACCCACCAGGGCCGCGCGGCCGCGGGCGCCGAGAGCGGGGCAGCTGCCGCGGCAGCGCCCAGCGGCCTGGGGCCGGCGAGGACGATCACGGCGATCGAGGCGACGACGGCCCCGGCAGGGCGAACACCGCCTTCTCCTGCACGAACCACCAGCCGCCATCGGCGAGCAGGGCGGTGCAGAGCAGCTGTGCACCCAGGCCCAGCAGGCCTATCCCGACCATGGCTATCACGATCCAGGCGCCGCGACGCCGGATCGTCGGCGCCGGCGCGGGCTCATCCGGCGCGGGCTCATCGGGCGCGGGCGTGCCGGGTGCGGGCGTGCCGGGGCGCGGCATCCGCAGGAGATCCCGGCGTTGGGAGTCCCGAGGTGAGCACCGCGGCGGCGATCCACGCCCCGGCGGTGACAATCGCCGCGACCAGGTCGAGAGCCAGCAGGAGCGCCGCCGTCATGGCGATTACTCCGACTGCCGGTGCATGAGGTCTCCCTCCGGTGGCGAGGCACGCACACGCCCATTCCCAGCGAACGGGCCATCCGCCAAAAAGCCACTCCGCCGTCGCCGTCAACGCGAGGGCCTCGGCCCAGGTGCCGGCTCCCTTCTGTTGCCGCAACGGACATTTGCGTCCGGCGCACCGGACGCAAATGTCCGTTCGGGGAACAGTTCCGCGGCTACTTGCCCTTGAGGGCGCGCTCCTCGCGTTCGATCTCCTCACGACGGGTGGCGTCGACGAGAAGCTTGGCGTTGATGCCCACCAGCGAGTGGCGACGGCCGTAGGCGAAGTAGACGATGAAACCGAGCAGCAGCCAGACTGCGAAGCGCGCCCAGGTGAGCGTGGTGAGGTTCAGCATCAGCCAGAAGCAGAGCACGGCCGAGAGGATCGGCAGGAACGGCGACAGCGGCACCTTGAACGAGCGCTTGAGGTCCGGCCGCTTCTTGCGCAGCACCACGACGGCGATGCTCACGAGCACAAACGCGGAGAGGGTGCCGATGTTGATCATCTCTTCGAGCACGCCCACGTCGGTGAGCCCGGCGATCAGCGCGACGGCCGCACCGGTGATGATCTGGATGCGCACCGGCGTGCGGCGCTTCTCCGAGGTGACGCTGAGCCAGCGGGGCAGCAGGCCGTCGCGGCTCATGGCGAAGAGCACCCGCGACAGTCCGAGCAGCAGCACCATGATCACCGTGGTGAGGCCGGCCAGGATGCCGATGGAGATGACCTGGGCGGCCCAGCCGGCGCCCACGGCGATGAAGGCGGTGGCGAGGGACGCGTTGGGGTCGTCGGCGAGCACGGTGTACGGCACCATTCCCGTGAGCACGAGGCTCACTCCGACGTAGAGCACGGTGACGATGGCCAGGCCGGCGAAGATGCCGCGCGGCAGGGTCTTCTGCGGATCCTTGACCTCTTCGGCGCTGGTGGCGACCACGTCGAAGCCGATGAAGGCGAAGAAGACCAGGGAGGCACCGGCGAGCAGGCCGAAGATGCCGTACTGCGCCGGGGCGGCGCCGGTCATGAAGGAGAACAGGGACTGGGTCCACACGTCGCTGCCGACGCCATCCGTGGTGGGCACGGCCTCGGGGATGAACGGCGAGTAGTTGGCCGGGTTGATGAAGAAGGCGCCGACGACGATGACGAAGAGCACGATCGCCACCTTGACGATGGTGAAGACGCTGGCGACGCGGGCGGAGAGCTGGGTGCCGAGCACCAGCAGGGTGGTGAAGATGGCGACGATCACGAACGCGCCCCAGCTCACGTCGAGGCCGACCACGTTGATGGTGGCGGGGATGTCCCAGTTCCAGAGCGCGAAGACGTTGCTGAGGTAGATGCCCCAGTACTTGGCGATCACGGCCGCGGCGGTGAGCATCTCCAGGATCAGGTCCCAGCCTATTATCCAGGCCAGCAGCTCGCCCAGAGTGGCGTAGGTGAAGGTGTATGCGGAGCCGGCCACGGGCACCGCGGAGGCGAACTCGGCGTAACACATGATCGCGAGGGCGCAGGTGACCGCGGCGAGCACGAAGGCGAGCGTCACGGACGGCCCGGCGTAGCTGCCGGCGGCCTTGGCGCCCACGGAGAAGATGCCGGCGCCGACGGCGACCGCCACTCCCATGATCATCAGGTCCCAGGTGCCGAGGGTGCGTTTGAGACTGTGCCCCTTTTCCAGGGAATCCTCGATCGATGACTCGATGCTCTTCGTACGCCAGAGACTCATGGGGGGGTGTCCGTTCCGTGTAAAGCTCAAGTTTAGGGCAGTACTTCGGCGGCGGCAGGCCGAAAGTCCC
The DNA here is from genome assembly GCF_004402695.1 of Cryobacterium adonitolivorans. GTDB lineage: Bacteria > Actinomycetota > Actinomycetes > Actinomycetales > Microbacteriaceae > Cryobacterium > Cryobacterium adonitolivorans. The sequence continues at coordinate 19,314 of NZ_SOFL01000040.1, read as the reverse complement.
TGCCGGACACCCCGAAACGTTCGCGGGGCGCCCGGCAGGGACCTGGCCTCAGAAACGGTGTGCCGGCCTAGCCGGACCGGGCGGTCCTGGGCAGTTCGAGCACCGCCTCGGCGGCCTGCGCCAGCGCCCGGCCGTATGCCGCGCCATGCCCGGCGGCATGCACGGCCAGCGGATGCAGCTGGTGCAGCGGCGTGCGCGCCCGCCAGCCCGGCTTCAACGGCGAGGCCGACTCGTAGCCGGCGGCGATCTCCTCCAGGTACGGGCAGCCGAACAGGGCGAGCATCGCCAGGTCGGTCTCGCGGTGGCCGCCGTGCGCGGCCGGGTCAATCAGCACGACCCCGTCGGCCGACCACAGCACGTTGCCGGTCCACAGGTCCCCGTGCACCCGGGCCGGCGAGGCACCGTCGTCGAAGTCGCCGGCCTCGATGCGTGCGCAGGCCGCGTGCACGACCTCGGACTGCCTGGCGGTGATTCCGCCCACGTCGACGGCGATGTCCAGGTATGGCAGCACCCGGTAGCGGGCGTAGAACACTCCCCAGCTGTTCTCATAGGCGGTGGGGAGGCTGCGATTGCCGATGAACAGCGGGCCGCTCCAGTTGTCGGGTGGGGCGCCGAATGCCGAGGCGCCGGCCGAGTGGGTCACCGACAGCTCGGCGCCGAAGGCTCGGGCGGCCGACCGGGTGGGTGGCACCTCGTCGACGGTCTCGAGCACGATGTGCCCCGGCTCGAGGCCGATCACCTGTGCCGTACGCACTCCCCCGGGTACCGCCAGCCAGACCAGGCCGGCGGCCTCGGCCTCGAAGAAGCCGGAGGGTGCGCCGTGATGCCGCTTGTCGAAGCCGCGCGGGTCACCGCCGGGTGAGCTGACGAAGTCGTTCATCCCCCCACTCTTGCCGCTTGCCCGGCCCGGCGCTACGGGAAACGGTCGCGAGCCGTGAGAAAAGCACCCTCCCGGGCGTCGGGAAGGTGCTTAACTCACGGCTCGCGAGATCATCCCCGGGTACACAAAACGGGCCGCCACCCCAGGGGTGACGGCCCGTTTCGAAGAAGATCGCGTTATCAGCGAACCATTCGGCTACTACCTAGCGGCGCAGGCCGAGACGCTCGATGAGCGAGCGGTAACGGTTGATGTCCACGTCGGACAGGTAGCCGAGCAGACGGCGACGCTGACCAACCAGGAGGAGCAGGCCACGACGCGAGTGGTGGTCGTGCTTGTGCTCTTTGAGGTGCTCCGTGAGGTCGAGAATGCGCTGCGTGAGCATTGCAATCTGGACTTCGGGGGAACCCGTGTCGCCCGGGTGGGTAGCGTACTTTTCGATGATCGCCTTCTTAGCATTAGCTTCGAGTGCCATAGATGGGATCCCCTTTCTCTCACTGCGCGGTGCTCGGGGCAGAATGCCTGAGCTCTCTTTATCCGCGGCCGTTGAACGGCAACCTCAAGAGCTTAGCAGAGTTGGGCCGAGCCTGGCGGGTCGTGGTCCCCCCTCCCGTCGCCGATGATTGACTTAAGGGCCCCGAACGAGGGGAACCACGCAGCACCCGCACGGCAATATTGAGGAGCCCCGATGGAATCGACAGAGCTGGATTCGATTGTCACTGAGTCAGCCATCCGCGGTTCCGGTCTGATCACCCTCTCGCTGACCGCGACGCCGGTGCTCAGCTACGCCCTGGCGCACAACCGCATCAACGTGGTCGGCCGGGTGGGCGTCGACAACCGCGGTCCCGCCGTGCGGGAGGCCGTGCTACGGCTCGAGGTGCTCAGTGCCGGCGACACCCTCGGCAGCGCACGTGACCTGCTCGTGGACCTCGCCGCCGAGCGCACCGCCACCTTCACGGATGTCTCCCTCACCGTCGACCCCGCCGCCATGCTGCTCATCGAGGAGCAGCGCCCGGCCGAGATCCGGGCCAGCCTGCTCATCGACGGCATCGTCGTAGCCGAGGCCGGCGAGCCCATCCAGTTGCTCGCCGCCCAACAGTGGATCGCCCAGCCCGTGGACCTGGCGCTGGAGATGCTCTCGGCGCACGTGCTGCCCAACCACCCCGAGATCGCGGTCCTGCTGGACGAGGCCGCCGCGGCGCTCGAGGCCCGCACCGGCTCGGCAGCGATGCCCGGCTACCAGTCGGGCCCCGACCGGGTCGACCAGGTGGTCGAGTCGGTGTTCGTGGCCATGCGGGCCCGCGGCATCCGCTACGCCACCCCGCCGGCCAGCTGGTCCGACGACGGCCAGAAGGTGCGCACGCCCGGCGAGGTGCTGGGCACGGCCGACCGGGGCGGGGCGGGCGGGGTGGGCGGGGTGGGCACCTGCCTCGACACCGTCGTCGTGATGGCCGCCGCCCTCGAGCAGGCCGGGCTGCATCCACTGCTGTGGGTGGTCGCCGGGCACGCGTTCCTCGGCTACTGGCGTGAAGAGGAGACCCTCGGCGCGCCCGCGCTCACCGACGTGGCCGAGGTGATCAACCTCATCGACCTCGACCTGATCCGGCTCGTGGAGACCACCCAGGTCACCGACCATGGCGCCGGCACTCCGGTCACCTTCGCGCAGGCCCAGCGCTCCCCCTACCTGGAGTGGCTCGCCGATCTGGACACCGTGATCGGCGTGGTCGACGTGGTGCAGGCGCGGCGCACGCACATCCTGCCGCTGCCCGCCCGCACCGTGACCGGCGACGGCACCGTGGTCGTCACCGAGTACCGGCCGGCGATCGTCTCGCCCGGCGGCACCGGCGCGGCGTCCGGGGCGGATGCGGCGAGCGCCGCCGGGGCCCCGACCAGCCCGTCCCTGAGCACGCCGCCCAGTAGTACGCCGCCCCGAATCACCCAGTGGAAGAACGCCCTGCTCGACCTGAGTCTGCGTAACCGGCTGATCAACTTCACCGAACGCGGCGCCCTCGCACTAACGGTGCCCGACCAGCATCTGGCCGGTGTCGAAGACCTCGTGACCGGCGGCACCGGGTTGACCCTGCTGCCCGCCGACCGGATGACGACGACCGACCGGGAGCGCGGCATCCGGTTCGGCCGGGACCTGCCCGTCGACCAGCTCGTGGCGGTGCTCGCCGACAAGAAGGCCGTCTACGCCGACGTTACCGACGCCGCCTATGCCACCAAGCTGCGGGCGCTGGCCTACAAGGCCCGCACCGTGGTGCAGGAGACCGGCGCCAACAACCTCTACCTGGCCTTCGGCTCGCTGGTCTGGACCGCGAACGACCGGGAACTCCGCAGCCCACTGGTGCTCGTTCCCGTGGTGCTCGAAGCGGCCGGCCGCGGCGGCGACTACAGGGTGCGGCTCGACGAGGCCGGGGCATCCACGCCCAACTACTGCCTGCTCGAGAAGCTCCGGCAGCTGCACGGCCTCACGATCGACGGCCTGGCGACCCCTGTCGCCGACACCGCCGGGGACGCTGCCCGTATCGACACCGCCGGCATCGACCTGGCCGCCGCGTTCCGCGCCACCCGCGAGGCGCTGTTGGCGGCCGGGCTGCCCTACCGGGTCGAGGAGACCCTCGACCTGTCGATCCTGCAGTTCGCCAAGTTCCGGCTCTGGAAGGACCTCGACGAGAACTGGCAGACGCTGGCCGAGAACTCCCTGGTGAGCCACCTCGTGCACACCCCCACCCAGCCGTTCGTCGACCCGGTGGCGCTGCCGGCGCCCGCCGACCTCGACGCGCTCGGCGCCGAGTGCCCGGTGCCCGGTGACTCGTCGCAATTGGCCGCCGTGGCCGAGGCCATCGCCGAGCGCACCTTCGTGCTCGAGGGCCCACCCGGCACCGGCAAGTCGCAGACCATCACCAACCTGCTCACCCGCGCCGTCTACGAGGGCAAGAAGGTGCTGTTCGTCGCCGAGAAACGCGCCGCCCTGCAGGTGGTGCAGGCCCGGCTGAACGAGGTGGGCATGGGCCCGTTCGCCCTGGACCTGCACGACAAGGCCAGCAAGCCCGCCGCCGTGCGGGCCCAGATCCGGCAGGCCCTCGAGCACAAGGTGACGGTGGACGGCCAGGGGCTGAAGAACGACCTCGACGTGCTCGGCACCGCCCGGCGCAGCCTGGCCAGGTACACCGACCGGTTGCACGAACAGAACGGCGCCGGCCTGTCCTTCTACTCCGCCCGCACCGCACAGCTCACGGCCGACGACGACGTGCGGGCCCTGCCCGTGCCGGCCGACCTGCCCGCGCGCATCACGGCCGACGAGCTCGACGAGCTGCGGCGGACGCTGCGGGACCTGCCAGAGGCGACCGATCCGGCCCGGCCGCGGCCGCAGCATCCGTGGGCGTTCATCACCGCGCCGCCCGCCACCCCCCTCGACCTGGCCACCGTTGCCCGCGCCGCGCTGGAGCTGGACGAGGCCCTGGCCGCGCTCCCCCGCGCCGACGAGACGGCCGGGTCTGGCGCCGCCGCGGTGGTCGCCGCCACCCCGAGCGTCGTGGCCGCAGCGGCCAGCCCTACCGAGCTCGTCTCCCTGAGCAGTCTCGCCGACGCGGATCGGGTGCCGCTGGCCACTCTCGATAGCACCCGCTCCCCGGCCTGGGTCGCGGCCGCGGCGGCCGCCGAGCAGTCCACCACCACTTTTGCGCAGGCCGAGCACCCGGCGTTGACCGTGCTCGAGCCCGGTGCCCTGCGGCTGGACGCCGCGTCTCTGCACCGGGACGCCCAGGCGGCGGATGCCTCAAGCTTCTTCGGTCGCCGTGGCCGCCGGAAGGCCGTGTTCGCGCGGCTGGCCGCCGAGGTGCGGCCAGGGGCCAAGGTGCCTCTCGGCTCCCTCTCCACCGTCACCGGCCAGCTCGCCGACAGCCAGGCCCAGCTGCACGCCCTGCGGGCCGGGGTGCGGGCCGTCGACGGCGTGAGTATTCCGGACGACTGGAACCCCCTCGCCGGCGCCGGCCGGGACGCGCTCGCCGCCCGCCTCGCATGGCTGCGCTGGGCCGGTGGCGTCGTCGCGTCAGAGCACCGCGACCTCGGCGCTGACTTCGTGGCCGCCCTGCGCGACTACCTCGACGCCACCGCCGAACCGGATCCGGCTCTCGCCACCGCGCTGAACCGGGCGCTCCTCGCCCTGCAGGCCGTGATGACGGCCACCGGTGCCGGACCGGCCGCCATCACCGGGTGGGCTGCGGACGGCGGCCTGGTCGCCGTCTGGTCCCGCGGCCTCGAGGAACGCGACGCGCAGGCGCCGGGGTTGCCCACCCTCACCCGGTGGATCGCCCTGCTCGAACACCTCGAACCGCTGGCTCGGCTCGGGCTCACGGCCGCGCACACGGCGGTCCTCCGCGGCGAGGTCGACGCCGACGACGCCGGCCTGGCGTTCGAGAAGGGGCTCGCCACCGCATCCGTCGCCGAACGCGGACAGGCCACCACCCTGGACCAGTTCGACGCCGCCGCCCAGAACCGCTCGATCACCCGCTTCACCACGTCATCCGGTGCAGTGCGCCGGCATCTGCCCACCTTCATCCCTTACAGCGTGCTGCGGCGGCGCACCATCGGCGCCGCCCCGGACACCGCCGGGGAAACGACCGGGAGCCCGGCCGCGGAGACGGCTGCCAGGCTCGGCCTGCTCAAACGTCAGCTGGACCGGCAGCGCGGCGGCATGGGGGTGCGTGAGCTCATGCACGAGTTCGGTGACCTGATCACCGACATCCTGCCGTGCATGCTGATGAGCCCGGAGTCGGTGGCCAGGTTTTTCCCCGCCCAGGCCGGCCTTTTCGACATCGTGGTCTTCGACGAGGCCTCCCAGGTGCGGGTATCCGACGCCGTCGGCGCCATGGGGCGGGCCCGCTCGGTGGTGGTGGTCGGCGACAGCAAGCAGATGCCGCCCACCTCGTTCGCGGAGTCGACCATCGGCTCGGGCGAGGAAGACGGCGACACCCTCGAGTTCGTCCGCGACGAGGAGTCGATCCTGTCGGAGTGCGTGCAGGCCCAGGTGCCCAGCAAGTGGCTGTCCTGGCACTACCGCAGCCAGGATGAATCGCTGATCGCCTTCAGCAACCGCGCGTACTACCGTGACCGGTTGTCCTCGTTCCCGGCTCCGCATCACGGTGCGGGCACGGCTGCCGGCACGGGCTCCGGCTCGGCTGCCGGCACCGGCTCCGCGGGCTACGGAGTGAGCCTCCGCCGGGTCGACGGGGCCTTCCTGCGCAGCGGCACGGGCAAGAGCCTGCGCACCAACCCGGTCGAGGCCCAGGCCATCGTCGCCGAGATCCTGGCCCGGTTCGCCGCCGAGCCCGAGGGCACCCCGTCCATCGGAGTGATCACCTTCAACGTGCAGCAGCGGGCCCTCATCGAGGGCAGTCTCCGCGACAGCGGCGACGATCGCATCGTGCACGCCCTCGACACCGACACTGACGGCCTGTTCGTGAAGAACCTGGAGAACGTGCAGGGCGACGAGCGCGACACCATCCTGTTCTCCACGGCGTTCAGCGCGGATGCCTCCGGCCGGCTGCCGTTGAACTTCGGTCCGCTCAACCTGCCCGGCGGCGAGCGCCGCCTGAACGTGGCGATCACCCGGGCCAGGCGCCAGGTGATCGTGTTCAGCAGCTTCGCACCCGCCGACCTGCGCGCCGAGGAGACCATCTCGGCCGGGGTGAAGGACCTGCGGGCCTACCTCGACCTCGCCGCCGGCGGCTCCGACGGTCTGGCCAGCCCGCTGCGCCAGTCCGGGGCCCTGGACCGGCACCGGGAGGAGATCGCCGAGGCCCTGCGCGAGCGCGGCTTCGCGGTGCACGCGGATGTGGGGCTGTCCGACTTCCGGGTGGACCTCAGCGTGGCCACGGCCGGGGCGCCCGGGCATCCGGTGATGGCCGTGCTGCTCGACGGCCCCACCTGGGCGGCCCGCCGCACGGTCTCCGACCGGGACGGCCTGCCCGTCGAGGTGCTCTCCAGGCTGATGGGTTGGCCTGCGGTGGAGCGGGTGTGGCTGCCCGAGTGGCTCGGCGACCGCGACGCGGTGCTGGACCGCCTCGCCGAGAAGCTGGACGCCCTCGACGCCGCCCGCCAGGCGCACGAGGCCGCCGCGCTGGCGTAGCCGGGCCGCCGAGGTCCGGCCTCCCCTGGCGGCACATTTTTGCTCCCGCGGCACGTTTTAAGGCTCGCGGCAGGTGTTTGTCCCGCCGGAACCTGTTAGCGCTCGCGGCAGGTGTTGTACTCGCCGGCACGTGTTCTTACGCGTGCCGGCGAGTACAACACGTGCCGCGGAGACCGACACGGGCAGCGACGCGCGCAGAGGCATCCGTGGGGCGGCTTACCGATGGCGCCACAAGTGAGCTCTCGCGCACGCTCGCGGCGCACCAGATGCCTCGCGGCGCAGGTTAGTGCTCACGGCGCAGGTTAGTGAGCCGATTAACCTGCGCCGCCAGAAACGACCTGCGCAGCCAGGAGCATCCTGCGCCACGAGACGAGGCGCAGGCCACGGCACCGCAGGGCACGCCGCGGCACCGCACGGCAACTCAACTCAACTCAACTCAACTCAGAGCACGGAGAAACCCGCGGGCAGCGGGGCGCGGCCGGTGGCGGCACGCAGCAACGGCGCGGCCAGGCCCTTGTGGGCGGCCAGGTCGGAAAGCACGTGCAGGGTCGCGGCGGCGGCGGGTTCCGGCACGGTCTGCTCGGCGGCCGGCACCCCCTGGCTCTGCAGCAGGTCGCTGGTGTGCACGGTGAGTTCCACGGTGCGCGACGGCAGGTACTCGGCGATTCGGATGCGGCCGGCCGGCGTGTCGGCCGGCTCGGAACCGTCGAGGGTGGCCACCCGGGCCAGCACCCGGGCGGCGAGCGCCGCGACCGCGACCGCGGGCTGGGCGCCGAGGGTGGCGGCGGTCTCCCGACCGCGTTGCGCGATCACCTCGGGTGTTCCCGCGGCGAGCGCGCGTTCGAAGTACGCCGCCGGCGAGGTGACCTCGATGGGGGCGGCCACGCCGACGGCGTCCTCCTCCGCCGCGAGGTCGAGGTAGGTCTCGATGGTGGAGAGGGCCCGGCTGGTGTGCCCGACGAGGTCGCGCACACTCCACTCGCCCAGGCCCAGCTGCCCCCAGACCTCGGCATTTCCGGCGGCGCGCTCGGCGATGCCGGCGGTCACCGCGACGAACCACCTGGTGGCCGTGTCGAAGGCGAAAACCGTGTCTGACCAGTCGCTGGGAGTCTCACTCATGCCCACAGAGTAGCGGCACCGCGTGCGCTCGTGCGGAGTCGGGCCTGAAGTCCACGCCGGACACCCGCGCCCGACATCCGCGCTGGACGTCCTGAGTGTAGGCCGGGCCCGCACCTCGGGCCCGGCCCACACCCAGCGTCGCGGCTAGAACACTCGCACCGCGATCTCCGCGGGCGCCTCCAGCAGCGCCTCGATCTCATCATCGAGCCGCACCAGGGTCAGCGACGCCCCCGCCATGTCGAGCGAGGTGCAGTATTCGCCCACGTAGCTGCGTCCCACCGTGATCCCCAGCTCGGTGAGCCGTTCGTGCGCCCGCCCGAACAGGATGTACAGCTCGCTGATCGGGGTGCCGCCGAGCCCGTTGATCATCAGCGCCACCCTGTCGCCGGCCACATAGGGCAGGTCCTTCACGACGGCATCCAGCATCTCGTCGGTCATCTCGTTCGCCGTGGTGAGCTTCGCCCGGCGCCGCCCGGGCTCGCCGTGGATGCCCACGCCCACCTCGATCTCATCCTCGCCCAACTCGAACAGCGGCGATCCCTTCGCCGGCGGGGTGCAGGAGGTGAGGGCGATCCCCATGGTGCGGGTGACGCTGTCCACCTTCTCCCCGATCCGGACCAACTCGTCCAGGTCCGCGCCCTGCTCGGCGGCAGCGCCGACGGCCTTCATCACGAAGAAGTTTCCGGCCACCCCGCGCCGTCCCACCGTGTAGGTGGAGTCCTGGACGGCGACGTCGTCGTCGATGAACAGGGTCTTCACCTTCACGCCGTCGGCAGCGCTGAGCTCCTGCGCCATCTCGAAGGCCATCCGGTCGCCGGTGTAGTTGTTCACCAGCAACAGCACGCCCTTGGGCGAGGCCAGCAGCTTGGTGGTCTCGTACACGTAGTCCATCGGCGGTGCCGAGAACACGTCGCCGGGGCAGGCCGCGTCGAGCATGCCCCTGCCGACCGTCATCACGTGCGCGGGTTCGTGCCCGGAGCCCGAGCCCTGGATGATCGACACCCGGTCGGGGTTGGGGCTGTCGGCACGCATGATCAAGTTGTACGCGGGCACGTACTTCAGCGTGTCGGGGTTGGCCAGCGCGATGCCCTTGAGCATCTCCGGAACGTACTGCTTCGGATCGTTGACGAATTTCTTCATGGCTCCCTCTCTTGGCGGTGCTCGGTCAGTCGGATGCTCGTGCAGCACACTCGCTCAGCTCGATATTCACGTCAGTCTGTGTGGCTGGATGGCCGTTCGGCGTCGTTCTGGGTGGCCGCGGATGAGCCCACCCGGGCATCCCACTCGGCGCTGAGTCGCTCAAGGATGACGGCCACCGCCACCGCGCCGGGGTCCGGCGAGCCGATGCTGCGCTCCCCGGTGTAGCTGGCCCGGCCGCGTCTGGCCTGCATCATGGCGGTCCGGTCGGAGGCCTGCCGGGCTACAGCGGCCATGCGGTGCAGGGTACCGGGCGCATCGGTGCCGGCCGCGACCTCCTCCTCGAGGGCATCCGTCATCGGAACCAGGGCATCGAGCAGGGTTTTGTCGCCCACGTCGGAATTGCCGCGCGACTTGATGCCGTCGATCGCGCTGCGCAGCATCGCGACGGCGTCGGTGCCGCTCACCTCGTCCTTACCCTTGACGGCGATGGACGCGCGCAGGAAGGCGGTGCCCCAGAGCGGCCCGGAGGTCCCACCGATGCGCCCGGAGATGACCATGCCCACCTTCTGCAGGAACGCGCTCGGGCTGATGCGGTCGTACTCGTCCCAGTCGGCGAGGACGATTTCGAAGCCCCTGGCGAGCGAGTAGCCGAAGTCACCGTCGCCGACGACGGCGTCCAGGTCGCCGAACTGCTTCTCGTTGTCGACCGCCGTCTGGGCGATGCTGTGCACGACGAATTCGGTGTCGGCCAGGCTGGTCATGGTGTCTCGCTTCCAGTTCGGGTGAGGATCGTGACAAGGTCCGCCAGCCGCACATAGGGGCCGGGGTGGATGCCGGTCGGGTCGGCCAGGGTCTCGGCGGCGGGCCCGGTGGGGTCGCCGAGCGAGGAGACCACGAGGGTGGCCCCGTCGAAGTCTTCCTCAGCCGTGTAGCTGCTCACGGTCACGACGGTCGCGAGCCCGGCGGCGAGCGCGGCCCGCAACCCGTTCTCGCTGTCCTCGATCACCAGCGCGTCTCTCGTGTCGACGCCCAGCTCGCGCAGGGCGTGCAGGTAGATGTCGGGGGCGGGTTTCTTCGCCGGCACGATGTCGCCCGCGAAGACGTGGAACCCGGCGGAGAGTTCCGGCCCCACCGCGTGGGTGAGCACAGCCCGCACCGACGCCTCGGCCGAGGTCGAGGCCACGGCGAGGGTCCAGCCGGCCGCGGCAGCCTCCTCGGTGAGGCGACGGATGCCGGGGCGAGCCGGCAGCACCCCCTCGGCGACCCGGTTGGTGTAGATCGCGGTCTTGCGGCGGTGCCAGGCGAGGATGGTCTCGTCCCAGGCCGCCGGGTCCTCCGGCAGGCCCAGCTCGCGCACGACGTCAGGGGTGAGGATGCTCCGCATTCGTTCCTTGCCGCCGCCGATCTTCACCTTCTCGGCATAGTCGGAGTCACTCCACTGCACGGGCACCCCGAACTCGTCGAAGGTCTGGTTGAACGCCGGCAGGTGCCCGTCCCGTTCGGTGTCGGCGAGCACCCCGTCGCAGTCGAAGATCAGTGCCGGCATCTCAGGCCTTCCCCGCGCTGCCGAACTGTTCGGCCAGTCCCCGGGTGAGGTTGACGATGTCGGTGCGCACCTTCGCGAACAGCGACGGTGGGTCCCACTTGTCGCGGGCCTGGGCATCCGTGAGGAAGGAGAGGTTGGATTTCATGTAGGTGATCTTCAGCGCCGTGGAGATGTTCACCTTGGCGCAGCCCCGTGCGATGAGGTCGGTGAACTGGGCGTCGGTCATGCCGCTGCCGCCGTGCAGGGCGATCGGGATCGGGTGGGCGGCGACGAGGTCGCTCACCCGCTGGAAGTCGAGCACGGGTTCTCGCTTGTACACCCCGTGGGCGTTGCCGATCGCCGGCGCGAAAACGTCCACGCCGGTGGCCTCGAGGAATCTGAGCGACACGGCGAGGCTCTGCCTGGCTGCTTCGGTGTCGCTGCCCACGCCGTCTTCGACGCCGGTGATCGACTCGATTTCGCCCTCCACGTGAGCGCCGAAGCTACGGGCCTGTCGAACCACCTCGATGGTCTGGCGCTGGTTCTCCTCCACAGGCAGGGTGGATGCGTCGAACAACACAGAGTTCCAGCCGCGCTCGAGGCAGTCCGTGATGACGTCCCGGTCCGGGCAGTGGTCCAGGTGCAGCGCCACCGGCACGTCGATGCCTGCGGTCATCGCCGACCACATGGCGAAGAGCACGTCAGAGCCGATCGACTTGACGGTCTTCACAGAGGTTTGCACGATCACCGGCGAGCGGGCTTCGACGGCCCCGGCGAGCACCGCCTCCATCGTCAGGTCGTTCACGATGTTGATCGCGGGAACGCCGTATTTCTCGGCGTAGGCACGATCGACGATCTCTTTGAGAGTGCTCACGGCCATGTGCGCCTCGCTTCCTCGCGTGTTTCTGGGGATCGTAGGCGTCAACTCACCAACCGGCAATGGGCCGTGGATGGATGCAGCCGCGCCGCCTCTCCCGCGGCGGCGCCCGGTTGCGCATAATTGTCGCTATGGACCCCGTCATCACCATTGTCTGGATTGTCGTGTTTGTCGTGGTCACGGTGATCGTGACCGGTTTCTCCCGGCGGATCGGTTGGTCGGCGCCGTTCGTGCTGGTGGTAGTCGGCGCGGCGGCGTCGTTCCTGCCGTCGGTGCCGCAGATCGAGCTCGAGCCGGAGCTGGTGCTCTACGGCCTGTTGCCTCCGTTGCTGTTCGCGGCAGCCATCCGCACCTCGGTCGTGGATGTGCGGGCCCGGCGGGACGGCATCCTGCTGCTGTCTGTGGGCCTGGTGGCCTTCACCGTCGTGACCGTGGGGCTGACCGCCTGGCTGGTGGTGCCGGCGATTTCGCTCGCCGCCGCGTTCGCGTTCGGCGCGGTCGTCGCGCCGACGGATGCCGTGGCGATCACGGCCATCGCCGGGCGGCTGGGCCTGCCTCGGCGGGTGGTCACGGTGCTCGAGGGTGAGAGCCTGCTCAACGACGCGACCGCTCTGGTGGCCCTGAACGCTGCGATCGCGGCCATTCTCAGCACGGTGAGCCCGCTCTCGGTGACCGGCGACTTCGTCGTCGCTGTCGTCGGCGGGGTGGGGGTCGGACTCGCGGTCGGTTACGTGCTGGCCGTGATCCGCCGGCAGCTGCACGCGCCGGTGCTCGACACCAGCCTGTCGCTGGTGACGCCGTACCTGGCGTTCATCCTCGGCGAGCTGGTGCACGGGTCCGGGGTGCTGGCGGTGGTGATCGCCGGCCTGTTCCTGGGCTACCGCGCGCCGGTGATCCAGTCGGCGGAGGCCCGCATCGCCGAGTCGATCAACTGGCGCACCATCCAGTTCCTGCTGGAGAACGCCGTGTTCCTGTTCATCGGCCTCAACCTGGAGTCGATTCTCGAGGGTGTCCGGCTCACCGGCACCGGCTTCTGGGCCACCGTGCGGATCTCCCTGGTGGTCCTCGCCGCCCTGCTCGTGTCGCGCTTCGTGTGGATGGCCATCACCACGTCGATCTATCGGTACGGACCGCGGCGGCTACAGGAGCGCGGCTGGAGCTGGCGCACCGGGGTGGCCGTGTCGTTCGCGGGGATGCGCGGGGTGGTCACCCTCGCCGCCGTCTTCCTGCTGCCGCCCGAGACGCCCCAGCGCGAGCTCCTGCAGCTGCTGGCCTTCGTCGTGGTGGTCGGCACGCTGTTGCAGGGGCTGGCGCTACCGTGGATCATCCGCCGGTTGCGCCTGCCGCCGCCGGACCGGACACAGGAGCGGATCGAGGCGCAGATGCTCCTGGCCGAGGCGCAGACCGCCGGCCTGGCCCGGCTGGACGCCGAGGTGACCGACGCCGACGAGGACCGCGTGATCGGCCGGTTGCGCACCAACGCCCACTTCCTCGCCAACGCGCTGGACAACCCCGCTCCGGATGACGCCGAGCCGCTGCCGGCCGCGTACAACCGGCTGCGGCGGGCCATGATCGAGGCCGAGCGCGCGGCGGTGCTGGCCGCCCGGGTGGAGGGCCGCTACCAGGAGCCGGCCATCCGTTCGGCGCTGGCGTTCATCGATGTGGAGGAGTCCGCGCTCAAGGCCGGATCGCCCAAGCACCACGACGGCTGAGGCTGCCCGGAGCGCTGGAGCGGCTAGGCCAGCTTGGGCTGGCCGGTGAGCTCCGGCGGGGCGTCCCAGGTCTTGACGATGGCCCAGCCGACGGCGGCGATGGGCACGGCGAGCACGGCACCGATGATGCCGGCCAGGATCGTGCCGGCGGTCAGGGCGACGAGGATCACCAGCGGGTGCAGCTTGAGCGACTGTGCCATCACGACGGGCTGCAGGAAGTTGCCCTCGAGCTGGTTGACCACCACCACGATGCCCACGACGATCAAGGCGGTGATCCAGTCGGTGGCGACCAGCGCCACGAGGGCGGCCAGGATGCCGGCCACTGTCGCACCGATCAGCGGGATGAACGCCGTGAGGAAGACGATGACCGCCAGCGGCAGCGCCAACGGCACCCCGAGGATGGCGAGGCCGATGCCGATCGCGGCGGCATCGACGAAGGCGATGACCGCCGTTCCGCGCACGTACCCGCCGAGCACCCGCACCGAGGTGGTGCCGATGCGGCGACCGCGCTGTAGGCGCTCGCCGCGGAAAGGACGCAGGAAGAACTTCCAGATGACATCGCCGTCCTTGAGGAAGAAGAACAGGATCACGACGACGAGCACGGCGCCGGTGATGATCTCCGTCGCCACCGACACCCCTGCGAGGGCGCCGGAGCCGAACTGGCTGCTGGTGAGGAAGTCGATGCCGGCGTTGCGGGCATCCTCGATCTGGGCGGCGTCGACGGCCAGCGGACCCTCGGTGAGGAAGGTGGACAACTGGTCGATACCGTCGGATGCGCTCGTCGCCAGCTCGCTCCACTGGTTTTCGACGGCGACGACGATCAGGGTCACGATGCCGCCGAACACGATGATGGCGGTCAGCAGGGTGACCCAGGTGGCCACAAGGGGCGAGAGCCCCCGGCGGCGCAGCCATCCGACCACCGGGCTCAGCGCTGACGCCAGAATGATCGCGATCAGCAGCGGGATCACCACGAGCTTCACCTGCACGAGGACGAAGATGACCACCGCGACCAGCGCGAGCGCGAGGAGGATCTGCGCACTGCGTAGGCCGAGCCAGCCCAGCTTGTCGGTCAGCAGGGTGCGCAACGTCGTAGGACCGTCGGTGCGGGGCACGGCCGTGCGGGCGCCGGTGTTGTCGGGAATTCGCATGTGACCACCCTAAACAAGGTTTCACGATAGAGCTCGATAAAACACGTGAGTTCGTGCTCAGCCTTAGGCGAATTTTGGGGTTCGACACTGACACGATACACACGTTTTCGTTCGCCGACACCCTTGAAATTCCCAGTGTGGTGGAGTGCCATGGGTGGTGTTCCAGCGCGTTCTGTTGCTGAGAGCGAACCACCGAGAAACACGACTGGGGATGCCGGGCGCCACAAGCGCGAACCGAACCGGTTCAGGTGTCACGACAGGTATCAAGGAGGATACAAATAATGGCAGGAAACAGAGCAGTTGCTTACGAAGGTCCGGGCAAGGTCGACGTTATCGACATCGACTACCCCACCTTTGAACTGAAAGACGGACCCGGCGTCAACCCGGCGAATATCGGCCGCCAGGTTCAGCACGGCGTCATCCTGAGAACCATCACCACGAACATCTGTGGCTCCGACCAGCACATGGTGCGTGGACGCACGACGGCTCCGATGGGCCTGGTCCTCGGCCACGAGATCACCGGCGAGGTTGTCGAAGTCGGCCGCGACGTCGAGTTCATCAAGGTCGGCGACATCGTGTCCGTCCCGTTCAACATCTCCTGCGGTCGCTGTCGCAACTGCAAGGAACGCAAGACCGGTGTCTGCCTGAACGTGAACCCGGACCGTCCGGGTAGCGCGTACGGGTACGTCGACATGGGTGGCTGGGTCGGCGGGCAGTCGCAGTACGTGCTCGTGCCCTACGCGGATTGGAACCTGCTGAAGTTCCCGGACCGCGAGCAGGCACTGGAGAAGATCCTCGACCTCACCATGCTGTCGGACATCTTCCCGACCGGGTTCCACGGCGCCTTCACCGCCGGCATCGGCGTGGGCTCCACGGCCTACATCGCCGGCGCTGGACCGGTGGGACTCGCCGCCGCCGTTTCGGCGCAGCTGTTGGGTGCCGCCGTGGTGATCGTGGGCGACCTCAACCCGGAGCGGCTGGCGCAGGCCCGCAGCTTCGGCTGCGAGACCGTAGACCTCACCAAGGGTGAGCCGCAGGATCAGATCGAACAGATCCTGGGTGTGCCCGAGGTGGATGCGGCGGTCGACGCCGTCGGATTCGAGGCGCACGGCCACGGCAAGGATGCCGGTACTGAGAAGCCGGCAACCGTGCTGAACTCGCTCATGAGCATCACTGCGGCCGGCGGTGCGCTCGGCATTCCCGGGCTGTACGTCACAGGTGACCCGGGAGCTGCGACGGAAGCCGCCAAGGTGGGTTCGTTGTCACTCAGCCTCGGAACCGGTTGGGCCAAATCGCTGTCGTTCACCACTGGCCAGTGCCCGGTGATGAAGTACAACCGTCAGCTGATGATGGCGATTCTGCACGACAAGGTGCAGATCGCCAAGGCCGTGCACGCGCAGCCGATCAGCCTCGAGGATGCCCCCCGCGGGTACGCCGAATTCGACGCCGGTGCGGCAACAAAGTACGTGCTCAACCCGAACGGCTACCTCAAGGACTGACTGAGCTCAGACCTGGACAGCCTGTAGGCAGCAACCGGGATCGGGCGGCATCATGCGGCCCGGTCCCGGTTTGTTGCGCCACGCCCGGGTAGCCTGATCTGGTCGCCTGTTCGCGACCCGAGCGCAAGGACTCAGCAGGATGCCCCGTCACGACACCGATCCCACGCCGGCTTCGGCCGCCGGTCAGGGCGGTGCCGGTCAGGGCGGTGCCGGTCAGGGCGGTGCCGGTCGGGAGGGTGCAGGTCGCCAGTGGGACGCGATCATCGTCGCCGGCGGCCGGGCCAGGCGGCTGGACGGTATCGACAAAACCGCTCTGGTCTGGCGGGGCCGCAGCCTGCTCGACGGAGTACTGGCCGCCGCTTCCGGCGCCCGGCGAACCTGCGTGGTGGGATCGGACAGAAGCCTCCCCGCTGGCGTGTTGCGTGCCGTTGAACAACCGCGATGGGGCGGCCCGGCCGCGGCGATCGTGGCCGGCCTCGAGGCATTGGCCCGCGAATCCGGCGGCGCAGCCACAGGCACGGACTGGATAGTTGTACTCGCCGGCGACCTCATCCGAGCGGAGAACGCTGTGCCTCTCCTTCTGGCCGAACTCGACCGACTCTCGACCTCCCCGGACGTCGACGGCCTGATCAGCGTCGATGCGGGCGGCCGGCGCCAGCCGCTGCTCGCCGTCTACCGGCGTGCGGCGCT
Organism: Cryobacterium adonitolivorans; assembly: GCF_004402695.1. Taxonomy (GTDB): domain Bacteria; phylum Actinomycetota; class Actinomycetes; order Actinomycetales; family Microbacteriaceae; genus Cryobacterium; species Cryobacterium adonitolivorans. The sequence continues at coordinate 2,594 of NZ_SOFL01000040.1, read as the reverse complement.
CGTCTCCGCCGCGGCGATGCGGCCGGCGGAGAACCTCTCGGTGACGAGCCTGATCGGCGCCCTCACCCTCGTGGAGCTGCGGCTTCCCGACGCTCTCGGCGACGACGTCGACACCCCGGCCGACGCGGCCAGGCTCGGCATCGTCATCCCCGCTTCCGCCGCACCGCCGGGCACCCCGCAGCAAGAACCGTGACTGGCTAGCCTTGACTCAGGCGACACTGTCGTCGACGATCCTCGAGGAGCCCGCTATGCCCATGATCCACACCGGCCGAACGGTCCGATTCGGGTCGCGCGGCATCAGCGACGCGGCCATCCGCGTGGTCCTCTGATGGAGTGGCTGGAGGCCAGGGCCACCGTGCATCGACGGGGCGCGGAGATGCCGCGTGCCACCGAATTCGTGGCACTCACGGACGCCGTCGGCCGCACCCTCGCCACCACAGTGCGCTCGCTGACCGCGCTGCCGAGCTTCGCATCATCCGCTATGGACGGCTGGGCCGTCAGCGGCGATGAGCCGTGGATCCTTGGCGAACCGATCCTGGCGGGCGACCCTCCGACGATGACGGTCCTCGCGCCCGGGACCGCGCGGCCCATCGCCACCGGCGCCTGCGTGCCGGCCGGCACCCACGGCATCCTGCGCTCTGAAAAGGGTGAGCTCGTGTCGGCGTCTGCGGCCGTCACCGTGCCCACGCTCATCCGCTCGGCGCACACCGGCGCGCACGAGCCGGCACTCGGCGAGCACGTGCGCGCCCGCGGCGAGGAGTGCGGGCTCGACGAGAGGATGCTCGAGCCCGGCTGCGTGCTCACCGTTCCGCGCGTCGCGCTGGCGGCGGTGACTGGCCACGACACCCTCACCGTGACGACACCGCCGGCCGTGGAGCTGTTGCTGCTCGGCACCGAGGTGATCGAGTCCGGCATCCCCGGTCCCGGACAGGTGCGTGACGCATACTCCCCCGAGTTCCCGGCCCTGCTGAGGGGTTTGGGTGTGCGGCTGAGCGACCTGCGGCGGCTGCCCGACGACCTCGAGCAGACCATCGACGCCATCCGGTCGAGCACCGCCGAGCTGGTGATCAGCACCGGTGGCAGTGCCCGCGGTCCGGCCGACCACCTGCGCGCCGCGCTCACCGCGCTCCGGGCCACTGTGCTCATCGACGGCGTACGGATGCGTCCCGGCCATCCCGTGATGCTCGCCCGGCTGGCCGACGGGCGACTGATGCTCTGCCTGCCCGGCAATCCCCTGGCCGCAATGCTGGTCCTGGCCAGCCTCGGCATGCCACTGATCGACGGGATGCTCGGCCGCCCACTGGTGCCGCTGGGCCGGGTGGCCCTCGCACACGACATCGCCAACCTGAGCGGGTCGACCCGTCTGGTGGCGTACCGGTTCACGGACGAGGGCGCGGTGCCCACGGCACGTCAGGGTTCCGGCATGTTGCGCGGGCTCGCCGAGGCGGACGGGGTGGCCGTGGTGCCGCCCGGCGGTGCGTGCTCCCCCGAGCCCGTCGCCACGCTTCCGCTGCCCTGGTAGCCGGTGTGCTGACCCTGTCGGTCACCGGGCCGGAGTGCTAAACCGAAAGGGATCGACAGATATCGAGGCCGTGGGTCCACTGCGTCAACTTCAGATTTCCTGTCGACATATTCGGGAAAGAGGATAGACATGGCGACCTACACGATCGGCTACTTCGTTGGCAGCCTGAGCAGTACCTCCATCAACCGCACCCTCTCCACGGCGCTGATCGCTCTCGCCCCCGAGGAACTCGAATTCACCGAGATACCGATCAGGAACCTGCCACTGTACAACCCGGACTTCGACGCGGACTTCCCGCCGGCTGGCCGCACTCTCAAAGAGGCCATCGACTCCTCGGACGGCATCCTCTTCGTCTCCCCTGAATACAATCGTTCGATCCCCGGCGCTCTGAAGAATGCGATCGACTGGGGGTCCAGGCCGTGGGGAAGCAACTCCTTCGCGCGCAAGCCCACCGGCATTATCGGCGCGTCCCCCGGCGGCATCGGCACCGCAGTCATGCAGTCGTCGATGCGCAGTGTCCTGAGCTTCCTCGATGCCCCTCAGCTCAACTCACCCGAGGCATATATCCACTTCGACGCTGCCGCATACGGTCCTAACGGCGAGGTCACCGACGAGTCCACCAGGTCATTCCTTCGCCACTACATGGAGGAGTATTCGGCTTTCGTGCAACGGGTGCTCACCGCAAACGCGCCGGGACACATCGGTGACGACGATCCCAACTCCAGAAAGTGACCCAGCACCGTCCCAACGTGTGACTCCTAGACGGTCCGGTGACTGCAAACCGCCTAGAAAGGTGGCTGTTCATCGGACCGATCCTGTGACACCGCCGGTGTCACGGGCGGAGCCGGCGGCTGTGTGATCGGGGTCAGTGTGGGTGGTGGTCCGAGGGTGGTTTCGGGGTTGGTGCGGTGGGTTTGGCCGGCCGGTGAGGTCCAGCGCAGGACCCCGCCCGGTTCTTGGACTACGTCCCACAGTGTTTGGTGTTTGAGGCGGTGGTGGGAGGCGCAGAGGTGGGCCAGGTTGTCGTGATCGGTGGGTCCGTCGTGCTCCCATGCGGTGGTGTGGTCGATGT
>NZ_SOFL01000044.1 GCF_004402695.1 Cryobacterium adonitolivorans | reverse complement strand
CCACCGCCGCGACTGGTCCGGCCCGTGCGACGCCGCCGGCCCGTCCGGCCGTCGCGCCCACCGCATCCGCCAAGCCCGCCGCCGCCGCTGCGCCCGCCCGCCCCGCCGGCCCGGTGATCACCAAGCCGCCGATCCGCAAGCTGGCCAAGGACCTCGGCGTCGACCTCAGCCAGGTGGAACCCACCGGCCGGTTCGGCGACGTGACACGTGAGGACGTGCTGCGCGAGGCCACCCAGGCTAGCGTGTTCCGCAACATCCAGACGCCGGAGTGGCCGACGGACCGCGAGGAGCACATTCCCGTGAAGGGTGTGCGCAAGGTGATCGCGCAGACGATGGTGCGCAGCGCCTTCACCGCGCCGCACGTGAGCCTGTTCGTGGACGTTGACGCCACCCGCACCATGGAGTTCGTCAAGCGGCTCAAGGTCTCCACCGACTTCGCCGGGGTCAAGGTATCGCCGCTGCTGATCATGGCCAAGGCCATGATCTGGGCCGTGCGCCGCAACCCCACCGTCAACTCGGTCTTCACCGACGAGGAGATAGTGATCAAGCACTACGTGAACCTCGGCATCGCCGCGGCCACTCCGCGCGGCCTGATCGTGCCGAACATCAAGGAAGCCCAGGACATGAGCCTTCTCGAGCTGGCCGGCGCCCTCGAGAAGCTCACCATCACGGCGAGGGACGGCAAGACCAGCCCGGCCGAGATGTCCAACGGCACCATCACGATTACCAACATCGGCGTCTTCGGTATGGACACCGGCACGCCGATCCTCAACTCCGGCGAGGCCGGCATCGTGGCGCTGGGCACGATCAAGCTCAAGCCCTGGGTCGTCGACGGTGACGTGCGCCCGCGTTTCGTCACCACCATCGGCGCGAGCTTCGACCACCGCGTGGTCGACGGCGACGTGGCCAGCCGGTTCCTGGCCGACGTGGCCAGCATCATCGAGGAGCCGGCGCTGCTCCTGGAGTAGCCGGCCCGCCGGCGCTTGCGGCGATGGCGGTGCAGCACGTACGCACCGTGGCCGCCTACGCGACCCATCGTCCGATGACGATCGTCCCGTCCAGCGCTTTCGATGTGACCACGCGCGGTATGAGTCCCTGCCGGGCGAAGATCTCCGCGGTCTGCGCGGCCTGGCCCGCGCTGGTCTCCACCAGCAGATGGCCGCCGGGGGTCAGCCACTCCGGGGCCGCCGCCACGAGGCGGCGCTGCACCTCGAGGCCGTCGGGGCCGCCGTCCAGAGCCACCCTGGCCTCGTGCAGCCGGGCCTCTGGCGGCATCCGCTGGATGGCCTCCGTGGGCACGTAGGGGGCGTTGGCCACCAGGACGTCGATCCGCCCGAGCACGGCGCGCGGCAGCGGGGTGAACAGGTCGCCGGTGAGGACACTCCCACCCAGCGGCTCGACGTTGTCCCGGGCACAGGCCGTTGCGGCGGGGTCGATGTCGACGGCGTAGAGCGTCATCCCCGGCTGCCCGACGAGCAGCGCGGCCCCCACGGCGCCCGTCCCGCAGCACATGTCGACCGCCACCGAGCCGGGTCGGATGAGCCGGGCCGAGCGTTGCACCAGCAGGCCGGTGCGGCGGCGAGGCACGAACACGCCCGGCCGCACGGTGATGCGCAGCCCGCAGAACTCCACCCAGCCGAGCACCTGTTCGAGGGGCAGGCCGGATGTGCGCTGGGTGAGCAGCTGCTCCAGTTCGGCCGGTGTGCCGGCGGCCGCCACCAGCAACCGGGCCTCGTCTTCGGCGAAGACGCACCCGGCCGCGCGCAGGCGCTCGATCACCTCGGGAGGGGCAGCGGGGCGCGGCGGCATGCCCAGGCTAGAAGGTGACGGTGGGCAGGAGACGGACCGGGGGAGGCGCATCCGTGCGCAGCCTGGCGTGGGTCTCCACATCGAAGCGCTCGGTGCCGTACTTCAGCTTCTGCCGCTCGACGCCCTCCGCCGCGAAACCCGCCGTGGTGGCGACCCGGCAGGACGCCGGATTGTTGGTGCGATGGCCGAGCTCCAGCCTGTGGAGGCCCTGCTCGGTGAAGGCCCAGTCGGCGATCGAGGCGAGCGCGAGCGTGGCCAGGCCGCGGCCCCTGGCCTCGGCCGAGACCCAGTAGTAGACCCAGCCGGTGCCGTGCCGATGTTCCATGCTGCCGACGCCCACGTTGCCCACCGCTACGCCGTCGACGCTGATCGCGAAGTTTTGTCGCGACACCGTGGCGGGTGCGAGGTTGTCGGTGATGAAACTCTCACAGCGGGTCACCGTGGACAGCTCGATGGCACCGACCTGGGCGGCGAGGTCGCCGCTCACGGTGAAGGCGGTCTGCAGGCTGGCCGCGTCGGCGAGCCGCCAGGGGCGCAACGCCGCCACCGGGGCGGGCGGCACTGACCGGTCACCGCTCGTGGCCCGGCTGGTCCGACCGATGCGTGTGTGTGTGGGCAGGCTCCCGGGCGGGGCGGTGCCCTTTCCGGCTCGTGCTCTCATGGCAACAGAGTAGACGGCGGGCGTCGCCACCGCGAGTTGCCGCAATCTCCCCCTTTGTGGGCACAGTCGCGGCGCCCGGCGTCTCGGCGAACCGGATGCGCGAATCGCGGCGTGGCGGGGGAGGATGGGGCATGGCCTTCGAGAGCACGCCCCTGCGCCGGATCGAGGAAGACCCGCAGCATCCGCGTGCCAGGAACACCTGGCCCGCCACCCTGCCCCCGGTGGCCCAGCTGCTCGACGACGGGCTCGACCTGGGGCCGGCGACGGTCTTCGTCGGAGAGAACGGTGCGGGCAAGTCCACCCTCGTCGAGGCGATCGCCCAGGCGTGGGGGCTCTCGCCCGAGGGCGGCTCCACGGGGGCGCGCAACTCCACCCGGGTCAGCGAATCCTCCCTGCACGACCACCTGCGATTGGTGCGGAGCGCCGGTACCACCCGCCGCGGCTACTTCCTGCGCGCCGAGACGATGCACGGCTTTTTCACCTACCTCGAAGAGAACCCGGGTAGCCGGCCGGAACCGCGCTTCCACGAGATCTCGCACGGTGAGTCCTTCCTCGAGCTGGCCGTCGACAGGTTCAGGGGGCGGGGCCTGTGGGTGCTCGACGAACCCGAGTCCGCCCTGTCCTTCTCCGGCTGCCTGGCGCTACTCGGCCACCTCAAGGCGCTGCTGGCCGGCGGCGGTTCCCAGGTGATCCTCTCGACGCACTCGCCGTTGCTCGCCGCCCTGCCGGGAGCCCGCATCCTCGAGGTCGGCGAGTGGGGCCTGCGGGAGAGGGCCTGGCGTGACCTTGACCTGGTGACGAATTGGGCCAGCTTCCTCGACGCTCCGGAGCGCTACCTGCGGCATCTCTGAACCCGGTTAATGGTTTTGACAATCATTATCAATAGGCGTAGCGTTCCATAGGTGAAGACCCCCAGACTCGTCTTACCCGCCCTGGCCGCCTCCGTGGCCCTCGCGCTGGCCGGATGCTCCGCAACCGCCACCAACGCCGCGGGAGCGGACGGCGACCTCAAGGTTGTCGCCACGACCACCCAGATCGCCGACCTCACCCGCAACGTCGTCGGCGACACCGACGGCGTCACGATCACCCAGCTCATCCAGCCCAATCAGAGTGCGCACAGCTACGACCCGTCGGTCGCCGACCTCACCGCCCTCGGCGCGGCGGATGTGCTCGTGATCAACGGCGTCGGACTCGAGGAATGGCTCGACGACGCGATCGAGGCCTCCGGCTTCGACGGTGTCACCGTCGACTCCGACGAGGGCATCAGCATCCTCGGTGCCGAGGCCGGCCACGAGGACGACGCAGAGCACACCGACGAAGCCACGGACGAAACGACCGGGGAGGCCGAGCACGAACACGCCGGCGGCAACCCGCACATCTGGACCGATGTGAAAAACGCCGAGGCCATGGTCGCTACCATCGCCGACGGTCTGGCCGGTGCCAGCGCCAGCCACGCCGCCGACTTCGAGGCCAACGAGGCCGGCTACGCCGCCCGGCTCGCCGAGCTCGACGGCTGGATCCACGAGAACATCGACCCCGTCCCCGCCGCCGAGCGCCTCCTGGTGAGCAACCACGACGCCTTCGGCTACTTCACCGCCGCCTACGGCATCACCTACGTCGGCAGCGTCATTCCGAGCTTCGACGACAACGCCGAGCCGAGCGCCGCCGAAATCGATGCCCTGGTGGCCGCTGTAAAGTCCACCGGCGTCAAGGCCGTCTTCTCGGAGGCCTCCATCAACCCGAAGGCGGCCGACACCATCGCCGCCGAGGCCGGGGTCGCGGTCTACTCCGGCGACGACGCCCTCTACGGCGACTCGCTCGGCCCGGCTGACAGCGCCGGCGCCACCTACATCGCCACCCAGCTGCACAACGTGAGCCTGATCCTCGAGTCCTGGGGCGTGACGCCCAGCGCCGTACCCGCCGACCTGCAATAGTTGAACAGTGAACGAGAACCCTTCTCAGCAGCGGATGCCCGCACCGCTCGCCCTCCGCGTCTCCGGGGCCTCGTTCGCCTACGCCCAGCGCGACGCCCTGACCGGCATCGACTTCGACCTGCATGCCGGTGAGGCCATCGCCCTGATCGGGCCCAACGGGTCGGGCAAGTCAACCCTGCTCAAGGGCATCCTGGGCCTGATCCACCGCACGGAGGGAACCGTGGAGGTGCTCGGCCAGCCTTCGGCCCCGGCCGGAAGCGTCGGCTACGTGCCGCAGACCGACGAACTCGACCCCGAGTTCCCGGTCAGCCTCGAACAGGTCGTCATGATGGGCCGGTACCGCGAGCTCGGCTGGCTGCGCCTGCCCGGCAAGAAGGACCGCCGGGCAGTAGCGGCGGCCCTGGAGACCGTGGGCCTCGGACGCCTGTCCAAGGTCAGGTTCGGCGAACTCTCCGGCGGTCAGCAACAGCGCGGCCTGCTCGCCCGCGCCGTGGCTGCCGGCCCTCGGCTGCTGCTGCTCGACGAACCCTTCAACGGGCTCGACCAGGCCAACCGGGACGCCCTCGTCGGCACCGTCGAACGACTCAAGGCCGACGGCGTCGCCGTGCTCGTCTCCACCCACGACCTCGAACTGGCCAAGGCGGTCTGCGAGCGGGTGCTGTTACTCAACGGCAGCCAGGTCGCCTTCGGTCCGCGCGAGAGCGTGCTCACCCTCGACAACGTGCAGCGCACCTTCCACGAGGTCGGCGTCGAGATGGACCAGCACACGCTCGTCGTTCCCGGCCACGAAGGTCACTGAATGGCCGACCTGCTCGGGCCCCTCTTAACCGCGTTCACACTGCCCTTCATGGCGCGGGCGTTGGTGGTGCTGCTCGCTCTCAGCCTGGTCGCGGGCATCGTGGGCGTGCTCGTCAACCTGCGCAGCCTCGAATTCATCAGTGACGGCCTCACCCACTCGGTCTTCCCCGGCATCGCCATCGGCTTCGTCTGGGGCGGCCGTGAGGGACTCTTCGTCGGCGCCATGATCGCCGCGGTGCTGGCAGCGGTCGTGCTCACCCTGATCACCCGGCGAGCCGTGTCGGGGGATGCGGCGATCGCGATCGTGTTCACGGCCATGTTCAGCATCGGCATTCTGGTCGTTTCCCGCCAGTCCAACTACGCCGGCCAGCTCGAACAGCTGCTCTTCGGCCGGCTGCTCACGGTGACGCCCGCCGAGGTGACCCAGACCCTGGTCATCTGCGCGATCGCCCTGCTCCTGGTGGCTCTCACCCTCAGGCAGCAGGTCTTCCGCGCGTTCGACCGGGCCGCGTTCGCCGCGGCCGGATACCGGCCGCTGCTGCTCGACCTGGTGCTCAACGTGGCCATCGCCCTCGTGGTGGTCGCCGCGTCGAGCGCCGTCGGCAACCTGCTGGTCCTGGCCGTGCTCATCGTGCCGGGCGCCGTCGCCCGGCTGATCACGGTGCGGCTCTGGGCTCTCTTCCCGCTCGCGGCCGGCTTCGCCGCCCTGTGCGCGTGGGTGGGGCTGACGCTCGGCTTCGAGGCCTCCGTCACCGCCGGCATCGATCTTCCCAGCGGCGCCACCGTGGTACTGGTGCTCGTGGCCGGCTACCTGTTCGTGCTCCTCGGCCGGCTTGCGGTCGACCGGATGCGCCGCCCTGCCCGGCCGGTCACCGAGCTGCAGCCCGAGCCGCGGGCCGAGTCGGTGACCGCCTGATGGTCTACTTCGAGAAGGCCCTGCTCGCCGCGGCCGTGATCGGCGCATTGAGCGGCCTGGTCGGCACCCTGGTGCTGCTGCGGCGGCGCACCTTCTTCGCCCAGGCGCTCACCCACGCCACCTTCCCCGGCGCCGTCGCCGCGGCGCTGCTGGGCGTCAGCATCCCGCTGGGCGCCGCCGTGGCCAGCGCCGTGATCGTGGCCGTGATGGCCCTGCTCGGCCGGGTGCACCGGCAGGGCAGCCAGGTGGCGTCGGGAATCATGCTGACCGCCGGGTTCGCGCTCGGCGTGCTGCTCCAGGCGCTCAATCCGTCGTTGCCCGTGCACGTGGAGACCTACCTGGTCGGCTCGATCCTCACCGTCACCGACGGCGACGTGATCCTGGCCGCCGCGGTGCTCACGGTGGCGGTGGCGGCGGCCGTGCTCTTCGGCAAGGAGATCCTGTTCTCCACCTTCGACCGCACCGGCTTCCGGGCGGCCGGCTACCGGGAGTGGCCCATCGAACTCCTCACCCTTGTTCTCATCACCGCCACCATCGTCACGGCGATGCCCGCAGTGGGCGCCATCCTCGCTATCGCCCTGATCGCCGCCCCAGCCGCTGCGGCCCGGCTGCTGGTGCGAACCGCGGCGGGCATCGTCGTGCTCGCGCCCCTCATCGGTGCCGGATCCGGGGTCGTCGGCGTGCTGCTGTCCCGCTCCCTCGACGTCGCGGCAGGGCCGGCCATCGCACTCACCGCCGCCGCCTGCTTCCTCCTCGCACTGGGGGCGCGTTCGCTACGCGCCCGCGCCGGAGGGGTACACGCACCCGGCCGGGCGGTATTACGGTTGGACTCATGAAGCGAAACACCTGGCAGAGAGAGGCCGTGCGTACCGAGCTCGGCCGTGCCGAGGGGTTCGTCAGCGCCCAGGGCCTGCACTCCGCCCTGCACACCAGCGGCTCCCCGATCGGCCTGGCCACGGTCTACCGTGCGCTGGCCGACCTGGCCCTGGAAGGCGACGCCGATTCGCTGCAGTCGCCGGACGGCGAGAGCCTGTACCGGGCCTGCAGCACCACAGACCACCACCACCACCTGATTTGCCGCAACTGTGGTCTCACGGTGGAGATCGAGGTGGACGCCATCGAGAACTGGGCCACCGAGGAGGCGTCGAAGCACGGTTTCACCGAAGCCGCCCACGTCATCGACATCTTCGGCCTCTGCGCGGCCTGCACCGCGCTTGCATCAGACCGTCCCACCCCGTAGGCTGGGTAGCTGCTGCGCATATCTGTGCGTGCATTGCTTGTTCGTGACTTTTCCTCCCACCGAATCAGCCGCTGAAACTCACCTTTCGGCAGGCCGATTCCGGGCGGAATCCATCGCGAATCGGCCGACAAGAGATCTTGGGAAGGGCATTCGCCCTTCGGTATTGGAGGAAAACCATGGCAGCAACCTGCCAGGTGACCGGAGCCGTTCCCGGCTTTGGGCACAACATTTCGCACTCGCACCGGCGCACCAAGCGTCGTTTCGACCCGAACGTGCAGACCAAGAAGTACTTCGTGCCGTCGCTTCGCCGCAACGTCACGTTGACCCTCTCGGCAAAGGGCATCAAGGTTATTGATGCTCGCGGCATTGAGTCGGTCGTCAAGGACCTGCTCGCACGTGGGGAGAAAATCTAATGGCTAAGGCTCAGGACGTACGTCCGATCATCAAGCTGCGTTCGACGGCAGGAACCGGTTACACCTACGTGACCAAGAAGAACCGTCGCAACAACCCCGACCGTCTCGTACTCAAGAAGTACGACCCCGTAGTGCGCAAGCACGTTGACTTCCGTGAGGAGCGCTAAAAATGGCGAAGAAGAGCATGATTGCCAAGAACAACCAGCGCAAGGTTATCGTCGAGCGCTACGCCGTCAAGCGACTTGAGCTGAAGAAGGCTCTTGTCGACCCGGCCGGCACCGACGAGTCCCGCGAAGAGGCTCGCAAGGGCCTCCAGAAGCTGCCCCGCAACGCCTCGCCGGTGCGCCTGCGCAACCGCGACGCGGTTGACGGTCGTCCCCGTGGCCACCTCTCCAAGTTCGGCATCTCGCGCGTTCGTTTCCGCGACATGGCGCACCGCGGCGAGCTGCCCGGCATCACCAAGTCCAGCTGGTAACCAGCTACTGATCGTGTAAACGGTCTGTGCATAGAAAAGCTATGCAGTATCCACAGGGGATGTCCGACTTCGGTCGGCATCCCCTGTTCTGCGTCCACGGGTCGGCATCCCCCGGCGGCCCCGTACGGGGGCGTACAGTTCGCGCACAGCATAAACACACCCCAATCCACCGGTCAAAGCGGCCCGAAACGCCGTAAATCCGCGGATTTCCGCGGATCAATGCTAGATTCAACGCGGTCGAACCGACCAACGGAGGCGTTTTCTCAAACGCGCCCGCTTCACGTGAACACCTGTTTTTTACAGACGAAGGTCCGAGGAGGACACTCAATGGCTGACAAGTCGCTGAACAAGACCGAGCTCGTTGCCAAGGTTGCCGCAGACTCTGGCCAGAGCCAGGCTGCTGTCGACGGCGTTCTGAACGCTTTCTTTGCAACCCTCGCCGACACCGTTGCGAACGACGGCAAGGTCACCATCCCGGGATGGCTCGGCGTCGAGCGCACCGCAACCGCTGCTCGCACCGGCCGCAACCCCCAGACCGGCGAAGAGATCGCCATTGCTGCCGGCCACCGTGTCAAGCTGACCGCTGGTAGCAAGCTCAAGGCTGCCGCCAAGTAGGTTTCAGCTTTCGTAGTAGAGGTGGGCGTCGACTTCGGTCGGCGCCCACCGCTCGTTAACCAGCGCCGTTTAGCCAGCACCGTCTAACCGGTGCCGTCCGAATGCGCGGCGGCCGGCCGCGACCGGTTCACCTTCGCCCGCCGGTTAAGCTGGAGGGGTGCTCCGTTATGTTCGAATCGTCGGGCCGGCAGCCCTGCTGCTGGCCGCGATTGTGGCGACGCTGGCGGGCCTGGCCTACGGCGGAGGCGCCGAGGCCCAGCTGCTCGCCGATCCCGGCGCCCTGGTGCGGTGGGGTCTTCCGGTGGCCAAGCTGCTCGTCAACCTCGCCGCGGCCGGCACCATCGGTGCGCTGGTGTTCACCTGCTTCGCCCTCAGCCCCAAGGAGCGCGAGTATGGCACCGCCATCGACCTGGCCGCCGGCTCGGCCGCCGTCCTCACCATCGCGTCAGCGATCACGGGCTTCCTCACCTTCCTGCAGGTGACCAATGCCACGGTCAGCTTCGACGACAGGTTCAGCGCCACCGTCGGTCAGTTCTTCAGCCAGATCGAGATCGGCCAGGCGTGGCTGACCACCACCCTGATCGCCGCGGCCGTCACCGTGCTCTGCTTCGCCGTGCGCAACCAGACCGCGCTGGTTTTCGTCACCGTGCTCGCCCTGCTCGCGCTGCTGCCGATGGCCCAGCAGGGCCACTCCGCCGGCGCAGAGGGCCACGACGCGGCGATCACGGCGTTGGGACTGCACCTGGTCTTCGCCGCCGTGTGGCTGGGCGGACTGCTCACCATCATCCTGCTGCACACGCAGCTCTCGTCTGCGCGCCTGCGTGAGGTCATCGGCCGGTATTCCAGCCTCGCGCTGGTCAGCTTCGTGGTCGTCTCCGCCTCCGGCTACGTCAGCGCCGAGCTGCGCGTGGGCGGTTGGGATCGGCTGCTCACCGGCTACGGCGTCCTGGTGCTCGTCAAGGTGGCCCTGCTGCTGGTGCTCGGCGGCTTCGGCGTGCTGCAACGCCGGTACCTGATCGGCAGGATGCGCACCGGCGCCGGTCGCACCTACACATTCTTCTGGTGGCTCGTGGTGGGCGAAATCGCGTTCATGGGCCTGGCCAGCGGCGTGGCCGCGGCCCTCGCCAGGACGGCCACCCCGGTAGCCCAGGTGGTCACCACGGCGATCCCCACCGCCACCCCGGCCCAGATCCTCACCGGCGAGCCGCTGCCGCCGGAGCTCACCTTCGCCAAGTACTTCACCGAGTGGAACTTCGATCTCGCCTGGGTGCTGTTCTGCGCGTTCGGCATCTTCTTTTACCTCGCCGGCGTGTGGCGGCTGCACCGCCGTGGCGACACCTGGCCGCTGCACCGCACCATCCTCTGGGTGGTCGGCATGGTCACCCTGTTCTACATCACCAACGGCGGCGTGAACGTCTACGAGAAGTACCTCTTCTCCACGCACATGCTCGCGCACATGGCCCTCACGATGCTGGTGCCGGTGCTGCTGGTTCCCGGCGCCCCGGTCACCCTGGCGGCCCGCGCCATCCGGATGCGCCGCGACGGCAGCCGGGGACCGCGCGAGTGGATCCTGCTGGCCGTGCACTCGCGCTTCGCCGGCGTGATCTCGAACCCGATCGTGGCCGCGGTGCTCTTCGCCGGGTCGCTGTGGGTGTTTTACTACACACTGCTGTTCAGCTGGGCGACGACCGACCACATCGGCCACCAGTGGATGATCGTGCATTTCCTGATCACCGGGTACCTGTTCGTGCAGTCGCTGATCGGCATCGACCCGGTGCCCTTCCGGCTCCCGTACACCTTCAGGCTGCTGTTGCTGCTGGGCACCATGGCATTCCACGCCTTCTTCGGCCTGGCCCTGATGACCGGCACCGGTCTGCTCCTGGCGGACTGGTACGGCGCCATGGGCCGTGACTGGGGGCTCAGCGCGCTGGCCGACCAGCAGGCCGGCGGTGGCATCGCCTGGAGCGTCGGCGAGATCCCGACCATCGCCCTGGCCATCATCGTGGCCATTCAGTGGGGGCGCAGCGACGAGAAGGAAACCAAGCGCCGGGACCGCAATGCCGACCGCACCGGCGAGGCCGAGCTCAACGACTACAACGACCGCCTCGCCCGCCTGGCCGCGCACGACCGTTAGCGCCGGAGACCGTCCCTGAGGGCCGGTGCCGCTAGCGCAGCTGGATGGCCAGGGCGCCGTCGGGCTGGATCGTGACGGTGAGGGCCACCGAGAACGGCACATCCTCATCGCGGGTGCTGAGATCGCCGTCGTACAGTGACTGCTCGTCGACCACGATGTGAGCCTGGCCGTCGGTGCTAAGCATGTCGAAAGCCGTGTCGCCGCCAGTCAGGGCGACCTCCGGGTACTGCGCGATCGACCAGGCCGGGGCGGACTTGACCCGGTTGTCGATCTCGATGCCGAAGGGGCAGCTCGACGGTTGCAGCACGTGCTGGGTGGCGCACTCGTCGAGAAACTCATTGAGCTTGGCCTGAACCTGGCCGGTGAAGGTCTTGTTGGGTACCGCGTCGACCGTGACGTCAACGGCGCCGGAGGCGACGACGGGCACACTCTGCTCGGGCGCGGTGAGCAACGCGGAATCGTGGGAGACGTCGTAGACCGCCGGGGCGAAGGCCAGGTAGGCACCCTGGTTCGAGAACGTGATCGGAGCGTCGGCCGCGGCATGCGCCCGGGTGTCGAGGGTGAGGCCGTTGACGGAGAAGTCGGCCTCGTGCAACACCGTCACCTGCAGCACCGCCAGGGGACTTGAGGCGAAACCCCAGGTGCTGAACAGGCCGGCCACGGTTCCGAGGCGTTCCACGGTGAACTCCATCGAGGTTTTCGTGCCGTCCAGGCGGAAGTCGAACACCACGGTGTGCAGGCTTTTCTGGGCCTCCTCGGTGTTCGCGGAACTGGCCGTATCGCTGACGAATTCGACATCGGTGATCGAGCCGAGCACCGAAGGGCGCAGCAGCGTGCGCGGCAGGTCCTGGGGGAGGCCGGCCGCTTCGAGATCGGCATCCGTCGGCTCGGCGCCGGGGAGTGCCAGTGCGGTGTCGGTGTTGTGAGTGGCCAGAGCGTCAAGGTATTGCCGCACGAAACCGCCGGCGCTGTACAGATCGCGGTTGAGAGCGCCGATACTGGCGACCAGGGCGGCGCCGAGCAAGGCGCAGACAACGAACACTGCGATCGCGGCACGCAGATAGCGCGCTCGCCGCACCCCGTTTCCGACCCCGTAGCTCACCTCCACATACTACGGGGCCGGCTTCGGCGTTCGCGCTGGACGGTGCACCACAGGGCTGCCGTTGACGCTCTCCGGAGCTAGAATCCCTGCATCACCAAGGACATGATCATCGTGAACACTCCACGATCGCAGCATCGGGCGCCCCTTGTGGCGCTGCTTCTACTGGGCTCCCTCGCAGCCTGCAGCCCCGGTTCGTCGCCGTCACCGACGTCACCAGCCACTCGACCTGCGCAACGCCTCCGGCGAGGTGATGCTCACGCAGCAGGCTACAGCGGAGAGCGGATCGGAGGAATCGAACTTCGATGCAACGATCACGATTCCCGCCGACCTGCCCGGCGGGTTCTACGACCTTGTCGCCTACGACAACAGCGCACAGGACGGCAGCATCCAGAACGAGTTCCCGGTGCAGATCGAGGTGAGGTAGCTCCGCCGCACGCTCGGCGGCAGGCGAGTTATCCACCGGCCGGCCGCCGGGTGGGTCGCTGGGTGCCGGGCGGATACAGTGGAAGGTGTTCAGGGCCGGCTTCGAGCCGCTACGCTCATACGCCCCCGCTTCCTACCAGTGAAAGATTCCCGTGACTGCGCTTCCCCCCGAGATTCCGCTTTCGCGCGAGCAGGCCGAGGTGTTCGCAGCCATCGAGGGCACCAAGCAGAACGTCTTTGTCACCGGCCGGGCCGGTACCGGTAAGTCCACGCTGCTTAATCACCTCTCCTGGAACACCAGCAAGCAGATCGTCATCGCGGCGCCGACCGGTGTCGCCGCCCTGAATGTGGGCGGCCAGACCCTGCACTCGTTATTCCGGCTGCCGATCGGCGTCATCGCCGATCATGCCATCGACCAGAACGACCAGCTGCGCAAACTGCTCAACACGATCGACACCGTGGTCATCGATGAGGTCTCCATGGTCAACGCCGACCTGATGGACGCCATCGACCGCAGCCTCCGTCAGGCCAGGCAACGCCCGCACGACACGTTCGGAGGCGTGCAGATCGTGCTCTTCGGCGACCCGTACCAGCTCGCTCCAGTGCCGGGGGACCCCGAGGAGCGTGCCTACTTCGCCGACACTTACCGCTCGATGTGGTTCTTCGACGCGAAGGTGTGGCAGAGCGCCGAGCTGAAGATCTTCGAACTCACCGAGATCCACCGCCAGCACGACGCCGGCTTCAAGACGATGCTCAATGCGGTGCGCTATGGCCAGGTGACCCCCGAGATCGGTGGGGCGCTGAACGGTGCGGGCGCCCGCACCCCGCCGACCGAGGGCGTCATCACGCTGGCCACCCGCAATGACGCGGTCAACCGCATCAATGCTGCCGCGCTCAAACGGTTGTCCGGCAAGTCCCTGTCGGCCAAGGCCGAGGTCACCGGAGACTTCGGCGGACGCACCTACCCGGCCGACGAGGTCCTCGAGCTCAAGGTCGGCGCCCAGGTGATGTTCCTGCGCAACGACAACCCGCTCGACGGCGGTCCCCGCTGGGTGAACGGCACCATCGGCACCGTGACGCGGGTCGATTCCACCGTGTACGTCGACATCGACGGCATCACCCACGAGGTGGAGCCCACGGTGTGGGAGAAGTTCAAATACACCTACAACGCGGCGACGAAAAAGCTCAGCAAGGACGTCGTGGCCGAATTCACCCAGTTCCCGCTCCGGCTGGCCTGGGCTGTCACGATCCACAAGTCGCAGGGCGCCACCTACGAGCGGGCCATCGTGGACCTCGGCACGCGGGTGTTCAGCCCCGGCCAGACGTATGTGGCGCTGAGCCGGCTGACCAGCCTGAACGGCCTATACCTCACCCGGCCGCTGCGCCCGAGCGACATCATCGTAGACGAGAACGTGCTCCGCTTCATGGAGGGTCTGCGCGTCACCCCGGCCGTCGAGGGTGCCTGACCCTTCCCGGACAACTGAGGCGGCGCGAGCGACACGTCCCCGCGCGCACCATTCGCTCAGTATTGCACCGACCCGGCTTCGCGGCGCCTCGGGCGCGACGAGCGCCGGCTCTGGGTACACTCCCCGCAAAGGGCTCTTCCGGCATTCCCCGCGGGGGTGGAATGCAGGGGGCACGGGATGGGCATCGGGTCGTCATGACAGGTCAACACGCACGACAGCGCGCCGGACTTCAGCGGAGCCGAACCGGGCGAGGGGGCAGGCCGTGCCGGCGGCGTCGACGGCCGTCGGCGGCCGGGCTGGCCCTGCTGTCTGTGAGTCTGGTGCTTCCCCTGGCGGGATGTGTGGATGCCCCGGTGCTGTTCCCCGTCGGCCCGGACACCGCGTCGGGCGCGCTGGCCTCCGAGACCGTCGCGGCGCTTGACGCGGCGCTGGCCGAGGGGATGGATCTTGCCGGTGCAACCGGCGCAATCGCGGGCGTCTGGGCGCCGTGGACGGGCCAGTGGCTGGCCAGCCCGGGCACCGTGGGGGCCGGAATCGACCCCGCGACCGGCCGCCCGGCCGGCGGCGGAGCGCTTGATACCGGCATGCGATTTCGCATCGGCACCCTGACGGGCGCGATGACCTGCACGGTGCTGCTCCGGCTCGTGGACGAGCAGAGCGTGGGCCTGGACGACCCGGTGTCGCAGTACCTGCCCCGGCTGCCCGGAGTGCAGGGCATCACCCTGCGTCAGCTGTGCCAGAGCACCGCGGGCCTCGGCCATCCGGACCTCGAGCCCCAGTTCGTCAACAATCCCACCCGGCAGTGGCCACCACTCGAACTCGTTTCCGGCGGGCTCGGGTCCACCAGGATCGGGCAGCCCGGTCGGGTCTGGACCTTGTCCAACGCCGGCGTGCAGCTTCTCGGGATGGCGTTGGAGGAAGCAACGGGAGACAGCTGGCCGGAGCTCTACCGGAGGTACGTGTTCGAGCCGTTGGGGCTGCGCGACACGTCGTATCCCGATTCTCAGGACACCGACCTCCCTGGCGCCCACCCGCACGGCTGGGCCGCCACCCTCGAGAGCGGCGGCACCCCGGACTGCACGCGTCCGGTCGACGTGACGCAACTGTCCAACTCCATGAGCGGGGTGGCCGGCGGAGCCGTGTCCACCCTGGGCGATCTCAAGACCTGGTCGCAGGCGCTGGCCACCGGGGGCTTGCTCACTCCCGGCGCGGTGGCTCAGCAGTGGCGGACCGTGCGTGAAGAGGGCGCACCGGAATGGCGGCGGTATGGGCTGGGGGCCGAGCAACTGGGTCCGATGCGCGGCGGTGCCGGCGCGATCCCCGGCTTCCTGTCGGCGACGCTCTCCGACCCGGAAAGCGGCCTGACAGTAGTGGTGATGGTGAACGATTCCAGTGCGGGCGCAGAGTTCGCCCTGGCCCTGGCGCAACGCCTGGCGGCGATCGCTGCCGGGGCACCCGCATCGGATGGACGGTCGGATGCGGGGATCGAGCTGCCCTGGACGGCGGAGGAGGCGACGGTCCAGATGCGCGTGAACGCGGTCTGCCCGACCGGCGCCGCCGTGAATCAGGCGGCGTCGGTCGGGTGAGCGCCGGGAGCCTACTTCTTGAAGGCGTCCTTGATGTTCTCGCCGGCCTGCTTGACGTTGGCGCCAGCCTGGTCGGAGCGGCCCTCCGCGACCTTGGAGTCGTCGTTGGTCACTTTTCCGAGGGCTTCCTTTGCCTTGCCCTTGAGGTCCTGGGCGGTGTTCTCGGCCTTGTCTGATGCACTCATCGTGTTCTCTCTTTCTCTTGGGGGTGGTCTGGATGGTCGGATTGGTTGTGGGTGGCGTTTAGGGGCCGGTTCGGCCCGTCGGGTGGATCAGGACCGTGGGACGAAGTGACGGTCGCAACGGGTCGTGCGTGATGGCCTCGACATCATGTCGCACCCGGCGGTCGGGCTGCAGCGCCGCCAGTACGAGAACCGTGCCCACGCCCACCACCAGGATCACCATGGCCGGTGTACTCAGGTTGACCTGGCCCAGGTAGCGCAGGACATCACCGGGGGCAGCGATCAGCGGGGGCCGGTCGAGCAGGGCGAGGAGGAGTTCGGCGCCGCTGTACAGGCATCCGGCGATGATGACCGAGGCCAGGGCGATGGCCACGACCGACCACGACGAGGGTATCTCCCGGCGCGGCTGCTGCGTGTAGGTGGACCGGGTGGCCCGGCCCACCGGGTGAGGCAGCTGCAGGGCCGCCACGGCCTGGCGCGCGGGGAGCGTGCCGGGTGCCGAGGGGGTGGTGGTGCGGGTCATGGATTGTCGTTCCTTTGCGGTGTCGTGCGGAGGGGGAGAGGAGGGGGGTAGAGGAGGGAGGTCAGTCCCGTTTGGGCGGCCGGCTGCGGGCGCCGGTCAGCCGCACCGTCACCCCGGCGATGTCCGCCCCGGAGAGGGTGGCCACGGTGCCGCGGATGTCGTGCTGCGCGCGTTCGGTTCGGTCCTGGGCGGTGTTGTCCGCGGGCGCGCCCGTCTCGGCCTGGTCGAGGGGCAGCAGGCGGAGGGGTGCGCGCACGGTGAGGTTGAGGCGGCCGGCTGTGTCCCCCAGGTCGACCCGGACCTGGCTGGGCCGCACGCCGAGAGCGCCGGCGGCCACGGCCGAGACCAGCCCGGTCATCGCGCGGGCGGTGATGTGGGTCGCTCCGAGCGGCGCGAGGGTCACCGTCGAACCGCTCACGAGAGTGGAGCCTCGTCGGCCTCGTCGGGCAGGTGCACGTCGTTGATGGTCACGTTTACCTCGGTGACCTCAAGGCCCACGAGATTCTCGATGGCGTCGATGATCGCGGTTCGGGCGTCGGCGGCGACCTGCTGCAGCGGCTGCGGGTACTCTGCGACGATGCTCAGGTCGACGGCGACCCTGGACCCGCTGACCTTGATGCTCACGCCCTGGCTGTGGTCGGCGCTGCTGATCGCCTCGCGGATTGCGCCGAGGGCACGAGCGGCGCCACCGCCGACGGCGTGCACTCCGGTCACGTCACGTAGAGCGAGCCCGGCGATCTTGGCGACGACGGCGTCGTTGATGACGGTGGTGCCGCGTGATGTGGCGGCGGGCAGATCGGCGCCGTCCGAACCGATGTCGAGGGTGGTGCTGGTCATGAGGTGGGCTCCTGTGCTCGTCGGCCGCGCTGGCGCGGATCTGCTCTGACAATAAAGCTGGATGGTGAGATAGTCACTATGCTGCACGAAGGTGCGGTGAGCGATTTTTCTCTTGCCGAATCTCATTGATACTGTTCAGACGCATCTCACGGCCGGTTCGTCACGAAATCCGGTTGAGATTGGCTTTGAGTAGAGAGAGGTCTCCGGTGGCAGTTACGGGGTCGATTGAGCGTGCGCCGCTCGACGACGCGGCAGACTCGATACTCGCCGCCCGCGCCGCGGATGGCGACCTGCGCGCTTTCGAGGTGCTCGTCCGACGCCACGGGCCGTTGATGCGCGCCTATGCCACTCGCATTCTGGGCTCCAACAGCGATTCCGACGACGTGGTGCAGGAGACCTTCATCACCGCCTGGGAACAGCTGCCCGAGTTGCAGGACCCCGCCGCCATGAAGGCCTGGCTCATGAGGATCACCAGCCGTAAGGCGATCGACCGCATCCGCGCGCGCAAGCAGGATCAGCCCCTGGGCGAGTGGGATGCGCCGGCGCCGGAGTCGGAATCTCCGCACCAGCGGGCCGAAGCTGCGTCACAACGCGAGCGACTCACACGTGCACTCGCTACTCTGAGCGAAGCACAGCGGCAGTGTTGGACACTGCGGGAGATCGGCGGGCACAGTTACGCCGAAATCGCCGAGGAGCTTGATGTGCCTCCCTCGACGGTTCGCGGCCTTCTGGCCCGGGCCAGGCAGAGGCTGATGCAGGAGATGGAGGAATGGCGATGACATCACCTCACGAGGACGACGCCAACCAAGACCTCATCGAGCAGCTCAGCGACCTCATCGACCGCGGCGAGTCCCCGTCGGATGATTTCCTCAACAAGGCGCCGGAGAACCGGATCGCCTTCAACGCGCTCACCCGGTTCCGGTCGATGGCCCAGAACATCCTCGACGACGACGTCTCGGCCGAACCCGATCGTGACGACAGCTGGGTCGCCGGGATCCTCACTAACATCCACAGGGAGGCCAGGGCGGGACGCTCGATCCCGGTCTCGCACTCCTCGCCCAAGGCCGACCTGAGCCTGACCGAAGGCGCCGTCAGGGGCCTGATCCGTTCGGCCGGGGACGCCGTCGCCGGAACCTTTATCGGCCGCTGCCGGCTGGAGGGCGACGTGACGACCCTCGGCAGCCCGGTCACGGTGAACGTCGAGGCGAGCGTGTTCTGGGGCGAGCGGATGCCGCAGACCGCTCAGCAGCTGCGGGACGCCATCACGACGTCGCTGCTGCACCACACCGAGCTGAACATCGTGGCGGTTAACGTCACCATCACCGACGTGCACCTGCGACGGAACCCGAAGGACGAGGGCAGCCCGGCCCAGGACGGCTAGGCCTGGACCGACTTGGCCTGGACCGACTAGGCCTGGACCGACTAGGGGAGCCGGCGGGTTTCGATCAGCTTCCGGTACCAGAGCGCGCTGTCCTTGAGGGTGCGCTCCTGGGTCTCGTAGTCCACCCGCACGATCCCGAATCGCTTCGAGAACCCATAGGCCCACTCGAAGTTATCCATCAGTGACCAGACGAAGTAGCCACGCAGGTCAACGCCGTTCTGGATGGCGCGATGCGCCGCGGTGAAGTGCCGACGCAGGTAATCCACCCGGCTCGCATCGTGCACCGCGGCCGCGCCCCGGTCGTCGACGGTGACAACATCCTCGAACGCCGCTCCGTTCTCGGTGACCATCAGCGCCAGGCCGGGGAACTCGTCCCGGGTCGCCTCGAGGAGCTGCAGAAGCCCTGACGGTTCGATGTTCCAGTCCATCTCGGTGAATGGACCGGGCTGGTCGAGCCGGGGAATGTCGTCGGTTCCGGGGAAGGCCGACGCTCGGGGCGCCGCTCCGGCGGCCGACTCCGCGGGGTGGGCACCTCCCATCGCCGGCCCCACCAGGGTGGTGTTGTAGTAATTGATGCCCAGCACATCGAGGGGCTGGTGGATGAGCTCAACGTCACCGGGCAGCACAAATGCCCAGTCGGTGATGGCCTTGGTGTCTTCGATCAGGTCGGCGGGATAGGCGCCGTGCAGCATCGGACCTGTGAAGATCCGGTTGCCGACGGCCTCGATGCGACGCACGGAATCGGCGTCCCCACGGATCACGTGCAGATTGTGCGTGACCGACAGCTGCGCGGTCTCCGGCAGGACCTCCCGTAGTGCGCTCACACCGAGCCCGTGGGCCAGGTTGAGGTGGTGGGCTGCCGTCAGCGCGGCGGCGTTGTCCTGACGGCCCGGGGCGTGCTCGCCGGAACCGTGGCCGAGAAAAGCCGAACACCACGGCTCGTTGAGGGTGGTCCAGACCGGTACGCGATTGCCGAGGGCCGCGCCGACGAGCCGCGCGTAGTCCGCGAACGCGTACGCGGTGTCGCGGTTGGTCCAACCGCCCTCGTCTTCCAGAGCCTGCGGCAGGTCCCAGTGGTACAGGGTGACCACCGGCGTCACACCCCGCTCGATGAGCCCGTCGACGAGCCGCTCGTAGAAGTCCAGGCCGGCGGCGTTCACCGGTCCGCGACCGGTCGGCTGGATGCGCGGCCAGGCGATCGAGAACCTGTACGCGTCCAGGCCGAGTCCGGCGATGAGGTCCAGATCGGCCTCGAGCCGGTGGTAGTGGTCGTCGGCCACATCGCCCGTGTCGCCGTCTTGCACCGCGCCCGGCGTGTGCGAGAAGGTGTCCCAGATCGAGGGGCCGCGGCCGTCCTCGTTGACGGCACCCTCGATCTGGTATGCGGCGGTCGCCGAGCCGAAAACGAAGGAATCGGGAAACTGCAGGCCGCTGTCGCGGAAGTCGGGGGTGCCGGCGCTCATGGTGCGTGTGTCAACCAATTCTGTTGTCGGGTCTTCTGTTGTCCCTGCTCGTGCGCCGGGAAACGGCGCGGCGGATCAGTCCGCCGAGCCCCCGGACGCGGTGTCGTCCTCGGTCGGGGAACTGCCGTCGCTCTGCGACCCGTCCGCGAGCTTCTCGGTGCGTTCGGTCTCTTCGCTGCTGACCTCGGTGGAGCCGTCGGGTGCCTTCGGGTCTTTCGTGTCATCGGTATTCATCCCACCACTATAAGCAGCGGCGGTGACTCCCGACCAAGAAGATGACCCCGCGAAGCCGCATCCCCCCGGCCCTAAGGTGAGAGCATGGCGGGGATCGTGCAGCGGCTGGAACACCGCCAGGTGGCGCTGTTCCTCACGGCGATAGCGCTCGGCGCCCTGGTCGGCTGGCTGGCCCCCGGCACCGCCCCCACCCTCTCGGCCGCCATCACCCCGGTGCTCGGGCTGCTGCTGTTCGCAACCTTCCTGGCCGTGCCGCTGGTGAGCCTGGGGCGGTCGTTCTGGGACCTGCGCTTTCTCGGCACGGTGCTCACGGTCAACTTCGTGATCGTGCCGGACAAGCTGTTGGCCGCCACGCCGCTGCTGATGCTGCTGCAGATCGTGCTGCTGCCGGTCTACCTGTGGCTCATCGCCGGGACGGGCGCCGTGGCGCTGATCGAGGTGCGCCCGTTGGTCGAGGCGTTCCTGGTGCTCATCGTGCTGCCGCTGGCGGCCGCGGCAGCGGTGCAGTTCGGCACCCGCCGACGCCGGGCGGCCCGCGCCATCGAGACTCTCATGCAGGCGCTCATGGTGCCTCTGATGATGACGACCCTCGCGGTTGTCGTCGGCTCGCAGGTCTCAGCCGTAGGTGCCCAGGCCGCGGCGCTGCCCACCCTCATCCCGCTCTACATCGCCTTCCTGATCGTGATGGTCGGCATCGGGGTGCTCGCCGCGGGGCTGGCCGGGCTACCCGTGCCCGCGGCGCGCGCCCTGATCTTCAGCGGCGCCACCCGCAACTCGCTGGTGGTGCTGCCGCTGGCCCTCGCCCTGCCCCTCGCCCTGCCCCCCGCGCTGGCGCTGGCACCGCTGGCGGTTGTGACGCAGACCCTGGTCGAGCTGGTGGGCTTGGCGATCCTGGTGCGGCTGGTGCCGCGCCTGGTTCCCGGCTCCCCGTCGGGTGCCGATCGCTCGTAGTGTGTTTCGTTCTGTGACAGCACCCCGTGACAGCCGAAAATCGCGAACCTACACTCGAGGCAACGAACGCCGATAGTCAAGGAGGCTCAATGATCACGCAACCGCTGCACGTCCTGCAGTGCAACCACACCGGTGGGGACGGCTGCGTCAACCACGGAGCCGGCCACGCAACCCGGCCCATCCACGTGCGCGTGGCCGACGCCACCCCGAGTAAGTGGGCCGACGGCATCGTGGTGCGCGCGACCTCCGACGGATGGATCGGAATCGCCCTGTTCGGGGACGACGCCGCCGACGACGACACCGCCGACGACGACGACGCCGACGACGCCGCCGACGACGACACCGCCGACGACGACACCGCCGACAGCGACACCGCGACGGTGTGGGTGTGGAACCACTCCGACCTGACGGCGCACCTCGGCGCCGGAGCGCCGGTGGCGTTGCACTCCGTCTACAACGTGCTCGCAAGCGGCCGCAGCCGCATCAGTGTCGTGCGTCTATAGTCAGCCCTCCAAGAGTCAGCCCTCCAAGGGTCAGCCCTCCCCAAACAGCCCGGTGACGGGTCAACTCGTCGGCATCATCCCCGTCATGGCGTCCATCATCTTCTGGCAGGCCATCGCGCACTGACGGCACGCCTCGGCGCACATGCGGGCGTCCTCGCTCATGCCGGCGTGCTTCATGCACTCCTCGGCGCAGAAGTTCGCCATCGTCATGGTGGCCGTGTGCATCGCCATCATGGACTCCATGTGCATCAGGTTCGGGCGCAGCATCGCACGCATCATGGTGCCGGCCATGTCGGCCATGGTCGCGCACATGCTCCGCCCCATCGCCATGCCCTCGCCCATCATCGAGTCCGCACACATGGTGCACGCCTGCTCGCAGGCTGAGCAGGCCTCGATACACTCCTGCATCAGCATCATGTCCTTCCCCTGCATGGGCATGTCCTTCATGTGCATTTCCATCATCTGCATGGTCATGTTCATCATCTGAAACCATCCTTCTGCGGGAGACCGGGCCCAGGCCCATCCCGATGCCGTCAACGGCGCCCGCCACGGCCGATGCTACGCCGCGGCCGCCGCACTGTCTGCGGGTGGCCGACGGTGCGCACGGATCCTGCGTCGGCCTCCCGGCCAGGCGGGCCGGCATCCGTAAAATAGGCGCATGGTGGGTATGCAGGACCGGGTCATCCTCGACGTGACCATTCAGGAGTGGGAGGCCTACCTGGCCGGTGAGCCGGATGACGGCGGGGTGCGCCTGAAGCTGCGCAAGAAGAACTCGAAGGCTTCGGGCATGACGTGGTCAGAGGCCCTGGACGTGGCGCTCTGCTACGGCTGGATCGATGGCCAGACCAACCGCCTCGACGAGGACTACACCCTCACCGGCTTCTCACCGCGCCGCAAGAACAGCCCGTGGTCGCAGATCAACCGGGAGCACGTGGCGCGCCTCATCGACGAGGGGCGGATGCGTCCTGCCGGGCTCGCGGAAATCGAGCGGGCCCAGGCGGATGGCCGGTGGGATGCCGCGTACCGGCAAAAGGATGCCGTGCCGCCGGCCGACCTTCAGGCGGCACTGTACGCCGACCCGGCGGCTGCCGCCTTCGTCGCGGGGCTGAGCAAGGTGGAGAGGTTCCGGATCTATTTCAGGCTCAGCAACATCAAGACGCCCGCGGTTCGCGCCGCGCGCATCCGCGACGTGATCGAGAAGGCCGCCCGCGGCGAGCAGCACTACCGCTGAGTTGTCTCCATCGCCGAGCTGCCGCATGTGGGCAACTCGCGGGGTGCTCAGGGGTGCGCGCCGGGCACGAGCAGGCCCGACTCGTAGGCGACGATCACCAGCTGGGCACGGTCGTGCGCGCCGAGCTTGGTCATCATGCGGTTCACGTGGGTCTTGGCGGTGTGCGGGGAGATCACCAGTTCGTCGGCGATGGCCCCATTGGCATGGCCGCGGCCCACAAGCAGCAGGATTTCCCGCTCTCGCTCGGTGAGCAACGCCAGCGCGGCCGGCGCCACGAGGGCGGCCGGCTCGACGGGAGCGGTGTAGCGGTCGATGAGGGCCTTCGTCGCCCGCGGCGAGAGCAGGGCATCACCGTCGTGCACGGTGCGGATGGCGTTCATCAGGTCGCGCGCTTCGGTACCCTTGCCGACGAACCCGCTGGCTCCCGCGCGCAGGGCCTGCAGCACGTATTCGTCTTCCTCGAAGGTGGTGAGCACGATGATGCGGGTGCCGGCAAGGTCAGGTTCGGCGCAGATCGCCGCGGTCGCCTGGATGCCGTCCATGACGGGCATCCGGATGTCCATGAGCACGATGTCCGGTCGCAGCGCCCGTACCAGGTCAACGGCCTCGCGCCCATTGCCGGCCTGCCCGGCCACGGTGAAGCCCTCCTCGTGCGAGACGAGCTCGGCCACCGCCGTGCGGATCAGGGACTGGTCGTCGGCGAGAACCACGGAAATCATGACGCACCATTCGGTTGGGAATCTGAGAAGGCGGCGGCCGGGCCGGTGCCGATTGCGGTGTCGGTGGGTAGCCAGGCGGTGAACCTGAAGACCGGGCCGGGGCCCCTCGCCGCGGTGAGCCGGCCGCCCACGGAGCCCACCCGTTCGCGGGCGCCGAGCAGGCCGTGTCCGGCACCGGCCGCTGCCGCGGTATCCGCCGCTGACCCGGGGCGGGGCGTCGCATCCACGGTATTGGTCACCGTGATCTCCACTCCCGCCGGCTGATAGTCCAGGTGCAGCAGCGCGGAGTGGTCCGCGCCATGCTTGTGCGCGTTGGTCAGCGCCTCCTGTACCGCGCGATACGCCACCATGTCGACGGCGCCGGGGAGTGGTCTCGGCGTGCCGGCCACCCGGTGGTCCACGCGTAGCCCGCTGCGCTCGAAGTCGGTCAGCAGCGCCTCGAGGTCGGCGAGCCCGGCGACGGGCACCGTCGACAGGCCGGTGCCGCCGGCGTCCGTGGCCCGCAGCACGTTGAGCAAGCTGCCGATCTCGCCCAGCACGGTGCGGGCGGCCTCGCGGATGGTGGCCAGCGACTTCTCGGCGTCGTCCGGGCGGTCGGGCAGCGCCTGGGAGGCCACGCTGGAGTGCAGATTTATCACCGCGATCTGGTGTGCGAGCAGGTCGTGCAGGTCGCGGGCGATGCGCAGGCGCTCTTCGGCCACCCGGCGCAACGCCTCAGCCTCCTTGGTCTCCTCGGCGCGGCGGGCCCGCTCGGTGATGCCGCGAATGTACGCCGCATGCGACCGGTTGGCGTCTCCGGCCGCGGTGGCGAAGCCCACGAACGCCGCCAGCTGCAACATCGCGCGGGCATCGTTCCAGGGCGAGGCCAGGAAGGCCAGGGTGGCCCCTGCCAGCAGCACGACGGTGCCGGCGGAGAAGAGTAGCGAGGTTCGTCGAGGCAGCCGCCGGGCCACAGCGAAGACCCCGATCAACACCGCAATCAAACAGGTCACGATCGGCCCGTCGACGACCAGGCCGAGCACGCAGGCGACCACGGCCACGGACGCGCCGGCCAGTGGTGCCCGCCAACGCAGCAGCACCGAAGCTGCGGAGACCACAACCAGGAGAGCCGCGGCCGGGCTGGACGTGAAATTGCCGCCGAACCCGGTAGGAGCAAAGCTCGGAAGGGCCACGAGGAGCACGAGGATGACGTCGCGCAGCCAGAACGGCAGCCAGGACAGCGGCGAGAAGCTGCGTTCGGCCGGATCGGGCGCGTAGCGCCGCCCCCCGTTCGGCGTTCCCGGATCGCGCAGGGTGCGGGTTTCCGGTTCGTGGGTTTCCGGGGCGTTGTCGTGCTGGCTGGGCATGCTGTCCTCCCGCCCGGGATTCGGGCTTGAACCCATTGTGTCAACCGAGCCGGCCGGCGTCTGCCTGCGCCCGTGGGTGCCGGGTGTACTGCGTTCGTGGTACCCCGGGGCCGGTAGGCCCCGAAACGGTCCCAGACGCGGTATTCCCAGGTTGCCACGGTCGGAGGATGCCCATCCCGGATCACCCCGCGAGGCTGGACTCGTGCCGTTGGACCGGTTCAACGTGAGCCGGTCCGGCCGGCACGCCAACCCGCGCCCCGCATCCGCGCACCCCGCATCTGCGGCCCAACCAGGAGAGCCCACCCATGACCGTGCCCATTCTCGCCGCCCGCGACATACATAAGTCGTACGGCCGCGGCGCCACCCGGTTCGACGCCCTCAAAGGCGTCTCCCTCGACATTCACCAGGGCGAATCCATCGCCATCGTCGGCAAGAGCGGGTCGGGCAAGTCCACCCTGATGCACCTGCTGGCGCTGCTCGACAACCCCAGCTCCGGCGCGGTGGAGCTCAGCGGCCGCGATGCCAGTGCCCTGAGCGGCCGCGTTGTCAACCAGACCCGCAATGAGACCTTCGGGTTTGTTTTCCAGCAGTTCTTCCTCACCCCCAACACGAGCGTGCTCGACAACGTAACGCTGCCGCTGCAGATCGCCGGCATCGGCGGCGCCGAACGCAAACGCCGCGGCATGGCGGCCCTGGAGCAGCTGGAACTGGACGACAAGGCCCGCAACAAGGCCACCGACCTCTCCGGCGGCCAGAAGCAGCGCGTGGTGATCGCCCGGGCGCTCGTGAACAACCCCAGCGTCATCTTCGCCGACGAACCCACCGGCAACCTCGACTCCGCCACCGGCAAGGTCGTGGAGGACATCCTGTTCTCGCTGCAGAAGGAGAAGGGCATCACCCTCATCATCGTGACCCACGACGAGGATCTCGCGGCGCGCTGCGACCGCCGCGTATACATCCGCGACGGTCTCATCACCGACAGCCTGCACGCGGTGCCCGCCACCCCGGCAGCCGCCTCGACCGTGGAGGAGGTGCGCGCATGAACGCCTTCGATCTGATCCGCTCGGCGATCAAGAACAGCCTCCGCAGCAAGACCCGCACCACCCTCACGGTGCTCTCGATCTTCATCGGCGCCTTCACCCTCACCCTCACCAGCGGGGTCGGCACCGGCATCAACCAGTACATCGACACGACGGTGGCCTCGATCGGCGCCGACGACGTCATCACGGTCACCAAGGCGGCCGAAGATACGGCGGATGGCCCGGTCGAGTACGACCCGGACGCCGTGGCGATCGATTCCCCGAACGCTCCTCCCGGTGCCCCGGGCGCCAGCCTTGTGGCCCTCACCTCCGCCGACCTCGACTCGATTGCTGACGTCGACGGCGTGCTCTCGGTGCAACCGCAGCTGAGCGTGAGTCCCGACTTCGTCCAGGTCGATGACGGCACCCCGTACGAGGCGAACGTGGGAAGCTTCATCCCCGGAATGGCCCTGGACCTCGCCGCGGGCGCTGAGCCCGCCGCGGACAGCAGCGAATACCAGGTCGCCGTCCCGGTCTCGTTCGTTACGCCCCTGGGCTTCGCGGACAACGCCGACGCCCTGGGCTCCACCCTCACCTTCGGTATCACCGACGTCACGGGCACGCAGTCCGAGCTCACCGCCACCATCGTCGGGGTGTCAGAGGAGGGCCTGGTCGGATCCACGGCGTTCACCGCCAACGAGGTGCTCACCGAGGCGCTCTACAACGCCCAGAGCGTGGGCCTGTCCGAGACAAGCAAGGACAGCTACGCGCAGGCCGTGGTCCGGTTCGATCCGACCGGCACCGAGGCCGACCTGACCGCGCTCAAGGCCGATCTGGCCGACCTGGGCTACACCGGCACCACGGTGGAAGACCAGATCGGCTCGTTCAAGGCCGTCATCGACGGCATCGTGCTGGTGCTCAACGCGTTTGCCGTGATCGCCCTGCTGGCCGCCGGTTTCGGCATCGTCAACACGCTGCTGATGAGCGTGCAGGAACGCACTCGGGAAATCGGGCTGATGAAGGCCATGGGCCTGGGCGGCGGCAAGATTTTCGGCCTGTTCAGCCTGGAGGCCGTGTTCATCGGTCTGATGGGCAGCGCGCTCGGCGTCGGAGTGGGCATGCTGGCCGGATTTGCTGCCAACTCCCTGCTGGCCGACACCCTGCTCGCCGACCTGCCCGGACTCACCCTGGTGGCCTTCGACCCGACGGCGCTCGCCACGATCATCCTGGTGGTCATGGGCCTGGCCTTCCTGGCCGGCACCATCCCGGCGTTGCGTGCCGCACGACAGGACCCGATCGAGTCGCTCCGTTACGAGTAGTCGGCGCCGCTGGACGCAAGGCCCGCATCCGCTCACGCGGGTGCGGGCCCTTCCGCGTGCCTGCCACGCGGTGAGATGGTGTGCATGAAAGTGACGAGCGCAACAGTAGGCCTGCCCGTTCGCGATCTGCCGGCCGCCGAGAGTTGGTATCGGCGGGTGTTCGAGGTGTCGTCGCCCTCGGTGGAACCGGCTCCAGGGGTGATCGAACTCGCGGTCGGGCCCATCGACCTGCAACTCAGCGGGCCTGGCGCTCGGCCCGCTCGAGCACGTGCCGGCGGTCGTGGACTACTTCGACTTCACCGATCCGGACGGGAACGCGCTCAGCCTGTATTCCCTCAACCTTTGACCCAGCCGGCGCCGGCGAGGCAGCCGACCGGGACCGGCCCGGTCACGGATGCGCCGGCGACGGCAGGGTGAGGACCTCGGCTCCGTCGTCGGTGATGGCGATCGTGTGTTCACTGTGTGCTGTGCGGCAGCCCGTCGCGCTACGGAGCGTCCAGCCGTCGGCATCGGTGATCAGTTCGGCGGTGTCGACCATGACCCACGGTTCCAGCGCCAGCAGCAACCCGGGCCGCAGCCGGTAGCCGCGGCCGGGCCGCCCGCTGTTCGACACGTGCGGGTCCTGGTGCATCGTCGACCCGATGCCGTGGCCGCCGAACTCGACGTTGATCGGGTAGCCCGCCTCGCTGAGCACCGAGCCGATGGCAAAGGAGATGTCGCCGATCCGAGCTCCCGGCCCGGCAGCGGCGATCCCCGCGTGTAGCGCCCGTTCGGTCGCGTCGATCATCGCGACGCTCTCCGAGGGCTTGGAGTCACCCACCAGAAAGCTGATGGCCGAGTCTGCGGCGATCCCGTTGGTGGAGAGGGCGAGGTCGAGGGTGAGCAGGTCGCCGTCGGCCAGCGCGTAGTCGCGGGGCAGTCCGTGCAGCACCGCGTCGTTGACGGCCGTGCAGATGTAGTGGCCGAACGGCCCGCGCCCGAAGGACGGCGCGTAGTCGACGTAGCAGGACTGCGCGCCGGCCTCGATGATCATGGCCTGGGCCCACCGGTCGATGTCCAGCAGGTTGGTGCCGACCGTGCTGCGGCTCTTCAGCGTCTGCAGGATGTGAGCGACCAGCGCGCCTGACTCCCGCGCTCGGACCAGTTCGGTGGGGTGCAGGATTTCGATCATGCGGCGCCCTTCTCGGTGAACCAATAACTATACCGGCCATATTATCCCGGTAGAATTGGCGTCATGGTCAGGTTGCCGCTCACACCCGCCCAGCTCGAGCGCGGAGCACGCCTCGGTGCCCTCCTGCGTTCCGCCCGGGGGGAGCGCTCGATGCTCCACACCGCGCTGGATGCCCGCGTCTCACCGGAGACCCTCCGGAAGATCGAGTCGGGACGCATCGCGACCCCGGCCTTCCCGACCATCGCGGCGATCGCCGAGGTTCTCGGACTCTCCCTCGATACGGTGTGGGCCGAGATCAACCGGCCCGAACGCGGTGTCGAACCGGCCGGCTCCGGTGCCGGCGCCTCAGAGCGGATGGCCTCCTAGGCCTCGACTCCCTGGGCATCAGGACCGTCTAGGGAATGAGACGCTCGGCGCGGTACCGGTCGAACAGATCCAGGAACGCCTGCTCGGTGTTGCGGTAGTCGGTGAAGCACGCGGTCCGGCTGCGGCCCATGTCAGCGAACACCTCCATGGTGCGGCCGAGGTCGGCGTCGGTGTGCCACCAGGACGCCAGGCGGGCGAGGTCGGCCTCCACGAGGCCGTGCTGGGCCACGATGCGGTCCCAGACGTGCTGGGCATCCGCCATTTGCGTCTCGAGCGGCCGCGGGGCGCCCTTGAAACCCTCCGGCGCGACGCCGAAATAGGCGGCCAGGCGCGGCCAGAGCCAGCGCCACCGGAAGGTGTCGCCGTTGACGATGTTGAAGGCGGTGTCTGCGGCGGCCGGGGTGGTGGCGGCCCAGACCATCTGGTCGGCGAGCAGGCCGGAGTCGGTCATGTCGGTGACGCCGTTCCACTGGGTCTCGGAGCCGGGGAAGATGAACGGGCGATTGAGTTCCTTGCAGACGGCCGCGTATACGGCGAGGGTGGAGCCCATGTTCATGGCGTTGCCGACGGCGTGGCCGATCACGGTGTGGGCGCGGTGCACCGACCAGGTGAAGCCCCGTGCCCGGGCGGCGGCCCAGAGTTCGTCCTCCTGCGCGTAGTAGAAGTTCTCCACCGAGAGGCGCGGCTCGTCTTCGTGGAACGGGGTGTCGGGCACCTCGCCCTGGCCGTAGGCCTCGAACGGGCCGAGGTACTGCTTGAGCCCGGTCATCAGGGCCACGTGCCGAACCGGGGCGTCAGCCAGCGCGGTGAGCAGGTCGCGCACCATGGCGGAGTTGACGACGATATTCTCGGCCTCGGTGTTCTGGCGCAGCCACGCGGTGAAGAACACGTGGGTGGGTGCGTGGCCGGCCAGGGCGGTGCGCAGAGAGTCGACGGACCGGAGGTCGGCGCTCACCGGGATCACGCCGGGGCGCGGGGTGACGGGTGTGCGGGAGAGGGCGATGACGCTCCAGCCCTGCTCGGTGAGCAGGTCCACCAGTGCCGATCCGGCGATGCCGCTGGCACCGGCGACGAGGGCGGTGCGCCCTGGCCGGCTCGGGGTGCCGGCGGGACCGACGGTGTGGGGTGCTGGAATGGGCAGGGCGTCGTCTGGAGTAGGCATCACGGAGGACAACAGAGTGACCGGCCAGGGAATTCCGCTCCGGCCGGCCGGCCGGCGGTTCGGGTTCGGGCCGGGCACCTTGCTGGGGTGAGGGAGCGCGCCTACCGTGTGCGACGTCGGCAGGCCGGCGCGCGGCGCCGGCCGCGGGCCGAGCGGTCGCTCCCTGGAGGAATCATGGGCAGGTCGAGGGTCGCGGCGCTCGCCGTGGTGGTCATGCTGGCGGCGCTGGTGCTGACCGGGTGCGCGCCGGGCGCCAACGAGGTGCCGGCCACGGTGCCGCCCGACGAGCTGGCGGGTTTCTGGTTGGGCCTGTGGCAGGGCTTCATCAGCCCGATCACCTTCATCGTCTCGCTGTTCAACGCCGAGGTGAACATCTACGAGGTGCGGAACGACGGCAACTGGTACAACTTCGGCTTCATGATCGGGGTGGCCATCGCCTTCGGCGGCCCCGCGAGCGCCGGCGGGTACGCCACGCCGGGCCGCAAGGGCTGACGCGCCGCCTGCCCCGCACACCGGGCTCACGCCACGGAGTAGCGCACGCTCATCTCGTGGCTGGCGCCCGGGGTCAGGGTGATCGCGTTGTCGCGGATGTTGCAGGTCTCCACGCACACCATGCCGGTGTACTCAGCGTCGCCGAAGTCGGCCATCGCGGCGGCCTTGTCGATCCACGGGTTCCACACAACGGTGCTCGCCGAGCCCTGCTTCGTGACGGTGATCTCCCGGCCGGTCGCGGCATCCGTCACCGTCGTGGCGGCCGTGGAGTTCAGGTAGATCCGGTCGGTTTCGGCGCCGAAGCGCACGGGCTCGCTCTCGGCGGGGCGCGCGCCGGTCAGGCGGTCGGTGAACGGGGCACCTTCCAGTCCCGACACCTCGGTCTGGCGGATGTCGGCGACGTCGAGGTAGGTGTGCAGGGCCTGCTCGAAGCTCAGCTGCACGTTGTCGCGGTTGGTGACCTGCAGCGAGAGCGACAACTGGGCGCCGACGGTGACTGTGTAACGCGCCTCGAACCGGTGCGGCCAGGCGGACGCCCGGGTGGCCTCGGTGTCGGTGAGCACGAAGACCAGCACCACGTCATCGCCGGCCTCGCGCGCTTCGGTGAGGCGCCAGTCGGCCAGTCGTGCGAATCCGTGTGACGGGGCGGTGGCATCCGTGGGATGCGCGGCGAACCAGGGGAAGCAGATCGGCACGCCTCCGCGCAGAGGCACGCCCGACACGTACTCGCTCTTTGCGCTCATCCAGATCACCGATCTGCCGCCGGTGGGTGCCCAGGCGCTGACGTGAGCGCCGCGGAGATAGATCTCGGCGGTGCCGGTGGGGGCGAATACGCGGGCCACGGCGAGGCCGCCCTGGCCCATCCCCAGTTCGACGGACGACGGTAGTTCGGGCATTTGCGGGTTGATGGCAGACATGATGACCTCCGTGGTCGATGGGGCGTGCTCCCATCCTAAGAACCCGGGCCCCCTGGCGGCTGTCGGGTTCACGACCGGAAGGGAAAACCTCCCCGGCGGCTCCGTCTGGAGAGAGGTAGTATCACCTCTCGAGCGACGGAATGGGCCTCCTCGGGTCTCACGTCGAGCGCCCCAGTGAACCATCCCGATCGGAAGGACCCCATGCAGCTGCTCCTCCTCGCCAACTGCACCAGCCCCGGCCAGGGCTACCTCGAGCACGCACTGCCCGAGGTGCTCGCTTTTCTGCACGGCGTGACCGTGGTCACTTTCGTGCCTTTCGCGGGCGGCGACCTCGACGCCTATACGGCGTCGGTGCGGGCAGCCCTCGAGCCGCACGGCATCGCGGCGCGCGGACTGCACGAGGCGGCCGACCCGGTCGCCGCTGTCGCGTCCGCCCAGGCGCTCTTCGTCGGCGGGGGCAACACGTTCCGCCTCCTCGCCGCCCTGCAGCGTCTCGGCCTGATACCGGTCATCCGCGCCCGGGTGCAGAACGGCCTGCCCTACCTGGGCTCCAGCGCCGGAGCCACCATCACCGCGCCCAGCATCCGCACCACCAACGACATGCCCATCGTGCAGCCCGAGTCGTTCGATGCGCTCGGCCTGGTTCCGTTCCAGATCAACCCGCATTACCTCGACACCGACCCGGCAGGCGTGCACACCGGTGACTCCCGCGAGTCCCGGCTGACGGAGTTCCTCGATGAGAACGACGTGCCGGTCCTGGGCCTGCGCGAGGGTACCCACCTCAGTGTCACCTCGACGCTGGCCTGCGCGCTCGCCGTGGTCGGCGGCGGCTCGGCGGATCCGCTGCCGGCCGAACCGGGTATCCTGTTCGAACGAGGGCGCGCGCCGCGAAACGTCGCCGGAGACGTCAGCTCCCTGTTGGTGCGGCGTCCCCGGTATGACCGCCCCCTGGCGAAAGCGGTGAGCTGAGGCGGTTGATCAGGGTGAGCTCGGCGTGATTGCGGGGATCGCCTGACCCGCAGAGCGCGCAACCGCAGGCATCCGCAGGCGCAGGGCATCCGCTCGGCTCAGGCGCCGGCGGGCGGGTCTGGCGCGAAACGGTAGCCCATACCGGCCTCGGTGATCAGGTAGCGGGGCCGGGACGGGTCCGTCTCGAGCTTCTTGCGCAGCTGGGCGAGGTAGAGCCGCAGGTAGCCGGTGTCGGTCATCTTGTGCTGGCCCCAGACCTCGGCGTAGAGGGCCTGGCGGGTCACCAGTTTGCCCGGGGTGCGCAGCAGCAGCTCCAGGATCTGCCACTCGGTCGGGGTCAGCCGCACGTGCTCGGCTCCGCCGGCGGCGGCTCGCACGATGGTCTTGGCCGGCAGGTCCACCGTGATGTTGCCGAAGGTGACCACGGGTTCGTCGCCGCTGGTGGGCATCCGGCGGGTGAGGGCGCGGATGCGGGCCAGCAGTTCGTCGATCGAGAACGGCTTGGTGACATAGTCGTCGGCGCCCCGGTCCAGGGCCTCCACCTTGTCGGAGGCGCCGCTGCGGCCGCTCACCACCAGGATCGGCACGCTGTTCCACGCACGCACCGAGTCGATCACGGCGAGACCGTCGAGGGCGGGCATGCCGAGGTCCAGCATCAACAGATCGGGGTGGTACTCCACGATTGCCGCCAGAGCGGTCACGCCGTCGTGGGCGGTGACGATCTCGTAGCCGCGGGCGCCGAGGGTGATGCGCAGGGCCCGGAGGATCTGCGGGTCATCGTCGGCGATCAGGATTCTCATGGCCTGACCTCGTCGCTGTCAGGCTCTGCGGTGTACTCGACGGCCGGCAGGGTGATCACCATGGTGAGCCCGCCGCCGGGGGTGTCGTCGGCCTCGAGGGTGCCGCCCATGCCCTCGACGAACCCTTTCGACAGGGCCAGGCCGAGACCTAGGCCGGTGGCATTGTCGATGTCGCCCAGCCGCTGGAACGGCACGAACACATCTCCCCGCCGGTCGGCCGGGATGCCGGGTCCCTGGTCCATGATGCGCAGCTGCACGGTGTTGGCGAACCGGCTGGCCGACACCCGGGCGGGTGTGCCGGGCGGCGAGAAACGGATGGCGTTGGTGAGCAGGTTCACCACCGCGCGCTGCAGCAGGCCGGGGTCGGCGAGCACCGGCGCGGTCTCGCCCGGCAGATCGAGCTGCACGGTGTCCGGCCCGAGGCCGAGCTCGTCGAGCGCCGGCATAACCACGTCGGCGAGGTCGACGGGCTCCAGCGCCACGGCCAGCGCCCCGGCCTGCAACCGGCTCACGTCGAGCAGGTTGGTCACCAGCGAGGCGAGGGTGTCCAGGCTTTCGCCGGCCGTGGCCAGCAGTTCGGTGCGGTCGGTCTCGGGGAGGGTGATGTCGGTGGCCCTGAGCCCGCTGATGGCCGTGGTCGCGGCGGCGAGGGGCCGGCGCAGGTCGTGGCCGACGGCGGCGAGCAGGGCGCTGCGCATGCGGTCCGCCTCCTCCAGCGGGCCGATCTCGCTGGCCGTCTGGGCGAGGTCGCGATGCTCGAGGGCGGCATCGATCTGGCTCGCGATTACGCTGAGCAGCCGGCGCTCGGACGCGGCGAGGTCGGGGCCGGACAGCTCCAGGGTGGCCCGGCTGCCGATGGGCATGATCGTGCCCGCGGGTGCCGCCGCGCCCGGCGCCGCCGCATCCGCCGCACTCGCCTCGGCCAGCACCGCGCCATTGGCGAGCAGTCGCACCCGGTCGAGTCCGAACGCCTCGCGGGTGCGGGTGACCAGCGCCTGCAGGGCGTCCTCCCCGCGCAGCACGCTGCCGGCCACGGTGGCCAGCAGCTCGGATTCGGCCGCCGCCCGCCGGGCCGTCCGGCTGCGCCGGGCCGCCTGGTCGACGACGATGCTCACCAGGAGCGCGTTGACGAGGTAGAGGGAGAGAGCGAAGAGGTGCAGCGGCTCGGCCACCGTGACCGTGTACAGCGGCTGCACCAGGAAGTAGTCCAGCGTGAGCCCGCTCAACAGAGCCGCGAACAGCGCCGGCCAGAGCCCGCCGACCAGCGCGACGACCACCACGAGCAGCTGGTAGCTGAGCACGTCGCTGGTGATCGACTCCTCGCTGCGGAAGCTGACGAGCAGCCAGGTCAGCAGCGGCCCGCCGACCAGGGCCAGGGCGAATCCGGCCAGGCGCCGCCGCACGGTGAGCGAGCCGCCGAGCCTGGGCAGGGCGAACTTTCCGCCGGCCGCGGAGTGGGTGACGATGTGCACGTCGATGTCGCCGGACTCGCGCGTGATGGTGCTGCCGATGCCCGGCCCGGACAGCGCCGCGGTCAGCCGGTTGCGGCGGCTGACTCCGATCACCAGCTGGGTGGCGTTGGCGGCGCGGGCGAACTCCACCAGCGCCCGGGGGATGTCGTCACCGACTACCTGGTGGTAGCTGCCGCCGAGTTCCTCCACCAACGCCCGTTGCGCCGCCAGCGCGCCCGGATGCGGTGCGGCCAGGCCGTCCTGGCTGATCACGTGCGCGGCCATGAGCTCGCCGCCGGCCGAGCGCGCGGCGATGCGAGCGCCGCGGCGGATCAGGGTGTCGCCCTCTGGGCCTCCGGTGAGCGCCACGACCACGCGTTCGCGGGCCTCCCACTTGTTCGAGATGCCGTGCTCGGCTCGGTAGCTCTGCAGCGCCGTGTCGACCTCGTCGGCCAGCCAGAGCAGCGCCAGCTCGCGCAGGGCGGTGAGGTTGCCGAGCCGGAAATAGTTTGACAGTGCCGCGTCGATGCGGGCCGCCGGGTACACATTGCCCTCGGCGAGCCTGTCGCGCAGGGCCTGCGGTGCCAGGTCGACGACCTCCACCTGATCGGCGGTGCGCAGCACCACATCCGGCAGCGTCTCGCGCTGCGGCACCCCGGTGATCTGCTGCACGACATCGTTGAGGGATTCGATGTGCTGGATGTTGACGGTCGAGATCACGTCGATTCCGGCCGCCAACAGCGCCTCCACGTCCTGGTAGCGCTTGGAGTGCGCCGAGCCGGGGGCGTTGGTGTGGGCGAGCTCATCGACCAGGGCGATCTCGGGCCGGCGGTCGAGCACGGTGGCCAGGTCGAGTTCGCTCAGCTCGATGCCGCGGTGCTGAACGAGTATTCGCGGTACCGCCTCGAGGCCCTCCGCCATGAGCGCGGTGGCTGCGCGGCCGTGGGTTTCCACGACCGCGACGACCACATCTTTGCCCTCGTCCCGCAGCCGGCGACCTTCTTCGAGCATGCTGTAGGTCTTGCCGACGCCGGGGGCGGCGCCGAGCAGCACGCGCAATCGGCCGCGTTTCATGGGTTACCTCATCTGCTGGAGTCGAGCTTCGCGAGCTCGAGGTTCAAGTTGAGCACATTCACGGTCGGTTCGCCGAGAAACCTGAGGTCACGCCCCTGTTCGACCGACTCGACGAGCGCGCGCACGGTTGCCCCAGACAGGTCGCGGGCCGCCGCCACGCGCGGCACCTGCTGCAGGGCGTATGCCGGGCTGATGTGCGGGTCGAGGCCGGAGGCGGACGCGGTGACGGCGCCCGCGGGGATCTCGCCGGCCGCGGAGGGGCAGAACCGGAACCATTCGGGCAGGGCCACGCCGTCCGCATCCGTGAAGAACTGGCCGACCAGGGTGATCAGCAGGTTGCGGCCGAGGATGCTCGACGCGCTCGCCGGGCGGTAGCGCACGCCCCGCAGGGCCAGCGGAATCAGCGCGACGATAATGATGGCATTGAAGATGATCGCCGACAGGATACGCCCGCCTCGCAGCCCTGCCCGACCCCACCGCCCAGTGCGGGTTGCACAACTCCTGCATTTTTCGAGATTCGGGCTCAAACTGGCCGTTTCGCCCCCGGGCGGCAGAAATTGCAGGAGTTATGCAAAAAGCAGGCCGGAAAGTCGGGCCGGCGTCGGGTTTGCGTGACCCGGCCGGTTCCGGTTGAGGGACCCCATGACAGATCACTGGTACAGCTTCTCTGCCGACCGGGACGAGATGGACCGCGAGCGAATCCATCTCTGGCTGAGCACGGAGGCGTACTGGGCCCTCGGTCGTGCACGGTCGGTGCAGGATGCCGCGATCGACTCCTCCCTCAACTTCGGCATGTTCGATGTGGTTACGGGCCGGCAGGTGGCTTACGCGCGTCTGGTGACCGACTCGGTCACGTTCGCCTGGCTTTGCGATGTGTTCGTTGACCCCGGCGTGCGTGGCAACGGCGTGGGCGTGGCGCTGATCCACAACGTCGGAGCGACGCTCGACGCCCTGAACCTGCGACGGGTGGCGCTGGCAACCTCGACCGCTCACGGCCTGTATGCCAAGTTCGGCTTCGACGTCGTGGCCGCCCCCGGGCATTGGATGGAACGCCGGGCCGGCATCGCATGGTTCATAGGTCGCGATTGTGTAACGTTTGTCCGATCTCGTCCCCCGAACAGGAGGATTTCTGATCCGGCCAGATCGACGCGTGTGCAAACCTTGATGAAATCACGTCCCGGGGCAGGCAATAGCGCTGATCCGTTGCGCCGCACCCGTCCTGGAGCTCACGATGCCCCTGCCCTCTGCCCGCATGCGCCACCGTCGTCCACTGTTCACCCGCGGGTTTCTCGCCCCGACCCGGCGTCACATGCGTGTTCTCGCCGGTGCGGTGGCCAGCCTGCTCGTAGCCGTCGGGCTCACGGTCGGAGTGTTCCTGAGCCCGGCCGTTGCCGACGAGTTCATCACCCTGACCGCGACCGAGGCCACCACGGTTCTGCACGGGGAGCAGGTCACCATCTCGCTGGAGGCGCAGGCCTCCAGCGCCACCGACCACTTCAACCTGGCCTTCCGCTACGAGCTTCCCGCTGGCGTGAGCTACGCCCCCGGCAGCTCCGCCACGAACGGGTCAACCGTCGACCCCACCGTCATCACGATCACCGACACACCGGCCGGCCCGGGTGTGCCCGCCGTGACGCACCAGGTGCTCGTGTGGTCGAACGTCGCCGACCTCCCCGCCGGAGTGGCCGCACCCCTGTCGTTCGCCGTCGTTCCCGACCCGGTTCGCTACCCGGTGGGCTCGACCATCCCGGGCGCGGCAGCGGTGTACGCCCAGTCCAACCCGCGCTTGCTCGTGAAGTTCACCGCCACCACCGGCGCGGCGAGCAACTTCACCGCCTCGGCCACGGCGACCCCCACCGCGACGAAGGTGGCGGCAATCGAGGTCACGAAGACCGAGCCGAGTCCCGAGCACGAGCTCATGCGCGGTGTGCAGCACCAAGCCACCGTGTACACGATCGCCACCCGCAACACGACCATCGCGCCCACCGACAACGTCGTTCTCGTGGACTACCTGCCCGCGGGGCTCGAATTCCTCGGCTGCGGCGCCACCGACAACAGCGCCCAGGCCACCGAGGAGTACCCTTCTTCCGGGCGCCTCGACCAGACCGCTGCCGTACCCGCTGACTGCGTCGTAGCGGAGTCAGTGGAGACCGTCACTGACCGCCCGGACTTTATCGGGCAGGTCTTCACCAAGGTCACCTGGAACCTCGGCACCCTCGCTGCGGGCGCCACCGTCACCGTCAACTATGCCGCGGGAATCCCGCTGCTCGCCAACGAGAGGTGGGCGGCCGGCACGGCGCCGGATTCCAGCTCTGGCCTGCAGGGTGCAAACCTGGACAACAACACCGGAGCGTCAACCCGTCAGGAAGACGCCGCGAACGCGGGCCAGGCGCTCACGAACACCGCGACGGCCTCCGGACGCTACTCCGGCCTCGTCGCAACGGAGGCCGACCGCGCAACGACCTCGAGCGACAGCGTCACGGTGCGGGCCATGGACCTCTCCATAGTCAAGACCGGCACCTCGGGCTTCGGGGCCGGCAAAGTGGCGACATTCAGCCTGCTGCTCCGCGCTGGTGAGTACACCGATGACAGCGCCATGACCATCGTCGACGTGATCCCCAACGGCCTCTGCCCGATGCTGCCGGCGAGCGTTGTCTTCACCCGGAGCGCAGGCTGCGCCGACGGTGTCGTCACCGGCGCCACCGTCGACAGCGCTGTCGCCAACGCCGACGGCACCTTCACCGTGACGATGACGCCGGCTCCGACGGCTCTCGCCCACGACACGAGCCTGACCATCAGCTACGACGCCTACATGGGCGCCAACTACGAGGGCACGACCTCAACCGGAACCGGAACCGGTGTGCCCACCGCGGCCGGCGACGGCTTCCTGAACGTAGTCAGCATCACCGGCACCACCGCGGGGCGCACGCCCGGCGAGGGCGCCAAGGCCGTCACGGATGACTCAGAGGCCGGCCTCGACTCGAGCGGCCCGGTCATCAACAAGAAGGTCCTCCCGCGCCCGACCGGCGGGACCGCCGTGGACTGCGAGGCCAGTGCAGGAAACTACACCGACTCCGACACGCCCACCTATCAACTCGGCGACACCGTGTGCTTCGAGCTGACCGTTGCATTCTCCACGTCGAGCAAGACCCGCAACGCGCAGATCACCGACTTCGTTCCCGTTGGCACCACGTTCGCCGGCTTCGACGACGACGGCGGCGTCACCGTCACGCCGGTTGCGGGCACCCAGGCCGCGACCCCCACCGACGCGAACGCGTTCCCGGCCGCGTGGGCGCTCGGCGATGTCGGGTCCGGCGGCGATCGTTTCGTTCCCCAGGGCGCTGTGCTCACCCTCTATGTCAGCGCCACGGTCACGGGCCAGTCCACGGGCACCGAGGTGGACATCACCGCCAACCTCATGAAGTATCGCCAGAATTCCACCGACGGAACCGTGCTCGCCCTGCGCGACCAGGTGGACTTCGGCATCGCGCCGGCACCGGTGCTCACCCTCGACAAGGCCGTTGCCCTCGTCAACGGGGTGGCCCCGGCCGCACCGAACGACAGCGTCCTGGTGCGGGAAGGCAACCTGGTCACCTTCTCGGTCGACATCGCCAACAAGCCCTTCGCCGCGACGAACAACAACAACGTGCCGGTAGCGGATATCGCGGTATGGGATGCCCTGCCCGCCGACTACACGTGCACCGGCTGGACGGTCGCGTCGATCAGCAACTCCGGCACCTGCGTGAACCCGGGAGACCCCGGATACCCGGCCACCCTCGGATCGGATCCGCGCAGCGTCATCGTGTGGACCGTGCCCGGCCCCCTCGCGGCCGGCGCCTCGACCGGCGTGAGTTACAGCATCACAGTGCCGCAGAACGTGAGCGTCACCTCGAAATTCACCAACACGGCATCCGTTGTGGCGTTCACCTCGCCGAACACCAGCGGGGGCGACACCACGTTCTTCCCGAAGGGCTCCCTCGACCCGAGCCACAATGTCGATGGCACGGCCCCGCCGGCCAACGACACCGCCGAGGTGCACCTGCCCGACACCCTCGTCGCCAAAACCGGCGTCACCAACATCGTCGCGAGCAACAACGACCTGAACTCCCAGGTCGTCGCCGGTGAAACGGTCGACTACACCTTCAGCGTCACCGTACCCGCCGGCTCAACGGTCTTCGACGGAGTGCTGTCCGACCCGATGGTCGCCGGCCTCACCAAGCCGGCCACGGGAGCGACATATTCGCCGGTGACCGCTGGCTTCAGCCTCGACAGCGCCACAGGCGCCCTGACGTTCCCGAGCACCTACGACAATGTCTCCGCACTCGACCAGACCTTCACCGTGACCGTGCCGGGCGTGCTCGTGGGCGTCGGGCTTTCCTCCGGGACTCTCACCAACACCGCCAGGTTCGCCAGCAACGCGACCCCGGCGGGCACCGCGGTTGCCCCGCGCACCGCGACGAAGACCGTCACCGTCGTCGCCCCGGCGCCCACGCTGGCCAAATCGGTCGACAAGCCCACCGCGCGAGGTGGCGAGCTCGTCACGTTCACCCTGACCGCGGGCAACGCCGCGGGCCGACCGGCGGCCTTCGACTCCGTCATCACCGACTGCCTGCCCGGCGGCCTGCTCTTCACGCCGGGCACCGGGTTTCTCACCTCGCCCGCCGGAACGGTGACCGCGTCCGCGGCCGGAACCGGCGCGAACGGCTGCGCCAGCGGCACCACGAAACTCACCTGGACCCTGCCGGCCAGCGGGGCGCTGCTGAACCCGGCTGTCACGACCGTCACCTTCGGGGCCGTCGTCGACCCGGATTCTGCTGGATTGGTGAAGTACATCAACACCGCGTTCGTGACCGGGTCAACCCTCGACAACGACCCCGGCCAGAACGTGACGCCGGTCAACGATTCGGCGACCGAACTCGTCGTGGCGGCAACGTCCTCCGCCACCGTCACTGTCGAAGGGGCCGTCACCGTGAAGACGGTGCAGCCGGCCTCCGCCACCATCGGCGGCACGGTCGACTACACGGTCTCCGTGGCTTTGCCGCTGAACGTGCAGTTCTACGACGCCGCCATCATCGACACCCTGCCGGCGGGTATCCGCCCGGGCAGCGCCACCGTCACCTGCCTCACCGCCCAGGGCGTCTCCTGCGCCGGCGACCTGCCCGGTAACGGAGCACAGCTCACCGCTTCAGGCCAAAAGATCGGTTGGGTGCTCGGCGACGTGCTCGCCTCCTCCGAGAACCGCACCATCACGGTGACGTTCTCCGCTACCGTGCTCGCCGGCACGGCGGGTGACATCCTCAAAAACAGCGCGTTCCTCGGCTGGAACCGCGCCAACGGAGCCAACCCGACAGCCGCCGACGCCACGTTCGACGAGACAGCAGCCTCACCGACCGCCGACGTGACCGTTCTCGAACCCAGGCTGACCATCGGTAAGGCCGCGTCCGACACCACGCCGGAACCCGGCCAGGTGATCACCTACACCGTCACCACCCGCAATGGCAGCACCGCCACCACGAGCGACGCCTTCGATGTGAGTGTCGTCGACACCATCCCCAGCGGTATCGACCTTGCCAGCATCGCGAACATCAGCGGAGGTGGCGTGCTCTCTGGCAACACCATCACCTGGACGGTTGCGACCATTGCCAAGGGCGGCAGCGACGTGCAGACCTTCCAGGCCAGGCTCGCCGCCTCGTCGACGCTCGGCACCGGTGCCATCGTGAACCGGGTTAGCGTTCCCACCTATCGCTCGCTGCCCACGGCCGCGACCGACGAACGCGAATACACGGCGAATCCGCCGACCGCCACCGCACCCGTTACCCCCGCCTTCCCGAACGTCACCGTGGCCAAGGCCGCTGCCAACGGCTCGACGGGGTACCTCAACACCGACTTCGGCTGGATGCTCACCCTGCGAAACACGGGTACCGGTACCGCCAAGACGGTGACCCCGACCGACGTACTCCCGCGCAACTGGGTCTACACCGCCGGAACCGGCACCGTGAAGATCGGGGCCGCGGCCGCCGTCACCCTCGCCGACCCGGTGCTGAGCACGGCAGGAGGCGTGCAGACCCTGGTCTGGGCGCCGTTGACCGCCGTCGCCCCGGGGACGGTCATCGTCATCCGGTTCTCGGCGCAGCCCACCACGGCCGCGGCGACCACTCCCGGCAGCGGGGCGGGCGTGCAGCACCGCAACACGCTCACCGCCACGGCAACGGATGCGACGGACGCGTCAGGCCGTTCCGGCCCCACGTCCTACGCACCCGGCACCGCGACCGCTGACGCCTTCATTCAGTCCGCCGACGTACGCATCGCCAAGGCTGCCGGCGACCCGCTCCTGGCCGGCACGACAACGCCGAGGGCCTGGACGCTCACCGTGCGCAACGCCGGACCGGACACCGCGGTGGGTAGCCTGGGCGGGCGCAACTTCGTTGTGACAGACCTGCCCGCCCAGCCACTGCCCGCCGGCATCACGGTCACCGCGGCATCTGGAACCGGGTGGACCTGCACCGCTCCGAACGTGACCACCGGTGCGTTCGACTGTGAACGCAGCAACGCCAACGAGACGCTCGCGAACGGCGTGGCCTGGCCGGCCATCGTCGTGGCCGTCGCCGTGGCCTCCACCGTCGCCGACGCAAC
This sequence comes from Cryobacterium adonitolivorans, assembly GCF_004402695.1. Classification (GTDB taxonomy): domain Bacteria; phylum Actinomycetota; class Actinomycetes; order Actinomycetales; family Microbacteriaceae; genus Cryobacterium; species Cryobacterium adonitolivorans. Next base: position 48,992 of record NZ_SOFL01000044.1, on the reverse strand, counting down.
CACCGTCACCAACTCGGCCGGCGTCGCCGCCCGAACCTACGACCCCACACCCGCCAACAACACCAGCGAGGCGACGATCGCCGTCACCACGAGCGCCGACCTGGCCGTCACCAAGACGGCACAGGGCACGTTCGCAGCTGGCCAGCAGGCCAGCTGGCACCTCGATGTCGTCAACCTCGGCCCGTCGAACTCCGCGGGCCCGATCACCGTCACCGACACGCTGCCCGGCAACATCTCCAACGTGGTCGTCACCGGCGCCGACGCCACCTGTGCCGTGACGGGAGGCACGGTCACCTGCACGCTCAACGGTGCCCTGGCCCTCAACGCCACCACCCGCATCGTGGTCACCGCCCTGGTCGACTCCGGTTTCACCGGCAGCCTCACCAACACGGCCACGGTGTCGGGCACCACCACCGACCCGGTGCCGGTAAACAACGACTCCGAAACCGCCACGCCGGTCGACACGACCACGAGCCTCGGCATCAACAAGTCGCTCGTGGAGCCGACGCTGGTTCCCGGAACCACAGCAACCTACCGATTCGTGGTGACCAATACCGGCTTCGCGGATGCCCGCACCGTCGCCATCGAAGACGTCCTGCCGAACGACCTCACCTACGCCGGCCCCGGCGCAGCGGGCCCCGGCACCTGGGCTTGCTCGGAGACGAGCCCGGCACCCGCCACGATCGGCTGCGCCCTGACGGGAACACTGGTCGCCGGCGGCACCGAAACGGTCGACGTCCTGGTGAACGTACCGAGTTCGCTCACCGGTAACGTGCGCAACAGCGCCACCGTCTCCTCGGCGAACACCGTGCCCGCCACCGGCACGACCGACACCGCCCTCACCGGCGAGTCCGACCTCGGCATCACGAAGTCGCACCCCACCGGCGAGGTCCTGGCCGGAACGAACGTCGACTACGCGCTCACCGTGACCAACTTCGGCCCCTCCGACGCCCCCTTCGGCAGTGTCGTCGTCGACCACGTGCCCGTGGGCCTCGTACCGGTCTCGGCAACGGGAAGCGGCTGGAACTGCGCCGCCCCCGTGGGCCAGGACGTCACCTGCACGAGCGCCGGCATCCTTGACGCCGGAGCGACCGCAGACCCCATCACCGTGCTCGTGTCGATCCCGGCGGGTGTCGGCGCGGCGACATTCACGAACGTCGCCACGGTCGTCGGTGTGCTCCCCGAGCCCGCCGACAACCGCAACCCCAACCGGGCCGAAGACCCGACCGTGGTCACCACCCTCGCCGAGGTCACCATCGTAAAGGCGATCGCCCCCATCGCCACGGAGGTCGTGGCCGGTACGAGCATCAGCTACACGCTCACCGTGACGAAAACCGGCCCGTCGAACGCCGAGGGGCTCACCGTCGCCGACCTGCTGCCCGCCGGCTTCACCGCGGTCGCGATCTCCGGTGACGGCTGGACCTGCACAATGGCCACGGTGAGCTGCGCGCGAGCGACGCTCGGGGACACAGCATCCGTGATCACGGTCACTGCCGCCGTGTCCTCGGCCATCCTCGACACAACGGTGGCCACCAACACGGCCACCGTCGGATGGACCGACAGCCGCCCCACCCCGCACTCCGACTCGGACACCGTTCCGGTCACCGTCGTGGCCCTCGTTGACCTGGAACTGACCAAGTCCACACCGAGCGCCAACGTGATGGCCGGCAGTGACATCGTCTTCGACCTGGTGCTGGTCAACGACGGGCCATCTGACGCCGTCGGCGCCATCACACTCGTGGACACCCTGCCCGCGGGCATCCGTTGGCAGGCGAATACCCCCGACTGGTCCTGCCTCGCCGACGCGGTGCCAGACACCGATCCCCAGCCCGTGACCTGCACCCTGGGTGACGGTTCCGTCGGGCTCGGGGCGGGCGGAACCGCCACGGCACTCACGATCACCACGAGTTCCGACCCCGCGTTGGGCGTGGTCACCCTCACCAACACCGCGACCGTCTCCACTCCGAGTACCGAGACAACGCTGGCCAACAACACCGGCGAGGCCACGGTCACGCTTGGCCAGAGCGCCGAACTGGGCATTCTCAAGTCGCACGCCGGCGCCGGCCGCATCGGCACGAACACCGCCTTTCGACTGGTTGTCACCAACGACGGACCCTCCACGGCGTCCGGAATCACCGTGCTGGATACGCTTCCCCGCGGCCTCGGCTTCGTGGATGCCGCCGGCAGCGACCCGCTGTGGAGCTGTGTCGCGGCGGCGACCGACCCGGCCGCCGGCACGACGCCGGTGACCTGCTCCCTGGCCACGGACCTCGGCCCGCGACAGATCGCACCCGAACTCGTCGTGAACGCATCGGTGGGGGCGCTCGCCTACCCGTCGGTCGAGAATGTCGCGGCGGTTTCCGCCGTGACACCCGATCCCGAAGCCGACAACAACACGGCGTCAGACGCGCTCGTGGTCGACCCGCTCGTGAGCCTCGGGCTCACGAAGACTCACGTCGGTGACGCCCGGGCGGGCCAGCAATTGGACTACCTGATCACGGTCACGAACTCCGGGCCCACGGAGAACCCCGGCACCTTCACCATCGTCGACGTGCTTCCTGACTCGGTCACCTACGTGGGCAGCACCGGGAAGAACGTGAATTGCCTCCTGGCCAGGCAGACCGTGACCTGCGTGTTCGCCGGGCCCCTCGCGGTCGGTGAAAGCCGCACAGTGACGCTCACGGTGAAACTGCACCAGAGCGCACCCCCGCAGGTAGCGGGCACGGTTACTGCTGAGAGTCCCTCCGTGGATACGGCTCAGACGCCGATCACCGCTTCGGACACAGCCAAAGTGCGGGCCGCGCAGACGATCTTCGGGTTGGCGCAAACGGGCGTCGACGCCCTCATGTTGTTCATCGGGGTCACGATAGCCATACTGGCGCTGATCCTGGGAGCAGGACTGCTGTGGCGTGACCGCCACAGGCGCGTCCTGCGGAACGTTCGCTAGTACCAGCGCATGTCGAGCGAAAGCGGCACCGGTTCACGCCGGTGCCGCTTTCGTGTATTCCGTTGCAGTCTGCGCGGATGCTCCCGGGCGTGAAAAAGCCCCGGTGCCGCTCACGCTTTGGGGGAAAGGGAGCTGGCACCGGGGCCAATCGTTGGAGTGGGGGAACTCCACGTGTAACCGTACGCCTCTTGGGCTGCATGTGGGCTGCACGCCACCTCGGAGTTTTCTATGTGCCGGCCGTGGACGCCGCGCGCTCCGGCGGTGTTCTCGGTCGGGTGGCCCTAGAGGCCCGTGCCGGCGAGCGAGCCGGTGACCTTGTTGGGGCCCATGGCGAGGCAGAGGATCTCGCGGTCGCCACTGTCCCAGCTGCCCTCGCTGGGGGAGAGGTAGTTGAAATCCAGGGTGGATTCCTCGTAGGACTTGCCGATAAAGGTGGTGAACTCGATGACACAGCGTTCCTCAGCGATCTGGGCGAGGGCCTCGTCGCCGGGGAAGGCTCCGTCCTCGCTCACATTGAAGGCGAAGTAGGCCTCGTAGTCATGCGCATCCGCACACGGAGTGGCCTGGACGCTGTCTACCTCGTCGGCATCCTGGTCGTTGAAGCAGTCGCCGACGGCCAGCGAGAAGACGTCGGCCTCCCCGGCCTCGCTGATCTCCTGAGTTTCGGCATCGCGTGCGGCCTCCTTGGGGAACAGGTCGCTTATAGCGCCGCAGCCGGAGAGGGTCAGCGCTCCAACCGAGAACGCGGCGACGATCAAACCGGTGCGCAGGCCTGCGGTGGTGCGGGACATTGGTGGTGCCTTTCGACGGATGCTGGGGTCCAGAGCGCAAGACGGTGTGCGCCCCAAACAACGAGTCAGAGGATGGACACCAGGTGCTCGAACCCCAAAATTGGCACTGGTGGCAACTCCATCTTGGCCGACGCTGAAACACAAGCGCAAGCTGTTCCCGCGCGGACGCTGCGCTGACCCTGCGTTCTCGCACGAAACGCCGACAGTCTGCCCAGCATGGCCCGTAAATCCCGGCCGGACCCGGGCGCATCGAGAGTGGCAATTCTGTCGCCGACCGCTGCTAGTGTGTGCTCTCAGAACAGGCGGGGCGGCGGCTGACCATTCGGCCAATCTCCATCCCCGCCGGTGACGAAGGGAATCCCAATGAAGGCATCCGCAGAACTCGGTAGCAATCTGCAGTCGGTCCTGGTCGACCTGATCGAACTGCACGTCCAGGGCAAGCAAGCGCACTGGAGCGTCGTGGGAAAGAACTTCCGCGATCTTCACCTGCAGCTCGACGAGATCATCGATGACGCCCGAATCTTCACCGATGAGCTGGCCGAGCGGATGCGCGCGCTCGACGCCCTGCCCGACGGTCGCACGGAGACGGTTACCAAGACCACGCACCTGCCCAGGTTCCCCGCGGGCGAGGTGGACACCACCGAAACCGTGGGCCTGGTCACGGCCTTGCTGACCGCAACCGTCGACAACATCCGCGAAATTCACGAGGCTGTCGATGAAGAAGACCCGGCCAGCGCCGATATCTTGAACGGCTTTATTGTGAAGCTCGAGCAGTACATCTGGATGGTCAGCGCGGAGGGCCGGAAGCCCAGGAAGCCCACGACGAAGGACTCGACCCGTCCGGTCGGCAAGGCGTAGCTCGCTTCCGGCGGCCGGATTCTGCTGAGAATCCGGCCTCCGCCGTGACGAATGGTCGCCGGGATGCGTCTAAGAACAAAGGAGCACTTCGTATATCGAGTCCCCGCCAGACACGAACGGCACGACAGGACACGCTCTAAAGAACCAGAGGATGGATTCCGTGACCCAGGTAATCGAGACAATCGACGTAGACGTTCCCGTGCGGACGGCGTATAACCAGTGGACCCAGTTCGAATCCTTCCCGCACTTTCTCGACTTCGTCGAGAGCATCACGCAGCAGGACGACACCCACACCCATTGGAAGGTGAAGATCGGCGGAGCCGAACGTGAGTTCGATGCTGAAATCACCGAGCAGCACCCCGATGAGCGCGTCGCCTGGAAGAGCATTTCCGGAGACGAGAAGCACGCCGGCGTGGTCACGTTTCACCGGCTGAGCGACACGTCGTCCCGTGTCACCGTGCAGCTGGACTGGGAGGCCGAAGGCTTCCTCGAGAAGGTCGGTGCCATGTTCGGCATCGACGACCACGTGATTCGCAAGGACCTCAAGCAGTTCAAGACCTTCGTGGAGAACCCGGCCAACCAGTCCGGCGGCTGGCGCGGAGACGTCACCATCTAATCTGCCCGGCGAGCTGCGCCGTCGTCGACCCTCTGGCCGCGATTCCGTCGCCAGACTATGCTCCGTCCAAGGGGCGTAGCAGCGCGCTAGATTCCGTCTCGAGCAGTGCAACGGATGGGCCGACCGGTGACCGAACTGCAGCACACGACGGGCATTGCCCGGCATGGACGACTGAAGAGGTCCCACGCCGCGACGGGGTTGCTGCGAGTAGTGGCTCTGGGCCTGGCCGTGATCCTCGTGGGCGGCGCGGCCATTGCTGCCTTCGCCCTCTGGCAGTTCAGCCGCACCGTGGCCGCCAACTCGATCGACATCGACATCGACGACGCTGATGTCGCCCCGCCCCCGGGGATAGGCAGCTACGAGAGCGGCTTCAACATTCTCATCGTCGGCGTCGACAACGACTCGGCCCAGGGCGCGGCGTATGGCGTGCGGGAGACCACCCTCAATGATGTGAACATCCTCGTCCACGTGTCGGCCGACCACGCCAACGCGGTGGTCGTGAGCATCCCCCGGGACCTCGTCGTGGCGCACCCCGAGTGCACCGACGCCACCACCGGCGAGGTGTACAGGGAACTGGGTGCCGCCCCGGTGAATGAGGCGATGGGCCGCGGCGGCCTGCCCTGCGTGGTCACCACCGTTGAAGAACTCACCGGTCTGGACATCCCTTACGCGGGGCTGGCCTCATTCGCCGGTGTCGTTCGGCTCAGCGATGCGGTCGGCGGCGTGCCGGTCTGCCTGTCCGAACCCGTCGACGACCCGAAGGCCGGCCTCTCCCTGCCCGCCGGCACCAGCATCGTGTCCGGCGCTACCGCCCTGGCTTTCCTGCGCAGCCGTCACGGCGTCGGTGACGGCAGCGACCTAGCGCGCATCTCGTCGCAGCAGCTTTACCTGGCTTCGCTCATGCGCACGGTACGGGGCGATGGCACCTTCACCGACCTGCCCAGGCTGTACGCCCTGGCCAACGCCGCGGCCAGCAGCATCAGCCTTTCCACGAGCCTCGCCCACACCGACACCATGGTGTCGATGGCGCTGGCGCTGGCGGACATCGACCTGGACAGGCTGGTCTTCGTGCAGTATCCGGGCACCACTGAGGATCCGGACTTCCCGGGCAAGGTCGTTCCGCTGCAGGGCCTCGCCGACACGATGTTTGCCAAGATCGCCGCCGACGAGCCGTTTTCCCTCACTGCCGCCCCGCCCACCGACGAACCGCTCGTCGCCGGACCGCCGGCCGAGAGCCCCGAGGGGCCCGTCAAAACGGATGCCGCGGCGCCGCCCGCGACACCAACACCGACCCCGGAGGCGTTGGATGGCCTCACCGGGCGCACGGCCGACGACGAGACCTGCGCCCAGGTGGCCAACGACTGAGCTGTGGCGCCGCCGAGTTGCCCACCTGCGGACGAGGTGCCCCGCTGCGCCGGGGCAACTCGTCCGCAGCGGAGCAAGTCGCCGGATGCGGAGGAGGCGCCGTCGCTCGGCTACTCGGCCTTCGCCCAGGCCTCGCGCAGGCAGGCGAGCACGCCGGCGTCGAGGTCGTCTCCGGAGTGCAACTCGAGGTGGTGCATAAAGTGGTTGAGGGTGGGCTCCACCACCTCCTTCCACCTCGAGGAGGTGTCGAATCTGTCCAGGTCGACCGTGAGTACGAGCGGGGACACGCTTCCGGAGAGGTACTGGCCCGGCAGCCAGGTCCAGGCGAAGGAACGCTGCCGGCGGAACGCGATCTGGCTCGTCGTCACACGCACATCGGCATACCCGATGGACATTACTGCCGCAGAGACGGCGTCGAAGAGCGTCCGCGCGAGCGGATCGCGTCCCGCGAAGTATTGCTCGAGTGGAATGGTCTTCGCCAATGCGGTCATGTGCTGCAGGGTAGCCCCGTCTGCCCGGTCGCGCCCGAACCCGTTGGTTGAGCGAAACCTGCTGAGTGGCTCGGCCCACCCGCAGGACAGCCCAGAGGGGAGTAGTTTGGCCGCGGTAAGGCACGGGGCCCGGCGCATCCGGGCGCAGCGGGTGCGCATCCACTAGCTGAGGAATGACCCGCCATGTTGCGAAAACTGGGCGTGAGCGTCGCCCGCCACCGCCTGATCGCTCTGGTGTGCTGGGCTGTGGCGCTCGCCGCGTGTGTGGCCACGGCCCTCCTCGGGGGCACCGGGGAGAGTCTCTTCCAGCGGCTGTCCAGCGCGGGCCCGTCGGTAAAGGGCGAGGCGCAAACCGCCACCGACCTGATCGAGGGACCCGCCGACCAGCAGACCGAATTTCTCTCGCTGCTCGTGCACCCCACCGACCTCGGCTCGCCCGACCTCGCCGCGATCCTCGACACCGCCGCCCTGCGGCTCGAACACGTCGACGGGGTCAGCCGCGTGGTCAACCCGCTCGTCATCCCGCCGTCGCCCGCCGAAAGCCCCAGCCCGGTGGCGGCGCCGCTGCTCTCCGCCGATGGCGAGGGGATGCTCTTCACCGTGGCCATGGAGACTACCGACGGAACCGTCAGCGACTCGCTGCTCACCTATGTGGAACGCCGCCTCCAGACGGCCGCAGAGGAGATCGGCCAACTCGACCCGAACGCGCAGGTGGAGGTGGGCGGAGCGCCCGTGATCGTGGAGTCTCTCGTCGCTGTTGCCGAGTCCGACCTGCAGAAGGGCGAACTGATTGCTTTGCCGATCGCGCTGCTGGTGATGCTGATCATCTTCGGCGGCTTCCTCGCGGCCGGCATTCCGCTGGTCGGCGCTATCGCGTCGATCATTGGGGCGCTTGGGATGCTCTACGTCTTCACCTTCGTGATGGACATCGGCATCACCGTGATGAACGTGATCACCGTGATCGGGCTCGGCCTGTCCATCGACTACGGCCTGCTGATGGTCAGCCGGTTCCGGGAGGAGTTCCGGGCGCGGGTGGGCGGCGGGCCCGACGCCCCGCCGGGCCCGCACGGGGAGCCGTTCGCAGACCTGCCGCCGCTCGAAACGGGAGAGCTGGCCACCCTGCCGCACCACCGGCACAGCCGTCGCGAACTGATGCTCCAGGCCGTGGGTAGCACCGTCAACAAGGCCGGGCGCACCGTGCTGTTCTCCGGGCTGACGTTCGCGATCGCCACCGCTGGGCTGCTTGTGTTCGAACCGTCGATCATCCGGGCCATCGCCATCGGCGCGATCTGCGTGGTGCTCATCGCCATCCTCACCGCGCTGGTCCTGGTGCCGGCGCTGCTCGGCTACCTCGGCGAACGGCTGGTACGGCCCGGCGTTCTCACCCGCATCCCGGGAGTCGGCCGGTGGCTCACCCGCTTTGGCGACATTGCGCCAGAGGAAGGCGTCTTCTCCAAGCTGGCCCGGCTCGTACAGCGCGCGCCGGCGCTCGTCGCGCTCGGTGGCACCGCGGTGCTGCTGTTGCTGAGCAGCCCGGTGCTGTCGATGACGGTGGCCAACAGCGCCGACGACGCCATTCCCCGATCCTCCAGCCAGTACGACTTCATCACCGCCCTGAACGAGGAGTTCCCGCTGGCCACCGCGCCCCGGGTGCTGCTGGTGTCGAACACCGACCTGTCCGGCTCGACCGATTGGGCGAACGACGTCGCCGACCTGCCCGGGGTGACGGATGTGGCGCCGCCGGTCGAGCAGAACGGCTACTGGGTGTCCAGGGTCACCGTCGACACCCACCAGGGCGCCGACGTCGTGCGGGAGATCCGCGCCGACCCGCCGGCCTTCCACAGCTGGGTCGCCGGCGCCGACGCGCAGGCCGTCGACTACCTCGACTCGCTGGCCAGGGGAGCCCCCTGGGCGGTGCTGATCATTGCCATCGCCACGTTCGTGCTGCTGTTCCTGATGACCGGATCGGTGATCATCCCGCTCACCGCCCTAGTGATCAGCGCGATCTCCCTGGGCGCGGCCGCCGGCGTCCTGGTCTGGGGGTTCCAGGAGGGCAACCTGTCTGGCCCGCTGAACTTCGATCCCGACACCATTTCCGGCGTCGACGCCCTCGTACTCACCCTGGTGCTCACCTTCGGCTTCGGCCTGGCAATGGACTACGAGATGTTCCTGCTCGCCCGGATCAAGGAGCACCACGATCGCGGCGAGAGCACCCGCAAGGCCATCGAGACCGGCCTGCAGAGCTCGGGCCGCATCATCACCTCGGCCGCGCTGATCATCGTGCTGGTGTTCGCGGGCTTCGCCACCGGTGAGCTGATGCAGATGAAACAGATCGGCACCGCTTTGGCCGTGGCCGTGCTGCTGGATGCGACGCTGGTGCGGATCGTGCTCGTGCCCGCGGTGATGACCTCCCTCGAGCGCGTCCTCTGGTGGGCCCCACGCTGGAGCGCCCCCATCCACACCCGCTTCGGCCTGAGCGAATAGCCGCCTGTCCTCTGAGCCGCAGCTGATGCAGAATCGGACATTTGCGCCCGGTACGCCGGACGCAAATGTCCGCACGGGTAACACTTGCCCCGGGACTGCCGCCTGCGGTCAGCCGCCTGCGTTCGCTTGCCCGCGGTCAGGCGCCGGCGGCCAGGATGCTGACGCCGGCGTCGCGCAGTTCGGCAAGAGTCGGATCGTCGGCGGTGGTGTCGGTGATGATACCGGCGATCTCTGCGTACGGCAGCACCCTGTATGGCGAGGCCACCCCGATCTTCTCGGCGCTCGCCAGAACGAAGGTGTCGGCCGCCCGGCCCGCCAGCGCTCGCTTCATCGCGGCCTCCTCCACGTCGCCCGTGGTGAGCCCGGCGGTGGGATGCACGCCAGTGACGCCGAGCAGGAAGAGGTCGGCCGTGATCGCCTGGGCGGCCTCGACCGCGGCGGCGCCGCAGGTCACGGCGGAGTGTTTGAACAGTCGGCCGCCCAGCAGGAAGACCTCGACTCCCTCATGCGGCACCAGCGCGGCGGCGATTGTGGGGCTGTGGGTGATGATCGTGCAGGTCAGGGTCGGCGGCAGCGCGTGCACCACCGCGAGGGTGGTCGTGCCGCCGTCGAGGATGACGGTGCTGCCCGGCACGATCAGCCGGGCGGCGCGGGCGGCGACCCGGTCCTTGCTGTCGGGCTCCACGAGCGTGCGTTCCGCATACTGCGCCAGCGCGGGCGACACCGGCAGGGCGCCGCCGTAGACCCGCTGGCACCGGCCCGCAGCCGCGAGCTCGCGCAGGTCGCGGCGCACACTGTCGTCGGAGAGCCCCAGTTCCGCGGCGATTTCCTTGGCCACGACCTTGCCGTCCCTGGCGAGGCGTTCGAGCAGGAGAGCCTGACGTTCCGCAGCGAGCATTTCCACATTCCTTCCGACTTGTGCATGTTTGTGCACGTTGTACTACTGTAGCGGACATGACCAGCTCCCTGATGATTCTGATCGCCGGCCCCTACCGTTCGGGCACTGGCGACGACCCTGTTCTCCTGCGCCAGAACCTCGACCGCCTCCAGGAGGCGGCCTGGCCGATCTTCGAGGCCGGGCACCTGCCGATGATTGGCGAGTGGGTGGCGTTGCCGGTGCTCGCCAGTGCGGGGGTGACGGATGTGGCCCATCCGCTGGCCGCCGAGGTGATGTATCCCACGGCTGAGCGGCTGCTCGAGAGGTGCGACGGTGTCCTGCGGCTGCCCGGCGAGTCGCGCGGTGCCGACCAGGATGTCGCCATCGCGCGGAGCCGGGGCATCCCGGTTTACACGAGCCTCGCCGACATCCCCGGCGTCTCCGCGGCCGCCATGTTGACGACGCCTGGCATTGTGAGGAGACTCGGAATGTGACCACTGACATTGATGATGAGGAAACCATTCGACAGGTCGTAGAGCGACTTGAAAAGAAATTCCCGGACATTCCCCGGGCCCAGATAGAAAACGTTGCCCGAGCCGAGTTCACGGGTCTCGCCGACCGTCCGGTGCGGGATTTCCTCACGATCCTCACGGAGAGAGCGGCGAAGAAACGGCTTAAAAAAATCGGCGACCGCGATCCGGCCACTTACGCCCCGCCGGAGCAGTCTGACTAGTCGGCGGGATGCTGGCCGCGCGTGGCCACCTCGATCTCCGCAAGCTTGGTGAGCTTCGCCAGGCCCAGGGGCCACTGTTCGGCGAACATGCCCACCCACTCATCGTCCACGTCCACATCCACCGTAAGGGTTGTCACCCCGTCGTTCTCGGTGAAGGTGTAGTTCTCGTGGGTGCCGATCAGCCGCTTGGCCTCGTCACTGGTGGTGTCTTCGATGCCGTTCACGATCTGCCCGCGGTACTCGATTGACACGAACTCATGCGGCCGGTGCTCGGCGATCACCCCGACCATGCCACCCAACTCGCCGTTCTCGTCGTTGCCGACAAAACGGATTTCGCTACCGGGCAACCAACTGCCGAGGAAGTACGACCCCGGATTGAACACGCTGGTCCACTCCCGGTAGGTGGCATCGTCGAGCATCGTCTCCCAGACGTTCTCGGCCGCGGCATTGATCTGTGTTGAAAAATGCAAGGTTTCCATGGGGGGAGTGTAGCTCCGGTCCCGCCGTTGCGCAGTCAGTCTGTCTGCGCGCGGTGCTCGGCGGACTCCGCGAGAACTTTGAGCTTGGCCAGGCCCTTCGGCCACAGCTCACCGAACAGCTCGGCGTAGGTGTCCGCAGTGTCCACGTCGATCGTCACCGTCGTCGTCCCGTCCGCCTCGCTGAAGGAGTAAGCCTCGCGGGCGCCGATCAACTGCCGGGCCTCGCGGCTGGTGGTGTCATCCAGGTCGTTCACGATCTGACCCTGGTACTCGATCAGAACGAACTCGTACGGACGGTGCTCGGTGATCACCCCATACATGCCGTTGAGGCCGTTCATTCCACCGTCGGAATTACTGCCGAGAAATCGGATCTCGCTGCCGGGCAACCAATCGCCCTCGAAATACGAATCCGGATTGAACACGCTCGTCCACTGTCGATAGGTGGAAGCGTCGAACATCGTCTGCCAGACGACGGCGGCCGGCGCATTCACCAGAATTGAGAAATGCTGCGTCTCCATGCGGTGAGTGTAGCTCCGGCCGCGTCACCCTCCTAGGGCTCGCCACGTGCTCCCGACCACCTGGGTTCTCAGTTATTCGAACACAATTTCCCGCCCGAACCTGTGGATAACCCTGTGGACAGGGTGTGGAAAACCCCGGGATCACCGCGCTAAGGCTGTGGATTGCGCGGTGGAAAAGCTGGGGAGAGAGCTGTGCACTTCTCCGGCATGGTCCGGCGCGGCGATGTCTATGGTTCCCCTCGTCGTGCTAGCACTCTCGAAGGCGGATTCGCCTGCGTGAGGATGGCGAGCTGTTCGGAAAGCCGTGGTTACGGATGGGGCTGCGAAAGGTCTAGCCTGATCCTCAGCGGCACCTGTGGCCGCGGGGGGCTCGCACCGGCGCGGCGTCCCGGAAAGCGGCCAGTGAGCTCAACGGATGTAACACGATCGGCGGAATTCGACGCCTTCGGACCCTGGGTGGACCGGGTGCACGACGCAACAGAACTCCCCGGCCTGTACCGGCACTATCCGGTGGATTTTGCCACCAGCCGGCTCGTGCTCAAGGTGCCTCGCAACATCGGCCGCCGCGACGCGCTACCCACGATGGACCTCTACGATTACCTGATCATCGTGGCCCCGGAGGCGCTCGTCGTGCTGACCCGGACGGATGCCGGGGCCACCGGCAGTACCCTCGGATACACGGAGAGCACCCTCGGCTACGGCGACGTCGCCGCGGTCACCGACACCGTCGATCTTGTCGACGGCCGCATCGACATCCTGGCGCGCACGGGCCAAACCCTCACCGTGCCCTACAACGGGTCGTCCGAACACGTGATCACCCGCCTCATCGACGTGCTGAGCGAACTCTCGCTGGCGGCGCTGCCTCCCACGCCCGCCGTGACGCTCCCCGAGTCGGATGCCCCGCCCGCCGACCTCGATCTGCTCGACCTGGGTAAGGAGGATGTGGGCCTCGTCACCTCGTATTTCGACGTGATGCGCCACGAGCTCGGGGCAACCCTGCTCGCCGCTCACGGCCGAACCGTTCTTCCGCCCAGCGGCGGTATGGTCACCCGGGCCGTGCACGCCATGTACCCGATGACCCTGCACGGAGCGGTGCTCTGCCGCACCGAGCGCGAGCTGCACATCGTCGGCCGCAAGGAATGGCTGGTGCGCGGCAACACCCCCGATCTGTCCAGCGCGCACACGGTTGTTCCGTTCACCGCGATCGATGAGATCGTGCTGCAGCCGCTCCCCACCTACCTGGGCGCCTCCGTCGTCACCCTCCGCCTGGGCGCTGCCCGAATCAACATGGTGCTGCCTGAAGGATCGGCCGCTGTGCAGGCGCTCGTCGGGTAGCGGCCGCAGGGTCGGGTCATTCCCAAGACCCCGCCGCGCGGTTATCGTCGGTGGCATGAAGCTCATCACCTACGCCGGCGGCACCATCCTCACCGGCGACGACGTCGCGGAGGCCTTGCTCGACTACGTCACCGCGCACTCCCAGGGTGAGGAGAGCGTTGCGGTTGACATCAAGGTGCTCGAACCCGACGGCAGCACCCGCACCCACACTCTCGTGCTCGGCCCGGCCACCGAACTCAACGTGGCGGATGTCGCGGAGGTGTCCCTCGCGGGCGAGGTCGGGCTCTTTCCCCTGCCGGTCTTCCCGCCCACCAATGTGCTCGCTGTGGAGGAGCCCTCGGCCGAGACCGAAGCCGAGGCCAAGGCCCGCGCCGCAGACTTCAACAAGGCGGTCGAAGAAATCGACCAGGGCACCGGCCTCGACTTCGACCGTTGACGACGATCTCGCGCCGCGCGTCGTAGCCAGCGGAGCCGCGCCGGCCTACACTCCGTCGTGAGACACCGGGCCGCGCCGGTACTCGGACCGTGCGGGCCCTCCAGCCAAACGAGGAATCCGATGGGCAAGTTCATCTATGGGACGCCGGCGATCTCGGTAGAGATCGACGACCGCACACTTGCGCACCTCAAAGTCGTGATCGTGGCCAAGTTGCGCCGCGGCGAGAGTTTTGCGTTCTCCTGGGAGCGGTCGAAGGAATCGGGCAGCGGCCACAGTTCTATCTGGTTGAACCCTGCGGTGCCGCTTGACTTCGAGTTCTCCGGCAAGCGTGAGCCCACCCTCAACCGGGCCTGGATCGACGAGCTCGTGCAGGTGGCGAACACCCCGGCGGGCCTGCGGATTCTCCCTGAACCGCCCGAGCGGACGCAGCACCCCGACTGACTCACCCCGACTGACTCGCCCCGACTGACTCACCCCGACTGACTCGCCCCGACTGACTCGCCCCTACTGACTCGCCCGCGGCGTGCCTCAGGTGAGGTCGTCGAAGTCGCCGCGCACCCAGCCCCAGTGCCGGTCGGCCGACCGGCGCACAACGGCGCGGGCAGCAGCCGTGATCACGTTGTCGAAGTTGCCGTACAGCCGATCAAAGTCGAATCGCTCGAGGGAGCGGGCGATCCGCTCCACCACCGGGCCCGACAGCGGCAGCCGGTTGGGATAGCTGCGCATGAAGCTCACCGAGGTGCGGTCGGGGTTGGCGAACACGGTGTCGCCGCTGAGAAGCACGCCGCGCCCCGCCGCTCCGGCCGCCCAGTGCAGCACGCCGCTGCCGGGAAAGTGCCCGCCCACCTGCGCCAGGGTGACGCCGGGCAGCAGGCGCACCTCGGTCGACCACGGGCGGATCACAGGATCAGGCCTGGCCACCCAGGCGAGGTCGGCCTCGGCAACCAGCACCGGCACGCCGCCGAGCGCCCGGCTCCACTCCACCTGCACGCCGAACATGTGCGGATGGCTGGCCACGATCGCGCGCACCGGGCCGCGTTCGAGCACCCGGCTGGCAATGTCGTCGTCCACGAAGCCGATCGGGTCCCAGAGCACGCTGCCCGTGGGGGTGCAGAGCAGCTTGGCCTGCTGCCCGATGCCCACCGTCGGGGTGCTTTCGATGCCGAACAGGTCGGGTTCGAGCTCGAGGAGGTCGGCCCGGTACCCTGCCGCGTGCAGGCCGGGGAGCGTGACCCACTGCTGCCCGGCGGCAGGGACCCACTGCCGTTCATCGGCGCAGATGGCGCAGAGGCCGGTGTTCCCGGCGTGTTCGACGCCACAGGTGGCACAGATCCAGAAGCTCACGAGGTTCCTTCCGCGGTGCGGCTGACGGATGTTGCCGTCAGTATGCCGCCGAGACGCCGAGTTTCCCACCCGCGGACGAGCTGCCCCGCTCCGCCGGGGCACTTCGTCCGCAGCGGGGCAGGTCGCGGGCGTCAGAGGAGTAGGAACACCCCGGTGGCCATCACGTGCCGCGATGCCTAACGCGTGCCGCGGCACCCAACGCGTCCCTCGACTCGGCGCTCGTACCTTCCATCGGGCGACCACCCGCCTCCGCGTGATGCCGTAGCGGGTGCGTGGCTACGGCGCGGAGCTGGCTTTCACGGGGGAGGCCCGCCGGGGCCGGTACCGGCCAGAGAGCACGCCGATCAGCCACTCGATCGGCCCCTTGCCCACGAAGCGCCACCAGAGGATCCCCACGATCGGCACGCCGATCACGAGCACGATCCAGGCGACGGGATCGGTGGTGCCGAAACTGATCCCGTTGTCGGCCATCCACGCGACCACCGCCACCTGGAACACATACAGCGACAGCGAGATCGACCCGATCGCCTCGAAAGGCAGGAACACCGCGTGCACCACGGAGGCGATTCGCTGCCCACGCAGTGACGCGAGCAGGATGATCACGCCCAGCACCCCGAGTACCAGCCCGGCGTCGTGCAGGGTGTCGAGGTAGCTGCCCGACGGGCTGAACTCTTCGCCGGTGGTGCCCCGCCAGAGCGGGCCGAGCCACCAGGCGGGCACGGCGATCGCCAGCAGAATCCAGCCCGCTCGGCGGCCTCCGAAACGGATGCGGAACAGCAGCGCTCCGAACAGGAACCACGGCAGCAGGTTGGTCACCCGGTAGTGCGGGCTGAGGAAGAGCCACTCGAGGAGAAAGCTCGCCGGGGTGCGCTCGCCCCCGGTGATCAGCGGGCCGGTGGCGGCCAGGATGAGCTCATTGAGCGGGGCGCCGAAAATCAGGACCGCCGCAAGCACGGCGATCAGCGCGCGGGTGCCCAGCAGCACCAGTGGCGTGCCGATCGCGAGCACGATGCCCAGGAACGAGAGCACGATCGCGATCCAACTGCCCCAGGTGGCCAGGAACAGCCCGAGCAGCACCAGGATGGCGCCCCGGATGACGTTCTGCACGATCACCATTCGCACGTTGGCCGGGCTGCGGCCGGCCTTGGCGAGAACGATCGCCGCGGCGGCGCCCATGGTGGTGGCGAACAGGGGGGAGGCCATGTCGTTCAACTGTCCCTGCAGGAAGGCCGTGGCGGCGGGCTGGTCGACCATGATGGGGCCGGCGTGGGCGATGAGCATGGCCAGAATGGCCAGTCCGCGCGCCACATCGGGCAGGAGATACCGATCCTGCTGCAGGCGGGGTGCCACCGGGGTCATGACAGCCACACCTGTCATTTTCACCTCTCGACTGCGGTCTTGAGAATCCCGCCGATGCGCTCCTGATTGCATTTGCGTTCACCGTACTGCAGATCGTCGATTTGAATCGGCCTCGAGAATTCTCTCTGTCGTTCGACCGGACATCGAGTTGTCTGGACCTTGGCGAGATTATTTCGGCAAGAAAATGTCCGACCCCGCGAAATCCCGAGTCGCGGGGAAATTCGGCGCATCCACGCGGTATGTTTTCCGTGATGGAAATGATACCGTGAGTGAACCCATCGCCGACGACCAACGTCGGCCCCGACGGAAGACGTGGTAATGACGCCCAGCTCCTTTCTCACCGACCGCTCGACCTCGGTGCGCGTCGCTATCACGACCGGCGACCCCGCGGGCATCGGCCCCGAGCTCGTAGCCCGACTGCTCACCGAAATCGCGTCCGATTCAAGTCAGCCCGTCGTCGTCTACACCACCGCTGCTGAGCTCGACAGGGCCTTCGACCAGGCCGGCTCTGGCGCTGACCGCGCCGTGGTCGACGGGGCTGAACACATAACCATCGTCGAGACCGGCGCCGACTTCGCGGATATGCCCGTTGGGGTGGCCTCCGAACGAGGCGGGCGCTGGGCGCTCAACAATCTCGAACTCGCGCTCGCCGCACATGAGCGGGATGAAGTGGATGCAATCGTGTTCGCTCCGCTGAACAAGTCCTCGTTGCACCAGGCTGGAATGCACGAGAACGACGAGCTGCGCTGGTTCGAAAAGCGTCTCGGTGTCACCGGCGTGGTCTCAGAGCTGAACGCAATCAGCGGACTGTGGACTTCCAGAGTGACCTCTCATGTGTCGCACCGGGATGCCCCGGCCCAAATTACGGCGGATCGTGTGCGTGGCGCGACTGGCTTGCTCAACGCCTACCTCGTGGGATCCGGAGTTCCCAAGCCGCGCATCGCCGTATGCGCGCTCAATCCGCACGGCGGCGAGGGCGGGAAGTTCGGCTCCGAGGAGATCGATGAGATCGCGCCTGGCATAGCGCTGGCCCGCGCGTCCGGCATCGACGCCGTCGGACCGTTCCCGGCTGACACCCTCTTTCTACGCGCTCGAGACGGTGATTTCGACGGCGTTGTGACGATGTACCATGACCAGGGCCAGATTGCGATGAAGATGATCGGCTTCGACGGTGGAGTGACAGTGGAGGGCGGCATCGGCATCGCAGTCTGCACCCCCGCTCATGGAACGGCCTTTGACCGGGTTGGAATGGGCACCGCGACGGTGACATCCACCCGCAATGCCTATCTGCTCGCTCGCTCGCTCGCCGCTACGTCGACCGCGCTGACAGCGTGATGAAGCCCGGCCTGGAATTTGCGCTCGGCACCGCGCCACCGTCCCAGCTCGTCGACCAGACGGTACTGCTCCAGGCAGCGGAGGCCGGGCCTACTGTAGTGGTGCTCGATGACGATCCCACAGGTACGCAAACCGTCACCGCGCTGCCGATCCTCACGCGCTGGGAGGCTGACGACCTTCGCTGGGCGTTCGAGCAGGGCGGCACTGGCTTCTGCATTCTCACCAACACGCGCAGTCTTTCGGTGGTCGACGCCCGCGCTCGCAATGCAAGCGTGCTCGAAGCGGTACACGCGGCGGCTGCGGGCCGTCTCTACGTCATTATCAGCCGCGGGGACTCGACACTGCGCGGCCACCACGTCGATGAGATCGACGAGGCCTGCCGCACCTTGGCGCGGGTGGGCTGGGGCAGTGTTGACGCCGTCCTTGTCGTGCCGGCCTTTCCGGACGCCCAGCGTGTCACGATCGATTCCATACACTGGATCTTCGAAAACGGCGCCTGGCTACCAGCGGGCGACTCCAGCTTCGCTGGGGACGCGACTTTTGGGTACTCCTCGAGTGACCTTCGCGAGTTCATCGCGGAACGCTCGTACGGCACCCTTCGGGCAGACGAGGTCGACCGCATCACCCTGGATGAGGTGCGCGGCGACCCGTTCGAACTCGTCGATGCGATCGCCAGTGTGAGTGGCGGCCGTCACCTGGTCATCGACGCGGCCGATGAGAACGATTTGCGTAGCATCGCCCTGGCCGCCATGCGCGCCGAGTCCCGCGGGCGGAGGCTGCTCTACCGCACTAGCCCCGGCCTGCTCCGCCCCAGGCTGGCCCAGCTGCCGCAGCCCCCGCTCTCCACAACGGAGGTAGGCGCCGCGGTCGCCCGGGCACACCCTGCGACAAAGCACGGCCTCGTCGTCGTCGGCTCCCACGTTCCCCTCAGCAGCCGCCAGCTAGGTGACCTGCTGGCACACGACTCCAGCGTGCGCGAGATCATGATCGATGTGCCGACCCTGATGCGCAGCCCAAACCCGGCCGCCATCCTTGCCCGCATCGTGCACTACGCCGTGACGGTCCTCGCCGACGAGGATGTCGTGTTGTCCACCTCCCGGGAACGCATTGACGGCGTCGACGGCGACGACAGCCTACGCATCGCTCGCGTCGTTTCGGGGGCGCTGGTGACCGTAACCCGTGAGGTGCTCCGACGGGCGCAGCCGGCGTTCCTCATCGGTAAGGGCGGTATCACCTCGAGCGACCTCGCCACCGCCGCCGTAGGGCTGCGCAGGGCCACCATCCTTGGCTCGTTGCTGCCCGGCATGGTCTCCATCTGGCAATCCGGTGACCCAAGCCTTGACGGGGTCGCGGCCACACCGTACGCGGTCTTCCCCGGCAATGTGGGCGGCGACGAAGCGCTCACTCAGGCGGTGGCGGCGTTCCGGGCCGGGGCGAATTCGATCGGATATGTGTCAAGGTAATCCTGTATCGCGACGACAGCACCGCCCCTGGCCCACTCGTAGAAGTCCATCGGCTCGACGCGCGTAGCGATCGGAAGTGCCCAGGCAGGGCGGTCGCTGTCAATACCGGCGGCGACGGCGTCCGGCGCCGACGTTGCCAGCCCGATGCCCTCGCCCGAAAGCAATACGTCTTGGATGCCGGTGAGCATCGACACGGACGAGATCAGTCGGCCGAGGGCGGTCGCTGATTCCTGAACCACCCGGGCGGCCACCGGATCGCCCGCGGTTGCGAGATCGAGCACGTCGTCATATGCCACGACCCGGCCGAGGCCGATTGAAACGGTCTGGCAGATGCTGCCGGAGGAGAGGTACGCCATCGCGCAACCCCGGTGACCGTCGGCGCAGATGGGCCCCGTACGGTCGATCACAAAGTGCCCGACTGTGGGGGTGTTTGGGTGCTCGCGGCGCACCACGCTGTCATGGATTACCAACGAGCAGCCCACGCCCACGCCCACGGTGATGAGGGCGAAGTCGCTGCGCCCGCGCCCCATGCCGAACCAGTGCTGCGCCTGGGTGAGGGCCAATACGTCGTTCTCCACCACGGCGCGGATGCCGCACTCGGCCGCCACCGTGGCGGCAAGGGCGATATCGTGCCAATCGAGGGATCGCGATACATTCACGATTTGGCCGTCGACGGAGTGTCCGCCGAGCGCGACGCCGATGCTCTCTGCGTGACCGACGTCACCGAGTAAGGACTGGGCGATCGCCACGATGCCCGCCATGACATGATCCGGTTGAGTCGACGCCAAGGACCGGCTGGAACGTGCCACGATCTCCGCGCGGGCGTTGGTGACCACCGCATAGAGGGCGTCGACGTTCACCTTCACGCCGAGGAACCGCAAGCTATCGGACGTATCCAGGGGTCGGGCGATGCGGCCGTGTACGGGGTCGGCCTGCGGTTCTCCTTCCACCAACAGGCCGGAGTCGACCAGGGGTTTAGCGAGGCGGGTAAGGCTGGCGGGCGAGAGGTTGAGCCGACGCGCTACCTCGCTGCGCGAGAGCGGGCCGTTCTTTACCACTTCTCTGGCGGCGGCCCTGGCCGACTCGATGGCCATGGTTCCTGGAGCGACTTCTCTGAGACTCATGATTCACACCCCATTTGTGCTTAGGCCGAGACCCAGGCCTTACGAAATTGCTTTTGCCTTCAATAATAATCCGCCGAGCGCATCTCCGTGGCGCCGACTCAAATACAGGCGACTGAGCTTTATTCGGGAACAACTTGACGTCAAGTGTTTTCTATCGTAATAATATTAGTTGTCGCACGAAGCCCGTTGGGCCCTAGGCAAGGAAGCCAAAATGTTGTCAGAGACCACCCGACTGTTCCATTTGTTGGCGGGCGGTGTCAGCGTCGTCATCGATGCGCGAGGCTCCGGGGTTCCCCGAATCGTGCACTGGGGCGCGCCTCTGGAGAGAGCAACGACGGCCGGCCTCGAGCAGCTCGTCAGCGCGTCGCAGCCGCAGATCGTGTCCAACAGTATCGACAACCCGGTGCCGCTCGGTGTGCTTCCCGAGCAGGCCGCCGGCTGGGCCGGTACACCGGGAATCGCCGGCCACCGTGACGGCACCCACTTCACTCCGCTGCTAGCGCTCACCGACGCCTCCGTCGGCACTTCACCGGACATCCGCTTCTCCGACCGCCGCTTCGTCGCCACCCTGGCCGACGTCGATGCCGGCCTCGTTGTCGAGCTGGTGATTGAGCTTTCCGATTCTGGTGTGTTGCGCTCTCGCGCTACCGTCACCGGTACCAGCGCAGGGGTTTACACACTAGACGGCCTGCAGCTAGCGCTGCCGGTTCCGATGCACGCTCAGGAAATCCTCGACTTCACGGGCCGGCACATGCGGGAAAGCAGTCCGCAACGGCACGACTTCACCTTCGGCACGCACGTGAACGAGGGCCGCCGCGGCCGCACCGGACACGATGCGTCGCTGTTGTACGCGGTTGGTTCGCACGGGTTTGGCTTCCAATCGGGCGAGGTCTGGGGCGTGCAGGTGGCGTGGAGTGGGAACCACCGTACCTACGCGGAGCGGATGCCGAATGGCCGCGGCGTAATCGGCGGCGGCGAACTGCTGCTGCCCGGCGAGATTCGGCTGAATGACGGCGACTCCTACACCAGCCCGTGGCTATACGCTTCCTACGGCAGCGGGCTTGACGACCTCAGCACCCGGTTTCACGCCTTCGTGCGCAGCCGGGTTGCTTACCCTACGACACCGCGCCCGGTTGTGCTGAACACCTGGGAGGCCGTCTACTTCGATCAGGACCTCGACACCTTGCTGGCTCTCGCCGACCGGGCCGCCGAAGTCGGCGTGGAACGGTTCGTGCTGGACGACGGCTGGTTCCACGGGCGCCGCGACAAGTCGGCCGGTCTCGGCGACTGGCGCATCGATGACACTGTCTGGCCGGAGGGCCTCGATCCGCTCGTGCAGCGGGTGCGGTCACTGGGCATGCAGTTCGGTCTGTGGTTCGAGCCCGAAATGATTAACCCTGACTCCGACGCGGCCCGCGAGCACCCCGAGTGGATCATGTCGCCCGGGCACCGGCTGCCGCCGACCGCGCGGTTCCAGCAGGTGCTCGACCTCGCTAACCCGGCCGCGTTCGCGCACGTGCTCGAGAGCATGAGCGGCTTGATCGCTCGGTACGACATCGACTTCATCAAGTGGGATCACAACCGCGACCTGGTCGACGCCGGCCACCCTGGTTCAGGCGTCGCGGGGGTGCACGACCAAACCCTCGCCTTCTACCGTCTGATCGACGACCTGCGCGCCCGTTTCCCCAAGTTGGAGATTGAGGCCTGCTCCTCGGGAGGCGCCCGCGCCGACCTCGAAGTGCTCGAACGCAGTGACCGCATCTGGGCCAGCGACTGTATCGACGCCCTTGAACGCCAGCGGATCGAACGCTGGACGGGCCTCACTGTTCCACCGGAACTCATCGGATCCCACGTAGGCGCGGCCATCGCGCACTCCACCAAGCGGGTGCAGGACATTTCTTTTCGCGCGGGCACTGCCATCTTCGGCAGCTTCGGTATCGAACAGAATCTCTCCCTGGCAAGCGCCGACGAAGTTGAGCAGCTCACGCAGTGGATTGAGCTCTATAAGAAGGTGCGTGCCTGGATGCACCGCGGAACCGTGGTTCGCGGCGACCACCCGGATCCGGCCTATTGGCTGCGCGGTGTGGTTTCCGCCGATCGCGACGAGGCGCTCTACTCTTTCGTGGCTATGGCTACCTCGGTTCAGAACCCGCCCGGCATGGTGCGTCTGCCTGGGCTCGACCCCAGGCGCAGCTACCGGGTAGCACCACTGGTTCCGGGCAGCGGCATCCTCACCTTCAACCACCATGCTGGCCCGGCCTGGTGGGTAGACGGCATTGAGCTCAGTGGGCACGCTCTGGCCCGCGTCGGCCTGCAGGCCCCGGCGCTTGCCCCCGAGCACCTCGCCCTGGTGCACGTCACCTCAATCACCGCCACGGAAGGCTGAGTCCGATGACCGCACCTGCCATCGACCGACGACCCGCGCGTAGCTCGGCTCGCACCCCCACAAAGAAGAACCTGTTCGGCCTGAAACGCCGGGAGGCAATTGCCGCCTGGCTGTTCGTCGCCCCGGCGCTGGTCGGCTTCATCGCGTTCTACCTCTGGCCCGCGATAAGTGGACTGTATTACAGCTTCACCGACTTCGACTTGCTCACAGCGCCCGAGTTCATAGGCGTGGCGAACTATACGCGCCTGCTGAGCGACCCCCTGTTCTGGAACGCACTCGGCACGACCAGCTGGTACGTGTTGATCAACATCGGTCTGCAGACCGTGCTCGCCCTGGGAATCGCGGTGCTTATGCAACGGCTCACCCAGTCGATGGTGGTCCGGGGAGTGGTTATGCTTCCATACCTGATCGCCAACGTGATCGCCGCGCTGGTCTGGTTCTACATGTTCGACTTCCAGTTCGGCATCATCAACGAAATCATCGCCGGCATCGGACTTGACCGGGTCGCCTTCTTCGGGGAAAGCGAGTGGGCCATCCCCACGGTCGCTTTCATCAACGTCTGGCGCCACATGGGCTACACGGCGTTGCTGATTTTCGCGGGGCTGCAGGCGATCCCCAAGGACGTCTACGAGGCCGGCGCCATTGACGGCGGCTCCGAGCTCCGCATGTTCCGCAGCATCACCCTGCCCCTGCTGCGGCCGGTGCTGGCCATGGTGCTCGTCGTCACCGTCACCGGGTCGTTTCAAATTTTCGACACCATCGCGGTCACTACCCAGGGCGGCCCGGTCAACGCCACGCGAGTGATCAACTACTACATCTTCGATATGGCCTTCAACCGGTTCGACTTCGGTTACGGCTCGGCGATGGCACTCGCGCTCTTCGTGCTGCTGGCCGTTTTCACCTTCGTGCAACTGCGCCTCACCCGCGCCAACAAATCCGATCTGGGATGAGCCGACCATGACAACGATTATCAACGCCCCCGCAGTCACCGCCCCACAGGAGCTGGACAGGGCCCCCCGCCCGCGCCGTCGAACCACACCGAAGTTCACTTTGGGCCGCGCGATGGCCTGGGTCGCCCTCGGCGCTGTCATGCTTATCACCCTCATCCCGTTCTATTGGATGCTGCGCACCTCCTTCTCCACCTCCACCTCGCTAGGAAGCGACCCCGGTTCGCTGCTGCCGGTGGACTTCACTTTCGGGGCTTACGAGCGAGTGCTCGGCTTGGCCACCCCTGCCGAGGCTCTGGCGGAAGGCGGCTCGGGCGCATCCATCAACTTCTGGGTCTACCTGCGAAACTCGCTGATCGTGGCGACTGTCACCACCATCGGCCAGGTGCTGTTCTGCTCAATGGCCGCATACGCCTTCGCTCGGCTCCAGTGGCGAGGCCGTGACCTCGTTTTTTCCGCCTTCATCGCCGCTCTGATGGTGCCGCCGATCTTTACCACCATCCCTAACTTCGTCACCATTCGCGAGCTGGGCCTGCTCAACACCTACGCGGGCATCATCCTGCCGACCCTGCTGATGACACCGTTCGCGATCTTCTTCCTGCGCCAGTTCTTCCTCGGCATCAGCCGGGAGGTGGAGGAGGCGGCCATCATCGACGGCGCCGGCACCCTGCGCCGGTTCTTCCAGGTAATCCTGCCGCTTGGCTCCGCGCCCATCGTCACCCTTGCCATCCTCACTTACATCACCTCGTGGAATGAGTACTTCTGGCCGCAGCTTGTGGGCCGCGAAGAAGAGGTACGAGTGCTCACGGTCGCGCTGGGTGTCTTCAGGTCCCAGACACCGCAGGGCGGACCGGACTGGGCCGGCCTGATGGCGGCGACCCTGATCGCGGCCCTGCCCATCCTCGTCATGTTCATCTTCCTCGGCCGCCGGGTGATCAATTCGATCGGTTATTCAGGCGTCAAATAGTTCTCCACAGCACACCAACCACCTGCACCACGAAAGGGAAAGAAATGAAGAAGACCACGAGAGCACTCGCGCTTCTCGCAGCAATGCCGCTGCTCGCTCTGACCGCCTGTTCTGGCGGCGGCGGCGGCGATGCCGACGCGGCAGCCGCGGGCTCGATCACCTACTGGCTCTGGGATTCCAACCAGCAGCCCGCCTACCAGCAGTGCGCAACCGACTTCGAGGCCGCCAACCCGGGCGCCAGCATCAAGATCGAACAGTACGGCTACGACGATTACTTCCAGACCCTCACCACCAGTCTTGTCGGAGGCAACGCCCCTGACGTGATCACCAACCACCCGTCGTTTTTCCCCCAGCTGGCCAGCACTGGCCAACTGCTTGCCCTTGACGACGTCGTGGAGAGCGAAGGCATTAACTTCGATGACTACCAGGCGGGCATCCCCGAACTCTGGGTCGGCGAGGACGGTGACCGATACGGCATGCCCAAGGACTGGGACACCGTCGCCACCATCTATAACGCGGCCTACCTTACCGAGGGAGGCCTCACCCCGGAAAGCCTGGTCAATCTGGACTGGAACCCCGAAGACGGAGGCACATGGGAAGACACCATCGCGCACCTGTCGATCGACAAGAACGGCGTGCGCGGTGACGAGGCCGGCTACGACCCTCAAAACGTGGAGGTCTATGGCCTCGGCCTCAAGTCGAAGTCGGGAATTGGCGCGTTCGGTCAAACGCAGTGGAGCATGTACGCGCTCAGCGCCGGCTGGGAGTACTCCGACAAGAACCCGTTCGGCACCGAGTTCAACTATGCCGACGATGAGTACATCGACACCATCGCCTGGTGGCGTTCGCTGATCGAGAAGGGCTACATGCCCAGCTACCAGGCCGCGTCGTCCGGCGTTGGCATCAAGGACGCCTTCGGGGCCGGCAGCTACGCGCTCGTCACGGACGGGAGCTGGAACGCCCGCAGCTATTACGGCTTCGAGGGCATCGACGCCGGAATCGCTCCGTTGCCCACGGGCCCCACCGGTGAACGTGTTGGCGTGCTGAACGGCCTCGCCGACTCGGTGCTGGCGTCCTCCGAGAATCCTGAACTGTCGAAGAAGTGGGTCGGTTACATGTCCACCGAAGCTTGCCAGAACGTCGTCGCCGACGCCGCGGTGGTCTTCCCAGCCCTAAACAGCTCGAGCGAAAGGGCCCGTGAGGCCTTCACCGCTGCTGGCATCGATGTTTCGGTCTACTTCGACGCCGTCGCCGCCGGTTCCGTCGAACTCGCGCCGATCGCCAATCACTGGGTCGACGTGCTCGCGATCATGGAACCCGCCGTGGAGTCTGTACTGATCTTCGAGGCCGAGCCCGAGTCGCTCAAGGAGGCCGCGACCGACGTCAACAAGCTCTTCGCCAACGACTGAACCCACTCCTCGAGTTCGCGGCGGCTGCCTTGCCAGGCAGCCGCCGCCTTCGTGATTTCCGAGCCACGCGCAGTCAGCTCAAGGCGATAAGCACCGTGAGGCCGGCCAACACCGCGCAGAGCGGCGCCATGGTCCACCGCTCCGGCCGCGAACGTGAGGCCGCGTTCAGGACGATCCCGAGCAGGAAGTAGCCGGCCAGGACCCACGTCGTTATGGCGACGAACCCGGGCCAGGGGATGACGTCGGCCAGCCCCGCCCGGTGCAGGACCAGCACCGCGAAGATCAGGTAGAGGCCGATCGAGGTGGCGCTGCCCAGGCGTTTGCGGATCGGGAGCACCCGGTCCTGACCGCCCCAGGCGAAGTGCCCCAGCGGAGCCCCGGCGATGAGGGCGGCCTGGAAGACGATCAGGCCCGCCATGAGCACGCAGAACACGGCGGCCGCGCCGGTCACCACCGCTTCGCTCGCGGCCGCGCCCCCGTCGGCCCGGCCGGCTGACCCTCGCGGCCGCTGAGAGCCAGGAGCAGCGTCAGCCCGAACAGCACTGCCGTGAACGGCGCCCAGCCGAATCGTTCCCAGGGGCTGGACGAGGCCAGGTTCAGGAGCACGCCCAGCGCGAGATACCCCACCAGCACCCAGGTGCCCCAGCGGCTCAGCGCCGGTGGCACGCGCAGGATCGAGAACCCACCCCGGGCGAGCACGATGACGGCGGCGACACCCCAGATCACCGCGCTCACGGCGCTGACGACCCGCAGCTCGGCCGGCAGTGTGCCCGCGTTCGCACCGCCGAGGGCGGCGGCGCCCCACGGGGCTCCGAGCAGAAGGCTGAGCTGGAAACCCACGACGATCAGGAAACCGACCGTCACGGCGATCGAGGTCCACTGCCACCGATGCCAGGCGGCGGGGCGGTGCGGGGGTGCTGGTGTGGTCGAGGTGCGGTTCATGGGTGATCTTTCACGATGGCTGGAGCCGGTGCGGGCGAGTGCTGGGGCGTAAGGCTGTCGAGAACTCCCAGCGCCTCATCCGCCCAGGTGAGCGAGGCGCGCGCGGCGTGCTCGCCGGCAAGTACGGTGAGCAGGATGTATGGCGCATCCGGGCCGGTGTCGGCCTGCAGCTCATCGCGGATGTGGCGCATCTCGGCGAGTTCGGTCTCGGCCCTGGCCCGCGTGTCCTGCACCAGTTGCCGGCAGGCCTCCTCGCCGACCTGGCGCCCGAAGAACAGCCGCAGCAGCACACCGTTTCGCGGCTTCGGCATCACCGGCGCCTCGGCGAGCAACTCCCGCAGCCGCTCGGTGCCCCGGGGCGTGATGGCGAATGTGGAGGAGCCGGCACGGAGGGCCGCCTGGCGCTGGATCAGCCCGTCGCGTTCGAGTGCCGTGAGCGCGGGGTAGATCTGGCCGAAGCTCTCCGCCCAGAAATGCCCGAGGGCGTCCCGGATCTGTTCCCGCAGAGCGTAGCCCGTCATCGGCGCGATGCTGAGGCCGCCGAGGACGGCCATTTGGGTCTGGTCTGTCGTTGCCACAAAGACTCCTTATATCTAATAGATATATCTATCAGATACGCGAGCCGAAAGCGAGCGTCCGCCGCACATTGATACACTTGCCATAACGTTACGGGCCGTAACGTTATTGGGGGGAGTTGACTATGACACCGGACGACATGGCGGCACGGCCGCAACGCGGGCACGCGCGGGAGCGCGGGCGACCGCGGCATCCCGACATCGACGCAGCCATCGTCGCCGCGGCCCTCGAATTGCTCGCCGAGGTCGGCTACGCCGGCTTCACCATCGCCGGAGTCGCCCGGCGGGCCGGTGTGAGCAAGCCCACCGTGTACCGCCGGTGGGCGCAGAAGTCCCAGCTCGTCGTCGAGGCGATGGCGACGCAGATGCCGAGGGAGACCGGCGTGCGTATCGGCAGCGTCGCCGAACAGCTTCTCGACTACGCCACCCGGTTGTCGGTGACGCTCACGCACACGCCGCTTGGTCGGGTGCTGCCCGGGCTCGTCGCCGCGATGGAGACCGACCCACAGCTCGCCACGAGCTATCGCACCCTGATCATCGAGCCCACTCGACGGCTGTGGCGGGATGCCGTGGAGCGCGGCATGGCCGCCGGTGAACTGCTGCCGGACACCGATGTGGAGTTCGTGCTCGACGCGCTTGCCGGCCCGCTCTACGTTCGGGTGCTCATCACCGGGGCGCCGGCCGATCCGGACGCGCCGCGGCTCGCGGTGCAACTCGTGCTCGCCCGCTACGGGATGGCGCCGGCTAGCGGCGTGCCGCGGCACCCGTATCGCACCGCGAACGCGGGGGCCACGCCGTGAGAGCCGATGCCGTGGGAACCGATGCCGTGAGAGCCGATGCCGTGCGAGCCGATCGAGTACCGGCGGAAGCCCGGCAGGCGAGTGAGGCGTGGAAGCAACTGGCCGACGTCGCTTCGACCGACGTCTTCGCTCCTGAGCTCGTGGCACAGCTGCCCGAACCCGCGCGGCGCTGGCTGATTCACGCCATCCCCACGGGAACACCGCTCTCGGGCTCGGTGCAGGTGACCATGCGCGGCGAGATCAGGCTCGGCGCCTGGCGGCGGTTTTCCGCGCGTCAGGTCATCGTTCCCGGCGCCGGCTACATCTGGGCCGCAACGGCCTGGGTGGCCGGCCTGCCCGTGCGCGGCTTCGACCGGTTCAGTGCCGGCACCGGCGAGATGCGCTGGCGGATGCTCGGGCTCTTTCCCGTGGTGACCGCCGTCGGCGCCGACGTGGCCCGCAGCGCCGCCGGGCGCCTGGCCAGCGAAATCGTGCTCGCCCCCACCGGTTTTCGCTCGGCGATCTGGACGGCCGGCCGTTCGGCGGATCACG
Organism: Cryobacterium adonitolivorans; assembly: GCF_004402695.1. Lineage (GTDB taxonomy): Bacteria > Actinomycetota > Actinomycetes > Actinomycetales > Microbacteriaceae > Cryobacterium > Cryobacterium adonitolivorans. The sequence goes on along the minus strand of NZ_SOFL01000044.1, from coordinate 19,880 downwards.
TCATCGGCACCTTTCAGATCGGCGGCGAAGAGGAATCCGTCGAGCTGCGCATCGGGCCGCTGGGAGAGGTGCAATCCGCGTTCTTGTCCCGCTGGGGGAACCCAGACGGGGCGCCATTCGGGCGATATCCCTTCGGATGCACCGCGCACACCGAGCAGCAGTATGGGGGTCTGACGCTGCCGGCCACGCTGACCGCCGGCTGGTGGTGGGGTACCGCACGGCAGCCAGAGGGTGAGTTCTTCCGCGCCCGCATCACCGCGGTGGCGCTGAGCTGACACCGAAGACGGTGGACCAGTCCTCTGTGATGCTCACCACGGTCCAACCGAGCACCGCGGCCCGGCCGAAGGCCTTTTCGGCCCCGGAGGTGTACGCGAATTCGCGTTGGTTGTCGTCGTGCCTGACGATCAGCGCGAATTTCACGAATCTCGATGTCGACATCCGCGTTGCCGCCGGCGAAGACGGGCAGCCGGCCCGTCTGCGCGAAATGAAGCATTCGAAGCGCCCGGCTAGCGGCCCGGACGGGCGGCGCAGCGGTGATCTTCAGGCGCCGGCTGTTGCAGAAGATCGGGTGCCGCGAGGAGGCGTTGAAGCAGCAGCTTGCGGGTATCCCACCGGTCGGCGCTGCCCCGCCGCAGGGTCGGCACCCTGCGGCGGATGTTGTAGGTCATCACGTGCAGGTCGGGCGCGCTCACCCTGCCGATTAGCGACGTATCCGTCATGCGGCCCACCGTACCCTCGCGCCTGTGCGCCCGCCGCCCCATTTCCGATTGCTCGAGCTGAAGGTCACGGCCTTGCTCTGCCACAACGACCGGGTCGCGATGTGCCTCTAGGACGGCGTGCGGGAGCGCGGCCTGAGGATCCCCCGGGACATCGCGATCGCCGGGTTCGACAACCAGGAGGTCATCGCGGCCCACCTTCGCCCCCGCTTTCCACGGTTGCCCTGCCGCACTACGAACTGGGCGCCGCCGGAGTGTGTGTTCTGCTCGGGATCCAGGAAGTCCCCCAGGAATCCCCGTTGCTCATCTCCTGCCCGGTCGTCTCGCGGGCATCGATCTGATCGTGCCCACCAGCGGTTCGCATCACGCGCGGTCACACTATTTGGCGGCGAGCAGTCGCGCCACCCGCGGCTTCACCTCGGTGGCCAGCAGCTCGATCGACTCGAGCAGGTGCTCGTGCGGCAGCCCGCCCACATCGGACTGTAGGAAGTGACGCATGTGACCCAGGTAGCCGTGCAGGTGCGCGATGCGTTTGGCGACGTCGTCGGGGTCGCCGACGTAATAGGCGCCCGGCGCCTGTGACTGTGCCTCGAACTGGCGGCGGTCCGGTGCCGGCCACCCGCGCAGCCGGCCCATCTCCACGGTGAGGTTGTGCCAGGCCGGGTGGAAGCGCTCCAGCGCTTCTGCCTTGGTCGGCGCGACCAGGCCGAGGGTGGCCACTGACACCTTGATGTTCTCGCCGGTGTGGCCGGCCTGCCCGGCCGAACGCCGGTAGAGCTCGGCCAGAGGCGCGAATCGGTGCGGCTCGCCCCCGATGATGCCGTACGACACCGGCAGGCCCAGCCGCCCGGCCCGCGCGGACGAGGCCGCGTTCCCGCCGGTGGCCAGCCAGATCGGCAGCCGGCCGTTGACCGGCCGGGGCACTACGGCCAGGTTGTCGATGGCCGGCCGCACGGTGCCCGACCACGTGACATCCGCCGAGGGGCTGTCGTTGATTCTCAACAGCAGCTCGAGCTTCTCGGCGTAGAGGGTGTCGTAGTCGCGCAGGTCGTAGCCGAACAGGGGGAAGGTCTCGACGGAGGATCCGCGGCCAGCGGTGATCTCTATCCGGCCGCCGCCGGAGATGGCGTCGGCCGTGGCGAATTGCTGGAACACCCGCACCGGGTCGTCGGTGCTGATGATGCTCGCCGCGCTGCCCAGGATGATCCGGTCGGTTGCCGCGGCCGCCGCGGCGATCAGCGCGCCGGGGGAGGACGCGGGCATGCTGACGGTGTGGTGTTCGCCGACGCCGAAGTAGTCCAGCCCGGCCCGGTCGGCTAGGACGATGGCGTCGAAGAGGTTACGGATGCCCTCCGCGGTGCCGCGCGGGCTCCCGTCGGGGTTCAACGGGGTGTCGCCGAAGCTGTAGGCGCCGATTTCCATGGTTCAGTCCAATGTCTTGTGGGTCTAGGTTTCTGCGCAACTGTGCCCGAAGCGGAAAATTGCACCCGGTGTGCCGGACGCAATTGTCCGCACGGGGAACAGTTAGGCGGCCTCGGCCGTTTCCAGCGCGGCCGTCTCCGGTGCGGCCAGGCCCAGCTCGGCCGTGAGTTCTTCCGCGGTGCGCCGGCCGCCGAAGATCGACGAGCCTGGCTCGAACGCGGCGCCGCTGGCCAGCGGACCGGCGTAGACCGGGTCGAACCCGAACCGGTTGATGACCTCGGCCACGACGGATGCGGCATCCGCGTCGCCGGCGATCGCCAGGGCGTGCCGGTCGGGGGCTTCGGCGGGCCGGGCGTCGGTTTCCAGGTCGTGGTAGCCGATGTGGTTGAGCGTCTTCACCAGGCGGGCGCCGGCGAAGTAGTCACCGACCACCTCGCTGCTGCTGCGGGTATCCGCGGTGAACTCGTGCAGGTCGCCGTCGATCGGCTGCCAATAGTTCATGGTGTCGAGCGCGATCTTGCCGGCAAGGGTGGCCGGGGACACGGAGCGGTACTTGTGCAGCGGCACGGCGAGCACCACGAGGTCGGCGGACGCGACCGCATCCGCTGCCGTCATGGCCACGGCGCCGCGGGTGACGATGTCGACGATCAGCTCGATGTCGGCGGCCGGGCCGGAGCCGGCGATGTGCACGGCGTAACCGGCCTTGAGGGCGGTGCGGGCGATGGCAGAGCCCACGCGGCCCGCTCCGAGGATGCCGATCGTAGTGACCATGGAGGTCCTTTCTGCAGGTGTGCCTGCGGCGCCCGAGTGCGGCCCGCTGAGTCACAACTATGCACACTTAACGCGGCAGCCGCCACCAGGAGGTAAGCTACTAATAAATAGTTAGTGAGGTGTCATGAGCGATCTCGAATTCGCCCACATCGACGAAAAAGAGTGCCGCCGGTTCCAGCTCTCGGTGGAACTTGCCGGCCGCAAGTGGAGCGCCGCGATCCTGATGGCCGGCGCGCGCGGCGCTCGCCGGTTCAGCGAGTACCGCACCCTGGTGGAAGGCATTTCCGACCGGGTGCTCGCCGCCCGGCTCAAGGAGCTCGAGGAGGAGGGCCTGATCGAACGCGATGTGCAGCCCACCACCCCGGTCTCGATCAGCTACCAGCTCACGCCGTCCGGCCGCCAGCTGATTTCCCTGCTGCACCCACTGGTCACCTGGAGCCACGCCCACCAGCGAACCAAAACACCAAGCTAGCTGCCCCCGAGACGGGCCTGCGATTCGTGCGAACAGCTACTTCGTGCGCCGCACCAGCGCCGCCGTCGACCACAGCGCCCAGGCGATCAGCAGCGGCTGACCGAACAAGCGCCCGATCCGCTTGGCGTCGGAATCCAGCCCGAACGCATCCTTGTGGTGAACGGCTTGGGCGATGTTGCCGGGGAAGATCGCGGTGAAGAACGCGGCCGCGAGCAGCCCCACCTTGCCGCGCAGGCTGGTCGGCGCGAACAGCAGTGCGGAGCCGAGCGAGATTTCGGCCACTCCGGAGAGCAGCACCGTGGTGTCCTCCTTGAGCGGCACGAACTCCGGTACCTGCGCGCGAAAGTCGTCCCGGCCAAAGGTGAGGTGGCTCGTGCCTGCCAAGACGAGGATCGCGCCGAGCGCAATACGGCCCACGGTGCGTGCCGTGGATGCGGGCGAGCTGCGGTGCTGTGTCATGGGTTCTCCTTGTTCTTGTTCGGCGAAATTCGGTCTCTCGGCTAGCGGATTCCGGCGATCCGCTCCAGCCCGGCACGCAGGATGAGCTCTTCGGGGTCGGCGAGCAGGTGGTGGTTGAGGTAGAGGCCCTCCAGCCACTCCAGCACCTCGGCCTCGGGCAGGCCTACGGCATCCCAGTCCACCTGGGGGCGGGCGAGCACGGCCGGCTGGCCGGTGGTGGGGTCGGTCCAGGCCGATGCCAGGGGCACGTCGGGCTCCTCGTGCTGGGCGTTCCAAAGCAGCGCAATCGGGTGGTTGGGGCCGTCGATGTGGTCGTGGCCCACGTGGCCGGCGCCCAGCCAGGGCAGCATCAGCTGTTCGCCTTCGAGTTCGAGGTCCACAACCTCGAGCTGCGTCGGTTCGGGCGGGCTGGTGGCGTAGACGGTCAGGCCCAGCGCGCTCCATTCGGCCGCTTCCGCGGCGTCCATGGTGAGTTCTTCCAGCACATTGCTCACGTGCGTGACGAAGGGCACGGCCCAGGCCACCAGCCCCGCGGTGTCGACGGCCGGCCACGGGCTGATGTCGGTATCGCTGCCGTCGGCGTCATGAAAATGGTGTTCGACGGCGGTCTCCAGCACGTCGAAGTGGAGTTCCCCGTCTTCGAAGCCAATGTAGATCGCGGCGCCGTCTTCCAGCCACTGGGCATCCAGAACCGGCTGGGCGAAGCGAGGAGGCAGCGGGGGCGCCACCAGGGGCAGCACGCCGAGGTTGAGCACCGCGCAGAACTGCGTGTTGGGCAGGCGAAGGCTGGGGTCTGACACCGGTCTCATCTCCGTGGATCGTGGTGGGCGAATGCCCATCCATCCAAGTATGGAGCAGGCGGGAGACCCCGTCGGATGCCGGCGGGCGCGGCGACGCGGCGGCCTGCGAGTTAGGGCTTCGTCGATCGGGTGCGCACCTCGGCCGCGACCGATGTGAGCGCCGCGGTGAAGGCGGTCAGCTGCTCGGCGGTCAGGCTGGAGGTGGAGGCGGCGAGCATCTCAGAGAAGTCCCGGTGGATGCCGCCCATCGCCTCGTGCCCGCGCGGCGTCAGCTCCAGGTAGAGACTGCGGCGGTCGCCGGGATGGTCCACCCGGCAGACCAGGTCCGCCTCGACGAGCCGGCGGGCGATCGCCGTTATCGCTCCCGTGGTCATTCCCAGGTGATCGGCCAGCTCCTTGGGGGTGATGCTCACCGATCGACCCACTCGGAAGAGTGCACGCAATTCGGTGGGACTCACCCCGGCATCCTTGGCTATGCGCTGCCGGTTGCCGTCGAGGGCGCTCACGAACGCTGTGGCCGCCGCCGGAAAGCCGGTGAGCACGTGCGCGAGTGGTTCGGGTTGGGTCATGTCTCCTCCGGCCGGCGCGGGAGCACGTCCCGTCCACTCGACATCATGCATTCAATCGTAGCCAATTCACCCCAAACAAGCTGAAAATGTTGTTTACTGAATAAGTAACTTAGCCAATAAGGCAAATCAGGCACCGTCAACCCCGATGGAGTAGCTCATGATTCCCGACACCCTCTCGCCAGGCCAGTACGACACCGTCTACAACTTCCTCTCGCTGGTGATCGCCGCGCAGCTGTTCACTGCCGTGTTCCTGCTCATCGCGTTGCCGCGCATCCTGCCGCGATACCGGCAGGCGATCACCGTGGCCATCGTGGTGTGCGGTATTGCGGCGTATCACTACTTCCGCATCTTCGACTCGTTCAAGGATGCCTTCGTGACCGACGCCGTCGGTGGCCAGGGCGACTATGCCCAGGCCGCGGGGGCGGGGTTCAACGAGGGCTACCGCTACGTGGACTGGCTGCTCACGGTTCCGCTGTTGCTGGTCGAACTGATCGCCGTACTTGCCCTGGCACGCAGCGTGCAGCGCGGTCTCCTCGTGCGGCTCGTTCCGGCCGCTGCGCTCATGATCATCCTCGGCTACCCCGGTGAGATCAGCGACGACAACGGCATCCGCGGCCTGTTCGGGCTGCTCTCCACTCTGCCGTTTCTCTACATTCTCTATGTGCTGTTCGTGCAGCTGAGCAAATCGCTGAACAAGCAGCCAGTGGGTGTGCGCAAGATTCTCAGCCAGCTGCGTTTCCTGCTGCTGCTGAGCTGGGGGGTCTACCCGATCGCGTACCTGCTGCCGCTGCTCAACATCGAAGGCTCCGACGCCTGGGTTTACAAGCAGATCGGCTACTCTGTCGCCGACATCCTGGCCAAGGCCGTCTACGCGCTGATCATCTTCCAGGTGGCCCGCATCAAGTCGTTCGATGACGACCCAGCGTTCGCCGGTACCGAGCGTTCCCTCGACGAAGAACCGGCGCGCATCTGAACTCCTCGTGCAGGCTGAGGGTCATCGTCGACAGCCGGGCTCAGCTCTCCGGGGGCCCGGCGTCGGCGCGCAACACCGCCTGCACCGGCTCGTGGTCGGAGGCGGCCAGGCCGTTGAATCGCACCGCGTTAATGCCGGTACGCAGCACGGTCACGCCGGGCCCCGCCAGGATGAAGTCGATGCGTTTTCCGCCGGGCTTGGGCCGCTTGTAGTGGCCGAAGGTGCCCCACTGCGGGCTGAGCCGCTCGGCCGCCGCGAGCCAGGCATCCCGCAGAGTGCCGTCGGCGGTCAGCCGCCGGTGCACCGCCGAGTCGGCGGCGGCGTTGAAGTCGCCGGTCACCACGATCGCCGCCGTCGGCTCGGCGGTGTGCGCCGTGCGCACCAGCTCCAACAGGTACTCGGCCGAGCGCAGCCGGGACCGCCAGGAATGGTGGTCCAGGTGGGTGTTGAACGCGAGTACCCGGCCGCCGGTGGCGAGATCGGTGAACTCGGCCGACACCAGCACCCGGCGCACCCGATTGCCCCAGGCCCGGGAGCCGGGCACGTCAGGTGTGTCGGAGAGCGCCCGTTGGGTCCAGCCGGTGAGCTCGAGGCGCCGGGAGTCGTAGAAGATGGCGCAGCGTTCGTCGTCCCCGTCGGCGTTGCGGCCGCGGCCGACCCCGCGGTAGTGCGGCCCGAGGGCCTGGCCCACCCACTCCGCCTGGTCGGCGAGCGCCTCCTGCACGCCAAGCAGCGTCGGCTGTTCGGTGGACAGGATGCGCCGCAGGAGCGGCTTGCGGGTCTCCCAGCGGTCCGGGTTGCCGGGCAACAGCTGGGCGAAGCGTCGGCGGATGTTGAAGGTCATGACGTGCAACTCGGGTGCGGTCACCGGGCCGATCAGTGCAACATCCGTCATCGGTCAAGCGTACGTCGTGCCTCGACCTCCCCGGCCCCTCCAACCACAGCGCGGGCGCCGAGCGGCTGCGTGGGCCGGGCGTTGTGGCTGTGCGCGGCGTCCAGCGTGCCGATCTGCTCAGCCGACATCGAAACCGGCGTGCCCATCACCACCCACTGCACGTCCTCGGTGCACGGCGGGGTGGTCAGGCTGCCCGAGTACTCGTAGTTCTCCAGCGACGCCGGCAGTATGGCGGCGACGTCCAGCTTGACATCCTCCTCGTCGGCCAGGTGGGTGGCTGCTTCGATGAACGGCGTCAACGCGTCGGATGCCGCCCCCTCGGTCACGAGGATGCCGAGCACCAGCAGGTTGCCGTTCGCATCCGCATGCACGAGATGCAGCTCGGCCGCGGCGGGCTGGCCCGCGACGGTGTGCTCGGACGGCACGTGGGCGTGCAGCTGCTGCAGGCTGTACTCATCGCCGTTGAACGTCAGGGTCTCGCCCTCTCCGTCGGACTCGAACTCCACGGCATGCCCGGTGTCGAAGACGTCGCCGTCCGCTTCGTCGGCGCTCAACTGGATGCTCGTGCTCGGCGCGGGAACGGTCGCCGGCAGGTCGATCGGGGACTGCTTCGTTCCGGCCTCGCAGGCCTGGAAGTCAGAGTCCAATCCGGCCCATGACTCCGGGCCGCTCTCCCCGTCGTACGACCAGTGCGCCGGCTCCGCCACCGGCGGCTCGGTGGGCGCCGGCGCGGGTTGTGCGCAGCCGGCCAGCGTGACGGCGGCCGCCGTGAGGGCCGAGGCGATGAGCAAGGATCGTGCGGACATGGGAACTCCTGGAACTGTAGAGAAATCCGCCACACCGAACATGTGGCGTGACCGCTCTCGTCAAAGAGCCGCCAGCTACGAATCATCCTCTCGACGCGCAACGCCCATTGCCGCTGGCGTAGGGCCTTACGACCTACAGTATTGAGTCGTCGCACCGGATATGGCCCAGCCTTCCCGCTATAGCGGGCGCGACGCGAATTACACCGCGGCGAGCTCCGCACGGGTGGGCGGGTCGGCCCCGGAGCGGGCGGCCGTGACGGCGGCCGCGTCGGCGCTCCGCCGCATGATGCTCTCCAGTACGCCAAGCGGCACGTCGCGCAGTGCCTGGCGGCGGTCGGCCCCGATCAGGTCCGCGTCGATCAGCACGTCGAGGAGAGCGCCCATGACGGTGTCGCCGGCGCCGACGGTGTCGACCACTGTCGGCCGGGTGTTCGGATCGAAGGTGATGGTGGCCGTCGCGCGGCGGGCCTCGACCAGGCGCGCCACGTCGGACGCGCCCGGCTCGAGCACCGTCGCGATCGACCCGATGTCTGTCATTTCCGCAGCCCATCGGTGTGCCACGGGCCGGAGAGCCGTATCCACTAGCCCTTCCGCTGCCCCCGGTACCCGAACGGCGTCACCCCGTGCACCTTCTTGAACTGGCGGGCGAAGTAGAAGCTGTCGGGGTAGCCGGTGGCGGCGGCGACCGCGGCTATGGACTGGTCGGTGGTGTCCAGGAGTTCGCGGGCCCGCGCCATCCGTAGTTGGGTTTGGTATTGCAGTGCGGGGTAGCCGATGCGGCTCTTGAAGAGGGCGGCGAAGTGGGAGCCGCTCAGGCGCGACATGGCGGCGAGCTCGGCGACGCTCACGTGGTCGTCGATGTGGGTGCGCAGGTATTCGGCGGCCCGGTCGATGGCGGCGTAGCGGCCGTCGCCGGTGGAGCGGTCGGAGGCGAGCAGGGCCATCAGGTGCCAGGCGGCGCCGGCGGCGGCGAGCAGGCTGGCGGTGGTGGTGTCGCGCTCCATCGACTGCAGTACCTCGGCGATCAGCGCCACCACGCGGTAGACGTCTGACGGGGTGCGAATCGGAGCGTCAGGGGTCATGCCGGCGGCGGTGAGGAACTCGGGCAGGTCGCGGCCGGTTACGTGCAGCCACCACAGCGTCCACGGGGTGTCTTCGTTCGAGCCGTACGAGTGCGGATGCCCCGGCGGCAGGATGATCACTTGGCCGGCGGTGACCGGGAACTGGCCGGCCGGGGTTTCGCACCATCCGCCTCCCTTGGCGCAGACGATGATCACCGCCTGCGAGATCGGGGTGGTGCGCACCCGGCCGTGCGAGTGCGCCTCGGGAAAGTAGCCGCAGTCGGTCACCACCAGGTGGGACGTGCCGGGCTGCTGCAGCGCCTCCCGCACCCGCGGGCGGGGGAGCACGAGCATGCGCTGGCCCGGGAAACCGTCGGCGATTGTCATCCGCCCAGTGTGGCGGCAAATCAGCGTTTCGTCCAGAAAGCTCGGAGAAATCTCCTACGCATCCGCGAAAGCACCTCATAATGTTGCAGCATGCTCAACGCCGAGAACGACTTCCCCTCTACGCCTGACCGCGTGATTCCGCCTATCAATGGCGAGACCACGGTCACCGATGGGGAGTCGACGATTGAGCTGCCGCCCGTTCCGGCCGAGTTCGCCGGTGACAAGGTCGCGGCCTGGTCCGAGTCCCTGATCATCGATACCTACCTCCCGGTGGAACCGGAGGACTACCCGGCCTTCCTGGAGAACCGGGTCTACCAGGGCTCCTCGGGCAAGGTCTACCCGCTGCCGTTCCACGAACGCATCGAGCAGGAGAAGCGGCCCTTCGCCTGGGACGCTATCCACCTCGAGAACGAATGGGTGCGCCTGGTGATCCTGCCGCAACTCGGCGGCCGCATCCACATCGGCTACGACAAAGTGGCCGACTACGACTTCTTCTACCGCAATAACGTGATCAAGCCCGCCCTGGTGGGCCTGGCCGGCCCGTGGATCTCGGGCGGCGTCGAATTCAACTGGCCGCAACACCACCGGCCCGGCACGTTCCTACCCACCGACTGGGAGATCGAACGCGAAGCCGACGGCGCCATCACGGTGTGGTGCAGCGACCACGACCCGATGAATCGCATGAAGGGCATGCACGGCATCCGCCTGCGCCCCGACAGTTCGGTGGTCGAAGCCCGGGTGCGCCTTTACAACCGCACCGACGCCACCCAGACCTTCCTCTGGTGGGCCAACGTGGCCGCTGCCGTGAACGACGACTACCAGTCCTTCTTCCCCACCGACGTGGAGTTCGTCGCCGACCATGCCAAGCGTGCCGTGGCCACCTTCCCCGCCGTCGACGGCCACTACTACGGCGTCGACTACCCCGCCCAGGTCACCGCCGACCGCCCCGACGGCGACCGGCTCGACTGGTACCGCAACATTCCGGTGCCCACCTCTTATATGGTCGTAGCCACCCAGGACGACTTCTTCGGCGGCTACGACCACGGCCTCGAGGCCGGCTTCGTCTACTGGGCCGACCACACCGTGGCGCCGGGCAAGAAGCAGTGGACCTGGGGAAACGCCGAATTCGGCTGGGCCTGGGACCGCAACCTCACCGATGGCGACGGCCCCTACGTGGAGCTGATGGCCGGCGCCTTCACCGACAACCAGCCCGACTTCAGCTTCATCGCCCCCGGCGAGACCAAGACCTTCAGCCAGTTCTGGTACCCGATCACCCGCATCGGCGCCGCCCACCAGGCCTCCCGCGACGCCGCCGTGCGCCTCGACGTCACCGCCGACGACAGTGACGAGGCAGACGCGGCCACCACCGTGGTGATCGGCGTGGCCGCCACCCGGGTGATCGCCGACGCCACCATCGAGCTGACGGATGCCGCCGGCCGCGTCGTGTTCACCGCCGCCGCCGATCTCGCCCCCAGCCAGGCCTACCGGCACGGGCTGAGCCTCGACGGCGGCTACCGTGCCAGCGAACTCACCCTCACCGTGCGCGACGGCGACACCGTGCTCGTCACCTGGACCCCAAGAGACCCCACCGAGGACGCCGAGGTCCCCGCCCCGGCCACCGAACCGGCCGACCCCGTCACCATCGCGTCGATCGACGAACTCTTCTACACCGGGCAGTACCTCGACCAGTACCGGCACGCCACCCGCGCGCCCGAGCCGTACTGGGAGGAGGCCCTGCGCCGCGACCCCCGCGACGTGCGTTGCAACGTGGCCCTGGCCGCCCGGCGGGAGCGCGCCGGCCGGCACACCGACGCCGAGACGCACCTGCGCACCGCCATCGACCGGCTGCTCGCCCGGGTGCCCAACCCCGCCGACGGCGAGGCGCACTACCGGCTGGGTATCTCCCTCGTGCACCAGGGCCGCGACGCCGAGGCGCTGGGCTTCCTGGCCAAGGCCACCTGGAACGACGCCTGGCGGGTGCCCGCCGGCCACGCCCTGGCCCGGCTGCACGCTCGCGCGGGCGACCTCGCCGCCAGCCGCGACGCTCTGCTCGAACTGCTGCGCCACAACCCCGAACACCTGCAGGCCAACGCGCTGCTCGCCCTCACCCTGCGTGGCAGCGGTGCCGTCGCCGAGGCCGATACTGCGCTTGCCGACACCGTGCTCGCCGAGCAGCGGGCCCGCGACCCGCTCGACCAGTGGACCCGGCACCTCGCCGGACTCGAGCTGAGCACCGACGCCCCCACTGTGCTCGACGTGGCCCTCGAATACGCCGAAACCGGGCACACCCACACGGCCCTAGAACTGCTGGCCGCCGCGGCCGCCGCCTCCACCAACACCGCCCTCGGCCAGGTGCAAGTAGCCCCGCTCGCGCACTACCACCGCGCCCAGCTGCTCGACGCGGCCGGCCGGCCCACCGAGGCCACATCCGCCCGGACGGACGCCCGAACCTCCGACGCCCGGCACTGCCTGCCCTCCCGGCTCGCCGACGTTGCCGCGCTCGAGGCCGCTCTGCGCGCCGACGGCACCGACGCCCGCGCCGCCGCACTCCTAGGCTCCTGGTACTACGACAAGAAGCGCTACACAGACGCCATCACCGTGTGGCAAGCCGCCGCCGCGCACGCCCCGGACGCTGCGACCGCCGCGCTCGTGCACCGCAACCTCGGAATCGCCGCCTACAACGTGCAGCGCGACCCGGCCGCTGCCCTCGAGCACTTTGCAGCCGCCGTGGGACACGCCCCGCAGGACGCCAAGCTGCTCTACGAATACGACCAGCTGCTCGCCCGCACCGGCGCGACCCCTACCGAGCGGCTCGACCGGCTCGAGGCGCACCGGCAGCTCGCCGGCCGCCGCGACGACCTCACCGTGGTGCACGCCGGCCTGCTCACCGCGGTCGACCGCTCCAACGAGGCCCGCGCGCTCATGCTCGGCCGGGTGTTCCAGCCCTGGGAGGGCGGCGAAGGCCAGGTGCTCCTCGCCTGGCAGAACGCCTGCACCGCCCTGGCTGAGCACGCTCTCGACTCCGGTAATCCGGCCGCCGCGCTGGAGCACATGCACGCGGCGATCACACCGCCGGAATCGCTCGGCGAGGCGCGGCATCCGCTGGCCAACTCGGCCGATTTGTATTGGCTGCTCGGCGAAGCACTGCTCGCGGCCGGCGACGACGAAGGCGCCAGCGCGGCCTGGACCGCCGCCGCGCACGCCACCGGTGACTTCATCGACATGAGCAACCGCCGGTTCAGCAAAAAGACACTGTTCTCAATTCGTGCTCTGCGCCGGCTCGGCGACCATGTTGCGGCCGCTACGCTCATTGACGAATTCGACGACTACCTCGTCGAACTCGCGGCGACGCCCGCCCGCGTCGACTACTTCGCGACATCGCTGCCAGCGATGCTGCTCTTCCACGACGACCCCCAGAGCGTGCACGACACCTACGTGCACACCCTGCGCAGCAAATTGGGCGAACTCACCGCGAGTTCAACCGCTTCGGCCGCTTCGGCGGCCGCCCCTCACCGGCAGTGACGCTGATGAGCAACCTAGGGAAGAAGGAACACAGCATGAACGTAATCAGTAGGAGCTCAACCCGGCAGCGCCGCCGCATGGGCGCTCTCGCCGTCCTGGTGATAGCAATCGTGGGGCTCAGCGCCTGTTCGTCGGGCATGGAGACCACCGAGGGACCAGCCGCGGCCGGTCCCAAGAGCGGCAAGCTCACCATCGCGTACCTGCAGAAGCAGGGCGACCAGCAGTACTTCGTGGACCAGGCCGACGGCGCCAAGGCCGCCGCAGCCGAGCTTGGAGAGGTGGACATCAAGGTGGTGAACCTCGGCACCGACTCGAACAAGGCCATCAGCGAGCTCGACTCCGTGATCGCTCAGAAGGTGGACGGAATCGTCATCGTGGTGCCCGACCAGCAGATCGGCCCGCAGGTGATCGAGGCCGCCAAGGCCGCCGGCATCCCGCTGATGGCGTCGGACGACATCATCGCCGATGCCAGCGGCGCCGAGGCCCCGTTCTCCGGCTTCGATGGCACCTCGATGGGTGAACTCGTCGGTGGCGAGGCCGCCCGCCTCTACACGGAGGCCGGCTGGAATGCCGCCGACACCCGCATCATCTCCGCCTACAAGCAGGACCTCACGGCGTGCACCCAGCGCGTCGAAGGTGCCACCGCAGCATTCGGTGAAGCCGTGCCCGAGGTGCCCGCCATCGTTGACATCGGCACCGACAACTCCGCCACGGATGCGCAGAATAAGGCCGGCGCCATCATCACCGCCAACGCCGGCGTCAAGCACTGGGTCGTCTGGGGCTGCAACGACGAGAGCGAGACCGGCGTCGTGACCGCGCTGCAGAACTCCGGTGTGGCCCCGGCCGACATCATCGGCGTGGGCCTGGGCGCGTACCTCACCTGCAAGGACTGGGCCGCTGGCCAGGACACCGGCAACAAGGCGTCGCTGTTCATCTCCGGCGCTGAGGTGGGCAAGGCCGCCATCAACTCGATGGTGGGCCTGCTGCGCGACGGCACCGCACTACCGCCCGTGTCTATTGCCAACACCGAGATCGTGAACGCCGACAACTGGGAAGAGAAGGGCGTGGTCTGCACCTAGGCCGACCTGCTCCGCTCGATCGAGTAACCGGGGCGGGGACGATTTGTCGCCCCCGCCCCGGTGCTCCCCGCTTCACCCTCGTTTCACCCCTGCTGTCCCCGCACCTCAGCCACCCGGCTACCCGAAAGGCACATCCAGCCATGGTTAAGACACCTGCACCGACGGCATCCGGCACCGACCCGGCGCCGCCCGGCACCGTGATGCTCAGCGCCGCGGGCATCGAGAAGAGCTTCGGCCCGGTGCGCGCGTTGCAGGGCGTGCAACTCGAGCTGCGCGCCGGCGAGGTCACCGCGCTGATGGGCGAGAACGGCGCCGGCAAGTCCACGCTGCTCAAGATCCTCACCGGCGACCTGCAGCCGGATGCCGGCACGCTCACCTCGGCCGGAACCGAGGTGCGCTTCACCGATCCCCGGCAGTCCCGGCTGGCGGGCCTCCGTGTGATCGCCCAGGAGCCCGAGGTGCTGCTGCACGTCTCGGTGGCCGAGAACATCTACGTGGGTGCGATCGGCCGGCAGGGCCTGATGTTCAACCGGGCGGCCCTGCTCGCCCGCGCCGACACCGACCTGCGTCGCTACGGCTTCGAGAAGGTGATCCGACCGGAGACCCTGGGCAGCGCCCTCTCGCCCGCGCAACGCCAGATCGTGGAGATCATGCGCGCCCTGGTGGACAACCCCTCGGTGATCTGCTTCGACGAACCAACCTCCTCACTCGGCGACGAAGAGGTCGTGATCCTGTTCAAACTCATCCGCCAGTTGCGCGATGAGGGCGTGGCCATCGGTTACGTCTCGCACCGCATGCACGAGATCTTCCAACTCTCCGACAACATCACCGTGCTGCGCGACGGCAAGTTCGTGGGCACCAAGACCACCGCAGACACCAACCACGACGACCTGGTGCGGATGATGGTGGGTCGCGACCTGTCCCAGTTCTTCCACCGCGACCCAGTGATTCCCGGCGCAACCGTGCTGGAACTCCGCGGTGTCAGCAATGCGCACGTCACCGATATCCACCTTGAGGTGAAAGCCGGCGAGGTCGTCGGCGTCTCCGGACTGGTCGGCGCTGGCCGCAGCGAATTGATGAAGACCATCGTCGGCGACCTCCGCATCGACAGCGGTGAGCTGCTGATGGGTGGCACCGCCGTGAGCTTCCGGGCCCCGGCGGATGCGATCGCTGCCGGCATCGGCTTCGCCCCCGAGGAGCGCAAGGCCGAGGCCCTGCTGCTCAAGCGGTCGGTGCGCGACAACGTGGCGCTCGCCAGGTTGCGCAGCCTGAGCCGCTGGATCTTCGTACGCGCGGCAGACGAGAAGGCGCTCGCCGCCGA
Organism: Cryobacterium adonitolivorans; assembly: GCF_004402695.1. Classification (GTDB taxonomy): domain Bacteria; phylum Actinomycetota; class Actinomycetes; order Actinomycetales; family Microbacteriaceae; genus Cryobacterium; species Cryobacterium adonitolivorans. The sequence goes on along the minus strand of NZ_SOFL01000044.1, from coordinate 4,627 downwards.
GTACGTCGCGCGGCTTGGCATCCGCACTCCCTCCAGCGAACAGCTGGTGGGCAACCTCTCGGGCGGCAACCAACAGAAGGTGGTGCTGGCGCGTTGGCTCGCCACGCATCCGCGTCTGCTCGTGCTCGACGAACCCACCCGCGGGGTGGACGTGGGCGCCAAGTCGGAGATCTACGCGATCATCGACGAACTCGCCCAGGCCGGTGTGGCCGTGCTCGTGGTATCCAGCGAGCTGCCCGAGGTGATCGGCCTCTCCGATCGCATCTACGTCATGGCCGGCGGCCGCATCACCGGCGAACTCGCACGCGACCACGTCACCGAAGAGCAGATCCTGGCGCTCGCCATGGACGAATCTGCCGCCGATCCCGATCTCACCATCTCTCCCTCATGAGCCGCCCTCTGGAAAGGAGCACTCCGGTGCCCACAACACAGTCCACCGCGACACTGCGGTCGCAGCCTCCCATCGAGACCGGCGCCCGACCGGGCGTTTTCCGGCGGGTGCTGGAGGTCGTGGGAGTGCAGAACATCTCCCTGCTCATGGCCATCGCGCTCGTCGTGGCCGTCATCGGCAGCCAGAACCCGCTGTTCTTCACAGTCGGCAACCTGCGGGTAATCGGTACCGCCATCGCGATCTCCGGCCTCCTTGCGGTGGTGCAGACCATCGTGATCATCATGGGTGCCCTCGACATCTCGGTGGGTTCGATCGCGGGCCTTACGTCGGTGTCGTCGGCCATGATCTTCACCGCCACCGGGCCGTTCCTCGGCGTGGTCGGGGCGGTGGGCATCGGGATGCTCTGCGGACTACTCAACGGCTGCATCATCGTGTTCGGCCGGGTCAACCCGGTGATCGCGACCCTGGCCACCCTCGCCGCCTACAAGGGTGTGGCGCAACTCATCTCCGACGGCCGGGCCCAGGGCTACACCGGCGCCGACGGCTTCTTCGTTTTCCTCGCCCGCGGTACCCTCCTCGGCGTGCCCACCCTGATTTGGGTGCTCGTCATCATCGCCGTGCTCGCCCACGTTCTGCTGCGGTACACGAGCGTCGGCCGCAACATCTACGCCGTCGGCGGCAACGACATCGCCTCCCGCCTGGCCGGCATCAACATCAACCGGTACATCATCGGTGTCTACGTAGCCACGGGGGCCGTTGCGGCCATCGCCGGGGTGCTCATCACCGCCCGCACCGGGTCGGGGCAGCCGGTCTCGGGATCGGAGGGCCTCGAGCTCGAGGCCATCACCGCAGCCGCGCTCGGTGGAGCGGCCCTGAAGGGCGGCAAGGGCACCATCGCCGGCACCATCCTGGCCGTGATCCTGCTCGGAATCCTCACCAACGGCATGACGCTCCTCGGTGTCAACTCGTTCTGGCAGAACGTGGCCAAGGGCGCCCTGCTCATCGTGGCCGTGGTCATCCAGCAGCTGCGTTCGGGCGAGCGCCGCATCGGCCTACCCGGCTGATGTCTTCGGTCAGCGGCGGCGGCATCACCGTTCAGTTCGACGTCGCCGACGGGGCCCGCATTACCAGCCTCACCGCCGGCGGCCGGGAGTGGCTCGCCCCCAGCGGCCCCCGGTCGCCGGGGGTGTTCGTGCAGCCCGGCAGTGGCGGATGGGACGAGGTCGTTCCTACCGTCGCCGCCTGCACCCTGGCCGACGGCACGGCGCTGGCCGATCACGGCGACGGCTGGCAGGCCGCCTGGACCCTCGACTCGGCTGACGCTCAGCACGTGCAGACCAGCGTGGGGCTCCCCAGCCTGCAGATCAGCCTCACCCGGCGGATCGAGGCCACCGACACCGGCATCCGGCTGACCTACACGGCGAGCACGGATGCCGCGGGGCCGGTGCCGCTGGCCTGGTGCGCGCATCCGCTCTTCGTTGCCGACGCCGACACCCGCCTCGTGGCGGCCGCGCCGGAGCCACGGCTCATCGAGGAATACCCCCACCGGGGCAGACCCCGCGACTGGCCGGGCGCCGTGGGCGACGCCGCGATCAAGGCATTTACCGACGGCGCCCGGTCGAGCGCCGCCGTCGTGCACGCCAACGGCGACACCCTCACCCTGGAATGGGACCCCGCACTGCTGCCCTATCTCGGCCTCTACTGGGACGGCGGAGAATTCACTGAAACGCCCGTTGTGGCGATCGAACCGTCGACGGCGTTCGGGGACTCGGCCGCCCGAGCCGTGGCCGAGGGGCGCATCCGCATGCTGGAGCCCGGCCGCCCTTTTCGGTGGTGGGTGAAGCTGACGGCATGGGTCGATCGAGACCGTGCCAGCCTCTGCGGGAGAATGGGCACCATGACTTCTACACCGCATACGGCCACAACAGCCAGGGCTGCGATCTGTATCTGGCCACCGATCTCACGCCCGGTCCGCCGGAGCGAGAAGTCACCGAGCAAGACATGGTGCACCGGTGGTTCAGCGTAGAGGACTCCCGGCGCATGATCCGGGAGGGCGCAATCGTGGATGCAGCGACGCTCGCCGCGGACACCTATGTGCTACTTGACCGGCAGGTTTAGTTATCCCGCAGGACCTTTACCGGTTCGCTTCGAATGGCGGGACTGTTAGCGTCGGTGAAGGAGCAAGGAGAATACACGCCATGATCGAAGCCATTTCAACCCGCGAGGTGTACCGCAATGCCTGGATGACCGTGCGCGAGGACGTCGTACGCCGTCCGGACGGCTCGACGGGCATCTACGGCGTCATCGACAAGCCTGACTTCGCCATCGTGGTGCCGTATGTCGACGCCGGGTTCTGGCTGGTCGAGCAGTTCCGGTACGCCGTGGGGCGCCGGGCCTGGGAGTTCCCTCAAGGCTCCTGGCCCGGTGAGAACGACGGCAGCCAGGAGGACCTGGCCCGCGCCGAGCTGCAGGAAGAGACCGGGATGCGCGCCGGCGAAGTGCGGCACCTGGCGAATTTCTACAGCGCCTACGGTCACAGCAGTCAGGGCTGCGATCTGTATCTGGCTACCGATCTCACGCCCGGGCCACCGGAGCGCGAGATCACCGAGCAGGACATGGTGCACCGGTGGTTCAGCGAAGACGACTTCCGGCGCATGATCCGGGAGGGCGAAATTGTGGATGCGGCGACCATCGCGGCCTACGCCTACGTGCTGCTCGACCGGCAGGCCTGACCCGCCCCGCATCCGAGCGAACGCCCGATCTCCGGGCGCCCGCTGCGGCATCCGGCTAGAAGTGCGTCAGGCAGTGGGCGGGCCGCTCGACGGCGAAGAGCCTGGCGGCCAAGAACGCTGCACCCGGGGTGTGTTCGTGCACCCTGTTCGCCGCCGCCAGCGACACGGGGTTCACCGCGCCCAGGTAGATGGAGGAGAGCGCGGCGATGTCTAGTTCCAGGTCGGGCGCCGCTGCGGATGCGGTGACCCGCGCCGCGCCGTCGCGCACCTCGAGCGAGAAGGTTCCCGCGGTGAGACCCAGACCGTCGGTGACCCTCAGGACGACGGTGCCGTCGGCGGCGAAATGGCGCGTTTCGAGTGCCTGGCGCACATCGAGGATGCGCAACCAGAGCATGTCCCGCGGGTTCGACGCCGCCACGCAACGCGGATCGGTCAGGGCCCAGGTGAGCGGGTTGTCCACCGGTGACTCGTTCCAGGTGATGCGCTCGACGAGGTCGATGGCCGCCAGGTACTGCCAGAGCTCCAGGTACGCCGCCGGGGTGGCGGCCACGAGGTCCACGATCTCCATCGTCGCGGGCGTCTTGTCCCAGCCGCCGAATCTGTACGAGACGTATCCGTCGACCGTGCCGTCCGGTGCATAGTGCAGAGCCACCTTCACCTTGGAGTCTGGGCCGCCCTCGCGACTCGTCGCCCCGGCGGCCAGCTGGCGGTAGAACTCCTGCCGGCCGATGGACCCCGGTTGTTCGCCGTGCAGCCGAGCAAAGACCTGCGGCGCCAGCTCGAGGAGCACCTTGGGGTCGGCGACCTCCACGGTTCCCACCGGCAGGTGGTCCAGCTGGAACTTGGCACTGGTATCCACGGTGATGCTCTGCTCCGAGGTGGCCACCCCGAAACCGAATCGACCATAGATCGACGCCTCCGACGCCGTGAGGGCGGCGATCGCGATGCCCTTGCCCTGTGCCAGGGCGAGGTCTTCGGTCATCATCCGGCGCAACAGCCCGCGACGCCGGTGCGAGGTGCGCACTGTCACGCCGGTGATCAGATGCGCATCCAACAACCTGCCGAAGCCGATGTTGAGCGTGCTCGGCCGTGAGCCGAAGGTGGCCACTGGAATTTCGCTGGCCAGGGAATGCGGCGCCGGCTGGCCGGTTTGGTACGCCCCGGTGAACACGGCGCCGTCTTCGCGGCTCATGGCGATGGACTCGCGCACCCGCTCATCGGTGCGGCGCTCCTCATGGAACCCGAACGTCACCGCGTTGTCCCAGGCCGTCGCTTCCGGGTATCCGGACTCGCCGGGGGCTGCCGGTTCAAACCGACGGATCTCGTATTCTGCGCTCATCGGGGACATGAATCCGAGTTTACGGATTGCCTTCTCGGACCACTGGGTAAGCGCTTAGAACGGCGGGTTGTCGGGTACCGGTGGTGTCGGATGCCGGGTCGGCCGATGCCGAGGCATCAGGTGGGTGTCGGCGGCTAACCGCTTCCGGGTTTTCGGTCCCACGGT
>NZ_SOFL01000049.1 GCF_004402695.1 Cryobacterium adonitolivorans | reverse complement strand
GAACGCCGGGCCAAGGCGCAGGCCCAGGCTCAGCGCGCCGCCGAAGCCGACGCGGCGCGTGCCGCACAGGCCGCCTCACAGGCCGCGCAGGCCCACGCGGCCACCCAGGCCGCCGCGCAGGCACCGGCGACACCGACAGGTCCGGCCGCGCACAAGCGCTCGAGCGTGCAGGTGGTGCTGCTGCTCGTGGGCGTCACCCTCGTCTCGGTCGCGGCGATCGTCTTCCTCACCGTGGCTTTCGTCGTCGCCGGCCTCGCCGTGCGTTCGGCCATCGTGGGGCTCTTCACCCTGGCCATGCTTGCCACGGCGGGACTGTTGCGGCGCACGGGGCTCGTCAGCACTGCGGAGGGCATCGGCGCTCTCGCCGTGGTGCTGGTGCTCCTGGACGCCTGGGCGCTGCGGGAGAACAACCTGTTCGGCTTCGGCAACGTCGACGGCCTCCTCTACTGGGGCGTGACACTGACGGTGTGCACCGCGCTGTTCCTGCTCTGGCACGCGGTCTCGTCGCTGCGGGTGGCCAGCGTGGCCGGATTCGCCGCTGCCGCACCGGCCACAGGCCTGCTCGCCGCCGGGCTCACGGCGGACGCCGAGCCGCTCACCCGGCTCTTCCTGGCCGCCATGGGAGCCGCCGCCGGCGCGCTCGTGCACAGGTTCACCCGGCCGGGCACGGCCTCATTCTGGCCCGCCGTCGACCGTCGTGCCGAGAGGATCGCCCTGCTCGCACTGGCCGCTCTCGGCCTGGCGACCGCCACGGTGACCGGCGGGTTCGTGGCTCCCGACGGGACGGCGATTCCCCTGCTCACCTACGGCGCCGTGACCGCCATCGCTGTCACGCACGCCGTCGTGGCGTTGACCGGGCGCACACCGGATGCCGCCTACCGGGCCTTTGCCTACGCATCCGCGGGCCTGGCCACCCTGGCCGCGGTGCTCGGCATCAACGTGTTCGCTTGGCGCACCGAGGACAACAACCTGCTCGTCACCCTGCCGCTGCTGGCCACCGCCGCTCTCGCGCTAAGCCTCGAACTCGCCTGGCGGCGCCGGCCGGCCGGCCCCGCCAGAACCGCCCGGCTCAGTGCCGCGCTCACCGCCGCGTTACTCGTGGCAACGATCGGTATGGGCGTGCTGGCCGCAGCCGCCGCACCACTGGCCAGCGCCCTGCTGTCGACGCTCGCCCGGTTGGGCGATCCACTTGCCTCGGTGAACGACATCAGCGTCTGGGCCGTGGCCACGCTGGCCGGTGTCGCCGTGCTGGTGGCCGGATTCTGGCGGGCCGGCGCGGTGCTGGCCTCGCGCCTGCGGATCCTCGCCTGGTTCGGACTCGTCGTGGTCCTGCTCGCCGTGCCCTTCACCGAGCTGCTCTGGCTGGTGCTGCCGCTGTACGTGCTGCTCGGCGCCGCCACCCTCACTCTGCTCCTGCTCACTCGCGCCCGGCACCTGCCCCTCGGCGGCTACGTCCCGATCCTCCTGACCTTCTTCATCGCCAGCGAGGCGCTCGGATACACCGTGAGCTGGGCCAGCAGCACCAGCTGGTGGCTCGGCACCCTGTCGGCGGTGCTGGCCGCGTTCCTCGCCCGGCTGCTGCTGCACCGGGAGTCCCGGGCCGGCGGCCGCGGTCTCCTGCTCTCCGGCGCGATCGTCCTCACCCTCATCGGCGCCGTCGCCGCTCCAGAGGCTCTCACCCGCGCCGCGCCGCCCACCGCGGCCGTGCTGTGGCTACTGGTGGCCCTCGGCGTGGCGTTGGCCACCGGTCTGCTCCAGGTGTTCCTGGCCCAGGGCCGGATCGGCGGGTTCACCGCCGTGGAACGCCGGTTCGCGTTCTGGACCCTGCTCGCGCCGACCCTGCTCGGCCTCGTGCTCCCCACCTGGCGAATCATCGACGGGCTGGCCGCCGCAGACCGCGCGACGATCCCGCCGGGCGTGCCCGTCGCCGGTATCCTGGCCGCCGCGCTGATCGTGACCTCGACGCTGCTCTGGACGCTGTCCCACGACAGCGGCCTGCGCTGGGAACGGTTTACCGGCGCGCTCCTCGTGGCCCCGGCCCTGCTCGCGCTCACGGTGAACCTGATCTCCCTCACGGAGGCGCCCGGGACGGTCACGGTGCTCGCCGCGCCGATCGCCGCCCTGCTCACAGTGGCCGTGGCCCTCGTTCTCCGCACTCTCGCCCGCACACCCGCCGGCACGACCGGTGGCTGGGCGCGCTCCTCGGCCGGCCTGGAGATCGGCACCGCCGTGGTGCTCGCCGCGGTCTTCCTGCGGCCAGGCCTCACCGAGCTCGGCTGGCTGGTGCTGCTGCTCACCGGGGTGGCCCTGCTGCTCACCGCGATCGACGCCGACGGGCTCTTCGCCTCCCGTTCCTGGCGCCGCCATGTCGGTTGGCTCTCGCTCGCCTCGGCTACCGCCGGTCTCTGGTGGGGGCTGGCCCGCGCCGGCAGCACCCCGGTGGAGGCCTACGTACTCCCCCTGGCCGGCCTGCTGCTGCTTGTGGCCGCGCTGCTCTGGCGCTACGGCCGCGCCGACCGCGCGGTCACCGCCAGCCCGGGCGCCGCGTTGCTCACCCTGGCCGGCCTCTCGGTGGCCCTGCTCCCCCTGGCCCTGAGCATGCAGACCGGGTCGCCGGTGCGTCCGATCGTCACCGGCGCAGCATCCGCGGTGCTGCTTGTCGGCGCCACGCTGGTGCGCTGGACGCCACCGCGGTCGGCCTACCTGGCCGCTGCCGGGCTCGCCGGCGCTCTCGGCCTACTCAGCACGGGCATTGCCCGCTCGCTGCGCCTGCTCGACTCCGCGGGCTCCACGGGCTCCACGGGCCCACTCCTCGAGGCGTGGCTGCTGCCCACGGTCATCGTCACGGCGGTCGCCGCGTTCCAGCTCGTGCGCCACCGGGATGCCCGCACCCGCCTGGCCAGGGACCGCGCCGGTGTCGTGCTCCTGCTCGTGGCCCTTGGCACCCTCACGTTGCTGGAAGCGGCCTCGTTCGACACCTCGGGTCTGGCTGCCTGGCGCGCCTTCGCCCTGCTCGCCGGCCTGGCCGTCGGGCACGTGCTGGCGCTCTGGCGACAGCGAGTGCCGCTCGGCGCCGTCGTGGCGTGGACCAGTGCCGCCCTGGCCGGTTTCGCCGCCGGGGCCGCCCTCGTCGCCGGCGCGGTGGATCCGTTCGAGCTCGTGACGGTGCCGGTCGGGCTCGCCCTGGTTGCCGGTCAACTCGTCACGGCCCGCCCCGGGGTCGCGAACGGCGTCCGGCCCGCCGGCGCCGCGTGGGCATGGACCGGTGCCGGGCTCGCGTTGGTGCTGCTGCCCAGCGCCGTCGTGGCAGCCTCAACCGGCGCCTCGACCCTCACCGCCGCCGGCCTCACCGACGACGCCGTGCGCCAACTGCTCACCCTGGCTCTGGGCGGCCTGATCGCCGTCGGCGGCGCCGTGCTGCTCGGCCGCCCCCGGTGGAGCCTGCTCGCCTGGCCCAGCCTGCTCGTGGGAGCCGCGGCGGTCGTGATCACGGCGACCGGGCGCATCCTGTCGCTGCCGACGCCCGGCGCGGCCGGCCCCGACTGGCGCCTCGAGGCGTGGCTGCTGCCCGCGGCGCTGCTGCTGGTGTTCACCGGCGGCATCATCATCACGAACACGCCGTTTCTCGCCCCGGGCACGATGGCGGAAACACCCGCCACTGCGACCGGGCCGCGCAGCGTGCGCCGGGGCTTCGGCTACGGCCTCGTCGGCCTGGCGCTGCTCGGTATCCTCGGCGCGGAGACCGCCGCGCTGCCGCACGGCCCGTACGCCGAGGGACGCGTGATCGCCCTGGTCGGCCTCTTCGCCGTGCTGCACGTGGCCGTGCGCTGGTTCGACCGCAGCCCCGCGGGCACCGTGCTCGCCTGGGTCAGCTGGGCCGCGGGCCTGGTCGCGCTGCTGGCCGGCCTCGGGTTCAGCCTGCCCAACCCGCTCGAACTCACGACGATGCCGCTGGGGCTTTCCCTGATCATCGGGCAGCTCCTGGCCGCCGGGCTCCTCGGCTCGCCGCTCGCCCCGGCATCCGCTCGTGGACCTGCTTCCGGCCCGGTTGTGTCGGCCTGGCTGGCCGTCGGCCTGGGTCTGGCATTGCTGCCCAGCGCGGTCGAGGGCGCCCAGGGTGCCCTACTTCGCCCGGGGCTTGTGCTCACCGTCGGCGGCATCCTCGCCATCGGCGGAGCCCTGCTGATCACCCGGTCGCGTTGGTTTGTCGTAGCCTGGCCCGGCGTTCTGGTCGGTGCCCTCGCCGTCGTCGTCACGGCGTCCGGACGCATCCGGCCACTGCTCGTCTCGCCGGCCGGTCTGGACGGACGGCTCGAAGCCTGGCTGCTGCCGGCCGCCGTGCTGCTCATCGGCGCGGGCTACACCGTCATCGCCCGCTCTCCGGCGCTGGTCCGGCCGGTTCCGGGCACCGGTGCGGCGGATGCCGGTGCCGCGTCGGCGGCGACCGTGCACCAGGTCGCGCCACGCCGCCTGCTCGGCTACGGCCTCGTCAGCGTTGCCCTCGCCGGCATCCTCGGCGCCGAAACCGCCGCATTGCCCTATGCCGCCTTCGCCGAGGGCCGGGTGATCGCCCTGATCGGGCTGTTCGCCGTGCTGCAGATCGCCGTGCGCTGGTTCGACCGCAGCCGCGCCGGTGACCTGCTGGCCTGGCTGCTCGTCACCGCCGGCTTCCTGGTGTTGATCGCCGGTCTCGGCCGGGACCTCTTCGACCCCGTCGAGCTGGGCACCGTTCCGCTCGGGCTCGCCCTGATCGTCGGTCAGCTGATCGCGGCTCGGGTCATCGGCCGGGCTCAGGACACTGCGACCACAGTACCCTCGGCACGACTGGTGCAGGCCGGGCTCGCCGTTGGCCTGGCCGTGGCGCTGCTGCCCAGCGCCGTCCTCGCCGCAGAGGGAACGCTGGTGCGTGCGGTGCTCAGCCTGGCGATCGGCGGTGCCGTGGCCATCCTGGGCGCCCAGCTCGTGAACCATGCCCGCTGGGCCCTGCTCGCCTGGCCGGCCTGCCTGGTGGGTACGATAAGCGTCGTGGCCACAGCCGGCCTGCGGATCGTCGCCCTGTCCGGAGCGCCCGCCGGGCCCACCGGCCAACTTGAGGCCTGGCTGTTGCCGGCCGCTGCCCTCCTGGTGGCGACCGGAACCTGCCTGGTCTGGGTCGCCCACAGCTCGGATTCCCCCGACGCGACGAGTCTGCCGCTCCGGGGCGGTTACGCCCTCGTCGCCGCGGCCCTGCTCGGCACCGTGCTCGCCGAAGTGATCGCGCTGGGCTACCCGCCGCTGGCCACACTGCGCGTGGTGCTGATGGTCTGGGTTTTCGCGGCGGTGTTCCTGGCCGCGTTCTGGGGCGATCGCAGCCCCCTGGGCCGGCTCATCGCCTGGGTGGCCCTCGCGGGTGCCGCAGGGATGCTCGTGGCCGGCGTGATCCACGACGTGCCGGACCCCGTCGAGATCGTCAGCGTGCCGCTGGCGCTGGCGCTCGTGGCGGCCGGACTGGTGCACCTTCGGCGCGTGTCTTCCGCGGACAGCTGGCTCGCGCTGGCGCCCGGTCTGCTCCTGCTGCTGGTGCCCTCGCTGCTGCTGGACCTGGGTTTCAGCCCGCTCTGGCGAGTGGTGGGCCTCGGCGTTGTCGCGATCGCGGTGCTGCTGCTCGGCACCGCACGGCGGTTGCAGGCTCCGTTCGTGCTCGGCGCGACGGTGCTGCTGCTGCACGCGCTCGCCCAGCTCTGGCCGTGGATCGCCCTCCTCTACGTCTCGGTGCAGTGGTGGCTCTGGCTCGGCATCGGCGGGGTGCTGTTGATCGTGCTCGCCGCGCGGTACGAGCAGCGCATCCAGAACTTCAAGTCGGCGGCGCTCAAGATCTCCACGCTGCGGTAGCCCGCCTCCCCCACAGCACCCCGCGCCCAGTCCGCCGCCCCGGGTGCGAGGGTGCACAACTCCTGCAGAATTTTGCCGCTGCGGCGCACTTCCGCGTGATTCCGGTGGGCGCCGACGTCCGGTCGGATGAATTGCAGGAGTTATGCACTCGGCCGTACTACGGCCCGCCCGCGGCTGGCGCCTCTCGCCGTGGCCGACGTGGCCGACGTGCACGCCATCTACGCCGACCCGGCCACGTGGCTGCACCTGCCGGCCGGCCGCCACACGGCACTCGCGCAGGCCGAGCGGGTGGTCGACGAAAGCGAGCAGAGCTGGGCCGCACCCGGTCTGGGCCGCTGGGCGATTCGGCTCCGGCACGACCTGCCCGGCACCGCGCTGGCGGCGGGGACCGTCATCGGGGTGGCCTCGGCGATGCTGATGGACTGCGGGGCGCGCAACTTCGGCTATCGGCTGACCCCGGCCAGCTGGGCAATCGGCCTGGCCACCGAGGCCGCCAGCGCCGGTACCGGATCAGGGCTGCTCGCCGAGCTCGGTGACCTGTTGCCGGTACTGCTCTGTCGTGAGCTCGCCGCGGGCGTACCGCTCGTCGAGGATGCGCCTGGCGTCGCTCGTACGCGGGCCCACCGGGCTTGACGAGTCGTTGCGGAACACCCGCACGGTCCACACGATGAGCACCACTGTCGCTCCCAGCGACAGCAGCCCGTACAGCCAGAGCCAGACCGGGTTCATTCCGTATCCCCACATCATTAAGGCTCCCTTTCCTCGGACAAGCGCGAGTGGTCGTGCTCCAACGGTAGCCGCGTTTATCTCTATTACATTGATACCCCTAGGGGGTATACGGTGGCAGCATGTCTTCCCGCTCAGATCACTCCTTCGACCCGCCCGCCTCCGGCCCCTCATCATCGACGGACCACGCCGCGATGGACCACGGCGCCATGGGCCATGCCGGGCACGGCGACCACGTCGGCCAGTTCCGGCGACTGTTCTGGGTGATGCTGGTGCTGGCCGTGCCCGTCGTGGCCTTCAGCGGCATGTTCGCCATACTCCTGGCCTACGACCTGCCCGACACCGCCTGGGCCGCGTGGGTCTCGCCACTGCTGGGCACCGTGATGTACGTCTGGGGCGGCCGCCCGTTCCTCGCCGGCGCGGTGGCCGAGCTCAGGCAGCGTTCCTCCGGCATGATGCTGCTGATCGCGCTGGCGATCACCATGGCGTTCCTCTCCTCCTGGGGCTCAACCCTGGGCATCCTGGCCATGGAGCTCGACTTCTGGTGGGAGCTCGCCCTACTGATCGTGATCATGCTGCTCGGAGACCTCTGGTGGGCCGCCGGCTACAACCTGCTCGCTGTGCCGCTGGCCGCCGGGGTGCTCGCCCCGGTCGGCTTCGTGCTGTCCATGGAGGTGGGGGCCCTGCTGATGTCGGCCTCGACGGTGGTGGTAGCCGTGAACGCGCAGCTGCTGCGCCGCCTCGACCTGCGGCCGGAGGTGAGCACCGCCCGGGTGCTCGGCGGACGGCCCCGCGCGCACGCTCCGGCTCGGGTCTGACGCGCCCCACCCTGTTCGTGAGGTCTACGGTGTGGTCATGGCTTTCCGTATCAAGCGCATTCACGATGACGCGTCCGCTGACGACGGCTGCCGAGTCCTGGTCGACCGGCTGTGGCCGCGGGGCATCAGCAGAGAGCGCGCCCGGCTGGATGCGTGGCTCAAGGACGTGGCCCCGTCCCCGACCCTACGCACGTGGTGGAACCACGACCCGGACCGGATCGACGAATTCACCGCCCGCTACCGCGCCGAACTGGACACAGAACCGAACACAGCCCGGGCTGTTACCGAGCTGCGCGAACTCGCGGCACGGAACCCGAGCGGCACCACCCTGCTCTACGGCGCCAGGGACGCACACATCAATCACGCGCGAATCCTCGCCGATTACCTGGCCGCGGGACCGGGCGATTGACCCGTTGGTCATAGAACACGACTAGCCTCCATTGATGGCCGAAACACGAACACCCGCCGCGCCTCGCGAAGTGGAGCTCTACTGTCCCACCGCTGACGATTGGGCTGGCCTACGCGATATCCGCCTCCGCTCCATCGCGAACTTCCCGTTGGGCTTTTTTGAATCATTCGCCGCCGCCCTCGCGCTCACCGAAGCGGACTGGCGCCAGCGCGGCGCCCGGAACACCGAACCCACCAGTTTCCAGGTTGTCGCACGCCCCCCGGGCGAGCAGTGGGTCGGCACAATGGCCTCTTTCGTGTCCTCCGGCCCGCCGAGCTACCGGCCGGGTGAGACTCCGGTCAACGGCCCGGTGCGCGCAAATCTCGTGGGCGTCTGGGTCGACCCCTCCTATCGCGGACCCACCGGAGTGGCCACGCAACTCCTCGTCGCCGTCCGCACCTGGGTCGCCGAGGAGCACCACCTCGATCGGCTCTACCTGCACGTGCACGAAAGCAATCACCGCGCCATCCGCTTCTACGAGAAGAATGGCGGCCGGCCCACCGGGGACTACATCACGGACCCGCACCGCACCTCGGAGCGGCACCTGGAAATGGTCCTGGCCACCGAGGCCTGAGATGGACCTGCTCTTCGAATTCTGGAACCGCGTCTCGGCCACGAACGCTCCGCTGCCGGCACTGACCGTGTGGCTGACCATCGCCGCGGCCACCCTGCTTGTGTTTGTGCCCCCGGCCTGGAAGCTGACCCGGCACGGCATCACGATCGTGCACGAGGGTGGCCACGGGCTCGTCGCGGCGCTCGGCGGGCGTCGGTTGCAGGGCATCCGGCTGCACTCCGACACATCCGGCCTCACCGTGAGCCGCGGCAAGCCACGCGGCCTCGGCATGGTCTTCACCCTGCTCGCCGGCTACATGGCGCCGGCCCTGCTCGGGCTCGGGGCGGCGTGGATGCTCAGCCTCGGCCACGATATCGGCCTGCTCTGGGCACTGCTCGCGGCGCTGGCGCTGCTGCTGGTGCAGATCCGCAATTGGTTCGGACTGTGGTCGGTGGCCGTCACCGCTGCGGTGGTCTTCGCCGTCACCTGGTTCGGCTCGCCCGCCGTGCAGAGCATCTTCGCCGTGCTGGTCACGGCGTTCCTGCTGATCGGGGCTTTGCGCACCGTCGTCGAGCTGCAGGCCACCCGGTCGCGGCGCGGTGGCACCGCCTCGGATGCCGACCAGCTGGCCCGGCTCAGCCACCTGCCCGGCCTGTTCTGGGTCGTCGTGTTCTTCGCCGTCGCCGGCGGCTGCATGGCGGGCGCGGCGCGGCTGCTCGGCCTGCTCTAGCCCGTGGGGGCGAGGCGCGCCCCGGTGCCGCTCGTCGGTGCCGGTCGCAGGCGCCGAGATGACGCAAGAGGCCCCGTGGATGCCCATGCGGGGCGCTTTGCGTCGTCTCGCGGGGAGCCCCGCTGCCGAGAGGACGCGACTGGCCCGTGGGGAGACCGCGAGGGGGCCCTTCGCGGCATCTCGCGCGAGCAGGGCTCACTCGCTAGAAGGCGCTGGTACCCAACATGGTGCCGACCAGCCAGGTGATGAAGAGCGCCGCGGCACCGCCGGTGACCACGCGCACGGTGGCGCGGGCGAGGCGGCTGCCGCCGAGTCGGGCGCCGAGCGCGCCGGTGAGCGCGAGGGCGACCAGCACGGCGAGGAACGTCACCGGGACACGGACATTCTCCGGCGGCAGCAGGATCGCCAGCAACGGCAAAATCGCGCCGAGGGAGAAGGCCAGGGCCGAGGCGCCGGCGGCGTGCCAGGCGCTGGCCACATCCTCTTCGACGATGTTGAGCTCGAGCGACAGGTGCGCCTTGAGCGCATCCTTCTCGGTGAGCTCGATGGCCACCTGGCGAGCGGTGGCCGGGGCCAGTCCGCGTTCTTCGTAGAGGGTGGTGAGCACGTCCAGCTCGCCGGCCGGGTCGTCACGCAGCTCGCGCTTCTGCTTTTCGATCATCGCGCGCTGGCTGTCGCTCTGGCTGCTCACCGAGACGTACTCCCCGAGCGCCATCGAGATCGCGCCGCCGACGAGGCCGGCCGCTCCGGCGGCGACGATCGCGGGAGTGCTGCCCCCGGCGCCGGCGACACCGACCACGATGGCCGCCACGGAGACGATGCCGTCGTTGGCGCCGAGCACGCCGGCGCGCAGCCAGTTGAGCCGGGTGGCCAGGCTGCCGCCCAGCGACGCGCGGGCCATGTCGGCGGGCGCTGCGGCATCCGGGACGGCGTGAAAGGGCCGGAAGAACGGGGGCGAGAGGATGGCCATAGAGTCACCATAGGCACCTCCCATCGGCACCGCCAGCGTGGAAAGCCTTGCCTAATCCCCCTGATCAGGGGATGGAAAGGCTAACCTAATTCCGCTCGAGATGCCCACCTTCGGACGAGGTGCGCCGCTGTGCCGGGGCAGCTCGCCCGGAACGGGGCAACTCGCCGACCGGCGGACTAGAAGGGCACCCCGCACACGAGCGCGGCGTTGGCGAACGCGGTGGCCTCCCCGGTGCGCACGAACACCCGCGCCGACGCCGAGAGCGCCTTGAGCTCTCCGTGCCCGATGTACTCGATGTCGCTGAAGCGCCCGTTCAGCCAGTCCCCGGCGACCGTGCCCTGCGCCTCCTTCGCGGCGACGCAGCGCTCCACGACGAGTTCGCCCAGCAGGGCGTCCAGGACCTGCTCGAAGCGGGGAACGCCGTGCACCAGGGCGAGGTCGATCACCGGCACCCCGGCGGGGGCGGGCATCCCGCAGTCGGCGATGAGGACGATGTCGCCGTGACCCAGGCGGCTGAGCGCCGCGTTCAGGTCGGCGTTCAGGATGCCGGTGCGTTTCACGGGCGTGCCTCGTTCTTCTCGATGGCGAAATCGGTGCGGACCTCGGAGCGGACCTCGGGGAGGCTGTCGCCCGCGTGCGGATAGGACGGCTGCGTTCCCCGGGACTGCACCGCGAATGCCCCCACCCGCACGGCCAGCCGGACCGCCTCGCGGAGGGTGTCGCCGGCGGCGAGCCGGGCGCTCAGCGCGCCCACGAAGGCGTCGCCGGCGCCGGAGCTGTCGACCGCCACCACGACGGGCGAGGCCACGGCATCCGTGCCCTCGACGTCGGAGATGATCGCACCGAGCGCACCGCGGGTGAGCACGACCGAGGTCACCCCCCACTCGCGCAGCCGCGCCACCGCCTCGGCGTCCGAGGCGGGCGGAGGCGCGCCGGGCGTGAGCTGCGCGAGGAGCAGCGCGGCTTCGTGTTCGTTCACGATCAGGGGGTCGGCGGCCGCGATCGTGGCGGGGTCGAGCTCGATCACGGGGGCGAGGTTGAGCACGACCCGTCCGCGGGCCAGCCGGGCGGCGGCCGTGCTTGCCGCAGCGGGGATCTCGCCCTGCAGGACCACCACGGCGGCCCCGGCGATGAGGTCGGCACTCTGGCCGACGACGTCGGCAGCCACCGCGGCATTGGCCCCGGGGATGACGATGATGGTGTTCTCGCCGTCGGCGGCGACGGTGATCACGGCCAGGCCGGTGGGCCCGTCCACGGCCCGCACGTTCGACAGGTCGACGTTCGCGGATTCGAGGATCGCGGTGGCGGAGGAGGCCAGGGCGTCGCGACCGATCGCGCCGACCATGCTCACCCGGGCGCCGAGCTGGGCCGCGGCGACGGCCTGGTTGGCGCCCTTGCCGCCGGGCAGGACGGCGATCGAGGTGCCGATCAGCGTCTCGCCGGGCAGCGGATGACGCGCGACGGTGGTGACCTGGTCGGCGTTGATCGAGCCGACCACGACGACCCCGGCCAGGGTCGCCCCGTCGTGTGGGTGCTGGGTTGGCGGGGTCACTTGGAGAAGTCGCCCACGTTCGTCTTCGTGACGGACACGACCTCGACGGGAACGGTCGCTTCGACCTTGTCACCGTTGATGGCCTTGACAGCCAGTTCGATGGCGAGCTTGCCGAGTTCGGCGGGCTGCTGGGCGACGGTGGCGTAGAGGGAGCCGTCCGAGATGGCGGTCAGGCCATCCGACGTGCCGTCGAAGCCCACCACCATGACCTCAGAGCCGGCGCGGTCGCCCAGCGCCTGGATGGCGCCGAGGGCCATCTCGTCGTTTTCGGCGAAGATGCCGGTGACGCCGGGGTTGGCCTGCAGGAGGTTGGTGGTGACGTCGAGGGCGGAGGCGCGGTCGAAGTTCGCGGTCTGCTCGGCGACGACGGTGATGTCGGGGTAGGCGGCGATGCCCTCGTCGAAACCGGCGCCGCGGTCGCGGCTGGCGGAGGTGCCGGACACTCCCTGCAGGGAGATGACGGTGCCCTTCTCTCCCATCGCCGCGGCGAGCTCGTCGGCGGCCTGCTTGCCGCCAGCGACGTTGTCGCTGGCGACCAGGGAGGTCAGGTCCGCGTCGTTGACCGTGCGGTCGACGCCGACGACCGGGATGTTCGCTGCGGTCAGCGTGTTCACCGAAGCGCTGGCGGCATCGGAGTCGACCGGGTTGACGATGACGGCCTTGGTGCTGCCGGCGGCGGCCGTGGCCAGCTGGTTGGCCTGGGTGGCCGAGTCGTTCTGGGCGTCGACGATGTAGAGGTCGACGCCGGCCTCGTCGGCGGCGGCCTGGGCGCCGTCGCGAAGTTCGACGAAGAACGGGTTGTTCAGCGTGGAGATCGCGAGCACGACCTTCGGCCCGCTGGCCTGGTCACCGCTCCCGCGGCCGCAGGCTGTGGTTCCGGCGAGGATCAGTGCGGCCGTGGCGGTGACGGCGGCGATGCGGCGAAAGGAGGATGACTTCATTGTGGTTCCTTTGTTGGGTGGGGCGGGACGGAGAAACGGGGAGGGGGTCAGCTGTTGCGGGTCTTGCGGCGCAGCACGTCGGCGCCCACCGCGAGGGCGATGACCAGGCCGATGACGACCTGCTGCCAGAACGAGGACACGTTGAGCAGGTTGAGGCCGTTGCGGATGACGACGAGCACCAGGGCACCGATGAAGGTGCCGGAGATCTTGCCGAGCCCACCGGAGAGCGAGGCCCCGCCGATGACGACGGCGGCGATGGCATCCAGTTCGTAGCCGGCGGCGGCCTGGGGCTGGGCGGAGTCCAGGCGGCCGGCCAGGAGCAGTCCGGCCAGCGCCGCGAAGAGGCCGGCCAGGGCGAAGACCGTGACGATGATGCGCTTGACCGGCAGCCCGGAGAGCCGGGCGGCCTCGGCGTTGCCGCCGACGGCGTACATGGAGCGGCCGAGCACGGTGCGGTTGAGGATGAAGGAGGCGACCAGCGCGGCCAGGACCAGGATCACGATAGGCATCGGCACGGGGCCGATGTTGCCGCCGAGGAACGATACCTCCGCGGCGGTCTTGATCGGCCGGCCGTCGGAGATCACCAGGGTGAGTCCGCGGGCCACGCTGAGCATGGCCAGGGTGGCGATGAAGGAGGGCAGCTTGCCGTAGGCGTTCGCGGCACCGTTGACGATGCCGGCGAGGAGCCCGACGGCGAGGCCACCGAGCAGCGCCACCCAGCCGGGCATTCCGGCGCTGACGAAGAACCAACCGGAGGCCATGGCCGAGAGTGCCGCGACGGCGCCGACCGACAGGTCGATGCCGCCGGCGACGATGACGAATGTCATGCCGAAGGCGAGCACCGCCACGGTCGACACCTGGATGCCGATGTTGAGCAGGTTCTGGCCGGTCAGGAAGTCCGGCGTGGCGATGACGAGCGCGATGCAGAGCACCACCAGGCCGACCAGGGCGCCGTTGTTGGCCAGGAAGGTCTTGTAGTCGAAGGAGCGTCGGGTGGGCGCGAGCGTGGTCGTGGACATGGTTTTGAGTTCCTTCGGTTTCAGCGCTGCGCGGCACCGGAGCGGGCAGCAAGAGTCATGACGGTGTCTTGGGTGGCATCCGCTGCGCTCAGCTCGCCGGCCAGGCGGCCGTCGCGCATGACGAGGATGCGGTCGCTCATGCCCAGGATCTCGGGCAGTTCGCTGGAGACCATGACGATGGCTCCGCCGGCTGCGGTGATCGAGTTCATCAGTTCGTAGATCTCGACCTTGGCGCCCACGTCGACGCCTCGGGTCGGTTCGTCCAGCAGCAGCACGGTCGAGGCGGCGATGATCCACCGGCCGAAGACCGCTTTCTGCTGGTTGCCGCCGGAGAGTGAGCGGATCGGCTGGTCGATGGTGTGCATCCGGATGCGCAGCTTCGCGGCGACGGCCTCGGCGCGGCGGCGCTGGCCGGTGAAGTCGGCGAGGCCGAACCGGGCGCTGGAGGCGAGAGTGGCGTAGCCGAGGTTGTCGTTGACCGAGGCGTCCAGCACCAGTCCCTGACCCTTGCGGTCTTCGGGCACGTGGCCGACGCCGGCCCGGATGGCCGCCTGGATGTCGCCCTTGGGCAGCTGCGCGCCGCGCACGGCGACGGAGCCGCTGTCGTACTTGTCGGCGCCGGCGATGGCGCGGATCAGTTCGGTGCGGCCCGCTCCGACGAGCCCGGCGATACCGAGCACCTCGCCGGCGCGCACGGTGAAGCTGATGTCGTCGAAGTGGCCGGCGCTGGTGAGGTTGGTGACCGTGAGCACCTCGGTGAGCGCCGGCGTCTCGTCGGCGCGGCGCGGGAACTGGTCCTCGATGCTGCGGCCGACCATCAGCTTGACCAGCTCGTCTTCTGGGGTGGATGCGGGGACCTCGGCGATGAAGTGGCCGTCGCGGATGACGGTGACGGTGTCGCCGACCTCGGCGATCTCGTCGAGGTGGTGGCTGATGAAGAGCATGCCGACACCACGCCGGCGGAGGTCAGCCATGACCGCGAACAGGGCCTGGGTTTCGTGGCGGGTGAGCGCGGCGGTGGGTTCGTCGAGGATGAGAACTCGGGCGTTGATGCTGAGGGCCTTGGCGATCTCGACGAGCTGCTGCCGGGCGATGCCGAGCTCGCCGACCGGGGTGTCGACGTCGATCTCGAGGCCGATCAGCGCCAGTGCCGCGCGGGCCTGGCGGCGGAGCTCCTTGCGGTCGACCATGCCGAGCTTGGTGGGCATCCGGCCGAGCATCACGTTCTCGGCCACGCTCATGGTGGCCACGAGGTTGAGTTCCTGGTGGATGGTGGCGATGCCGTGTTCCTCGGCGGCGCGGGTGGTGGGCAGGGTGGTCACGGTGCCGTCGACGAGGATCTGGCCGCCGTCGGGCTGGTAGACGCCGGCGACCATCTTGATCAGGGTTGACTTGCCCGCGCCGTTCTCGCCGAGCAGCACCTGCACCTGGCCGGGGTAGACGCTGACGGTGACGTCCTGGATCACGGTCACCTGGCCGAAGGTCTTGGTCACGTTCTGCAGGGTGATCAGGGGGTGGACGGTCATTGCTGGCTCCTTTGCTCAGTCTGCGTCGTGGGGAGGATCGGCATGGGGCGGATCGGCATGGCCGAGGAGGCCCGCACGATCAGTTCGGAGGGCAGCACGACCGACTCGGGGGCCTGGCCCGCGATCACCTGCAGCAGGAGTTCGATGGCGATCCGACCCATGTCCTCGACGCTGTGCGCGATCACGCTCAGCGCCGGGTTGAGCAGCGCGAACCACTCGATGTCGTCGAAGGCGACGAGGGCGATGTCGGTGCCGATGCGCTTGCCGAGCTTGTGCAGGATGCTGATGGCGCCGACGGCCATCAGGCTGTCGGCGGCCAGCAGCGCGGTGGGCGGGTTCGTGAGTTCCATCAGGGCGTGCACGCCGGCCGAGCCGCTGGCGGCCTGGTAGTCGCCGAAGTAGACCAGCTCGGGGTCCTGGCTGAGGCCGGCTTCGGCGACGGCGCGGGTGAAGGCCGCGAAACGGTCCCGGCCGGTGGAAGTGGCCTGCGGGCCCGAGATGTAGCCGATGCGGGTGTGGCCCTGTTCGGCGAGGTGCTGCACGGCCTGGCGGATGCCGGCCTCGCTGTCGGTGGTGACGCTGGGCAGGTCGAGACCGGGAACGGTGCGGTCCACGAGAACCGTGGGAACCTTGCGTTCGATCAGGGCGCGCAGCCGGCCGCCGTCGTCACCGACGGGGGCGACGATCACCCCGTCGACGCGGCGGGAGATGAGGGTGTCCAGGTAGCGGTCCTGCTGGTCGCCCTGCTCGTTGGCGTTGCCGAGCAGGGTGACGTAGCCGGCCGAGAGGGCGGCCTGCTCTGCGGCGTGCGCGAGGTCGGCGAAGAACGGGTTGCGCACATCCGGTACCAGCAGGCCGAGGGAGTTGGACCGGGTGGAGCGCAGGGCCTGGGCCTGGGCGTTGGGCTGGTAGTCCAGCTCGGCGGCCGCGGCGGCGACGCGTTCGCGGGTGTCGGCCGAGGTAGCCGGGTTGCCCGACAGGACCCGGGAGGCCGTGCCCACCGAGACGCCAGCGAGTGCGGCGACTTCCTTGATCGTTACGGCTTCCACAGCCACTCCCTTGTGTGTGCGTGCGTTGGTGCTGGTGCTGTAATGCTCTCCGGACTCTCGTGGAATCGTTTCCATGGAATCGTTTCCATGGTACGTCGCGCGACAAGACGTGTCAACCGGACCGTGTCAACCGGAGCGGGTCAAGCGGACCGTGTAATTCGCCGAGTTGCCCACCTGCGGACGAGTTGCTCCGCCACACCGGGGCATCTCGTCCGAAACGGGGCAAGTCGCGGCCGCGGCTCACGCGGGAGCGGCTCGCGCTGATCGGGTCAGCGACGCCCGACGAAGGTGTCCATCGACGTGTACACACCGAATACCCGGCCGGCCACGGCATCCCAGGCGGCCAAAGGCAGCACGCCGCGCAGCTTCTTGGAGAAACCCACGGTCCACGGCATCAACAGCTGGGGCGAGCCGGCGAGCATCGCCCGCCAGACCCGGTTGACCACGTACTCCGGGGTCATCACGGGGGTGAATAGCGGCCCGCGGGCGCCGTCGAACATGCCGGTGGAGATGTAGCTGGGCGCGATAGTGCTCACCCGAACCTGGTCGAAGCCCTGCTGCGCGAGCTCGAGGCGCAGCGAATCGCTCCAGGTGATCACGGCGGCCTTCGAGGCCGCGTAGACGCTCATCCGCGGGTTGGAGAGCATCCCGGCGGCGGAGGCGATGTTGACGATGCGTGATTCGCGGTACGGGTTGCGCATCATGGCGGGCAAGAACTCCCGGGTGATGTACATCGGGGCCAGGGCGTTCACCTGCATCGTGGAACGGGTGTCGTCGCCGTTGTCGTGCTCCCAGAAGAACGAACCGCGCACGATGCCGGCGTTGTTGATCACGATGTCGGGGTTGCCCACCTCGGTGCGCACCCGCTGGGCGGTCTGCGCGATTGCGCCCAGGTCGGCGATGTCCACGACGTAGGGGGCGATCTGGGTGGCGCTGCTCGCGCGCTCGGTGAGGATGGCGGCGGTGGCCGAGAGCGCGGCGGCGTCCCGGTCCCACAGGATCACGGCCCTGGCACCCTCGGCGACAGCCCGCTCGGCGTAGAGGCGGCCCATGCCCATGGCGGCGCCAGTGATCAGCACGCGGGCTCCGGAAACGGTTCGAGTCATGGGTCAATCATCCCAAGTCCTGGCTGTGAACCCCGGCGGCCCCGCCCGCGCGCCCGACGCCCAATTGCTACGTTGCGTTTCAGGAGGGCGTGCGCCAGGGCGCGCGGCTGGATAGCGTCGAGAAAACTTCGACCTCCAACCGATCGGACGCCCATGTCTGCCAGCACCACCACGAGCACCGTCGCCCGCCGGGCTGCGGCGCTCGGCGGCGGGTCGGCGCGCAGCCTGGCCGCCGGGCCGTCGGGCGCCAAAGCGGCCCTCGCCGTGGAATTCGCCGGGCTGGGGCGCACCTTCGCGCCGAGCGCCGGCACCGTGGCATCCGTCGCCGCCCGCCCGGTGCTGCGCGACGTGTCGCTCACGGTGCGCGCCGGCGAGGTCCTCGCGATCCTCGGCACCAGCGGCTGCGGCAAGTCCACCCTGCTCCGCATCGCCGGCGGGCTGGACTCCCCCAGCACCGGCTCGGTACAGATCGACGGCTCGCCCACCACCGCCTTCGACACGCGCTGCGCGGTGGGGTTCCAAGAGCCCCGCCTGCTGCCCTGGCGTACGGTGGCCGCCAACGTGTCCCTCGGCCTGCCGCGCGGCACCGCGCGCGAGGCCGGCCGTGCCCGTGTCGCCGAGCTGCTCGAACTCGTGGGCCTCACGGCCTTCGCCGGGCACCGGCCAGCCGCGATCTCCGGCGGCATGGCCCAGCGCACGTCGCTGGCCCGTGCACTGGCGCGCAACCCCGGCGTGCTGCTGCTCGACGAACCGTTCGGCGCGCTGGATGCCCTCACCCGGCTCAAGATGCAGGATCTGCTCCTGGACGTGCACGCCGCCGCCCCCACCACGGTGTTGCTCGTCACCCACGACGTCGACGAGGCGTTGCAACTGGCCGACCGCATCATCCTGCTCGGTCAGGAGCCGGCCACGACGGATGCCGGGGGCACGCGGGCAGACGGAAATGCACGGGCACCCGGCGCCACGACTTTCGGCGCCACGATCGTGCAGGAACTCACCGTGCCCGGCAACCGGCCCCGCGACCGCGGCTCGGCGGAACTCGCCGAGCTGCGCGGGCGCCTGCTCGCGGGCCTCGGCATCGACCGTCACGGCGACGCCCGCGGCGTCGCCTCGAGCACCAACATCCCGCACTTCCCGTACTGACCGGCCCGGCCCCCTCACCGTTCCACCGCATCACATCCACAGCATGGATACCCGTTCCCCCTCCCAAACCCCGCACCCAACGAGAGACCCGACATGAAGAATCGCTTCACCGCCACCGCCCTGATCGCTTCCGCCGCGGCCGCAGCCCTGCTGCTCACCGGCTGCGTGGCCGGTGAGAACCAGCCCGCCGCCGAGGCCGCCGTCAGCACCGACGCCGCCACCGGCATTGTCACCCAAGGCGGAACGCTCAACATCGACTTCGCCACCTACAACCCGCTCAGCCTGGTGATCAAGGAACAGGGCTGGCTCGAAGAGGCCCTCGCCGATCAGGAGATCACGGTCAACTGGGTGCAGTCCGCCGGCTCGAACAAGGCCAACGAGGCCCTCCGCGCCAACGCCATCGACGTCGGTTCCACCGCCGGCTCCGCCGCGCTGTTGGCCCGCTCCAACGGCTCGCCGATCCAGGTCATCGACATCTACTCACAGCCAGAGTGGGCCGCGCTGGTCGTTCCGGACGGCTCCGACATCGGCTCCGTCGAAGACCTCAAGGGCAAGCAGATCGCCGCCACCCAGGGCACCGACCCGTACTTCTTCCTGCTGCAGTCGCTCGAAGAGGCCGGCCTCGGCCTGGACGACGTCACCGTGCAGAACCTGCAGCATGCCGACGGCTGGGCCGCCCTGCAGAACGGCTCGGTCGACGCCTGGGCCGGACTCGACCCGATCATGGCCGGTGCCGAAGCCGCCGGTGCGGAGCTCGCCTACCGCAACGTCGACTTCAACAGCTACGGCTTCCTCAACGCCACCGAGTCCTTCATCACCGAGAAGCCGGATGTGGCCCAGACCGTCGTCGACGTCTACGAGCACGCCCGCGCCTGGGCTCTCGAGAACGAGGAGGAGACCGCACAGATCCTCGCCGACGTAGCCGGCCTCGACCTCGCTGTCGCCACCAAGGTCATCACTGAACGCTCCAACCTCGGCGTCGACAACATCCCCGGTAACGCCCAGATCGACGTGCTCACAACGATCGGCCCGATCTTCGTCAAGACCGGCGACGTGCTCGAGCAGAGCCAGGTCGACGACGCTCTCGACACCATCGTGAACGACACTTTCGCCACGAAGGCCGACCCGACGGTCGTCGAGTAGCCCGCCGCATGCCGGGGCGGCCGTACGCAGGCCGCCCCGGCATCCGGTTCACCGCAGCCGATTCACCGCCACACCAACCCCGCACGGAAGGCCCCGATGACCGAGACCATCGCCCCGAACACGGCGCCCGCCGTGCGGCGGCCGCTGACGTCGCGGCGCAGCGTACGCGTCGTGGGCGGGCTGCTCCTGCCGGTGCTGATCCTCATCGCGTGGCAACTCACCACGGCCCTCGGCCTCGTCTCCATCTCCCAGCTGCCGTCGCCGGCCATGGTCTGGATCGCCGCCGTCGACCTGTTCGACCGCGGCGAGCTCACCCTCTACGTCGCCATCTCCACCCAGCGGGTGCTTATCGGTTTCGCCATCGGTGCCGCACTGGGCCTGGCCGCCGGGTCGCTGGTGGGGCTCTCCCGCGCCGCCGACGTGCTCTTAGCGCCCACCCTCGGTGCCATCCGCGCCGTCCCGTCGCTGGCCTGGGTTCCCCTGCTGATCATCTGGCTCAAGTACGGCGAGGAATCCAAGATCACCCTCGTCGCCATCGGCGCCTTCTTCCCGGTCTACACGACGGTCGCGCAGGCGTTGCGGCACGTGGACCGCCAGCTCGTGGAGGCCGGCCGCGCCTTCGGGCTGCGCGGGGTGCGGCTGTTCACGGCCGTGCAGCTGCCCGCGGTGATCCCCTCGGTGATCTCCGGGCTGCGTCTCGCGCTCGCCCAGGCTTGGCTGTTCCTGGTGGCCGCCGAGCTACTCGGCGCGTCGATGGGGCTGGGCTTCCTGCTCGCGATATCGGGCACCAACGGCCGCATCGACCGCATCCTGCTCGCCATCATCCTGCTCGCGCTGCTCGGCAAGCTCACCGACGCCATCCTGGGCGTGTTCGAAAAGTGGGCCATCAGGAAGTGGGCCTGACCGCTCCTCGCCACCCGGCCTCGCAGGTTACGCCGCGTTGCGCGAGTCTCTGCAACGGATGCTGCCGCTGCGTAGCGTCGAAACCGTCCCACTGCCCCATGCCGTCCCGATCGCCGGAGTGTGCCCATGCCGAACCCCGACACCCGCGCCGAAGCCAGCGTCGACACGAGCATCGCGGCCGCCACAGAGACCTCCACGAGCACCCACACCCCGGCCACCCGCGCCGCGACCGCCGACTGGACCGACACCAGCGCCACCATCCGCAACCTTTCCACGGAGCACCGCCGCTACCCCGCGCCGGCCGTGTTCGCCGCGCAGGCCAACGTCGACGCCTCCTGGTACGACAAAGCAGCCGCCGACCCCGTCGCATTCTGGACCGAGCAGGCCAAGCGCCTCGACTGGGCCGAACCGTGGCATACCGACCACACCTGGCAGCCTCCCACCCCGGATGCCGACGGCGTTCTGTCGGTGCCGCACGCGGAGTGGTTCGCGGGCGGAAAGCTCAACGTGGCGGTGAACTGCGTCGACCGGCACGTCGCCGCCGGCCGTGGTGACAAGGTGGCCTTCCACTTCGAGGGCGAACCCGGCGACCGCCGCACCCTCACCTACGCCGACCTCGAAAAGGAGGTGGCCAGGGCCGCGAACGCGCTCACCGACCTCGGCATCGTCAAGGGCGACCGGGTCGTCATCTACCTCCCGGTGATCCCCGAGACCATCATCATCACCCTCGCGGTGGCCCGCCTCGGCGCCATCCACTCCCTAGTGTTCGGCGGCTTCTCCGCCGAGGCGCTGCGGTTCCGGGTGGAGGACACCGGCGCCAAGCTGCTCGTGACCACCGACGGCCAGTTCCGCCGGGGCAAGGCCGTGCCGGTGAAGGAAGCCGCCGACGAGGCCGTGGCCGGCGTGGACTCGATCGAGCACGTGCTCGTGGTGCGCCGGACCGGCGCGCGAACCCCGAACATCCCCTGGACCAGCGGGCGCGACGTCTGGTGGCACGATACCGTCGGCACCGCTCGCGACACCCACGAGCCCGAGTTCTTCGACGCCGAGACGCCGCTGTTCATCATCTACACCTCCGGCACCACCGGCAAGCCCAAGGGCCTGGTGCACACCAGCGGCGGCTACCTCACCCACGCGTCCTGGAGCCACTGGGCCGTGTTCGACGCCAAGGAGGACGACGTGCACTGGTGCACCGCGGACCTCGCCTGGGTCACCGCGCACAGCTACGTGCACTACGGCCCGCTCTCCAACGGCACCACCTCGGTGATCTACGAGGGCACCCCGAACACCCCGCACCCCGGCCGGCACTTCGAGATCATCCAGCGGTACGGTGTCACCACCTATTACACGGCGCCCACCCTGATCCGCACGTTCATGACCTGGTTCCCCACTGGATTGCCCGCCGAACACGACCTCTCCAGCATCCGTCTGCTCGGCTCGGTCGGCGAGGCGATCAACCCCGAGGCCTGGGTGTGGTTCCGGGAGAACATCGGCGCCGGCCACGCGCCCATCGTGGACACCTGGTGGCAGTCCGAGACCGGCGCGGCCGTGATGGCGCCGCTGCCCGGGGTGAGCACGCTCAAGCCCGGCTCCGCCCTCCGCGCCCTGCCGGGCCTGCGCACCCTGGTGGTGGATGACGCCGGTCAGCCCGTGCCGCACGGCACCGGCGGCTACCTGGTGCTGGCCGGTACCTGGCCGGGAATGGCCCGCACCGTGTGGGGCAACCCGGAGCGTTACCGCGACTCCTACTGGGCCCGGTTCGCCGAGCAGGGCTTCTTCTTCTCCGGCGACGGCGCCAAGTACGACGACGACGGCGACATCTGGCTGCTCGGCCGGGTCGACGACGTGATCAACGTGTCCGGGCACCGGCTGTCCACCATCGAGATCGAGTCGGCGCTGGTGTCGCACCCGGCCGTCGGCGAGTCCGGCGTGGTGGGCGTAACGGATGCGTCCACCGGGGAGGGCATCGCCGCGTTCGTGATTCCCGCGGTGGCTCCGGCCACGGATGACCCGGCCGCCTGGCTGGCCCTGGCCGGCGAACTGGCCCCGCGGTTGCGGGCGCACATCACCCACGAGATCGGCGCGGTCGCCAAGCCCCGGGACGTGTTCGTGGTGCCCGACCTGCCCAAGACCCGCTCCGGCAAGATCATGCGCCGGCTGCTCGGCGACATCGTGGACGGCCGACCCCTCGGCGACGTCACCTCACTGCAGGACGACACAGTGCCCGGCCGCATCCAGGCGATCGTGGAAGCCGCCCGCGCCTAGCGACGCGATGTCGGGAACGCCCACTCGCTGGTTGAGCTTGTAAAGACCCCGCAAGCCGACATCGCGGAAGCGAGATCGCCCGGCACCTGGTGTGCGCGGCCGGGCTACCGGCCGGCGGCGGCGAGCACGTGCCGGTGGGTGTCGGGGTGGCTGAGGATGCGGAAGTGGCCGCCGGTGTTGATGAGGATGTTCTCCGCGCCCGGCAGCACGCTGCCCTCCGGGATGTGCGGGTCGAAACGGCCGTAGATCGACACGACTTTGTTGTTCAGGCGGTGGTCGGCGCCCAGCGCGGCCAGGTGCGGGTTCGTGCCCGCAAACGCGCGCAGGCTGGGCAGCAGCATGTACCGGGCGTACCGCGAGCCCGAGAACGGGGTGCTGATCGCGATCAGGCGCTCGACTCGGCCGTCGGGGTCGAGCTGCGTCATCAGGTACTTGCCGATCAGGCCGCCCTTGCTGTGCGCGACGATCACCACGTTGTGCAGGTCGCGCCCCCGCAGGTAGCGGGCCACGATCTCGGCCGACGGCACCACCGGCCGGCGGTTGGCGCGCAGCGGTGTGACCACGTGCACCGGATGCCCGTTTTCGTGCAATACGAGAATCAGCGGGCGCATGAAGTGCCAGCTTTCGTAGATGCCCGGAATGATCAGCACCGGCACGCGCTCGCCCGAGGCGAAGTCATCGGGGCGGGTGCGGGCCAGGGCGCCCCGCACCTGGGCGATCACGGCATACCGGTAGTCCAGCAGCCAGGAGCCGGCGTTGCGCAGGCCCACTCGCAGCCTCCGCCACACCCACCGGCCGGGCTTGTGGGTCACGGCGCAGCTGGCTCGTCAAGCGGCGAGGCAGGGCCAGGCGCGAACGCGCGGGCGTACTCACGGATGCCGGCGGCCGTGGCCGCGGCGGCACTGAAATGCACGAGGTGCCGGCCCGGCAGCTCGAGCAGCTTTCCCTGTGACGCCTGCGCCGCGAGGCGCACGCCCCATTCGTGGCGCGACACCGGGTCGTCCTTCCCCCGGATCACCAAGGTGGGCGCGCACACATCCCGCAGTCGCAGGTCGGTGCGGTAGGCGAGCATCGGCCGCAGCGTGGCGAGGTACCAGCGCGGACCGCAGAGCAGGTAGTCGCGCATCACGATCATCGTGCCGCCGAACGGTTCCTTGAGGGTGTCCCGGCCCAGGTCGAGGGCCTGGCGCAGCACCGAGTCCCTGGTGGGGTCGGTGACGCCGCCGATCAGCACCAGGTGCGCCACCAGCGCCGGGTGGCGCACGGCCGTCTCGGTCGCGAACTGGGCGCCCATGGAGTGCCCGACCAGCACGACGGGACGCTCGCTGAGCATCGGGAGCAGTTCACCGAGGTAGTCGGCGTATTGCTCTATCGACACGCCACGCTCCGGTTTGGGCGAGCGGCCGAAACCGGGCAGGTCCACCGAATGCACGGCGCCCGTCACGGCCAGCGTGTTGTGGAGCCGGTCGAGGTACCGGTGCGACATGCCGATGCCGTGCACCAGCACGAACACCGGCGCTTCCGGCGTGCCAGGGCCCGCAGTGGAACGCACGTTCACTGTGGCGTCGGTCAGAGGCAACAGGAGCTCACGCATGGCGCGGCATCCGCTCGCCGGGGCACCTGTTCGTGGCGGTACGCGCGCCACCGGTCACGGTGGTCATTCCTACGGAACCCGCACGCGCAAGCCGCCGGGCAGCACCCGGGCCTTGAACGCGGTCGCGGTGCCGAAGCCGTCGCCATCGAGCTCGATCTCCTCGGGGTGGCTGAGCTTCACGGTGATCTGGCGGCCCTTGACGTAGTTGAGGGCCTCAACCTCCTTCGTCATCATGCGGCGACCGAGCGGAGTGCGGCGCAGCACGCCGTTCTCCCAGAGCACCTTGACGATGATCTGAACCCAGTGCACGAAGCCCTCCGGACGCAACATGAGCATCTCGAACTGCCCGTCGTCGATGACGGCCTCGGGCAGCAGCAGCACGTTGGCGGTCAGTGTGCCGGTGTTGCCCACGATCACGGTGTGCGCGCGCACCGACTTGGTGCTGCCGCCGTCGAGGCTGTAGCGCAGGCGCAGCTGGTTGCGGTCGCGCAGGGCCGTGATGATCGCTCCCACGTAGGCGAGCCAGCCGATCTTGGCCTTGAGCTCGTCATTGGTGCTGGCGAGCATCTTGGCGTCCAGGCCCAGCCCGGCCATCACGAGGAACGCGTGCTTGCTGACGCTGTCGTCCTCGTGCCGGATCTCGATGCGGGCGATATCCACCTTGCGGTCCTTACCGGAGAAGGCCGTGCCGATCGAGTGCTCGAGGTTGTCGAGGGTGAGGTTGAGGTTGCGGGCCAACAGGTTGCCGGTGCCGGACGGCAGCAGCGCGAGCGTCGCGTCGCTGCCGTGCACGACCTCGGCCACCGCGCGCACGGTACCGTCGCCGCCGGCTGCGATCACCATCGTGGCGCCGGCGTCGAGGGCTCGCTGGGCCGCGCCCTGGCCCGGGTCTTCCTTGGAGGTTTCGAACCAGAGGGTCTCGCCCCAGCCGGCCTTGGCCTCCTCGGCAGCGACGACGCGTTTGATGGCGTCGAGGTTCACCTTGATGGGGTTGTAGACCACGGCGGCCAGCCCGGCAGCAAGCTCACCGGCGGTCGCGGTCGCGGTGTCTTCGGCGGTCGGGATGTCGGTCGGGATGTCGGTGGGGATGTCGGTCGGTGTCGACATGCGCGCTCTCCTCAGGCAGATGAGCGGATGATTACGCTCAGGACAATCCAGCTGCAGCCGGCAGGCTCAGCATGCGGGTGCATCAACGCTACACGGATCGCTCCATAAGGGTTCTGACAACCGCGCCGCGCGGTCCGCGATCGCTGGGATGATGGAGGGGTGACTTCTGCCTCCCAGACTCCGCTGCCGGCCACTACCCGCTCGCCGCGGGCATCCCGGCTGGCCTGGCCCGCCTTCGGCATCGCCCTGGCCGTGATCCTCATCGACCAGGCCTCCAAGTGGTGGGCCGAGGCCGAACTCGGCGACGGCCAGGTCATCCCGGTGATCGATGATGTCATCCGCTTCGTGCTCGTCTACAACCCCGGCGCGGCCTTCTCGATCGGTTCCGACTTCACCTGGGTCTTCGCGGTGCTCGCCGCCGCCGCCGTCGTGTGGATCAGCATGCTCACCTGGCGGGTCGAGTCCCTCGGCTGGATGGTCGCCCTCGGCCTGCTGCTCGGCGGAGCCACCACCCACCTCGGTGACCGGCTGTTCCGCGAGCCCGGCTTCGCCCGCGGCCACGTGGTGGACTTCATCGGCTACGGCAACCTGTTCGTCGGCAACGTCGCCGACATCGCGATCTTCGCCGGAGCCGTCATGCTGGCGATCCTCACCGTGATGGGCGTGCACGTGCGCCCCCCGGAGACCGACTCCGCGGCCGGCGCCGTCTCCTCCGCATCGGAAGACCCCGGGCCCACGGCCTGAGCCGGGGCGATGTTACGAGCATGCGCTCGGGTTCGAGGTGGCCGTGCGCGAGCCGGACTACGTGGCGCTGGACGGCCCCATCGGAGTGCGACCCGGTTTGCCGAGCTCGTCGAAGGTGGCGCCATTGCCATTGCCGCGCCGACGGAGCGCGACTGGGGTCACCTGACCGGCTTCTTCGCCGACCCGGAGGGCAACATTCATTCGCTCTTCGCGGTCATGCCCGCCTGACGCGGAGGGTTGGGTGGTGACTCCGACACCACCCCTAGGCTGGGCTTCATGCGATTCGGACTCTTCATTCCCCAGGGCTGGCGTCATGACCTCGTCGGCATCGACCCCGCCCAGCAGTGGGCCACCATGAGCGGCCTCGCGGCCCACGCGGACGCCGGCGCCTGGGAATCGATCTGGGTGTACGACCACTTCCACACGGTTCCGGTGCCCAGCGAGGAGGCCACCCACGAGGCGTGGACCCTGATGAGCGCCTTCGCCGCCACCACCAGCCGGGTGCGGCTCGGCCAGATGTGCACCTGCATGAGCTACCGCAATCCCGCATACCTGGCCAAGGTTGCCTCCACGATCGATGTCATCTCCGGCGGCCGCGTCGAGATGGGCATCGGCGCCGGCTGGTACGAGCACGAGTGGCGTGCCTACGGCTACGGCTTCCCCCGCGCGGGCGAGCGACTGGCCCGGCTCGACGAGGGCGTGCAGATCATGCAGCAGGCCTGGACCAAAGGAACCGCCACCCTCGACGGCGAGCACTACCAGGTGGACGGCGCCATCGTGCGTCCGCTGCCGCTGCAGGAGGGCGGCATCCCGATCTGGATCGCCGGCGGCGGCGAGAAGGTCACCCTGCGCATCGCGGCGCAGTACGCGAACTACACCAACTTCGACGGCACCCCCGAGGGCTTCACGCACAAGAGCGACCTGTTGCGCGAGCACTGCGCCACGCTCGGCACGGATTTCGATGCCATCGTGCGCTCGGCCAACTACAACACCGTGATCGGCCGCGACGAGGCCGAGGTGGCCGAGCGGCTGGACGCCATCCAGGCCCGGGTCACCCCGTACCTCGGCGTGGAGGGCGCGGCGAGCTTCATGGCCGAGTACCGCAGCGGCGAGGCGCAGGGCGTCGGCACGCCCGAGCAGATCATCGAGCGGCTGAACGGCATGAAGCGGCGCGGCCTCGGCTACGCGATCCATTACTTCCCCGAGGCGGCCTACGACCGGTCGGGCCTCGAGCTGTTCGAGCGCGAGGTCATGCCGGCCCTGCTGTAGCGCCGCCCCTTTTCCGCGATGTGCCCCGCTGCGGACGGGTTGGCGACGGATGCGATAATCGAACAGGTCGCGAGAGCCTTCTGCCAGGGCTGGTTCCGACCGAGCGTCCCCCGTGCACGAACCCGGGCGCACCGAAACCCAGCGGCACAAGATCGGACACCATGTCCAGCATGAACACCCCCGACAGCGCCGACGCCCCCGAATCCGGCCTCACCGTCGCGCGCGCACCCGACGCGGCGGCAAGCGATGCGGCCGCAAGCGATGCGGCCGCCGGGGCCGCACCGCACACCGCGCCCGCCGACATCCGCTGGCGCACCGGCGACGCCGAGCACACCGCCCGCTGGCACTCCGAGGGCGGCTGGCCGGCCCCCAAGCGGGTGGTCGTCGTCGATGACACCCTTACCGCGGATGCCGCGTACAGGCTGGCGAAGTCCGGTACCGGCCTGCTCTGGCAGGGCGACTTCCAGAACGCCCGGCAGTTGCTCACGGCGATGGCCCGTCGCGTGGACCGGCGCCGGCGCACCCCCGCCGACACGCTCAAGGCCGCCTTCGAGGTGCACCGCGCCGAGGCCCTGCGCCGCGCCCGCCTGTTGGGCCTGGTGCTCGTGTCGCTCGACGCCGACCACACCCTGGGCCTGCGCCGAGCCCCCGACGTGCGGCAGGCCTGCGATGAGGCGTACGGCCCCGGCACCGAACCATCGATCCTGTCACTCCGCGAACTGCTCGGCGTGATCGGCGCCCACGAGTGGCGCGTCAAGGGCGTGCCTGTCGCGGCGCTCGGGGACCGCATCCACCCGCACTACGGTGTATTCTCACCGGTCCGCGGCGAGTACCTCGACCTCGTCGCCACCGCCCCCCTGCCCGCGACCGGGGTGGCGTTCGACATCGGCACCGGCTCCGGAGTGATCGCCGCGATCCTCGCCCGCCGCGGCATCGACCGCGTCGTTGCCACCGACATGGAACCGCGCGCGCTGGCCTGCGCCCGCGAGAACCTTGGGCGCCTGGGCTTGGCCGACCGGGTCGACGTCATCGAGGCCGACCTGTTCCCGCCGGGCCGCGCCGACCTGGTGGTCTGCAACCCACCGTGGTTGCCGGCCTCGGCCGCGACGAGCACCGACGCCGCCGTCTACGACCCCGACAGCCGCATGCTCCGCGGCTTCCTCGCCGGGCTCGCCGGCCACCTCACTGGCGACGGTGAGGGCTGGCTGATCATTTCCAACCTGGCCGAGCTGCTCGGGTTGCGCTCCCGCGGCGAACTGCTCGACCTCATCGACGACGCGGGCCTCTCGGTGGCCGCACGCCTCGACACACGGCCCACCCATCGCAAGGTTTCCGACGCGACCGACCCGCTGCACGACGCCCGGGCGGCCGAGGTCACCTCGCTCTGGCGGCTGCGCCCAGCCTGACCAAAGGTCCGCCCCGGTCGGCCGCCCCGCCCGTGGTGTCTATTGGGGCGCGCCCGGCGCGCCCGGCGCGCCCGTCTTGCCCGTCATCCGCCAGCGCGCCCACGGCCACACGCCGTCCATCTCCACCTCGAGCGAGAAGCTCAGCAGCACCCGGATAATCACGATCGCCCCGAGCACCAGCACGCTCTCCACCGTGGGTTCCACCACGATGGTGCGGATGATGTCGGCCACGATCAGCACCTCCAGGCCCAGCAGGATGGCCCGGCCCAGCTCGCGCCGCATGCTCTGGTACGCCGTCGGCCGGGTGTCCGCGCGAAGCGCCCGCGGAATGCCCGCCAGGAGTGCCGCCAGACCGCCGAACACCATGATGCCCGCACCGACCACCTCGACCACCCGCACTGCCGCTTCTACCACTGCCTCGAACGTCATCCGTTGTTCTCCCGCCATCACCCTTGGCGCGAAGATACTCCACCTCGAAGGTCGGGCGGTACTCGACCAACCGCGCCGTAGGCTGATCGACACCCGCACACACTCGGCCGCACCGCCCACGCAACGATCAGGGATCCCGATGACCACACCCCGCCGTCCCTCCTCCGACACGGATGCGAGCGCGCACCCCCGACTGCAGCGCAAGGTCGTCAAGGTACTCATCCTCGGCCAGATCCTCGGCGGCATCGGCATGGGCGCCACGCTCTCGCTCGGTGCGCTGCTCGCCGCCCAGCTCTCCGGGTCCAACGCCTGGTCGGGCATGGCCGCCACGATGAGCACCCTGGGCGCGGCCCTGGTGGCCGTGCCGCTAGCCCGCCTGGCCCAGGCCAGCGGCCGCCGCCGGTCCCTCGCCACCGGCGCCGGCATCGCCGGGGTCGGCGCCGTTCTCGCGGTGACCTCGGTCGGGCTCGACACCTTCCCCCTGCTGCTGCTCGCCCTGATGCTGCTGGGCGCCGGCTCGGCCACCAACCTGCAGGCCCGGTTCGCCGCCACCGACCTGGCCGGCCCCACCACCCGCGCCAGGGATCTCTCAATCGTCGTGTGGTCGACAACGATCGGAGCGGTCCTCGGGCCCAACCTGTTCGGTCCGGGCGAGGTCGTCGGGGCGCAGCTGGGCCTGCCGCCGCTCACGGGTGCGTTCGCGTTCTCCCTCGCCGCGCAGGTCGGCGCAGCCCTGGTCTACACGGTCGGGCTCCGGCCCGACCCGCTGCTCACCGCGCTGTCGGTGCGCGAGGCCCGGCCGACGAGCACCCTGCAGCACGGCGGACTGGCCATCGTGCGCTCCAACCCGCTGGCGCGCTACGCCGTCGCGGTCATCGCCCTCAGCCACGCCACCATGGTGGCACTCATGTCGATGGCGCCCGTGCACCTCTCGGAGCACGGCGCCTCGCTCACGATCGTGGGCCTGACCATCAGCCTGCACGTAGCCGGTATGTACGCGCTCTCGCCGGTATTCGGCGCCCTGGCCGACCGGGTGGGACGAATGCCGGTGATCCTGGCCGGGCAGGCCCTGCTGCTGGCCGCGCTCGTTCTGTTCTGGCTCGCCGGAGACACCGCGACGGCCATGACGGTCGGGCTGATCCTGCTCGGGCTCGGCTGGTCGGCATCCGTCGTGGCCGGCTCGACGCTGATCACGGAGGCCGTGGGGGTGCACGACAGATCGGCGCTGCAGGGGTTCTCCGACCTGTCGATGAACGCCGCGGGAGCGCTCGGCGGCGCCCTGGCCGGCCTGGTCCTGCTGCTGGTGGGCTACTCGGGACTCGGCGTCGCCGCGATGGCCCTGGTCGCGGTGGTCGTGGTCTGGTCCCTGCTCCGCAGCGGCCGACCTGCAGATGCTCAGAATCGGTGACAGGGTCTGGCGCATAAAACCATGCAGCACTAGGTTTGTTTCTGCAGAAGAATCCTTCGCGCCATCACTTCCAAAGGAGCAAGTATGTCCAGCACACCCTCGGTCCAGCTTTACACCGTGAGGGATGCCATCTCCGCAGACCTCCAGGGCGCCATCGCCCGCGTCGCCGAAATCGGCTTCACCCAGGTCGAGCCGTACGCGTTCGTCGAACGCGCGGATGAGTTCGAGAAGGCCTTCGCGGCATCCGGCGTCACGGCGCCGTCCGGGCACGCACCCGTCATCGACTCCGACGACCCCACCCGCGCCTTCGACGCCGCGGCGCAGCTCGGCATCGGCACCGTCATCGACCCTTTCGTCCCGAGCGACCGTTGGCAGAGCATCGACGACGCCGCACGGATCGCCGACCGAGTGAACGAGCTCCAGGCCATTGCGGCCGAGAGGGGCTTGCGCTTCGGCTACCACAACCACCAGTGGGAGTTCGCCAACCACGTGGATGGCCGCAGCATCTACGAACTGTTCCTCGAGCGGCTCTCACCCGACGTCGCCCTTGAACTCGACACCTACTGGTCGACCGTCGGAGGCGCGGACACCCCCGAACTGCTGCGGCGGCTCGGCGACCGCGTGCAGTTCCTGCACATCAAGGACGGCCCGATCCAGGGCGACATCGCCACGTCGCTTCCCAGCAGCGAGAGCGCCCTCACGGTGCCCGAGGCCCTCGCCACGGCCTTCTCCAACCAGCTGCCGGCCGGCAGCGGCGACGTCGGCGTCGCCGCCATCCTCAAGGCAGCCCCGCATGCCCTGCGCGTCGTGGAGTTCGACGGCTACGCGGGCGATGTCTTCGAGGGCATCGCGGCGTCGTTCGCCTGGCTTGCGGAGAACGACAAATGAGCCGCACCGGACGGGTCGGCGTCGGCGTCATCGGCGCCGGGGTCATCAGCGGCACCTACCTTCAGAACATGACGGCGTTCGCCGACCTCGACGTGCTCTTCGTCGCGGACCTCGACCTCGATCGCGCTCGGGCGCAGGCAGAGGCCTACGGAGTTCCCGGCCACGGGTCCGTCGACGACCTGCTCGCCAGGGACGACATCGAGATCGTCGTGAACCTCACCATCCCCGCCGTGCACACCGAGGTGGGTGAGCGGATCATCGCCGCCGGCAAGCACGTCTGGAGCGAGAAGCCGCTCGCCCTGGATCACGAATCCGGCTCCAGGCTGCTCACCGCGGCGAGCAACGCGGGCCTGCGGGTCGCCTGCGCGCCCGATACCGTGCTGGGCGCGGGCATCCAGAGTGCCATGCGGGCGATCAAGCGCGGCGACATCGGGGAGCCGCTGACGGCCACCACGATGTTCCACGTTCCCGGCCCCGACGCCTGGCACCCGAACCCGGAGTTCCTGTTCGCGCTCGGCGCCGGGCCGCTCTTCGACATGGGGCCGTACTACGTGACGACGCTCGTGCACGCCTTCGGCCCCGCCAGCCGGGTCGGCGCGGTGTCGTCCACGTCCGCTGCCGTCCGCACCATCGGCAGCGGTCCCCGGGCCGGCACCGAGTTCCCGGCGGAGGTACCGACCCATCACGCCGCGGTCATCGCGTTCGCGGGCGGCCAGTCCGCGCAGTCCACGTTCAGCTTCCAGAACGCCCTGCCCCGGATGGGCTTCGTGGAGATCAGCGGCACCGAGGGCACCCTGGTGCTGCCGGACCCGAACACGTTCGAGGGTGATTCCACCCTGTGGCGGTTCGGCCATGAGGAGCCGAGCGTTCTCACGGCGACCGGCTCCATCTACGGTCGCGGGTCCGGCGTGCTCGACCTGGCCCGGTCCATCCGGGCCGATGTGCCCGAGCGCGCCAGTGGCGCGGTCGCGGCGCACGTGCTCGATGTGCTGCTGGCCGTCTCCGAGGCCGCCGAGACCGGTCGCACGGTCGACGTGGCGTCGAGCGTTCCCCAGCCGACACCGCTGGCCGAAGACTGGGATCCCGCGGCGGCCACGCTGTAGCCGGCGCTCGATCAGGCCGGGGACCCGCTCGCCGGCGGGCGGTTCCCGGCCCGGGCCAGGGCGATCACGGCCTCGACGTGGGCACCCATGTCGCGGGTCTCGTCGAACATCCACTGCACCTGCATGCCGTCGCTGACCGCCATCAGAATCGACGCCAACATCTCCGGGTCGACCGCGGCGTCGAGGCGACCGGATGCCTGCATCCGGCCCAGCCCGGCCGCGATAGTGCTCCGCGAGTGCGCGTAGCGTTCCCGAAAATAGCCGTGCGCCGGATGCTCAGGGTCAGTCGCCGCGGCGGCCGACAGGTTGGCGAACATCTGCACGAGTCCTGGCACCTCGGCATTGTGGCGGATCAGGGCCGCGAAGGTGGCCGCCGGGTCCGGGTCCTCGGGATCCTTCGCCTTGTCGATCTCGTCCCGGGTACGGAGGATGGCCACCCAGAGGTCGTCCTTGGACTCGAAGTAGTGCAGCAGGCCGGCCTGCGTGAGCCCCACCGCGGCGGCGATGTCCCGCACCGAGGTCTGGTGGAAACCCTGCCGAGCCACGAGCGCCAGCGCGGTCTCGAGGATCTCGGCGCGCTTCGCAACGCCTTTCGGGTATTTGCCCAGGGTCGCCATGGTGCAAGGCTAGCGAGGTTCCGCGAGCCGTGAGTTAAGCCCCAAAAACTCGCGTTCTTTGGGGCTTAACTCACGGCTCGCGGGATGGTGGGGGCGCTGGATCGCTGCATTCCGGCGTCAGTGCACCAGGATCTTCAGCAGCATGGCGAGCATCCCCAGGGCCGCCGTGGCCAGCGACCCACAGACCCGCCAGTACCAGGCGACCTTGAAGCCGCCGAAGGCGATCCAGCCCACTGCCGCCAAAATGGCCACCTCGACCCAGAGCGCGGTCCAGTAGGCCACTTCACCGTCGCGCACCCCGACGAGTCCGAACAGCAGGAAAATCAGCGGCGGGATTCCCGCCAACAGCAGCCCCTGGGAGCTGTGCAGCGCCAACCGCACCGACGCCCTGACCTGCACGGTCTCGGTATCCGGTCGACGCCGTTGCGCGGCGACGGCGTGCGCGAAGACCTCGGTGGCCCAGAAGACCAGCACGCTGATCAGCGTGATCGCGAAGACATCGAGGATGCCGCCCGACTCGTCGGCAACGGCGATCACGACGCTCACCAGCACGGTCCCTGAGACCAGCTCGGGAGTGATGAACCGCTCCCGCAGCCGAGCGGTCGACCAGGGCTTCGTTGTGTCTACATTCACCGGTATCCATCCCGCGCCGGCCACCCGGCGTTCATCGGTACGATCTTTGCCCCGACCATCCGGCGGTGTCTAGGCCCGCTCCCGTCGGTTGTGCCGCAGAATGGATGGACAGCGGAGGGGGCGGTATGTCGCGGAAGAGGCGAGCGGAACAACTTCGGGCTATCGCGGCACACGTTCTGACCGCACCGATCCTGCTCGAGGGGGATGCCGACGAACTCCTGACCGTGCTACGCACCGGCGCGCGAGCAGCGGAAATCCCGGTGACCGACCACGCGTCGGCCGAGCGTCCGGCGCGCGTCGTCGTGCTGGCCATCGACCGGGACGCCCGGCGATCCTCACTCGTGAAGGCCGCCACGCTGCTTCGAGAGCTGGAGGACCACATCGCCTCCGACGCCGTGCGGATTGTCGTGGTGCAGAGCGCCCGGTCCCGGCTCGCGCCCCCGAAGCTGCAGCGCCTGGTCGCGTCGGAGGTCCTGTTCCATGTGGCCCTGGCGCTCTCGAACGTCGTGCCGGGCCAGAAGGAACGCACCCTCCGGCAGCGGTTCGGTCTCACCACCCTGGACGCCGCGGGATTCCGCATCTTGCGCTTCGGCTAGCCGCACCCCGGCATTGCCAAGTGAGGGTTACCTAACTTAGAGTTGGTCTGGATGACTACTCCCACTCTTGCACCGGCCCGTCCCGTCAGGCCGCAAATCACCCTCTCGGTCGTGCGACGCGAGCAACTGAGTCCCCATTTGGTGCGGATCGTCCTCTCCGGCGAGCAGTTCGAGAGCTTCGTGACGAACGATGCGACCGACAAGTACGTGAAGATCTACTTCGCCAAGCGGGAGCTCGGCCTCACGCCGCCGTTCGATGTTCCGCTCCTGCGTGAAACCCTCGCCGCGGAGGACCTTCCGGTCACGCGCACATACACGGTGCGGAAAGTGGACACGATCGCTCGCACTCTCTCGATCGACTTCGTGGTGCACGGCGACGATGGCCTGGCCGGTCCGTGGGCCGACGCGGCCCAGCCCGGCGACCTGCTCACGTTCTCCGGCCCCGGCGGCGGCTACGCCCCCGACCCCGGTTCGGCGTGGCACCTGTTCGCCGGCGACCAGTCCGCACTGCCCGCCATCGCATCCGCCCTGGCGTCGTTGCCCGCCACGGCAGAGGGACTGGCCTTCATCCAGGCGGCCGGCCCGAGCGAAATCCTGGAGCTGGCGGCGCCCACGGCGGTGCAGATACAGTGGCTCTTCGGCACGGACCCCGCTCATCTCGCCGCCGCAGTGGATGCCGCGACCTGGCTGCCCGGCCGGCCGCAGGTCTTCGCACACGGCGAGCGCTCGGCGATGAAGGGTCTGCGCGATGTTTTCACGGCGCACGGCGTGCAGAGGTCCGAACTCTCCCTGTCGGGCTACTGGGCCCAGGGCCGCACCGAGGACCGGTTCCAGGCCGAGAAGCGTGAGCCGGTCGGCCAGATCCTCCCCGTTCCGGAGCAGTCACCGTCGCTCGGTCGATGACGTCGACGTCGAGCACCGCGGCGACCGCCTCGATTTCGACGAGCTGGTCGGTGTAGCCCAAGACCGTGACACCCAACAGGGTCCTCGGCGCGTCGTCTGCGCCGCACAGTCGCCGACCCCCGCCGGCTCCCGTCGAGGTTCACCGGGTCGGTCTGCCCGACCCGCACCACCCGACCCGTGAGCGGCGCGTTCGGCCGGGGTGGCCTCGGTAATGTCCCACTCGATGCCGGCATGGCCGAAAAGGGCCGTGATCGCGCGAAAGGACAGGGCGTGCACCCGGTTGTGGTCCCATTTGATGTACCTGATGCCGTACTCGGTGAGAATCGCGTCGACCTGGCCGAGCACGTGCGTGTCGGCGCCCGGGTGCCCGAGGTCGAGCACCTGCTGGTGCCGGGCCTCCGGCGGGATCCGCCCGCCGGCCCAGACCGACGGGTCCACGATCCAGTCGCCGAAACAATCTGACGCGCGGCGAAAGCACCTAACGACCCCTCCCCGGCACTGAGCCGACGTCACACCAGCGCCGCCCTGGATAGGGCCTACCGCGCTTCGGGGTCTTCTGTCACTCTGGGCGCCATGAACATCCGAGCCCGAGTGGTGGTGGGCGTCTATCCAGGCCAGGCCGACGGCGTCGTGCTGCAGGCCGCGGTGTTCGCCGCGCGGTTCGACGCCGAGCTGGTGTGCGCCTGGGTGGACCCGGGCCGGCATCCGCGGGCGGACCACGCCGAGGCGCCCGCACCGGGCGACGGCGCGGGCATCGACCCGTACCTCACCGCGCACCTGACCCGCATCCTGGGCGGCCACGACATCGAATGGAGCACCCGCCAGCTCTCCGGCGACCCGGCCAGAGCGCTTGGGCAGCTCGCCGAGACGCTCCGGGCCGCGATGATCGTGGTCGGCACCCGGGACAGCGCCGTGCGCGGCAGCTTGCAGGAGTTCTTCGCGGGATCGATCGCGATGCACTTGGCCCACCGGCAGAGCCGTCCTGTCGTCGTCGTCCCCCTGGCGCCGGTGTCGTTCGACGATGACGTGCCGTGGGAGTCCGATTGAGCGGTGTAGCCTTTTGCGTGGTGATGGATCCCACCTGAGCATCTGCTCGAACCGCCGACCGCGCTGATGGTTCCTACCGACTTCTTAGTCGCGCCGTCGCCGGCCGACGAGACTGGTGGGTGACGGTGACGAGCATGCCGAGCGGTGGTTCCCTCGTTCTGCTCCGCCACGGCCAGAGCACCGCGAACGCCGCCGGTCTCTTCACCGGCATCCTCGATCCGGGGCTGTCAGCGTCGGGCGCCGACGAGGCGCTGGCCGCGGCCGGCTTGCTCAAGGCGAACGACCTGGTGCCGGATGCCGTGCTCGTTTCCCCGTTGCAGCGCGCCGTGCAGACCGCGGCGGTCGTCGCCGCCGCGCTGGACCTGCCGGCGCACGAGGTCGGCACCGACTGGCGCCTGAACGAGCGCAACTACGGCGCGCTCACCGGCCGACACAAGGACGACGTGCGCACCGAGGCCGGCGAGGCCCAGTTCCTGGCCTGGCGCCGCTCGGTCGACACCGCGCCACCGGCCATGTCCGACGAGCAGCTCGCGGTCTTCGCGGCCACCGCCCTGTTCCGCGGCCTACCCCGGCGGGCGCTCACCCGCACCGAGTCGTTGCGCGACGTGATGGGCCGGGTGGCCGAGATCCACACCGAGCGGGTGCTGCCACTCCTGGCCGACGACCGCACCGTGCTGGTCGTGGCGCACGGCAACTCGCTACGTGCGTATTGCGCCGTGCTCGAGGCCCTCGATAAGTCGGCCATCCACCGGCTCAACCTGCCCACCGGGCATCCGCTTGTGTACCAGGCCGGCGGCCGGCGCTACCTCGACGCCCCGCGTGCCGAGGCGGCCGCGCTCGCGCTCGCCCTCGACGGCGGCACCTGATGGCCGTCCCGAACGATCGGTCACGCCCCGTGCACCTGCGCTGGCATCACCTCGCCCTCGTCTTCGCCGGCGGCACGGTGGGCACCGCGCTGCGCGAGCTCCTGGCAATCTCGGTCCCGCCGGTCGCCGGGGTGACCGTTTCGATTGCGGCCATCAACATCGTCGGCGCGTTCCTGCTCGGGTTGCTGTTGGAGACCCTGGCCCGCCGCGGCCCCGACGAGGGCAGGCGCCGGCAACTGCGCCTTCTGCTCGGCACCGGCGTGCTCGGCGGCTTCACCACATATAGCGCCCTGGCCACTGACACCAGCCTGCTGCTGGCCGACAGCCGGCTCGGCACGGCGCTGCTCTACGCGCTGGGTACCGTCCTCGTCGGCGCGGCCGCGTCCTGGGCCGGGATCGGCGCGTCCGGCGCCCTGCACCGCCGGCGCCCGGACCATCGCGAAGCGGTGGCCCGATGACCCCGGTGCTCTTCGTCGCCGTGGCGCTGGCGGGCGGTCTCGGCGCGACCCTGCGGCTGGTCGTCGACGGCGGCGTGCGGGCCCGGGTGCGCACGGCACTGCCGGTCGGCACCCTGCTCATCAACGTGGTGGGCTCCCTGCTGCTCGGCCTGATCACCGGGCTCGCCCTGGCGCTCTGGCTGCCGGGGGCATGGCACCTCGTGCTGGGCGGCGGCCTGCTGGGTGGTTTCACCACTTTCAGCACCGCCAGTTACGAGTCCGTGCGACTGGCGCAGGATCGTCGTTCCCTCTCCGCACTGTTCAACGGGTTCGGGATGCTCGCCCTCTCGGTGGGCTGCTCATTCTTCGGCCTGTGGCTGGGCCTGGGCGGGTAGCCCAGCGCACCGGTCAGATCGACTCGTTGTGCCGGGCCACCGCATCGGTCACCCAGGAGAGCTCGTCGACGAAGCGGCCGAGCAGCCGCGAGAACTCGGTGCGGTCTTCTTCCGTCCATTTGCCGACCAGGGTCTCGTAGACGCCCTGGGCGAGCTGGCGGTGCCGGGCGATTGCAGTACGACCTTCTTCCGTCGCGGTGATGAGCACGGCGCGGCGATCGGTCGGATCGGATCGCCGACTCACCAGCCCCGATTTTTCCAGCCGCCGGATCTCGGTTGTCATGGTGGATTTGTCGACCGCCATCCAGCCCGCGAGCTTCGACATCCGCAGGGGCCCGGCGACCACGACGCGTTCCAGCAACCAGGAGTCCGTGCTGGAGAGGGCGGCGCCGGTCGAATCGTGCAGCATCCGCTTGTTGTCGGCGCGCGTCGACCAGCGGAAGATCGTCGACAGGGCCGATTCCAGGGCCTCTCCCACCGTTGGAGGGGTTTCCCGGCTGTGCACCATGGCTGAAAGTTTCCTGACTTTTCGGAGGCTGTGCGATTAGTTGGACGGACCCAACTAATATAGTGGAGCTACCTTACCTTTCGG
Organism: Cryobacterium adonitolivorans; assembly: GCF_004402695.1. Taxonomy (GTDB): domain Bacteria; phylum Actinomycetota; class Actinomycetes; order Actinomycetales; family Microbacteriaceae; genus Cryobacterium; species Cryobacterium adonitolivorans. The sequence goes on along the minus strand of NZ_SOFL01000049.1, from coordinate 42,261 downwards.
TAGGCATGCGAACGGTTGGGCGACCCCAACTAAATCACACCACTACCCTCGCGGAGAACACCACCCATGGACATACCCGGATACGTCTGGCTCCTCACGATCCTCGGCATCGTCGCCCTGCTCACCTTCGACTTCTTCTTCCACGTGCGCAAGGCGCATGAGCCGACCCTCCCCGAGGCCGCCAAATGGTCCGCCATCTATGTGGGAATCGCGATCGTCTTCGGGCTCGGCGTTCTCTTCTTCGGCGGCGGCACGCTGGGAACCGAGTACTTCGCCGGCTACATCACCGAGAAGGCGCTGTCTGTCGACAATCTCTTCGTCTTCCTCATCATCATGGCCAGCTTCAAGGTGCCCCGCGCCGACCAGCAGAAGGTGCTCCTCTTCGGCATCGTCTTCGCGCTGATCGCCCGCACGGGGTTCATCTTCCTCGGCTCGGCGCTGATCAACTCGTTCGCCTGGCTGTTCTACCTGTTCGGCGCGTTCCTCATCTACACCGCGGTCAAGCTGCTCAAGCCTGAAGCCGAGAGCGACGAGGCCGACAACTTCATCATCCGGCTCGCCAAGCGCCTGTTCCACACCACCGAGCGCTATGACGGCGACCGGTTGTTCACCATGGAGAACGGCAAGAAGGTCATGACGCCGATGCTTCTCGTCATGGTCGCCATCGGTGGAACCGACCTCTTGTTCGCGCTGGACTCCGTGCCCGCGATCTTCGGTCTCACCCAGAACGTCTACATCGTCTTCACCGCGACGGCGTTCTCGCTGATGGGCCTCCGTCAGCTCTACTTCCTCATCGACGGCCTGCTCGACCGCCTGATCTACCTCAGCTACGGCCTGGCCGCGATCCTCGGTTTCATCGGCGTCAAGCTCGTGCTGCATGCCCTGCACGAGAACACGCTGCCGTTCATCAACGGAGGCGAGCACGTACCGGTCTTCGAGATCAGCACCGGCCTCTCGCTCGCCGTGATCATCGGTGTTCTCGCGGTCACCGTTGTCGCCTCGCTCGTCAGCCCGGCCGGTCGCGCGCACAGCGCGATCGCGCTCAGCAAGGGATCGGCCAAGAAGTACCTGACCGGCGACTTCAGCGGCAAGGGTGAGACCCGCGACGAGACCTACGCACTCGTCGTGGCCCACGAGCGCGCTCTCGGCCTGCTTACCCCCAAGCACCAGGCTGGTGCCGCCGAAGACGTAGAACTTCAGGCCCTGCTCGCCGAGGCGCACGAAGCACACAGCAGCTTCGCGAAGTAGTAACAAACACCCAGGAGTGGGCGGCGACTCGCGGCTGTAGCCGTCTCGCCGCCCGCTCCATACAGGATTTTCCGTGCCGGCGGCCTCTAGACTGGGCGCGCACTGGCGCTGACCAACACAAAACGTCATACGAAGGAGTACACAATGGGTTTGAGCTTGTCAAAGGGCCAGTCGCTCTCGCTGACCAAGGCGGATGGCGGCAACCTCTCGAAGGTCCGCATGGGCCTCGGTTGGGACAGCGCCGCCCCCGTCAAGCGCGGACTGTTCGGTCGCGGCAAGGCACCAGAGGTCGACCTCGACGCCTCGGCGATCTTCTTTGACGCCTCCGGCAAGGTTCTCGACACCGTCTGGTTCCAGCAGCTCAGCAGCAAGGACGGATCGACCCGCCACACCGGCGACAACCTGACCGGGGCCGGAGATGGCGACGACGAAACGATCCTCGTCGACCTCACCAAGGTGTCCGCTGCGGTCTCGCAGATCGTCTTCGTCATCAGCAGCTACAGCCAGCAGACCTTCGACGCCGTCCAGAACGCGTTCAGCCGCCTCGTCGACGACTCCTCAGCCGGCACCCCCGAGGTCGCCCGCTACCAGCTGACCGACAGCGGCCCGCACACCGCGATGATCATGTCGAAGGTGTCCCGCGACGGCACCGGCTGGACCTTCAAGGCCATCGGAGAGCGCGCCACCGGCCGTTCGGCCATGGACCTGCTCACTGCGGCGGCGAAGGTCCTCTAAACCGCGCCCCACCGCACGGCTCGTTCACCCACATCATGCATACAAGGAGACAATTCCCATGGCAGGTCTGACACTCGCAAAAGGCAACAACCTCTCGCTGACCAAGGTCAGCCCCGGACTCACCGTCGCCACGGTCGGCCTCGGCTGGGACCCGCGCACGACCAGCGGCGAGTCCTTCGACCTGGACGCTTCCGCGCTCCTCGTCGGCGACAACGGCAAGGTGCGTTCCTCCGCCGATTTCATCTTCTACAACCAGCCTGCCTCGGCAGACAAGTCGGTCGTGCACCTCGGCGACAACCGGTCGGGCGCCGGCGACGGCGACGACGAGCAGATCACGATCGACCTGCGTCTTGTGGCCAGCGACGTCTCCCGCGTGGTCATCGTCGTCTCCATCGACCAGGCCGACGCACGCCGCCAGAACTTCGGCCAGGTGCGCGGGGCGTACTGCCGCATCGTCGACCAGGACGACCAGGAGATCGTGCGCTTCGACCTGAGCGAGGACGCGGCACCCGAGACCGCCATGCTCTTCGCCGAGGTCTACCGCAACGGCACCGACTGGAAGTTCAAGGCCGTCGGCCAGGGCTACACCTCCGGACTCGCCGGCATCGCCACCGACTTCGGCATCTCACTGGACTAACCGGCCCTCCCGCGTCGCCGCCCGCCGAATCAGAATCAGACAGGAAGTCGCATGAGTTCACCTCTCTCTCCCCCGGACGCCTCCGAGATGGCGCTGGTGCTCAAAGCACCGGATGCCCCGGACATCGTGGTGGCGGACGACGCACCCGGCATGGTTCCTGTTCCGGCCGAGCGCCAGCAGGAGATCGCCCGTCAGGCGCGCGAGTTCGTGGCGGATGTCTCGTCCCTCGACCCGCGCACACCCGAGTTCAGCGCCAAGATCGAGGGCATCTCGGCCCTCGCCGGCGCCGAGATGGTGCAGTCCAGCGGCTACTCCACCCGCATGCTGGAACGCTCGTCGACCTCGGTCGCCGGTGCCAAGCGCACCGGCAACAGCGCGCAGATCACCGTGGCGAATACGCTGGGCGAGCTGCGCTCGACCGTCGAAGACCTGACGCCGAACGACGCCGACCTCGGAATGGGACGCAAGATCCTGGGCTTCATCCCCGGCGGGAACAAGCTGGCGAAGTACTTCCAGAAGTACGAGTCCGCCCAGACCCAGCTCGACGCCATCATCAAGTCGCTGATGAGCGGGCAGGACGAACTCCTCAAGGACAACGCGTCGCTCGCCGGTGAGAAGGTGCAGCTCTGGGAGACCATGCAGACCCTGAGCGAGTACGCGGTCTTTGCCAAGGCGCTGGACAATGCCACCGTAGAGAAGATTGACGCCTCACGCTCGGCCGGCCGCATCGACGAAGCGCAGAAGCTCGAGGCTGACGTGCTCTTCCCGATCCGCCAACGCCACCAGGACATCCTCACCCAGCTCGCGGTATCGGTGCAGGGCTACCTGGCGATGGACCTGATCCGCAAGAACAACCTGGAACTCATCAAGGGCGTCGACCGGGCGCGCACGACGACCATCGCCGCCCTGCGCACGGCGGTCATCGTGGCCCAGGCCCTGGCCAACCAGAAGATGGTGCTCGACCAGATCGACGCGATCAACACCACCACCAACAACATGATCCTCAAGACCAGCGAGATGCTCAAGGACCAGACCGTGCGCATCCACGAGCAGGCGTCGAACTCCGGGGTGAGCGTCGAGACGCTGCAGAAGGCCTTCGACAACGTGTTCGCCACCATGGACGCCATCGACACCTTCCGCGCCGACGCCGCCAAGAACATGGAGGGCACCGTCACGGCCCTCGAGGTCGGGCTGCAGAAGGCCAAGCCCTACCTGGAACGCAGCAAGCAGGGCGAACAGCGGGAGCTACGCTAGTTAGTCGGGCGATACAACGGGGACGGTGAGGGCATGGCATTCGGCAAGTTCGTAGACTCGCTGTTCAAGGGTCCGGCGACGCCGGAGATGCCATCGGTCCTGGCGGAGCCCCGGGCCGCGGAATCGGAGGACGAGGCGACGGCGCGCGCGCTCGACCTCCTGCGCACCGCCGTGCGGAGCGCCGGCGGCGAGCTGCCCACGCTACTCAGCTCCAGGCTGGCGCAGATCGACGACCTGCTGCGTGTCGTGATCGAGATGGTGGCCGCCCAGAACGCCTCGACCGAGCAGCGCGTGTTGCTCGACGCGATGATCCGGGACTACCTGCCGACTCCGCTGCGTTCCTTCCTGGCCCTGCCGGAGGGCGAACGCACGAACACCTCGGCCGCCACCCTGCAGTTCTCCGCCCAGCTCGGAATCCTCGAAGAGACGATCAACGACTTGCTCAACCAGATCCGCATCGGTGCCATCGCGGAGCTCTCCACTCACGGGCGCTTCCTCGCCGATAAGTTCGCGGCTCCCTCCCTCACCCTGGACGGACGGTCGTGAACACACTGATCCCGGGGGCCAACGCGGCCCTGACCGCCGAGAATCCGGGGCTCACCGACCTGATGGTCGGCTTCGGTTGGGAGATCATCCCCAGCCGCGGGCCGCAGGCCGAGCTCGTGCCCCTGGCCATTCTGTGTGACGCGCACGGTAAGTCGCTCTCCAACGATCACCTGGTGTTCTTCAACCAGATCGTCAGCCAGGATGGCTCGGTCGGCTTCCGCGATGACCGGGACGTCGAGGAGATCGACGTCGACCTCGCGCGGGTGCCCGCCGACGTCTCGAAGATCGTGTTCGTCGTCTACGTGGACCCCGACGTGCGTGGAGCCGTCAACTTTTCGTCGGTGCGCTCGGCGTATGTGCGGGTGGCCACCGGCGACAACCGGGAGCTCGTGCGCTTCGTTCTCCCGGCCGGCGAGAATCGCACCATCAACGTGCTGATGTTCGGCGAGCTCTACCGCCACCGCGACGACTGGAAGTTCCGTGCCCTCGGCCAGGGCTATTCGACGGGCCTGGCCGGTGTCGCCGCCGATTTCCGAATCGACCTCTGACCGGTGGCGCTGAACAACTCCCCGGTGCGCACCGACATCGGGTATCTGCGAAGGCGGGTCAGGCCCGCGCCTGCGGCCGAGAGCGCCGCGCTGGTCAGCACCGCACCCGAGAATGCCGCGCCCGAGCCGGAACCCCGCCGGGCAGCGTCCGCCGGGTTGTCGCTCGCCCCCGCGACGCCGGGCCCCGCGTCACCCGCCGGCACGGCCCCCGTCGCGGCGGCACGGCCCGTCGTTTCGCCCGACTCGCTCCCCTTCCCCGCCCCCACGATCGATGATGTCCGCGAACTGGGCCACTCCGAGCCGGTCCTCCGGCTCAACGCCCGTGAGTCCGCCGTGGGCAGCCTCATCGTCAGCGGCGCCGATGTTGCGGTGTGGGAGGACGCCGACCGGGTAACTGGCTCAGCGAACGCCGCCGGCGACCTCGCCGGCACCCCGGTGACGACCTCCGGCAATCGGCCGCTCGTGGGGTTCGATGAGGCCGACGCGGTCGTTTCCCTGCGTCACGTGCAGGAACTCCGCCGGGCGTTGTTCGTCGCGCGCGGCCCACACCCACTCGGCGTGCAGATCTTCGACGGGTCCACGGTCACGACCGCTCGGGGCGATGACTCGCGGATGTTCGTGCTCTACCTCCTGAGGATCGGCAACCTCATCGAGTTGCGCGCCGAGCCGGTCGACCGCACCTTGTCGGACGACGCGATCCTCCAGCAGTTCGGTTTCACCCTCACCCCCCATGTCGTCACGCGAGAGTCCCGGAGCCGATAAGAACCATGCGCCACTTTGGATTCCTGAAGAACTCCCAGGCCACTCAGCTCTTCCACCGGCAGCCGCAGGAGGTGGCGATCGACTCGCCAGCACCGCTGCTCGCCGCATTCCTCGGTGCCACGCTCTATTGCCCGGGCGACCGGCCCAAAATCGCCAAAGACGTGGTGAAACAGGCCTCACGCGGCTGCGTCAGCATGGTGCTCTGTCTCGAGGACGCCATCGCCGACAGCGCCGTGCCCGCCGCGGAGGTCAACGTCGCCGACGCGATCAGGACGCTGCATCACTTGTCGGTGGACAAGCCGGACACCGACCTCCCACTGCTTTTCGTGCGCGTGCGCACCCCCGAACAGATGTTGCGGGTCGCCGAGGCCTGCGGAGCCGGCCTTGCACTGTTGAGCGGATTCGTGGTCCCCAAGTTCGAGAACGAAACCGGCTATGCCGAGGCGTTCTTCGTCGCGCTCCGCCAAATCCAGCGCCACAGCGGCGCCGACGGCTCGCAGGGAGGTAAGCGGCTGCGGCTGATGCCGATCCTCGAGTCGCCGAGCATGATCCACAGCGAAACGCGCGCCTCGGCGCTCTCCTCGATCCGCAGGATCCTGCACGACAACCGCGACGACGTGCTGGCCGCGCGCATCGGCGCCACCGACCTGTCCAGCGCCTTCGGGCTTCGCCGCTCCCGCGATCTCACGGTATACGACGTGCAGGTGGTCGCCTCGGTGATCTCCGACATCGTGAACGTGCTTGGCCGGTCCGAAGACAGTTTCGTGATCACCGGCACCGTCTGGGAGCACTACTCGACCGAGCGCATCCTCCGTCCGCAGCTGCGCCTCACCCCGTTCGTCGAAGCCAACGAGCGGGACCTGCGCCACCGGCTGATGCTCGGCGGCCTGGACGGGCTGATCCGCGAGATCTCCCTCGACCAGGCGAACGGGCTCCTCGGCAAGACGGTGATCCATCCCACCCATGTGTCGGTTGTGCACGCCTTGTCGGTCGTGAGCCACGAGGAGTTCCTCGACGCCTCGGTCATCCTGGGCAACGTCGGCGGAGGGGCGAGCGCGTCCCCGTACGGCAACAAGATGAACGAGGCGAAGCCGCACTCCGCGTGGGCGCACAAGACGATGCTGCGCGCCCAGGCCTTCGGTGTCGCCTCGGAGTCCACCACCTTCGTCGACCTCCTCGAAGCGAGCATGCGGTGACGGTGGCAACAGCCCTCGACATCCACGTGGAAACCGATCACGACCGGAGCATCCTCGGTGTCGACGAACTCGTCGGCATAGCCCTCCGCCACAACCCCAAGCGCGCCCACCTGCTCGTCTCCACGGTGCTCGCCAAACACGTACCGACGGTGCCCGGCATCGCCCTGGCGGCCGGTGAACTACTCGGTCTTCTCGTCTCCGGCGTCGTCGGCGGCGGCGCCCATCGGGGTGCGCGCGCACTCGGCGACCGATTCGCTGTCCTGGTGGCCCGGCTGGCCGAGAACGCCGATTCGACGGATGCGGAAACCCTGGCGCAGGCCCACCGCGAACTCACGGGCCTACGCCGAGACATCCGCGCCGCGACAACGCCGCAACCCGGCGTGGTCACCTTCGGCTACGCCGAGACGGCCACCGGCCTCGGCCAGCTTGTCGCAGACGCCCTCGGCGCCTACTACCTGCACTCGACGCGGCACGCGCCGGCCGGGGCCACATCATTCGCCGGCTTCGCGGAGGAACACTCCCACGCCACCGACCATGCCCTGCTGCCGACCGACCCGCACTGGTTGCGCCCGGGCGGCACGACGATTCTGGTCGACGACGAACTGAGCACCGGCACCACGGTGATCAACACGATCACGGCGCTCCAGGCGCTCATCCCGCAACGGCACTGGGTGATCGCCTCCCTGATCGACCTGCGGTCCCCCGCCGATCTCGGTCGTTTCGACCAGCTGGGCACCACGCTCTGCACCCGCATTTCCGTTGTCTGCCTGGCCGCCGGCTCGATCGGGCTCCCCGCCGACGTGCTCCCTCGCGCCGGCCGGATGATCGCGTCGATGCCGACCGTCGCCCCGGCAGCTGCCGGCGGCGGAGAGGTGAGCCTGCTCGACTGCACCGACCTTTCGCCCCTGCGAAGCGCCCGGTTCGGCACCACGGCACCTACGGACGCCGGCGTCGCTTCGGCGATCGCCGATCGTGTGTGCGCCCTGCTCCCCACCGGGCAGCCGGCCACGGGCGACCGGGGGGTCCTGGTCCTCGGCTCGGAAGAATTCATTGCCCTGCCGATGCTGACCGCGGACGAATTGGGGCGCGCCGCAGCGCCGCTGGCCGTCAGGTTCTCCACCAGCACCCGATCGCCGATCGCCGCGCTCGATGCCGCCGACTACCCCATCAGAAGCGCCATCCGCTTCCGCAGCCACGACACGACCTCCGACGGCGTGGGCGTGCGCTTCGCCTACAACCTCACCGCCTCCGGCCGCCGTTTCGGCACGGTCGTGTTCATGCCGGAACCCGGCACCGACCCCGCCGGGCTCGACGGCGACGACGGCGTGATCGAAACCCTCCGCCGCGTCAGCGACCGCATCGTGGTCGTGCTGCTGACCGCGTCCGCCCCCACCGATGGGATACCCAACCCGTGACCAGCCCCATTCCTCCGGCGGCCGTGCTGCCCCACCCGCTCAGCGGCCCCGCCTTCGGCTCATACGCCGCCGAGGACGTGAGCTGGCTGCTGCAGGACCTGCAGGGCGCCGCCCTCGAGGCACCGGCCGAGGAGCGCGAGCACGCCATCCAGAGCGGGGCGGCGAATTACGCCGAGTCGCTGCCCATCGAGTACCTGCCGTCGCCGGAATACGAGGCGCTCTACCGTGAGGCCCTGGAACGTTCGGGCCGCCGGCTCGCGGTCGCCGTCGGCGTCGTCACCGACCTCGCCCTCGCCGCCCGCGGCGACCGGCCGGTGTTCGTCTCCCTCGCCAGGGCCGGCACCCCGATCGGCATCCTGATGCGGCGTTGGGCCCAACACGCACGCGGGATCGACGTGCCGCACTACACGATGAGCATCGTGCGCGGCGTGGGGCTCGACCAGACCGCCCTGCGCTACCTCGCCGCCCAGCACGATCCACAGCAGGTCATCTTCGTCGACGGCTGGACCGGCAAGGGCGCCATCGCACGTGAACTGTCCGCGGCGATCGCCCTGTTCAGCCAGACCGACGGCGTGTTCTTCAAGGACGACCTGGCGGTACTGGCCGACCCTGGGCACTGCGTCACCATCCACGGCACTCGCGAGGACTACCTGATCCCGTCCGCCTGCCTGAACTCCACGGTGTCCGGGCTCGTGTCCCGCACCGTCTTCAACCGGGATCTGATCGGCGAAGACGAGTTCCACGGCGCCAAGTTCTATGCCGAGTTGAGCCACAACGACGTCTCGCGCGACTTTCTCGACACGGTCTGCGGCTACTTCCCTGACGTCGCGGACGACGTCGCCGACGGAGTCGCGGCGGCGAACGCAGAAGACCGCACCCCGTCGTGGGTCGGCTGGAAGGCGGTCGAGCAGATCAGCACCGAGTACGGCATCAACGACGTGAACCTGGTCAAGCCGGGAGTCGGCGAAACCACCCGGGTGCTGTTGCGCCGGGTTCCGTGGAAGGTGCTGGTGCGGGCGGATGCCGTGGCGGATGTCGCGCACGTGCTGCTGCTGGCCGAGCAGCGCGGCGTCCCGATCGAGATCGTGCCCGACCTGCCGTACAGCTGCGTCGGGCTCATCCGGCCCGGCCATGGGCTTGCGGGTGCCCAGTGACCGTCATGCCCCTGGTTGCCTGCGACCTCGACCGCACGCTCATCTACTCGTCGCGCGCCTTCTGGCTCGAGACGCCGGACGCCCAGGCTCCCCCGATTGTCGTTTCCGAGGTCTACAAGGGTGTGCCGATCTCCTACATGACGCGCGCCGCCGAGCAGCTTCTGCTCGAGCTCGCCGCGGCGGCCACCTTCGTGCCGGTCACCACCCGCACCGTGGCCCAGTACGGCCGTGTGCAGCTGCCGGGCCCAGTCCCGCGTTTCGCCATAACCACCAACGGCGGCGCGATCCTGGTCGACGGTGAGGTCGATCCGGTCTGGTCACGCTCCCTGCGGGCTCGGTTGGGCGCGGAAGCGGCTCCGCTGGCCGAGGTCAGGTCCTTGCTCGAGGACCCGGCCGCCGCGGCGTGGATCGTGCGGGTACACACCGCCCAGGACCTGTTCAGCTACGCGATCATCGACCGTGAGGCGATGCCCGCGGAGTGGATCGCCGCGTTGCACGTGCAGTGCCGGGTGCTCGGCTGGACGGTATCCGTGCAGGGGCGGAAGCTCTACTGCGTGCCGGAGGCCGTGAACAAGAGCGCTGCTGTCGCCGAGGTGCACCGCCGACTCGGCGCACCCACGGTGCTCGCCGCCGGCGACTCGCTCCTCGACCAGCGCATGCTGGAGGAGGCGCACTTCGCCTTCCGCCCGGCGCACGGCGAACTGCACGACGCGGCCTTCACGAGGCACAACCTCGAGGTGACCGCGAGGCGCGGCATCCTGGCCGGCGAAGAATTGCTGAGGTCCATCACGCGGCAGGTCCTGACGAGCTGAGTCTTTCTTCACCGACCTGTCGATCCAGGCCGGCCCCGTTCGACGCATCATGTAGAGGGACGCACTCGGCGCCCTGAGAAGTGAGGAGAGCCCGATGAAGTACATGCTGATCATGCGAGCAACCGAAGCGGCCCGTCAGGACTACGAGACGGCGGACATCAACGAGATCATCGAGAAGATGGGCGCATACAACGAGGCCCTGATGAAGGCCGGCGTGATGCTCGCCGGTGACGGCCTGGCCGACTCGATGACCGACAATTTCGTCGTCGACTTCGCGGCCGACCCTCCCATCGTGACCGACGGACCCTACGGTGAAACCCACGAACTCTTCAGCGGCTTCTGGATGATCCAGGTCGCGTCGAAGGAGGAGGCCATGGAGTGGGCGAGCCGGTGCCCGCTCGGACCGGGGTCGAAGCTGGAGGTGCGCCGGGTCACCGAAATGAGCGACTTCGGCGAGGCGGCCGACAACCCGATCCTGCAGCAGCAGGAACTGTGGCGCGCCGAGAGCGGCCAGGCCTGACGGGACTTCGGCGGGCAGGCTCGGACCATGGCCGATGCGCGGCGCACCGTGGAGGCGGTCTGGCGCATCGAGAGCGCCAGGATCGTGGCCACGCTCGCGAAGATGACCAACGACGTGGTGCTGGCCGAGGATCTCGCCCAGGAGGCTGTGCTCGACGCGCTCAGGCAATGGCCGGAGTCGGGCATCCCGCAGAACCCTGGGGCCTGGCTCACGGCCGTCGCCAAGCGCAAGGCCATCGACACCTGGTGGCGGCGCGAGCGCCTCGATGACAGGTACCGAGCAATCGCCCACGACCTGGCGGCGCGCACCATCGAGGGCATGAGCCCCGAGGACTGGCAGCCGATCGATGACGACGTGCTGCGCCTGGTGTCCATCGCCTGTCACCCGGTGCTGGCGCGCGAGGCCCAGGTAGCCGTGGCGACGGGTCCGGCATCCGCACGGCTCATCGTCGACGGCCTGGCCGACGCCGGCGTGATGCGTGGCTCGGCCCTGCTGCCGAGCGTGCGCGGCGAGCTGCTGACCCGGCAGCCTCCTCTCTGATCGATCAGAGGATGCGCTCAGGCGGGCTGCCAGAGCTCGATCCGGTTGCCCTCAGGGTCGGTGACCCACCCGAATCGACCGACGCCCTCCATGTCCTGCGTCTGGGCGGCCACGTCCGCTCCCGCGGCACGCAATTGCGCGAGCATCGCGTCGAGATCACGCACCCGGAAGTTGAGCATGATGGCTTGAGCCCGGGAGCCGAAGTAGTCGGTCTCGGGCTCGAAGGTCGCGAACACCGTCGGCCCTGCTTCCTGCTGCCACAGGCCATTCTCACCTGCGTCCAGGCCGAGGCAATCGCGATACCAGGCGTTCAACGACTCAGGGTCCGCGGCCCGCGGCCCGCAGGAAGTATCCGCCGATTCCAAGCACATTTTACATGCCCACAGCTTGCCACGGCAGCTCCGGATCCGGCGGTTCACTTCCAAGCCAGCGCGCGCCCATCGGCCGGGCGGATTCGACGACCATGCGCCCGTTCTACGCCGTCCCGATAGGGAAGACTGGCACGACACCACAGAAAGACAGGCACCATGGACGTCCAGCTGCTCCTCGTGATGACCGGTGCTCTGGTCATCGCCGCCTTCGCCCACCTCCGTGGCCTGCAGGCCGGCATCGTCACCGTAACCCTGGCGGCGGCTATCTCGTTCATCCCCGGCCTGCCCCGGCTCGAGCTCGACCCCGAGTTGATCCTCGGGGTCGTGATCCCGCCGCTGCTCTACTCGGCCACGCTCAATTTCTCGTTCTTCGCCTTCCTCAAGAACCTGCGCAGCATCCTCGGCCTCGGCGTGGGCCTGGTGATCTTCACCACCGTGGTCGTCGGCTTCCTCACCTCGTGGATCGCGCCGGAGCTCGGCCTGGCCGGGGCCTTCGTGCTCGCCGCCGTGGTCTCGCCGCCGGACTCGGTCACCACCGTCAGCCACGGCCGGGAGATCGGTTTGCCGCGGCGCACGATCTCGATTCTCACCGGCGAGAGCCTCGTCAACGACGCGGCGGCGCTCACCCTGTTCGCTGTCGCGGTAGCGGCCGTCACCGGCGACCGGGAGTTCATCGAAAACCCCTTCCTGCTCTTTGGCTGGGAGGCCGCGGTCGGCCTGATCCTCGGTGTGGTCGTCGGACGGGTCGTCGTCGGGGTGCGGGCAAAGGTGGGCAACCCCACCATCGAGAGTGGGCTCAACCTCCTGGTGCCGTTCCTGGCCTACTTCGCGGCCGAGCAGCTGCAGGCCTCCGGCATCATTGCCGTCGTCGCGGCCGGCTTCGCCGTGAGCCTGTCCCACTTCGGCAACAGAACGTCGGCCCTGCCCGCCACCGCCTACCGCACCAGGTTGCAGGAGGCGGCGCTCTGGCCCGTTGTCGACCTGATCCTGGAGGCGTTCGTTTTCGCCTACATGGGGCTGCAGCTCCGGTTCGTGTTGGAAGACCTCGCCGAGTCGAACACTCCAACCTGGTCCACCATCGGGTTGGGCCTGATTGTGCTGCTCGCCGTCATCCTCTGCCGGTTCGCCTGGGTGTACTTCAGCTACAGCCGCGCGCAACTCTCGCTGCTCATCTACGCCCGGCGGATGGCCGCCTCCATCGATCCCCGGGCCCGGCGCCGGCGGCGCGGGCGGGGCGGTCCCGGGCGGGGCGGCCGGACCGGTCCGCTGGGGCGGCAGGGCGGACGCAACAACGGCCACGTCACGGTGCTGACTCCCGCGGAGAACCTCCTGGTCTCCTGGACCGGCATGCGCGGCATCATCACCCTCGCCGCGGCCGGCGGCATCCCACTCACCATCGCCTCCGGGGCTCCCTTCCCCGGCCGCACCATCATCCAGACCGTCGCGTTCATCGTGGCCGTCGGCACCCTGCTGCTGCAGGGCTCGACGCTGCCGCTGCTGGCCAAGACGCTGCGGATCGACACCAGCGCCGAAGACGCCGAGGTGGAGGAGGGCCGTGCGGCCGCCCGCGCCGTGGCCGCCGCCGCGGTCGCCGGCCGGGATGACCCCACCAGCGGCGAGTACTTCGACCTGCAGCGGACCGCCCTCACAACGGCGGTTCGGGCGCGGCAGGTCTACCCGGGCAGCGCGCGCGACGTGCGGTGCGAGATTGATGCCCTGCAGGCCGGGGTGACGCCGCTTCTGGACTAGCGGCGGTGCATCCGCCCCGTGGGTTACCGTGCCAGGTCACCGAACAATCTGCGGTCGCCGACGGATGCCCGCCCTGGGGAAGAACGAAATCGACAGCCACGAATCGAGTTGGTTAGTGATTCTTCGGTTGAAACCCATTCGAAACAGGAAAACAGCATCATTTCCTGCAGGGAGCAGTTGATTGTTCGGGCTGAACCCGCGTCCATTCCCTACTCACACTGGAGCCATCATGCGCGTCGGAGTCCCCACCGAAATCAAGAACAACGAGAACCGCGTGGCCATCACCCAGGCTGGAGTGTCTGAGCTCACCCGCCGCGGCCACGAGGTGTTCATCCAGCGCGGCGCCGGACTCGGCTCCTCGATCGCCGACGACGCCTACGCGGTGGCGGGCGCCACCATTCTCGAGACCGCGGCAGAGGTCTGGGCCACCGCGGAGCTGCTGCTCAAGGTCAAGGAGCCGGTCGCGGGCGAATACGGCCACCTCCGCGCCGGCCAGGTGCTCTTCACCTACCTGCACCTGGCCGCCGACCGCGCCCAGACCGAAGCGCTGCTGGCCTCGGGCACCACCGCGATCGCCTACGAAACCGTGCAACTTCCCAACCGCACCCTTCCGCTGCTGTCACCCATGAGTGAGGTCGCCGGGCGCCTGGCCGCGCAGGTCGGCGCCTATCACTTGATGAGCGCCGCGGGCGGCCGGGGCATGCTCCTGGGCGGCGTGCCCGGCACCCCCAAGGCCAAGGTCGTCGTCATCGGCGGCGGTGTGGCCGGCGAGCACGCCGCGGCCAACGCCTTGGGCATGGGCGCAGACGTCACCATCATCGACCTCTCGGTGCCACGCCTGCGCGAACTGGAGACCCGCTTCGAGGGCAAGATCCAGACCCGGGCGTCCTCGGCCTACGAGATCGCGGCCCAGCTGGCCGACGCCGACCTGGTGATCGGCTCCGTCCTGATTCCCGGGGCGGCCGCGCCCAAGCTGGTCACCGATGAGATGGTCGCCGGCATGAAGAAGGGGTCGGTGCTGGTCGACATCGCCATCGACCAGGGCGGCTGCTTCGAAGGGTCCCGGCCGACCACGCACGACGCGCCCACCTTCGCCGTGCACGACTCCGTCTACTACTGCGTCGCCAACATGCCCGGCGCGGTGCCGGAGACCTCGACACGGGCGCTCACCAACGCCACGCTGCCCTACGTGATCGCCCTGGCCGACAAGGGCTGGGAGCGGGCGATCGCCGACGACGCCGCGCTGGCGGCCGGCCTGAACATCCACGCCGGCACTGTCACCAACGCCGGTGTCGCCGCCGCGCTCGGCCTGCCACTGGCCGTAGTGCAGGCCTGAGGCCGAACGGTGCGCGTTGCGCTGGCCGGCCCCGAGGCAACGCGCGCCAGACGCGGGAGCTACGCCGGCAGACGCGCGTCGTAGGCTGGACCCGTGGGGGACACGAGAGAACGCGCAGTGGTAGCCGGGGCATCCGGGTTTATCGGCCGGAGGCTCGTTCGCGAGCTTGACGACCGCGGCTACGAGGTCGTCTGCATCGGCCGGACCGGGCCCGACGCGCGCTGGGACGACGACACCGCAGTTCGGGCGCTGATTGACGGTGCCGCGCTGGTCATCAACCTGGCCGGCAAGAGTGTCGACTGCCGGTACACCGACCGGAACCGCAACGAGATCCTACGCTCGCGGATCGACACCACCCGCCAGCTGCGCCGGGCTATCAAGACGAGCACGCAGCCGCCGCGAGTGTGGCTGAACGCGAGCACCGCCACGATCTACCGCTACGCGCTGGATCGCCCGATGACCGAGACGCACGGTGAGCTCGGCACCGGGTTCTCGGCGGACATCGCCCACAACTGGGAGAACGATTTCTTCGGTGGTGACCTGCCCGGGACCCGGCGGATGGCGCTACGGATGGCCATCGTGCCCGGTGACGGTCCCGCCACCGCGATTCTCGTGCGCCTGGCCCGCCTCGGGCTGGGTGGGCCGCAGGTCGACGGCCGGTGGTTTCCGCACCGGCGCTACCGCGGCATCGGCGTCGCCCAGCCGACCGGCGACGGCAAGGCTCCGACCCATCACTCGCGCGGGCGGCAGCGCTTCAGCGGGATCCACATCGACGATGTTGTGGCCTCAATTCGTTTCATCGTCGCCCGCGACGAGCTCACCGGGCCGGTCAACCTGGCCGCGCCGCACCCCAGTGACAACCGCAGGCTCATGTCGACGCTGCGCCGCAGCGTCGGCGCCAGGCTCGGTATGCCGGCGTTCCGTTGGATGCTGGAACCGGCCATGTGGCTGCTGCGCACCGAACCCGAGTTGGTGCTCAAGAGCCGCTGGGTGGAGCCGGAACGCCTGGTCGCCGCCGGGTACAGGTTTCTCTGGCCGGACCTCGAGCCCGCCATCGACGATGTGGTCACCCGAACGGCACGATCGTGACCGGGAGTCGCGCCCGAGGTCCGTTCACCGCACGAGTGATACACCTGGGGCGCACGATCGTTCAGGCGGCACTGAAAACGGCGCTGGTGCTCTTCGACGCACTGAACATCGGCCCCGGTTCCGCGACGTCGTCGGTGGCGCACCTGCCCGTCGTCCTCCCGCGCCTGGGTGAGGACGAACCTCCCGCCGTTCAGCCCCGCTGGAAGCCGCGTTTTCCGCGCCGGCGCCCGCGGCGGTCCAACTAGGCATCGGCCCGGCGGCCCCACGCACCAGACCGTCCATGACGGCTATCCGAGCGCGGATGCGGGCCGCAACCCGGCTTGACTCCGCGAAATCGGAGCTAGAGTGTTTCCCATGCCTCAGATACGCATTAAAGACGCCGCGGCGTTCTTGAGTGTCAGCGACGACACCGTGCGCCGGTGGATCGACAATGGAGTGCTGCCCAGCTCGAAGGACGCCTCGTCACGCACCGTCGTCGACGGTTTGGCGCTGGCCCAGCTCGCGCGCAAGAACGCGGTGCTGCCGGAGGACCCGTCCGTCATCGGCCGGTCGGCCCGCAACCGGTTCGTGGGCCTCGTGACGGATATCGTCATGGACACGGTGATGGCCCAGGTCGAGATCCAGTGCGGCCCGCACCGGGTCGTGTCGTTGATGAGCAGCGAAGCTGTGCGCGAGCTCGGCCTGGAACTCGGCTCGGTCGCGATCGCCGTGGTCAAGGCCACGACGGTCATCGTCGAAACGCCACAGGGACGAGTATGACCGTGACCCGCGCTTCGCGTGTCCTCGTTGCCGCGACCGTCTTCGGTATCGCCCTGGCCCTCACCGGATGCGCACCCGCGACCCCCGCGGCCACCGCACCGACCGGCTCGGCCGCCACGCTCGAGGGTGACATCACCGTGTACGCCGCCGCGTCGCTGCAGGCCACCTTCACCGACCTCGCCGAGACCTTCGAAGCCGACAACCCGGGCACCACGGTGGCGCTGAACTTCGCCGGCTCTTCCGCACTCGTCACCCAGATCATCGAGGGCGCACCGGCCGATGTGTTCGCTTCTGCGGACACCACGAACATGACCAGGCTCACGGATGCGGCGCTCACCGACGGCACACCCGTCGACTTCGCCACCAATGTCCTGACGATAGCGGTGCCGCCGGGAAACCCCGCGGGCATCACCGACTTCGCCGACCTGGCCGGCCCGGACGTCAGGCTCGTCGTCTGCGCGCCCGAGGTGCCCTGCGGCCGGGCGGCCAAGACGGTGGCTGCGACCGCCGGCGTCACGCTCACCCCGGTGAGCGAAGAATCCTCCGTCACCGATGTGCTCGGCAAGGTCACTTCACGTGAAGCGGACGCCGGCCTGGTCTACGTCACCGACGTCGCCGCCGCGGGCGACGCCGTCGAGGGCATCGAGTTCACCGAGTCCGCCAGCGCCGTCAATACCTACCCGATCGCGCCCGTGACCGGCTCGGCATCCGCCGACGTGGCCCGGGCGTTCGTCGACTTCGTCACGGGCAGCGACGGCGCCGCGGTGCTGCGGGCCGCGGGCTTCGGGGCGCCGTAGCCTCATGACGCTTCCCCGCTGGGTCATCGCCATGGCCGCCATCGGCGCGGCCTTCGTTCTGCTGCCGCTCGTGGCGATGGTTCTCAGGGTGAACTGGGCGGAGTTCGTGCCGCTGATCAGCTCGGAGTCCTCGGTGGCCGCCCTGCTCCTGAGCCTGCGCACGTCGCTGGCCGCCACGGTGCTGTGTGTGATCTTCGGCGTGCCGATGGCGCTGGTGCTGGCACGCACCGACTTCTGGGGACAGAAGGTGCTCCGCTCGCTGGTGCTGCTCCCCCTCGTGCTCCCCCCGGTCGTGGGAGGCATCGCCTTGCTATACACCTTCGGCCGCCGCGGGCTGCTCGGGCAGACCTTCGAACTCCTTGGCATCGAGATCGCCTTCTCCACTACCGCCGTCGTGATCGCTCAGACCTTTGTCGCCCTGCCGTTCCTGGTGCTGAGCCTGGAGGGTGCCCTGCGCACGGTGGGCAGCCGATACGAAGCCGTCGGCGCCACCCTCGGCGCGAGCCCCACCACGGTGCTCCGCCGGATCACCCTGCCCCTGGTGCTGCCGGCGATGCTGTCGGGCGCGGTGCTGTCGTTCGCCAGGGCACTCGGCGAGTTCGGGGCCACCCTCACCTTCGCCGGCAGCCTGCAGGGCACCACCCGCACCCTGCCGCTGGAAATCTACCTGCAGCGGGAGACCGACCCCGACACCGCCGTGGCCCTGTCGCTGGTGCTGGTGATCGTGGCCGTCATCATCGTGAGCCTGGCCCATCGCACCGGTGAGCCCTCCCGTCGGCGGGCGCGGGCGCTCTCGTGACCTTCTCCCTCGACCTGCACGTCGCCGAACGCGACGTGCGCCTGCACCTGGACGTGGCTTCCGGCGAGACGGTCGCGATCCTGGGGCCCAACGGCGCCGGCAAGTCCACCCTGCTCAACACCATTGCCGGGTTGGTCACACCCGACTCCGGGCGCTGCGAACTCAACGGCACCGTTCTGTTCGACCTGCCGGCCGGGCCCGGTCGCCGTTTCTGGCGGCCACCGCACCAGCGCGGCGTCTCCCTGCTGGCGCAGGAGCCGCTGCTGTTCCCGCACCTGAGCGTGCTCGACAACGTGGCCTTCGGACCGCGCAGCGCGGGTGCGCCGGCGAGCCGCGCGCGCCAGAGAGCGACCCGGTGGCTGCGCGAGGTGGATGCCGAGGCGCTCTCGGCCCGGCGCCCGGCCGAGCTCTCGGGCGGGCAGGCCCAGCGGATCGCGGTAGCTCGGGCGCTCGCGTCCGACCCCGGCCTGTTACTGCTCGACGAACCGCTGGCCGCGCTGGACGTATCGGTGGCACCGGCGGTGCGGCGGATGCTGCGCCGGGTATTGGCCGATTGCAGCGCCGTGATCGTGACCCACGATGTGCTCGACGCGTACACCCTCGCCGACCGCGTGGTGATCGTCGAAGACGGCAGGGTCGTCGACCAGGGAACACCCGCGGAGGTGCTCGATCGTCCGGGGAGCGCCTTCGCGGCCGGGCTCGCCGGGCTGAACCTGATCACCGGGATCCGACGGGGGAACACCCTGGTCGTCGCAGATCCCCCGGCGTCGATCCCCATCGACGCCGGCTCGGCCGGCGCCCAGGGCGAACAGATCTCCCTCGCGGTGAGGCCCGCAGCGGTCACGGTGTCGTTGGAAGAACCGGCCGATCCGGCCCGCACCAGCGTGCGCGCCGAGCTGATCGACCTCGAACCCCGGGGTGATTTCGTGCGGGCGCGAAGCGCTCTGCTTGCCGCGGACGTGAGCCCGAGGGACGCCGCAGGGCTTGATTCGGCCGTGGGGTCTGCGCTCTGGTTCTCGATTCCGCCTGCTGCCGCCATGGTCTACCCCACCGGCAGATCCGAAAGGTCCACACCATCGTGATGCATCCAGAGGTAGCACTGGCCATGACGCTGTTCGAGCCGCTGGGCGGTGTGGAGCCCGCGATCGCCGAAACCGACAACGGTGAGTACGGCGCGGCTGTGACCCGGATCGGCTCGCAGCGCCTGCGCTTCCGCGTCGGCAAGCTGACCCCGACCAAGGTCGGCCTGTTCGTCGCCGTCTGGCGGCGCTCGACCACAGGAGCCACGGAACCGTTCCCCGCCGACGACGTCGACCTGCTGGTGATCATCACCACGGAGGGCCAGAACGCGGGACAGTTCGTGTTCCCCCGGTCGGCGCTGCAGCGCCACGGCATCGGCTCGGTGGCCGGCGTCGGCGGCAAGCGCGGCCTCCGGGTCTATCCTCCGTGGTCCCCCACCGACAACGCCCAGGCCATCCGCACCCAGAAGTGGCAGGGCGAGTACTTCGTCGACACCCGGGACGGGGTCGATCTCGACCGGCTGCGGGCACTCTTAGAAACCTGAGCCCGGTCGCCAGCACCGGCAGGGTACAGGCGCGCTCCCGCCGCGACTGACGTGCTTACTGAAGCGCGGTAGTGATGAGGCGTTCCAGGCGCACAATACCGGCGTAGCGGCCGGCGTTGTCGGTGGCGATCAGAGGATCGAAACGCTGCGTGCTGTCGCGGGTGATCGCGCGCAGCAGGGCATCCCGCACGGGAGTGTCGAGGTTCACCCGCACGGCGTCGGTGGTGACCCCGAGGTGGGCGCTCTCGCTGTCGAGAACCGAGCGAGGCCGGCCGTGGTGGTCGATGAGCACCACGGTGCGCACCTCCGCGTGATCGGTGAAAATCCTGGCTGCGGCGGCCACCGACTCCACGGCGGGAGCGACGTCGAGCAGGTCGCGCACGACGGGAACGGGCTGCGGCACCGCACTCGGCAACACCGGCTTGGCCAGAGCGGGCCACGCGGGACCGGGCCGGGCGAGATAATAGCCCTGCGCGAGCGGCACCCCGAGCGCGGTGATGGTGTCGTACTCAGCCGCGGTTTCGATGCCCTCGGCCAAAACCCAGCAGTCGATGCGGTTGGCGAAGGTGCCGATCATCTCGACCAGCGCTCGTTTCGCCTCGTCGGTGTCGATGCCCTGAATGAGTTCCCGGTCGAGTTTGATCAGTTCGGGTTTGAGCGCGAGCAGACGGCTGAGACCGGCGTAGCCCGAGCCGAGGTCGTCGACGGCGATCAGGCCGCCCGCTCCCCGGATAGCGTCGAGCTCGGGTTCGAGGTCGGCGGCGGATTCAATGGCGGACTGTTCGGTGAGCTCCACGAACACTCCGGCGAGGTCGGCATTGTCCTGCCACACCTGCCGGATGGACTCGTGTCCAAGCACGTGGGGCGATACGTTCACGGTGATGAAGCAGTTGGCCGGAACCGAGCCGCGTTCCGCGAGAATGATCCGCAGGCAGCGCGCTTCGACCTCCGCGGACCGGTTCGAGGCGCGCGCCTGGGCGAAGAGGTCCTCGACGCTGATCCCCGCGGGCATCTCGAAACGGGCCAGGCCCTCGAACCCCACCACGATGCCGCGGGCGGTGTCCACAATCGGCTGGAAGGCGGCTGATACCCCGGTTCCGGCGGCGACCACATCCAGTAGTTCGGCCCACCCGGACGGGGACAGTGGTGTCGTCAGGAGACGACCACGATCCGGTCCATGACGCTCTGGACCAGCTCGGGGCTCACCGCGTCGATGGCGTGTACGGCGCTCGCATGCTGAGCAACGAGAACGAGAATTTCGTCATCTGTGGAACTGACCCAACTCGCCGTGCACCCTGGCACCACATCTCCGCACGCGAAAGACTTCATGACACTCTCCCCTGTCGTTGGCGCCACATGGGCGATTCCCTGGTTGTTTAGGCTTCTGAGTGTAGTTCGGGGACCACGTGATTCCGGATTGGGCTAGCTAGTAGCGCACCTCGTCGACAGGCCCGCCGCCGGCCAGGTCTTCGAGCAGCAGTTCGGGGTGGTCGCGCACGGTATTGCGCAGGCGCCACGGGGTGCTGAAAAGGGCCAGCAGGGTGCCGTCGCTGCGGCGGAGCACCTCCACCTGACGGTCGTGGCCGAGGATCAGCGCGCTCTCCTTGTCGGTGCGGCGGGCCAGCTGGTACGGCAGCACGTCGCTGCGGATGGCGGCGCCGAAGTCGTGCGACATCCGCTCCTCGACGACCTCGAACTGCATCGGGCCGACGGCGCCGAGCACAGGCGCCTGGTCGCCACGCAAGTCCGAGCGCATCACCTGGATGACGCCCTCGTGGTCGAGCTGGTCGATGCCGCGGCGGAACTGCTTGTGCTTGCTGGTGTCGGCGGGGCGCACGGCACGGAAGTGCGCGGGCGCGAACATCGGCAGCGGCGGGAAGGTGACGGCGGGGGCGCCCTCGTGGATCGAGTCACCGACCCGCAGCGCGGAGGCGTTGACCAGGCCGACGATGTCGCCTGGCCAGGCCTCCTCGGCCACCTCACGGTCCTTGCCGAACAGCTGTTGGGCATACTTGGTGGCGAACGGCCGGCCGGTGGCGGAGTGGGTGACGACCATGCCGCGGCGGAACTGGCCGGAGCACACCCGCACGAACGCGACGTAGTCGCGGTGCGAGGAGTTCATGCCGGACTGCACCTTGAAGACGAAGCCGGAGAACGGGCTGGTCACCGGGCGGTGGCCGCCGGCGGCGTCCAGGCGCGCCTCGGCGGGCGGGGCGAAGTCCACCAGGGTGTCCAGGATGTGCTGCACACCGAAGTTGAGCACCGCGGCGGAGAACAGCACCGGGGTGGTCACGCCATCCAGGAACATGTCCTCGTCGTGGTTCTGGCCCTCCTCTGCGAGCAGTTCGGACTCCTCGGCGGCGGTGACCCAGGCATCGCCCTCGGCCTCGGCCGCTTCGTCGGCGGTGGTGCGCTCGAAGTCAGCGCGGGTGGCGCCACCTGCGGTGCGGTTGAAGCGGATGAAGTCGGAGCTGTCACGCTCGATGACGCCGCGGAAGTCGCCCGCGATGCCCACCGGCCAGGTGAGCGGGGTGGGGATCAGGCCGGTGCGGGTGCGGATCTCGTCCATCAGGTCGAGCGCGGCGGAGCCCGGCCGGTCCCACTTGTTGATCACGGTGATGACGGGAAGGTTGCGCTGCTTGCACACCTCGAAGAGCTTCATGGTCTGCACCTCGAGGCCCTTGCTGGCGTCGACGAGCATCACGGCGGCATCCACCGCCGAGAGCACCCGGAAGGTGTCCTCGGAGAAGTCGGCGTGGCCGGGGGTGTCGACGAGGTTGATCACGCTGTCGCGGTATTCGAACTGGATGGCGGCGGAGGTGATCGAGATGCCACGTTCCTGCTCCATGGTCATCCAGTCGGAGACAGTGCCGCGGCGGCCGGCCTTGCCGTGCGTGGCGCCGGCGGTGGTGATGGCGTGCGCGTGCAGCAGCAGTGCCTCGGTGAGCGTGGACTTTCCCGCGTCGGGGTGGGAAATGACGGCGAAGGTGCGCCGGCGCACGGCCTGGGCCTCGACCTCTTTCGGGGACACCTCGGTGCCCGGGGTCACGGTTGCTTCAGCCACTGCTCAGTTCCTACCTCTATATGTCTGTCAATACGGCGCTTGCGCGCACGCGTTCTTCAAACCTAACCTGCGCGACTGGCCAACTCCTCCCCGCTAATTGTTACCATCCTTTACAAACAGCGTCGGCGCATGGGATGATGTCCTCACAGGCAGTTGACGCAGCACGAGCACACTCTTGGCCGGTTTCTTGCCCCGCCACACTCGCCTACCGCTGAGGAGCCCCCGCCATGACCGCCGTGACCCTCACTTCGGCTGTCGACCAGGCCCTCCCGCTCGGCAACGGCGAGGCCGTGATCGCCGTCGATGTCGGCGGCACCGACACCAAGGCCGCGCTCTTTGACGCATCCGGCCGCATGCTGGGCCTCAGTCGCACGCCGACACCGCTCGACGGCGAACGCACGGCCTTCTCGGTCATCGCCCGGGTGCAGGAGCTCACGCTGCAGTTCGCCGCGGACTTTCCGGGGGTGCACCCCCGGGCCGTGGGTCTGCTCGCCCCTGGCGTCGTCGACGACGACGCGGGTATCGGCGTGCTGTCCACCAACCTGCACTGGTCGAACGTGCCGTTCAAGCGACTGACCGAAGAGCTCATCCACCTGCCCACCACCTTCTCGCACGACGTGCGGGCCGCCGGGGAGGCCGAGTTCCGGCTCGGCGCCGCCCGGCCCTATCGCAACGTGGTCGTGCTGGTCATCGGCACCGGAATCGCCGGTTCGCTGTTCATCAACGGCCGGGCGCACACCGGTGGGGGCTACGCGGGCGAGATCGGCCATTCGATCGTTCACCCCAGCGGAACGCTCTGCGGCTGCGGCTCCCGGGGCTGCCTGGAGACCGTCGCCTCGGCCGGCGCGATCGTGCGTCGCTACGAGGAGGTCACGGGTATCAGTTTGCGCGGCGCGCGCGCGGTGCTGTCACTGGCCCGCTCCGGCGACCCCGCGGCGTCGATGATCTGGCACGAGGCACTGGACGCACTCGCCCTGAGCATCGCCCAGCTGGCCGCGATTCTCGCGCCGGAGGCGATAGTGATCGGTGGCGGGCTGGCACAGGCGGGCGACCAATTATTCGTTCCGCTGCGCGAGCGGGTGAATGCCCTGTTGAGCTTTCACCGGCGTCCCGAGATCCTGCCGGCGTCGATCGGCGAAAACGCCGGCCTGCTCGGCGGCGCCCTGCGGGCACGCGACCTGGTGAGTTGAGCGGTCACCGCACCTCGCCCACCCCACTTGGCTCACCCCACTTCGCCCCCTTGCCCGGCCCACCTCGTTCACTGCACCTCGTATGGCGCAGTGCGCCCGCTATAGCGGGCGCACCGAGCCAGAGGGGGCGCACCGAGCCACAGCGGGCGCGCCGCCGCCGCTCGCGCCGCCCGCGCGACCTGCCGCAGCCGGCGCGAATCTACGCCGGTACGGCCGCCAGCAACTCGAGCAACGCGCGCCCGGCAAGCCTGGATGCACCGAAGGTGGCGATGTCGGCGTAGGTCAGCTCATCCGACGGCCAGCCCATGTCGACCACGAGCACGTCACGGCGGTCGGCCCGCAGCGCATCGACCAGGTCGCGAATGAACGGATGCCGATGGTTGTCCTTGCCGATCACGACCACGGGTGTCCGGGCGGGAAGCTCCAGCGCCCCACTGTCGTCCACGGTGCGTCCGACGAGAGGCCTGGCCCGCCACGCGGCCGCGAGGTCTGACTCCGGGTGGGCGGCCACCTCGGCGAACGGGCCCCAGGGCGCAGCGCCAACGGCGATGTTCGTCACCGTGTCGAGCCGAACCACCGAGAAGGTCTCCGGCGTCGCCGCGAGCCACAGCTTCGCGTGCTCGTTGACGGCGAAGGAGGCGATGATGCGCCCGGTGTCGAAACCCGGCTCGGGCGCGGCCAGCGCGGCATCGGGCAGAGGGATGTTCAGGGTCTCGTCGGTGATGCCGGCGGCGAGTCGGTGAACGCGGCCGGCGGCCTCGGCGAGCCGGGCCTCGGTGAGGGTTCCGGCGTCCACGGCGGCCAGGACCTCGGCCTCGATCTGATCGAGCTGTGCGGGGGTGTTCTCGGTGCCGATGCAGAGCAGATCGCAGCCGGCGGCGAGCGCGGCGACGGCGGCCCCCGGAATGCCCAGGACGCCGCTGGCCCCCTTCATGTCCAGGGCGTCGCTGACGATGACGCCCGAAAAGCCCAGTTCGGTGCGCAACAGACCGCCGAGCACCCGCGAGGAGAGCGTCGCGGGGTTCTCCGGATCGACCTGGGGCAGCAGGATGTGCGAGGTCATGATGGCCTTCGCGCCGGCGGTGATGGCGGCGCGGAAGGGCACCAGTTCCCGCTCGCGCAGGGTCGCCGGCGGCAGGTCGACGACGGGCATGGCCAGGTGGGAGTCGAGGGCGGTGTCACCGTGACCAGGAAAGTGCTTGGGGCAGGCGGCGACCCCGGTGGACTGCACCCCGCGCACCCAGGCGGCGGAGTGCCGGCCCACCCGGGCCGGGTCGACGCCGAAACTGCGCACGCCGATCACGGGGTTGTCGGGGTTGGAGTTGACGTCGGCGTCAGGCGCGAACGTGAGAGTGCAGCCGGCCTTGCGCAGCTCCCAGCCGACGAGGCGACCGACCTCCTCTGTGTACCCGACGTCGTCGATCCGGCCGAGGATGGCGTTGCCCGGATAGGGCGAGCCGGAAGAGAAGTAGAGCCGGGTGACGTCGCCACCCTCCTCGTCGATGGCGATGACAGCGAGCGGGTTCGCGTCGCGGATCGAGTCCGTCAGCTCGCGCAGCTGGGCGATGGATTCGATGTTCTGCCCGAACAGGCACACGGCGCCGAGTCCGTCCTGCAGGCGCTGGCGCAGCCAGCCCGGCAGCACCGTGCCGACGAAGCCCGGCATCAGGGTTGCCCTGATGTGCGTGCGCACCAGGGACTCGCCGCCGATAAGGCCGGTCATCCCTTGACCGCCCCGCTGACCAGTCCGCTGGTCATCCTGCCCTGCACGAAGAGGAAGAAGATGATCACCGGAATGGCCACCATGGTGGAGGCCGCCATCACCTGACCCCAGTCGGTTGCCCGGCTGGCGCTGGCCTGGATGAAGCCGCGCAGCCAGAGCGGAAGCGTCTGGCTGGAATTGTCCTGCAGCAGCACCAGGGCGACCGTGAACTCGTTCCAGGCCTGCAGGAAGGCGTACACACCGGAGGCCACCAGCCCGGGAGCGAGAAGGGGGAAGGTGATGCGCATGAAGGCCTGGGTGCGGCTCAATCCGTCGATCATGCCTGCCTCCTCGAGGTCGGCGGGCACGCCGGCGACAAAGCCGCGCAGCATCCAGATCGTGAAGGGCACGACGGCGGCGATGTAGATGATGCTCACGCCCACGATCGAGTTGAGCATGTTCAGGCTGCCCATCAGCTTGTACTGGGCGATGAAGAGCCCCTCGGCGGGGAGCATCTGGATCAGCAGCACGGCCAGTACGAACGCCTTGCGCCCGCGGAACCTGAACCGGCTGATCGCCAATGCGCCGAGAAACGCGAAGAACAGGCAGAACACCACGGTGATGATGGCGATGGCCGTGCTCATGCCCAGGGCGGGAAGGAACGTTCCACCGGAAAAGACCGCGACGAAGTTGTCGAGGGAACCGCCGAACGGCAGCCAGGTCGGCGTGGTGCTCTGCAGCACCACATTGGGCAGCAGCGAGGAGTTGAGCATCCAGTAGACCGGGAAGACCCAGATCAGCGAGACCACGATGCCGACGACGCCGAGCGCGATCCGGCCGGGCCGGAAGCGGCGGTTGCCGCCCCTGCTGCCCGGCCGCCGTGTCGGCGGATCGCTGGGTCGGGGCCGGGAGCCGGCCTGAAGGGCATTCACGCCGGTGGATTGGCCGCTGGAATAGACCGTCGAGGTCATGATTCGTCCTCCTTGAGCATGCTGCGTACGTAGAACCAGCTCAGGGCCACGGTCAGCACGAGCACGAAGATCGAGACGGCGCTGGCCATGGCAAAGTCGCTGGAGCCGACGCCGAGTTGGTAGATGTACGTGCCGAGCAGGTTGGTCTCCGAGGCGATCGATCCGACATCCTGGAGCAGCCGGATCTGGGTGAACACCCGCAGGTCCCAGATCACCTGCAGCAGCAGGATGATGGCGAGCACCGGTCGGATGATCGGGACGATGATGAACCGGAGCCGCTGGGACAGGGTGGCGCCGTCCAGCTGGGCGGCCTCGAGCACCTCGGTGGACACCTGGGTGAGGCCGGCGAAGATGGAGAACGCCACGAACGGAACGCTCATCCAGACCACGATGACCATCGCCACGAAGAAGAACGACAGCGGGTTGGCCAGCCAGTTGTGGTTCTGGAAATCCAGGCCCATGCCGGTCAGGACCGAGTTCAGGACGCCGCGGCGCCAGTCGATGAGCCAGTTCCAGACCGTCATCGCCGCGACGACTGGCATCGCCCAGGCGAGCAGCATCGAGATCTGCAGGGTGATGCGCACGGCCGTGTGCACGGCGTTCATCAGGAGGGCCATCAGGGTACCGATGGCCATGGTGACCGCGGCGGTGACCAGGCAGAAGGCCAGCGACCGGGCCACCACGGTCCACATGTACGGGTCGGTGAACAGGGTCACGTAGTTGTCGAACCAGACGAACTCCGGGGGCTGGCCGAATTGCTGGGAGAGTCCGAACCTCTGCATCGAGGTGATGAACTGCCAGACGAGCGGGTAGCCGAGCGCCAGGATCAGGATGCCGCAGGCCGGGATGACCAACAGGTACGGCGTTGATCTGCCCCTTTTCCGGGGCCTGACCGGGCGCGGCCGATCGGCCTGACCCAGCACGAGGTTCTGCGTTGTCACGCCGACCCTCCTTTCATTGTTCGTCTGGTTCGACAGGCGCCGGTTATTCGCCGTTCAGCATCGGCGTGAGCTTCTCGTCGTATTCCTTCGCGAGGGCCTTGAGGTCGCTGGCACCCTCGATCTTGCTGAAGAACTCTTCCATCACGAGCGAGCCCTCCACCGTGGCCCAGCCGGGCGCCGCCGGGGTGAGCTTCGAGTTCGAGGCCGAGGCGATCAGCGCCTCGGCGAACTGGTCGTCGCCGAGCGAGTCCACGTAGTCGCCGTTTGCCGGGCCGAGGCCGTTCTGGCCGAGCATGGTCTGGTACTCCTTCGAGTAGATGATCTTGAGGAGGCTCTTGGCCAGCTCGGGGTTCTTGCTCGCCGCGGAGATGCCGATGTTGGAACCGCCGGCGAAGACCGGGGCGGGCTTGCCGTCGTTGCCCGGGAGGGCGAAGACCGCGTTCTTGGTGTCATCCCAGGTGCGGGTGGCCTTGCCGTCGGCATCAGTGCCGAGGGTTCCGATCGACCAGTGCGCCCAGGTGGGTGCCATGATCGAGGCGGCGGACAGCGAGGTGTTCGACGTGACGGCGCCCTCGGCGTCCTTGATCTCGTCGCTGTCGTTGAGGTAGATGTACTGGTTGGAGTCCTTGGCGTCGTTGGGCGCGTTGGAGGCGGACTTGTACAGGTCCTGCAGCTGGGCGAGGCCCTTCAGGCTGTTCTCTGAGGCGAGCGTCGAGGTCCAGGTGCCGTCCTTCACGGTGGCGAGCTCGCCGTCGTTGGCGAAGATCCAGGAGATGCCGTTGCGCCAGTCCTGCCCACCGAGGTAGAAGCCGGAGAAGTCGGGGATGTTCAACGGGTTGGCGGCGTTGACTGCGGCGACGCCGGCGTTGAACTCGTCGAGGGTCGTGGGCTGCTCGACTCCGGCCGCGGCCCAGACGTCGGACCGGGTGAACACGGCGCGGGAACCGAAGTAGTAGGGCAGGGCGTAGTTCTTGTCGCCCACCATGCCGGCGTCGACGAAGGACTGCAGCAATTTGCTGCCACCGAGCTCCTCGTACAGGTCTGAGATGTCGAGGAAGGCGCCCACGTTGGTGAAGGTCGACGACTGGGTGTTGCCCAGCTCGGCGACATCCGGCGTGTTGTTGGCGTCGGGCAGTGAGGTCGTCAGCTTGGTGACGAGGTCTCCCCAGTCCTGCTGCTGGATGTTCAGCGTGGCGCCGGTCTGTGCGGCGAATTCGGACTTGAGGTAGTCGCGCAGTTCATCGGGGGTGTCACCGCCGGCGAGCCACAGGGTGATGGTCTTGTCGCTGTTGTCGGTGGAGGCGTCATCGCCTTCATCGGCGGCGGACGAACATCCCGCCAGCACGAGCGCGGAGGCAGTGGCCAGCGCGGCGAGAGATACGAGCTTTCTCTTCATGAGATATTCCTTTCGGGGATTGCCGATGTTGGCGGGCGCCACATCGTTGGTGCAGGGAAATGCTTCGGCTACGAAACTCCGAGTTGTGCGGAAAGAACCATGACGGCCGCGCCGCGCAGAACGATGTCCTCCCCCTGCGCGGTCATTCGCAGGGTGAGGTCACCGGTTTCGGTGGCCATGGTCCTCGACCGGAGGGTCTCGACGGTGGCCGCGGAGAGCGCCCCGTCGAGAAGTTCGGGTGGCCCGCTCAACACGATTTCGAGCAGGTTGAGGGCACCGACGACGGGAGCGAGGATGATGCCGAGCCGGCGCCCGGCTTCGGAGAGGATGTCAAAGATGGCGCGCTCGGCATCCGCCGGTGTGGCGGCTGCGGCGGTGGCATCATGGATCGCCGCGGTCAGCCGCGGTACCGAGAGCCAGGCCTCGAGGCACCCGGACTTGCCGCAGGCGCAGAGCGGTCCGTCGTCTGTGCCGACGACGACGTGGCCGATCTCACCGGCGGCGAAGCGCTCGCCGAAGATGGCGCGACCGCCGATCAGCAGCCCTGCGCCGACGCCGTGGCCCACCTTGACCAGTAGCAGATCATGGTCGGCGCCACCGAAGCTGTGTTCGGCGAGCACCGCGGCGTTGGCGTCGTTGACCACCCGCACCGGCAGGCCGGTCGTGTCCTGGAGCCTGGCCTGGAGCGGCTGGTCACGCCAGCCGAGGTTGGGCGCGTTGCGCACGACGCCCGCCCGGTCGACGATCCCGGGAGACCCGATCCCGACACCGAGGATCGGGGCGGTGGCCCGGGCGATCACCTGGGCGAGCAGCTCGGCGACCTTGTCGAAGGCGGCCTCGCCGCGGGCTCCGGCCAGGTCCAGTCCCGAGCTGGAGAGCACCGCGCCGTCCAGGCTGAGCACGGCACCGCGCAGGCGGGTGTGACCGGAGAGGTCGAGCGAAATGATCTGGAAGGCGGCCCGGTTGATGTCGAGCAGTGTGGCCGGCTTGCCGGGGCGCGATTCCTGGCGCTGGCCGAGCTCGATGACGAGGTTCTCCCCCATCAGCTCGCTGATCAGGTCGGACACCGTCACCCGGGTCAGTCCGGTCTCGCGGGCCAGGTCCGCGCGACTTTGCAGACCGGTGCGGTACAGCGTCTGCAGCACCAGGGTGCGGTTGTTCAGGCGGATGTGCTCGGGCAAGACCTTCGTGTTGGGGCGAAGGGCTCGGTCCTGGATCATCCGCGGGGCACCGAGAGCTGTCATGTTTGTTAGTAAACCTTACGAACGAAATGCGCGCAAGGGAGAACAAACTATTGATTCACTTGTTTACCAAGTCGTGACGCGCCTCTGCTATCCCCGTCGGAACGGCCTCGGACGCTCAGTGGGCTGGCCACGATAGTGCGCCCGCAGCTCGGCGCTCAGGTGCTCGGTCGCGTGGCTGAGCATGGAGCGCGGCATCTGGCCCGCGTGCAGGTCAAGGAAGCCGATCAGCAGGTCCCGGTCGACGCGGGCGCCCACCTCGCGCAGCATCCAGCCCGAGGCCTTGTGCATCAGCGGCTCAGGGTCTCTCAGCAGCCGTGCGGCCAGGTCGAGGGTCGTGGTCGCATCGCTGCGGCGGATGAAGGCCTGGGTGGCGATCGCGGCGAGCGCCGCCCGCACGTCGCCCGCGGCGGATATGCCCATAGCGTGCCCGGCATCCGTCATGGCGGCAGGCTAGCGCCTGGCGGGCCGGTCAGCGCCTCGTGGTGCGAATCCTGCCGTAGGCACGCATCAGCTGGGGCACAACGAGGTACACGGCGATCGGCACCACGACGAGGGAAAGCACGAAGGCGCGCAGGACAGGGTTCCAGTCGGTCGCGAATGGGGCAATCGCAAAGAATCCGAGCGTCACCAGCGGGAAGATGGCGATCCAGGTGATCACTGCCCGCGCGTGCACCGAGGGGGGTCCGACACTTCCGCGGGGAGCTGGGGGTAGTGACATGGTGTGTTCCTTTCGAGGGATGGGCGGCCGATGTTCACGACCTCCTTCCCTACAGTGCGGCCACCCGGAAAATACTGAAACTATCGTTGCCAAAAGTGGGACACGCTGCTTAGCTGTCTCCATGAGCACGACACCGCGGATCAATGACGAGCTGAGTCAGATCGCGCCGCGCCTGCGCCGCGCCCGCGAAAAGAAAAACGTCACGTTGGCAGAACTCGCCACCGCCACCGGGATCTCCAAGAGCACGCTGTCCAGGCTCGAGTCCGGTCAGAGGAAGCCCAACCTCGAGCTGCTGTTGCCCATCGTGGCCGCCCTGGCGGTGCCGTTCGAGGAGATCGTCAGCCCGCCCAGGGTGCAGGACCCGCGAGTGCCGCAGAAGTCCACCCGCACGGATGGCCGGACCCTCACGCCCCTCTCGCAGCATCAGGGAGAGCCCCAGGCCTTCAAGATCGTCATCCCCGCCACCGATCGGGAACCCGCTCCCCGCACCCACACCGGGTACGAGTGGATCTACGTGCTCTCCGGCCGCCTCCGGCTGATCCTCGGCGAGCACGACGTGGTCCTGGGCTCGGGTGAGGCGGCGGAGTTCGACACCCGCAATCCACACTGGTTCGGCTCCACCGGCGCCGACTCGGTGGAGATCCTCTCCATGTTCGGCAAGCAGGGCGAACGGATCCACGTGCGCGCCCGGTCCAAATCGGCGACGTCGAGCTAGCCGCGACATGCCTGTTCTCGCAACGAAGCTCTTCATCCCGCAGCTCCGACCCCACGCCGTTCCCCGGCCGCGCCTGATCGAGAAGCTCAACGAGGGGCTGCGCTCCGGGCGCAAGCTGACGCTGGTGGCCGCCCCCGCTGGATTCGGCAAGACCACGCTGCTCAGCGAGTGGATAGCCGATGCCCAGCACCGGGACCCGGCGCTCATGGTGGCCTGGTTGTCCCTCGACGAGAGCGACAACGAACCGTCCCGCTTCCTCGCGTATCTGCTCAGCGCCGTGAACCACGCCGATCCCACCCTGGGCGTTGAGGCGCCGAGCGACCAGCCGACCGGCATGACGGCCACACTGACCACCCTCATCAACGAGTTCAGCCAGGCGTCGCAACACATCCTTCTCGTGTTAGACGACTTCCAGTTCATCGAGGACCCGTCGCTCCTGGGCGCCGTCGTCTTCCTGCTCGACCACCTCCCGGCGAAACTGCATCTGGTGATCATCAGTCGTTCCGACCCGCTGCTGCCCGTGGCCCGGCTGAGAGCAGGCGGCGAGCTCACCGAGTTGCGCGCGGCCGACCTGCGCTTCACGCCGGACGAGGCCGCCACCTTCCTCAATCAGATGATGCACCTGGGCCTGTCCTCAGCAGAGATAACCGCCCTCGAGACCCGCACCGAAGGGTGGATCGCGGGACTGCAGCTGGCAGCGCTATCCCTGC
This sequence comes from Cryobacterium adonitolivorans, assembly GCF_004402695.1. Classification (GTDB taxonomy): domain Bacteria; phylum Actinomycetota; class Actinomycetes; order Actinomycetales; family Microbacteriaceae; genus Cryobacterium; species Cryobacterium adonitolivorans. The sequence continues at coordinate 9,779 of NZ_SOFL01000049.1, read as the reverse complement.
GGGAGCGCACCGACGTCTCCGGCTTCATCCAGGGGTTCACCGGCAGCAACCGTTTTGTCATTGACTACCTCGTTGAAGAGGTCCTGCAACGCCAGCCAGCCCACATCCGAGACTTCCTGCTGCACACCGCCATCCTCGACCGGCTCAGCGGACCACTCTGCGACGCCGTGACCGAGCTCACGGGCAGCAGCGAGATCCTCGCCTCGCTCGAGCGGGACAACCTGTTCGTCGTCCCCCTGGATGATCGACGCCAGTGGTACCGCTACCACCACCTGTTCGCCGACATGCTCCGGGCGCGCCTGGCCGGTGATGGCCCGGCCCTCCCGGCCCGGCTGCACACTCTCGCCAGCGTGTGGCTCGAGCAGAACGGCCTCGCGGAGGACGCCGTCACGCACGCGCTGGCGGCAGCGGATTTTGAGCGGGCGGCGCGACTGATCGAGCTCGCGGTGCCGATGGTGCGGCAAAGCAGGCAGGATGCCACGCTGCTGCGGTGGTTGACGCTGTTGCCGAGAGACGTCATCACGCGACATCCCGTGCTGGGCGTCTACTACGCCTGGTCGTCGCTCGTGTCCGGTGACCTGCAGGCCGCCCAATCCCGCCTGGTCGACGCGGAGCACGCACTGGCCGCCACCACCGCGGACGGAGCCCCGGCGCACGATTCAGTGCTCAGCGAGGAACTGCGGACCCTCCCCGTGACGATCGCGGTCTATCGGGCCGCCCTGGCGCAGGCGCGAGGCGATGTGGGCGCGATGAGGGAGCACGCCAGCCAGGCCCTGGACCTCACCCAACCCGGCGACCATCTCGGGCGCGGTGCGGCCGCCGGTTTCCTGGGGCTCGCCTCGTGGGCCGCCGGCGATCTCGACGACGGGGTGCGGGCCTTCGGCGAGGTCCAAACGAGCCTCCGCCTGGCGGGCAATCTGGCGGATGCGCTGGGGACCACGATTCCGTCGGCCGACATGCTCATTTCCCAGGGCCGGCTGCGCCAGGCGCGGCGCGCCTACGAGCAGGCTGTGCGGCTGGCCGGCGAACAGGGCGATCCACCCCCGCTCTCCACGGGCGACCTGCATGTCGGGCTCAGTGAACTGCTGCGGGAGCTGGGCGACCTGCCCGCGGCCTCCGAACATCTGGCGACGAGCGAAGCGCTGGGCGACCGGTCCAACTCCCGGGAGAACCGGTATCGGTGGTACGTGGCGATGGCGCGCATCCGGCAGGCGGAGGGCCACCCCGATGTCGCCATCGACCTGCTCGGCGAGGCGGAGCGCCACTATCTGCGCGGGTTCTTCCCCGAGGTGCGCCCGATTCCGGCGATGAAGGCTCGGGTCTGGATCGCGCAGGGGCGACTGAATGAGGCCCTCGCCTGGGCCGACGAGCACGGCCTGTCCGCCGGGGCCGAATCGGCCGCTGTGGATCTGAGCTATCTCCGCGAGTTCGACCACCTCACCCTGGCGAGACTGTTGATCGCCCAGCTGAAGACGCCGGAGGCGTTGCGGTTGCTGGATCGGCTGCTCGATGCGGCGGAAACCGGGCGCCGCAGCACAACCGAGATCCTCATCCTCCAGGCGCTGGCGCACGGAGCACACGGCGACACTGCGCTGGCGCTGGCGCCCCTGGCACGAGCTCTCGCCCAGGCCGAGCCTGAAGGCTATGTGCGGCTCTTTGTGGATGAAGGGGCGGCCATGGCGGCGCTGTTGCGCGAGGCTGCGACCAGGGGCATCGCCCCGAACTACGTTCGGCGGTTGCTGCGCGACATCCGGCCCACCGATGGCCGGCCAGGGGGCATCCAGACCCTGACGGAGCCACTGAGCGAACGCGAGCTGCACGTGCTCAGGCTGCTGGCCAGCGAACTGAGCGGTCCCGACATCGCCCGCGAGCTGTACATCTCCCTGAATACCCTACGCACACACACCAAGCACATCTTCACCAAGCTCGAGGTGAATAGTCGCCCCGCGGCCGTGCGTCGCGCAGACTCGCTGGGCCTGCTGTAGAACCCCTCCGGGCACAATCACCACGTCGGTCACCACGCCGTGTGATGCCGCGTCACCACCTCCCTCCGTAGATTCAGGTCGTCATCAGGAACCGGCCTGGGCCACTCACAATCACGGAGAGACACCATGAACATCACACCGTCCACCCTCACGCGTGCAGCCGGCATCTTCGCCGCGCTCTCGGGGCTCCTCTACATCGTCATCCAATTCATCCACCCCAGCGACGTGGTCGCATCTCTCACCACGCCGGCCTGGGTGATCGTGCACGTCCTCAGCCTCAGCATGGCCGTCCTGGGTCTCGTGGGCCTGGCCGGCCTGTATCTGAGCCAGGTGAAGAAACTCGGCCTGCTGGGCCTGATCGGCTACCTCATGTTCAGCCTGTTCTTCATCCTGCAGGCGGCGTTCAACTTCGCCGAGGCGTTCATTGCGCCCCTGCTCGCCGGAACCGCCCCGCAGCTCGCCGAGGACTTCGTGGGGCTCTTCGGCCGCTATGCCAGCGAGACCGACCTGGGTCCGCTCGCGTTGGTCGTGCCGGTCGGGAGTGCGCTGTACATCCTGGGCGCGCTGCTGCTGGGGATCGCGATACTCCGGGCGCACGTACTTTCCCGCGGTGCGGGCATCCTGCTCATCGCTGCTGCCGTGCTCACCCCCGTCTTCGGCCTTCTCCCGCACAACATCGAACGGCTGGCCGCCATCCCGATGGGCCTCGCCCTGATCTGGCTCGGCTACTCCCTGTGGTCGACAGAGCGTAAGAACGCGGCACTGAAGGAGGGGCGCGATGAGCGACGCACCCAGGATGCCGCACCCACCCGCTGACCTCGTCAGCTACGAGATTCGTCTCCAGGGCCGGCTCGATGACCGGTGGGGGACCTGGTTCGACGGCTTCCAGCTCAGCGCTGGAAGCGACGGGACCACCACCCTGACCGGCCCCGTCACCGATCAGGCGGCACTGCACGGGCTCCTGCGCCGCATCGGTGACCTCGGCGTCACCCTGATCTCGATCAACGCCACCCTCCCGAGCAACGGAGACTTCGATGAATGACCTCGCGACCGCCCCGGCACCCGGACTCGATCGACGCCCCCGGGCGCCGTGGCTCGCGCCCACCGGGTTGATCCTTCTCAGCCTCATCCCGGTGCTCGCCGGTGCGGCACGGATCACCGAACTGACCGGCGGAGCCGTCGCTACCGAGCAGAACGCCCGGTTCCTCGACTCCCCGGTTCCCGTGATCACGCACATCATCAGCGTCACCGTCTTCAGCCTCGTCGGAGCGTTCCAGTTCGTCCCCGCCCGCCGCCGAGGTCCTGTCCGGGGGCGCAAGCGGGCGTGGCACCGCATCGCGGGCCGCATCCTTATCCCGGCCGGCCTGCTCGCCGCGCTGTCCGGGGTGTGGATGGCGGTCTTCTACCCGCACCCGCCAGGGGACGGCCCGCTCCTGCTGGCGTTTCGGGTGATCTTCGGGTCGGCGATGGTGGCGAGTATCGCGCTGGGCGTCGGCGGGATCGTCCGCCGGGACTTCATCCTGCACAGCCAGTGGATGACCCGCGCCTACGCGATCGGCGTGGCCGCAGGCACGCAGGCGCTGCTGCTGATCCCCGGAGCGATGGCCTTCGGGTCGACAGATGAGCTCTCCAGGGCCGTTCTCATGGGTGCCGCCTGGGTGATCAACCTCCTGGTGGCCGAGTACCTGATCCGTCGACGGGCCCGGCCGGCGCAATCACGCGCCAAATCGGGCGAAGACGGCGATTCACTGCGGATGCTCGCATGAAAACGCCGTCAGCCCCCGGTTACGCTGGGGGCGGCGCACACCGATGTGCGCCGCACGCACGTCGCGCCCGCGGCACTCACGAGGACGGGAGGTTCCCATGTCGAATTACATTGCAGATGCACTGGTCGGTGAGCCCGAGGTTCTCGAGGACACCGCTACCACCGCCACCGCGGCCGACCTGACCAGATCGGACCTGACCGGCTCTCCCGCCTGGCTGCGACTCAAGACCGCCGCAACCGCCCTGCAGGCCGTGCAGGCCCAGGACGGCTCGATCCCCGAGGCCGGCGCACACGCGGCTGCGCAAGCGTCCGTCGCCGGGATCACCGCAGCGGTGACCGAGCTGTCGCCGCACTTCCCGCACGATGCCGCCTACCTGGCCGCCGTCGTGGTCGACTTCGACCGCTGGGTGGCCGGCGGCTTCGGCGTGCCCGACTTCTACGACTCGCTGCTGGCCTTCCAGCCGCAGCAGAACCGGGTCGACGGCATCCGGCATCTGGTGGTGTTCCCGATGTACACGCAGAACGGCAGCCCCAACCGGCTCGTCGAGGCGGTGTTGATCGAGGTGCTCTGGCCGGAGTTCGTGGCCGAGCTCGAGCTCGAGTACACCAACAAGCTGTTCGTGCCCATCCGCTTTCTCGACTTCACGGCCGGCTACGACACCAACTCGGCGGTGCTCTTTCCCGAGACCGTGGCAATGCGGCAGATCCCCACGTTCACCTGGGGGGCGATCTTCGCCGACCGGGAGGCCGCGAGGTTCCGCCGGGTGGTGCGCGCCGCGGCTGGGATCACTCGGCTGGAGCTGCCCGCCGAGGCCGAAGCGCTGCTCGAGGACCAGCACCTCGCCGAGGAGACCTTTGTGATGTGGGACCTCATCCACGACCGCACCCACATGCGCGGGGACCTGCCGTTCGACCCGTTCATGATCAAGCAGCGGATGCCGTTCTTCCTGTATTCACTCGAGGAGCTGCGCTGCGACCTCACGGCGTTCCGCGAGTCGGTGAAGATCGAACGCGACGAGGCCGCCAGCCCCGAGGCACGTCGGCACGCCAGACTCGTGCAGTACGCGGTGATTTTCGACCGCATCTTCAGGTTCTCGATCACCGGCAGCCGGGTGCGCAATTATGACGGTCTCGGCGGGCAGTTGCTGTTCGCCTGGCTGCACCAGCACCACGTGCTGCACTGGACCGACACGGCGCTCTCCTTCGACTGGGAGGCGGTGCCCGACGTGGTCATCGCGCTCGGCGCCCAGATCGACGACCTGTACTGGGAGTCGATCGACCGGCCGAAGAAGGCGCACTGGCTGGCCGCCTACGAGATGCTCACGAAGACGCTCACGCCCAACCCGGCGTCGACGTGGGCACGCGGTCTGCCGCTCGAGGTGCTCGCCGGGGCACCGAAGGGCTACACCGACCTCGTCCTCGATGACGAGTTCCCGCTCTCGATGTTCTTCGAAGCGCTCGACAAGAAGATGAAACCGGTCATCGAGTCGACCATGGGCATCACGGCGGATGCATAGGCTCACGATGGCCGACCCATCCGGTGACCCGGGCGAGCACGGGGCCGCCGGGCACACCGTACTGATCGCCGGGGCCACCAGCGCCGCCGGGGTGGCCGTCGCGGCCGCCCTGGCGGGGGTCGGCGCCCGGGTGCTGGCCGTGGGCTCCAACGAGGAGCGCCTGGCGCGCGTGCTCGAGGCGGCGCCGGAGGCATCCGTCTACGTCTGCGACCTGACCGATTTCGCCGCGGTGACCGCGCTGGCCGCCACCGTGCACGCCGAACACGGGCCCGTCGACGGGCTCGTGCACATGGTGGGCGGCTGGCGAGGCGGCGGCGGACTCGACGGGCAGACCGACGAGGACTGGGACTTTCTGCACGAACGCGTCGTGCGGACGCTCCGCAACACCACCCGCGCCTTCAACGCCGACCTGCTGGCCTCGTTCACCGGCCGGCTGGCGATCGTGTCGTCGGTGTCGGTGGATGCGCCCACCCCCGGCGGTGCCAACTACGCCAGCGCCAAGGCCGCCGCCGAGACCTGGACCCGGGCGGTTGGCCACGGCTTCGCCAAGGCCGGCGACACCGCCGCGGCCGTGATCTTCGCCCTGCGCGCCCTCGAGGGCCTCGAGCGCCGGCTGGCCGCCGATGTCGTGGCCCTCTGGGACTCCCCCGCGGCAGCCCTGAACAACACCCGCCGCATCCTCACCCCCTGACCCCGCAGACGCAGGCGGCAGTCCGCGACGAGGCCTGAGCCGTGACGGCTGTCCGGGCCGACCTCCGCCTTGGGGCTGATCCGCCCGCGGCGCCGCGGCGCTAGCGTGGGGGCATGACTGCCGAATCCCGCACCGAACGGGTCGCCGATCCCCTGGCCGACGGATGGCGGCGGCCGCGCGGCCCCCGCACGGCGTACCGGGTGGATGCCTGGGTGGCGCTGGCGCTGGCCGGCGGCACCGCCCTGAGCATCTCGCTGACCCTCGGCACCGGGCTCATGGGCGATGCGCCGTGGTGGCAGGTGGTGATCTGGGTGGCACTCATTGCGCTCCCCCTGGCCGCCCGCCGCCGCTGGCCGGAGGCCGTGGCACTGTTGGTCTCGCTGGTCTTCGCCGTGTTCGGCAGCATGGGCGTCACCGACGGACTCTTTTCGAGCATCTGCCTCTATGTGGCCATCTACTCGGTGGGCGCATGGAGCCACCATCGTACAATCGCCCGGTGGACGCGGCTGGGCATCATCGCGGGCATGTTCATCTGGCTGTTCTGGAGCTTGTTGGAGACCGCCAACCAGTCCACCGCCATCCCCGAACTGTCCAGGGACGGTTTCTTTTCACCCTATGCCGCCTACGGCCTGCTGCAGGTGCTGCTCAACCTGGTCTACTTCTGGGCCGCCTATTACTTCGGCGGCGCCGCTTGGCAGGCGGCCCGGCGCTCGGCGGCGCTCGAGGCACTCACCCGTGAGCTCGCCACCGAACGAGAACGCACCGCGGCCCAGGCCGTCAGCCTCGAACGGGTGCGGATCGCCCGGGAGCTGCACGACGTCATCGCCCACCACGTGTCGTTGATGGGCGTGCAGGCCGGCGCGGCCCGGCGCATCCTCGACCGCGACCCGGCCAACGCCGCCCGCGCGATCACGGTGATCGAAGAGAGCGCCCGCAGTGCGGTCGACGAACTGAACACCATGCTCGGTGCCCTGCGCGCCGATGATACCGACGGCGCCCAGCCCGCCCACCAAAGCACCAGCACCCGTGGCGTCGACCAGCTCGCAGAGCTCGCCCAGGAGAACACCGACGCCGGACTGGCCGTGCGGCTCCAGGTGATCGGCGAGCCGCGCCCGGTTCCCGGCACCATCGGTCTCAGCCTCTATCGCATCGCGCAGGAGGCCCTGACCAACACTCGCAAGCACGCCGGTACCGGCGCGACGGCAGAACTGCGACTGCGTTACGAGGCGGATGCCGTGGAGCTGGAAGCCACCGACACCGGTCGCGGCGTGCGCCCACCGGCCGGCACCGCCGCCGAGCAGCGCGCCCCAGGCGGCCTCGGCCAGCAGGGCATGCGCGAGCGCGTCGCTGCTGTCGGCGGTACCCTCGAGCTGGCCAACCGGCCCCGCGGCGGCTACCTGGTGCGCGCCCGCGTTCCGCTCGCCGCCCCGCCGGTGGCCGCCACCGAGTCGCCCTCCCTGCCCCTGCCCGCCGAGGCATTGGCGCCGGCGTCCGTTCAGGACACCGAATGAGCGCGCCGATCCGGGTGCTCCTCGTCGACGACCAGGCCCTGGTGCGCGCCGGATTCCGCATCATCCTCGAGTCCGAACCGGGCATCGTGGTGGTCGGCGAGGCCGTGGACGGCGCCGCCGCGATCCGCCAGGCCGCCGCTCTGCAACCAGACGTGATCTGCATGGACGTGCAAATGCCGGGCATGGACGGACTCACCGCCACCCGCGTGATCGTGGCCGACCAGAGCAGCCGCGCCGCGGTGCTGGTGCTCACCACCTTCGACAGGGAGGACTACCTCTTCGCGGCCCTGCAGCACGGCGCCAGCGGGTTTCTGCTCAAGAACGCCTCGCCTGAATCCCTCGTCGAGGCGGTGCAGGTGCTCGCCCGCGGCGACGCGCTGCTCTCCCCCGAGATCACCCGCCGGGTGATCGCCCGCTTCGCCGGCCTTCCGGGCTCCCTGCCCGCCGCCGCGCCGGATGCCGAACCGGCGCAGGATACGCACCGGTCGGAGCCGGCGGCCGTGGGCATGCTCACCGACCGGGAGCGGGAGGTCTTCGAGCTGATCGCGCTGGGCCTGGCCAACGCCGAGATCGCCGGTCGACTGTACCTGGGCGAGGCCACGGTGAAGACCCATGTTTCGAAGGTGCTGCAGAAACTCGATCTGCGCGATCGCATCCAGGCCGTGGTCTATGCCTACGAACACGGCATCGTGGTGCCGGGCACCCCGCAGCATCGGTGACCGGCTGCCAGCCCCAGCTCGGCCGAACGAGGGTGCGGACACCGGGATTTCGTTCGCTCCCGCACAGCGTGAAATACGCCCCCGTTTGGGGCCGCTGTTCGCGACTCTCCACTCTCCACATCCCGACCTGAATGAGACACGAACCCTGACGACAAGAACCACACGGAAGTGGACGCACCGCACAGCAGCGTTCGGCCTTGGCCTGGCCCTGATCGGTGGGATGGCCCTGGTTGCCAGCCCCGCACAGGCAGAGGAAATCCAGCCGGTCGCCGCAACGGCCGCGCCCGTTCCCGCCGAACCTTCCGACGTTCCGACGCCCTCTCCAGCGCCTCGACCCGATCGTGGGAAACACCCTCACGTACCAGTGGACCGTCGGCTTCGGCCGCTACGGCGGCGAGGTCGAAGGTGCCACCTCGATCAGCTACACCCTGACGTCGGCCGAGGCCAACGGCTCGATGGGGCTGGCTGTCACCGGGTCGCTCGACGGCTTTGCCTCAACGACGGTGCGCGAGTTCATGGAGGCATCGGTGACCCAGCCTCTCAAGCCCGCCGCTCTGGCGCCCGATTCAGCCGCGCTGAGTCAGTACCTGGCAGCCGCAAAGGTCACCTTTGAGCCACAGACGTCGGCTGGACTGCCGACTGGTGCTCTCAACCCGAAGAACGCTCGTACACAGCGAATATCACGTGGATGGAAATGAGCGACTCCTACGTCGACGTCTACGTGCACTCACAGCCGACGCTGGTCGGCAGCTTCCTGGTCATCGACAGTGCCCTGCAGATCCCGCCTGACCGCCGCACTGATCAGCTCCCTCACAGCCGACACACACCCTGGTGATCACAGGACAGACCTCAGGCCTGACCCAGGCCGTGGCGCTGAACGTTGCCGCGTCCCCCGTCCGTGCCGTCAGTGCCGTCCGCACCGGTACCGCGCTCCGAGACCGGCGCCTCAGTGGCCGGGCCGCTGACCGCCTCCGCCGTGCTCCTCATGCTCGGTGCAGTTCTGGTCCTGCGTCGCCGTCGCGTGACCGCCTAACGGTTCGATCTGCCACCGGGCGCGGCCCAACGGCCGCGCCCCTTTTTGCCGTGCTTTCGCCGGTGCCGTTCCTCCACAGGCCGGTCTTTTACGACCTTTCCACAGCTGGTTTGTGGGGCCTGGGAGTGTCGGTGGTGGGTGGTTCACTGTCCCTATGGCCACCTCAGCTGCCACACCCGAAGACACCCCAGATGACGCCGCGGACCCCGCAGTGGATCCCGCGGTGGATCCTGTCGCGGCGGCGATCAGCGCCGTCATCAACCCGCTGATCGAGAACGAGAAGACCATCGCGGCGGGTTACGCCGAGCGCACCCGGCTGCTCGCGGAGCTGGACCGCCTCGGCCATGAGCCGCGCATTATCGCGGGCCTGGGCGGTGACCCTGTCGAGTCCGGCCGGAACGATCCCGACACCGGCGCGCACGGCCCAGCCTGGGACGACGAAGAACTCTCCCGCCGGTGCATGGCCGCCGAAGCCGGCGGTGCACTGCGTCTGACAGCCACCACGGCGGGCATCATGATCTTCAACGCCGCCCGGTTCACCCGCCAGCTCCCCGCCTT
>NZ_SOFL01000052.1 GCF_004402695.1 Cryobacterium adonitolivorans | reverse complement strand
GACGTAGTCCAAGAACCGGGCGGGGTCCTGCGCTGGACCTCACCGGCCGGCCAAACCCACCGCACCTACCCCGAAACCACCCTCGGACCACCACCCACACTGACCCCGACGCCTGACCCCGCCCCACTACCAGCCACACCACAAGCTGGACCTCGGACGAGCGACCTACCCGAAGATCCACCGCCCTTCTAGCGATTCTCCTCCCATGTGGAGCGAGGCCCGGCCGCAGTCACTTGCTAATTCGGCAATTCAATTTGTCAATCCCGGGGAAGCGCTTCAGCATGGTGACATGACCAGCCACGGCACGCCTTCAGCTCTCCCCAGTCCTCCTCGTGCGGAGTCGCCAACGCACACGCAGACCCACGACGTCGTCATCATCGGCGGCGGAGCGGCAGGACTCAGTGCCGCTGTGGTGCTCGGACGGGCGCGACGTTCGGTGGTTGTCGTCGACAGCGGGCAGCCGCGCAACGCACCCGCCGACGGCGTGCACAGTTTCCTCACCCGCGACGGCCTGCGCCCCGCCGAGTTGGTGCGCCTCGGCCAGGAAGAAGGCCGCTCCTACGGTGCGGAGTTCGTGGCGGGCCGGGCCGTCGACAGCCGACGCTCGCCGGACGGCTTCACTGTCACCCTGAATGACGGCAGCACCGTGTCGGGACGCCGGCTCTTGGTGGCGACCGGGCTCGTCGACGAACTCCCCGATATTCCCGGGCTCGGCGAGCGGTGGGGACGGGACGTGCTGCACTGCCCGTACTGCCACGGCTGGGAGGTCCGCGACCAGGCCATCGGTATTCTCGGCACCGGGCCGAAGTCCGTTCACCAGGCGCTGCTCTTTCGCCAGTGGAGCCGGAACATCACCCTGTTCCTGCACGGCGACATGCTCGACGCCGCCGGCTTGATTTCCCGGGAGCACGGTCCGACCGAGGCAGAGTGGGAGCAACTCGCCGCCCGCGGTATCAGCGTCGTGATCGGCCCGGTCGCGGGCCTCGAGGTGCAGGACGACGCGCTGGCCGGGGTTCGCCTGTCCAGCGGCCACCTGATCTCCCTGCAGGCCCTTGTGGTCGCCCCGACGTTCACGTCCCGCACCGACTTCCTCGCCGGGCTCGGGCTGACCTCGACACCCCATCCGCTGGGCGTCGGCACCCACCTGGAAAGCGACGAGTCCGGGCGGGTTGTCAGCGGCGGTGCCGTGGTGCCCGGAATCTGGGTGGCCGGCAACGCCAGCAACCTGATGGCACAGGTCGTCGTAGCCGCTGCCGCCGGACTCGGCGTGGCCACAATGATCAACTCCGACCTCATCACGGAAGAACTGGAGACCGCCGTCGCGGCATACCGCCATCCGTTCTCGGCCGCTAACGAGGCCCAAAACAGCAGTTCGGTCCTCGGCGATCGCCGACACGGCCTTGATCCCCAGCCCGTTCCGACCCCAGAAGGACAGAACCCATGAGCGACAACTTCGACCAGACCTATTGGGACGAACGCTACGGCGCAGGCAACGATGTCTGGAGCGGTGCGCCCAACCCGGTCCTGGTCAGCGAGACCCTGGCCCTGCCGGCGGGCTCCGCCTTGGACATCGGCTGCGGCGAGGGCGCAGACGCAATCTGGTTGGCGTCCAGGGGCTGGACGGTCACAGCCGCTGACTTCTCGGCCGTCGCCCTCGAACGCGCCGCCGCCCGCAGCAGGAATGCCGGCGTTGACCCGGCCGAATCCGCGGCCATCGCAAACCGGATCCTGTGGGAGCACCACGACTTCACCGCGTGGGCTCCCCCGGAAGGCACCTTCGACCTGGTCAGCGCCCAGTTCATGCACTTGCCGTCCGTGCAGAGGACGACTCTCTTCCGCAGGCTCGCGAGCGCAGTGGCCGCGGGCGGCACCCTGCTTATCGTCGGGCACGACGTCTCGGACTCGCACCACCAGGGGCACACGCCCCCGGCCGACATGTTCTTCACCGCAGCGGAAGTGGCAGCGAGCCTCGACTCGGCACTGTGGCACGTGGATGTGGCGGAATCCCGGCCACGAGCGACGAAGGACCCGGGCGGCACTGTCATCACTCTCACCGATGCCGTCGTCTCCGCGCGCCGTCGGTAGCCGTCGGTAGGTTTGGACACGGTGGGAGGCGGCCGGTTAGTCCCGGGCGCCGAACCAGGTTGTGACCCCTGGCGAGTAGAGCACCGAATCCGGTGCACGGGATCCCGCCAACCCGGGAAAGCCGGCTTCGGACAGCAGGGTGTCTTCGATGGAGACCAGCTCCGCGGTGTACAGGCGCCACGGCTGGTGGTGGTTACGCAACCGGAGGGTTCGGCCACGGACCCGGGTGAACAGCGCCCAGCGGGCGGTGAGGAAGTCGGCCAGCGAATCGTCGACGACGGGATGGCCCGTCGGTCGGGCGACGATCCGCGTGTGGGCGTGCGCGGCGAGGTGGCGGGAGGATGAGTAGCGGTACTCCCCCGCCGCCACCTCCAGCCGTGTTCGTGACCATACGTACGGGAGCGCGAAGATGGCGCGGGCTGCGAGCACCGCAGCGAGCCTGGACGCCTCGAGCGACACGAATACCACGCCGCGCCTCCCGCGCGAATCGACTGCGTAGAGGCGCACATTCACCTCGATGAACGCGCCGAAGTACGGTATCGGTGCACTGCCGAACACCGTGGCGCGATCCAGGACGAACGGGATCAGGCCGACCCAGCTCGACCCATCGTAGACATCGGGCCGGAGTCCGGCCGGGAGCAGCGGCGCCACCTGGTCCGCGTCGACCCGCCAATGCAGAAAAACCAGGTCAGACCACCGCTGACTGGCCGTCGCCCGGCCGGCCAGCGGCGGGGCGACGGCCGAAATAGGCCAAGGTTCTGACACGGTGTGAGCCTAGACGGCGTCGCTGTGAACGGCGTCGCTGTGAATGGCGTCAGTGTCGGCAGCTACCGGGACCGGCACCCGTGCGGGTACGAACCCGTCGCCGGCCTGGGCCTTCGCCAATGCCGTACCGGCAGCAGTTCCGCCGATCAGGCCGCCGAGCAAGTCCTTGATGCCCACGCCCATGGTCGAGTTCAGCACCGCGTCGACCTCGGTGAAGCCGGAGGCGACGTTCTTGCTGAGCTGGCTCGCACCATCGGTGGAGATCACGGTGAGCTGGTCGATGTTGCCCATCGGGGCTGCCAGCTCGTGCGCGATCTTCGGCAGCATCTCGACGAGGCGCAACTGGATGAGCGCCTCGGACTGCTCGGCCACGGCCTGGGCGCTGAGGCGGGTGGCCTCGGCCTCGGCCGAACCGCGGGCCAGGATGGCGTCGGCGTTGGCCTGTCCTTCCGCCCGAATGGCCTCGGCAGACGCCACCCGGCTGTCGCGGTCGGCGTTGGCCGCCGCGACGCGGGCCTCGGCGGCAGCGGCGGCGGAGACCCGCACGCGGTACGCGTCGGCGTCGGCCACGGCGTTGACCTCGGAGTCAAGCTCCGCCTTGCGCAGGCTGGCGCGACGCTTGGCCGTCAGCTCCTGCTCCTGAACGATGTTCTGCTGGGCCTTCGCCTCGGCGAGCGGTTTGGCCGCGGCAGCCTCGGCGGATGCCTTGTCGGTGTCGAGCTGGAGGGCCGCCTTGCGCAGCGCCAGGGTGTTCTGGGCTTCGGCCACGGCCTGCTCGGCGATGATCGACGCTTCCTGCGCCTCCCGGTTTGCCTGGTGCTCGGCCACCTCGGCCTGACGGCGCACCTTGGCCTGCTCGGCGCGACCGAGGTCACGGATATAGTCGTTCGCGTCGGTGATGCCCTTGATCTCGAACGAGTCGACGTCGACGCCCTGGTTGGCGAGGGATTCCCGGGCGGTGGCGAGCACCGACGTGCCGAGCTCATCGCGCTTCTGGATAATGGTCATGACGTCGGTGGCGCCGATCGACGACCGCAACGATCCGCTGAGGACTTCTTGCGCGAAGTTGTCGATGTTCTTGTCCTGGCCGGTGAAGCGTTGGGCGGCGGCGCGGATGGCGGTGGGGTCGTCGCCGACCTTCACGATCGCGACGGCCTCGACAGTCAACGTGATGCCATTGCGGTCCTGGGCTACGGCCGTGATCTCGATGGCTCGGCTGCGCAGGCTGATCTTGAAGGCCTTCTGGAAGAACGGGGTGATGAACACGCCCTGGCCGTGCACAACACGCTGGCCGGACTCCTCAAGGGTGGCGCCGTCGACAATAGTCTTCTTCGACTTCTTGCCGGTGATCACGAGGGCTTCGTCCGGGCCGGCATTCTTGTACACCGAGCGGGCGTAGACGAGAACGATCACCCCCACCACGATGACGAGGAAGACGGTACCGATTATCGGACTGAGGAGTTCAAACATGTGTTCCTTCCGGTCCGCGCCAGGCGAACGTGACGTCGCGCAGCCAGAAGGGCCCCGCTCCCTCCACGTAGGCTAGCGGTCCCGCGCCCCGGCGTGCGGCGTCAGAACGGCTGATTCTCTCCTCAGGCCAGCAATTTTGCCTTCGCGGCCGTAAACTCCGTGTCGCTGAGCACTCCGGCATTGTGAAGTTGGGACAGCTGGTTCAGCTGGTCGAGCAACGCGGAATCGCCGGAGGCCTGCGGCGGCGCCGCCGGCTGCTGCTGCTGCTGCTGCTGCTGGGCGTCGTACTCGGCCTGGGCCTGTGCATCGGCATCCGCCTGGGCCTGGGCCTGGGCGTCCTGGGCCCTGCCCTGTTGCCGCCGCTGCACATTGCCGCTCACGGCCGTTGCAGTGCCGGCGACGACCGCTGTTCGCGCGGCCATGCCCAGGAGCCCGGGACGTCCCCTTCGAAGTGGTGACATGATCTGGTCCTTACTGTTCGTGGATGAACTGGGTCGATTTTTGGTTGGAGCGTGCGGATTGGGGCCCGGCGGTCAGCCTGCGGCGTCGAGCACCGCGTTGACGACTGCGGCGGGAATCCGCTCCTGATGGAGCACCGCACCGCCTGACGCCGCCAGCACGGAAGCGAAGTGCCGGGCCCAGGCCAGTTCCACGACAAGGACGGCCGCGGAGGTGCCCGGCGGCAGCTCCACCGCGAGTTCTTCAACGTCGTCCAGGCCGGCGAGACCGAGTTCCCCCAGTTCCAGGTGAGGCAGTTGTGCCTTCTCGGGCAGATCCTCCACCTCGACGATCCGCAGGTCCCCCTCCATGCTGCGGGAGACGAAGATCAGGTCGAGCAGGGTGATGGTCTTCTCGTCGATCAGGTCGCGCAGCGCATCACCCAGGGCGGCACCGGGCCGGTCGCCATCAAAGGAGATCAAGAGTATCTCCACAGGTCCATACGTGAAATCCGCCATCGGTTGTCCCTTCGTCAGACGCGTGGGCAGGCTCGCCACCCGGTTCGGGCTCAGTGTCGCCGCGCACCCCCGGAGTCGAGTCACCCGGAGAGGGTGAATCTTGAAATAACCGGGTTAGAGCAGCCCACGATCCTGGGCGATCGCCACCGCGTCGGCACGGTTCGTGGCCTCGAGCTTCTGGTAGATATTGCGCAGGTGGGTCTTCACGGTATTGGGACTGACGTTGCGCTTGCCCGCGATGTCCGCCACCGACTGGTGAAACGGTAGCTCCCGCAGGATCTCCCGCTCTCGTTGGGTGAGCGCCGGACTGTTTCGGGCGTGGTCGAGCGCGGGCGGACGCTCGTGCAGGCGCAGCTCGTCAGCACAGCGGAGAATATGCCGGGCGTAATCGTCGAGATCACCGAGTCGGCCGAGGCGGCCTCGAATGAGTGCAGTGCCCTGCCCGCCCACGGCCATGAACGCGCGTACACAGCCGATCCTGCTCGAGAGCCGCAGCGCTCGAAGCAGGCGGGCGTCAGACTCGACGCGTCGGCCTGAGACATCCGCCACGTGGGCCAGCGCGATCCAGGCGCTGACGATGGTCGCGCCGCGCCAGGCCGTGCGCTCTTCGAGAGCGGCTCCGCGGAGCCGTTCCTCAGCAGGGTGGCCGGCCCGAGTGGGTGAGACGAGGAGGAACCTGATCAACAGCGACTCGAGGGAGTCCTCGCCGAGCGCCCGTTCGATCAGGCGCACGGCCAACTGGGTTTCGGCGCGTCCGTCCAGTGCGCCGCTCAGCTCGATCAAGGGCACGCAGCACAGGCTCAGGGCCCGTGGATGCTCCGAGCCGACCTCACGCATCAGGAGCATCAACCTGTCGAGGGCCTGGCGAGAGCGTGCCGCGTTATCCAGCTGGCTCAGGAGCAGCAGCACCTCCGCGGGTACGCTGACCCCGGCATCTGAGCCTCCGACCTCAGTGGCCGCCAACGTCTCGAGAATCACCGGGTCAACCGGTTGGCAGCCTTCGTACCGATGAATCATCGCGTAGAGCAGTGCCCTGCCCGTGGCGTGGTCGACCGGTCCCACGGCTCCCGACACAGCCCTAGTCGCAGCCCCCGTCGCCGTGATCGTCGCCGTCGCTGCCATCTGGTCTTCCAGCATCGCCACGTGCAACCAGTTGCCGGCGTGCCCCGCCGCCGTCGCCGCCAGGTCGCTGGCTAGCAGGAACAACCAGTCGAAGCCGGCGTGCCTGGCCGAGTCCGCAACATCTCTGAGGATGTCTTCCGCCGGACCGGGCTGACCGAGCTTGTCGTGGCAGCGGCCCTGAGCCGTCGCCGCCAACAGGTCGACGGCGAGGGCCTGCGCCGCCGCCGTCGTCGCACCCCTCTGCAGGGCCGCCAGACGGGTCTCGATTTCGGAGTGCTCGGTGGCGTGGAATGCGTGCAGGATGTCGACCACGAAGGTCCACGGCGTCGAGCCCGCGTTGGTGCGGGCAAGCTGGGTGTGGACAAGCTCGGTGTGGGCAAGCTCGGTGTGGGCAAGCTCGGTGCGGGCAAGCTCGGTGCGGGCAGGCTTGAGCCGGACGTCGGCGGCCGCATCGGCGGCCGCGAGGAGTTGCTGCACCCGGCGCCGGGCCGGGACGTAGGGAGACTCGAGCAAAAGTCGCAAGCACAGGGTCGCTGTTGATACCAATCGGCCCTCGATCTGATCCAGGGCGCGTCCCACCAGATCCGTAGCGCCGGAAAGAACGAGACCGAGGCCGAACCGTTCGAGTAACCTGCCGACGAGCTCAGGATCGTCCGCCAGAAGCGACTGCTCCACCGCTGCCGGCCCGTATGCCCGGTCCGCGTACCACTGACAGGCCAGGAGATGCCGTTTCGTCGCGGCGCTGGCGTCCAGCCTGCGTCCCTCAGCTAGCAGGTATGCGAGCAGGATCGGGTGATATCGGTAGCCCGCCCCGCCCGGGGCGGCCGGCTCGCGCGCGATGAGAGTGTTCTGGCGGGCCAGTCGCTCGAGCACGTCGCCGGCGTCGGTGCGCTCTGACACCGCCACCGCCAAATCGAGAGCCACTACCTCGCTCAGCGCCGACCACAACAGGACCTCCCGATCGCCGGAATCCAGGCCAATGACCACTTCTGCCGCCAGATAATCCGCCACCGCCGGGTTGTCGCCGTCGAAGCGCTTCAGGTCCAGCGCGGCGCCCTCGGATTCTCGCCAGGTCAAAGCGAGTGCCAGGGCCGTCGCCCAGCCCCCGGTATGGCTCCGGAGAACGGCGCCGTCGTCGGCGGGCAGGTCGATGTGGTGCCGTGCGGCGAGTTCGAAGGTTTCCTCGAGGGTGAATGCCAGCGTGTCGCCGGCGCAATCGATGAGAATCCCGGCCGCTTCCAGGGGCGCCGTCCCAGCTGCGGGCCGATGGCGGCCGGATACCACGATGCGGACGCCCGTCGGAATGTCAACTAGCGCCTCAAGGATGCCGAAGAGGTTCGTTCGGTCGGCGGACGACGGCCTCTCGGCGAGGTGCAGGTCGTCGATGAAAACGTACCGCGGTTCCGGCTCGCCGGCGTCAGTACGGTTTGCGCCCGCAGCGACCCTGCGCCTGATCTCGTCGGCGTCCCCGGCGTCGCGCAGATCGGTGCCGCTGAACCACTGCACAATCTGGTCCGCAGCCACAAGCCGCCGAGCCCACCCCGCCATTAGCGTGGTCTTGCCCGACCCGGCGGAGTCCCAGAGGACGAGGACTCGGGCATCGGGTGCCGTCAACCGCTCAAGCAGGGCATCCAGCCGCGGACGGTGCAGGTACCACGCCGGCTCGACGGAGAGGCCCGCGGGAAGCAGGAAGGCCGGTGCTGTCACGAGATCCAGAGGGGGCAGCAGAGGCGGTGTCAGAGGGGACGCCACCGCCGCCAGTGGGGCTGCCGGGGTGAGCGGGGTGACCGGGGCTAGCGGGGTGACCGGGGCTACCTGGGTGAGTGGGGAGGCCGGAGTGAGTGGGGAGGCCGGAGTGAGTGGGGAGGCCGGAGTGAGTGGGGGGGCCATCGGGAAACATCCTCGATTTGCATCCATCGCGCAACGTGAGCCGCAACGACAGAGGCCCTGGCGAAGAGGCGGTCGGGTGACTGATTGACCCCGTCAAGGCCCCGGCTAACCGGGACCTTGACGGAGTTCTCGCGGCGTTCGGGTCACCGCCAGTGAGGTGATAATGCCGCGGTGTCCGGGCCTGGTCAAGGGGCGGCCGGCAGTTGCGGATGAAACACGGGGTGGGCTCAGCGCCACCCGTACCGAGCCCGCAAAGCCCTCTCGATCAGCCCGTACCGCGCGGCATCCACGACGGTTCCTTCGCGGCGAACCCCGCCCTGGCGCACCTGGAACACCCGGGCGAGCCCGGCCCAGCTCGGCCGCCGGGCAGGATCCCACGGACCGACGCCGAGCGGCAGGTAGTCGTCGTTCCCGGAGTGGTCCGTGCTCGTCAGCTGCACGGCAAGCATGTTTCCCCCGGGTAGCGTCGCCACGATGACCACCGGCCGGTCCTTGCCCCTGCCGTCCCGTTCCTCGAAGGGAACCCAGGTCCAGACGACTTCACCGGGGTCAAGAGCGCCGTCGGTTTTGGGCGCGTAGCCCCAACCCGCACGCCGCACCGTCGACGGATCGAGCTCGACAGTGGCGTCGGGTCCGGATTGTACGGGGACGGATTCTGTGCGCGGCGCTCCGGCGGTCCTTGTGGTGAAAAGGGCAGAACGAAGGGCGGTGAGGAAGCCCCGGGTGCGTGACACACCCGAACACTACCCCACCGCCCCATTTCCCTAGCGCTCTGCTGTCTAGCGCTCTGCTGTTGGGAATCTCGACACGGTGCGGCGACTACACATTGGCGAGGGCGTAGCCCTCTTCGCCGTGCACCGAGGTGTCGATTCCGGCGACTTCGTCTTCGTTCTTGATACGGAAGCCGATCGTCCTCTCGATGGCGAGTCCCAGCAGGGAGGCGACGACGAACGAGTAGATGAGGACCGCGAAGGCGGCGATGGCCTGGACTGCGAGCTGGCCGAGGTCGCCACCGACGAAGAGGCCGGTGTCGATCGCGAAGAAGCCCAGGTACAGGGTGCCGATGAGGCCTCCGACCAGGTGGATGCCCACGACGTCGAGCGAGTCGTCGAAGCCGAACTTGAACTTCATTTCGATGGCCATGGCGCAGACGGCACCGGCGACGACGCCGAGGAGCAGGGCCCAGCCGGGTTCGAGCTCGGCGCAGGCCGGGGTGATGGCGACGAGGCCGGCGACGGCACCGGATGCGGCGCCGACCGAGGTGGCCTTACCGTCCTTGATCTTCTCGACGATCAGCCAGCCGAGGATGGCGGCGGCGGTCGCACCGAGGGTGTTGACCACGATCAGGCCGACGTTGGCAAGGCCGTTCAGCCACTCGGCTCCGGCGTTGAAGCCGAACCAGCCGAACCACAGAATCGAGGCACCGAGAAGCACCAGCGGTACGTTGTGCGGCTTGGTGATGCCCTTCTGGAAGCCGATGCGCTTGCCGAGGACTAGGGCGAGGGCGAGGGCCGCAGCTCCGGCGTTGATGTGCACAGCGGTACCGCCGGCGTAGTCGATGACGCCGGGAAGGCCGAGGTTCTCGCCGAGGCTCATGATCCAGCCGCCGCCCCAGACCCAGGCCGCGACCGGGAAGTAGACCAGGGTCGCCCAGATTCCGGCGAAGATCATCCAGGAACCGAACTTGGCCCGGTCGGCGACGGCGCCGGAGATCAGGGCGACGGTGATGATCGCGAAGGTCGCACCGTAGGTGGCGCCGAGGAGATCGAGGTTGCCGGTTTCACCCGTGGCGAGTGAGCCGAGTGCGAAGTCGCTGAACGGGTTGCCCGCGAACTGGGTGGCCCCATCGACCACGCTCATGTTGAATCCGTACAGGATCCAGAGAACAGTGATCAGTCCGAGGGCTCCGAAGCTCATCATCATCATGCTGACGACGCTCTTGGCCTTGACCAGGCCGCCGTAGAAGAACGCGACTCCCGGAGTCATGAACAGAACCAGAGCGGTTGCCGTCAACCCCCATGCAATGCTTCCCGTGTCCATAGATTGTCCTCACACCTCTCGAGTTTGCTGGGTGTACCGCGACGCCGCAGGTCGAGCGTGCAGGGGCAGTCCCCGGTACGCCACTCAGTCTCCGACCCAGACGTTTCAACAGCCGCACCGTCGGGTTTCGGGTAGGTTACGCAACCGGCGAGAAGGTTAACAGCGTGTTTCGTCTCAGGCCGCTCATTCGGCGTGCGGCGGCAACTCACCGGTGGTCAACGCCACCATCCGGGACTGGGAACGCTGGTACTTCTTGCGATAGCCGCCCTCCATCATCTCTGCGTCGAAGACGTCGTGCAGGGGTACACCGCTGGCGATGATCGGGATCTCGGCGTCGTAGACGCGGTCGATGAAGGCCACCAGGCGAAGCGCATCCGTCT
This sequence comes from Cryobacterium adonitolivorans, assembly GCF_004402695.1. Taxonomy (GTDB): domain Bacteria; phylum Actinomycetota; class Actinomycetes; order Actinomycetales; family Microbacteriaceae; genus Cryobacterium; species Cryobacterium adonitolivorans. The sequence continues at coordinate 69,804 of NZ_SOFL01000052.1, read as the reverse complement.
GGTCGGTGAGCAGGTAGACGTTGCGCAGAGCGATCACGTCGAGCTCGGCGATCATCTTGATGTACTTCGACGGATGCACAGTGCTGAGATGCTTCATCAGCGCCCCGAAGTCGTCGCAGCTCACCCGGGAGCCGCGCTCAATGAGTGCCTCGTTCAGACGGTCGAATTCCTCGGGCACAACGGTCTCGGCATGCCCGGACGCATCCCGGCGGCGGTAGTCGAGTCCGTCGATGCGCACGGTTTCGAAGTTCGCGGACATGGCCTGGATCTCCCGCAGGAAGTCCACGGCCGCGAACCGGCCCTCGCCGAGCGAGTTCGGCGGGGTGTTGGAGGTGGCTGCGACCCGGGTGCCCGACGCGATCAGCTCGCCCAGCAGCCTGGTCATCAGCATGGTGTCCCCCGGATCGTCGAGCTCGAACTCGTCGATGCAGATGAGCTTCGCGCCGGAGAGCTGGGTCACGGTGTCGGCATACCCGAGAGCGCCGACCAGCGCCGTGTACTCGATGAAGGTGCCGAAGTACTTGGGACCGGGTGCTCCGTGCCAGAGCGCCGCCAGCAGGTGGGTCTTGCCCACGCCGAATCCGCCGTCGAGGTAGATGCCGGGGAACTCGGCCTTGGCCTTGCGGGTGCGGGAGAAGAACCCGCCCGGCCGGGCCCGCCAGGCCGCGAAGGCGTTGAGCCGTTCCACGGCCTCGACCTGGGACGGGTAGGCGAGGTCTGGCCGGTAGGACTCGAACGAGGCGTGTTCGAATTGCGGCGGCGGGACGAGTTCAGAGACTATCTCCGCACCGGTAATGGATGGCGACCTGTCGACGAGTCGAAGGGGCAGCTTTCGGGTCGCACTGACCATGATTGACATCCGGTTCCTGTCTGTCCCCGACATCCTGGTGGAATTTAGGTGGGGGGTTCTGCCTTGTACCTTGGAAACCTGCGCGCAGGTTGTCCACCAGCCTAAATGCACGCACACCAGGGCCGCGCCGTCGTCCAGGTTCACGAGCCCTCCGGGAGGAAACCATGACAATCGAAACAGATCCCTCCGCCACGTTCGCGGCGTACGCGCATCCCGAACGCCTGGTGTCCACCGACTGGTTGCAGGCCCACCTCGGCGACCCCGGCCTGGTCGTCGTCGAATCCGACGAAGACGTGATCCTGTATGAAACCGGCCACATCCCCGGTGCCGTCAAGATCGACTGGCACACCGACCTCAACGACCCCGTCGAGCGCGACTACATCGACGGGGCCGCCTTCGCCGCCTTGCTCGGCCGCAAGGGCATCAGCCGTGACAGCACCGTGGTGATCTACGGCGACAAAAGCAACTGGTGGGCGGCATACGCCCTCTGGGTGTTCACCCTGTTCGGCCACGACGATGTGCGACTGCTCGACGGCGGCCGCCAGAAGTGGATTGCCGAGGGCCGCGAGCTGACCACCAACCGCGAGTCCGCCGAACCGGCCCGGTACCCCGTCGTGGAGCGGGCAGACGGCCCCATCCGCGCGTTCAAGGACGACGTTCTCGCCCACCTCGGGCATCCGCTCATCGACGTGCGCTCGCCGGAGGAATACAGCGGCGAACGCACCACCGCTCCCGCCTATCCCGAGGAGGGATCCCTGCGGGCCGGCCACATCCCGTCGGCGGTGTCGGTGCCGTGGGCCCGCGCCGCAGCCGAGGACGCCACCTTCCGGCCCCGTGCCGAGCTCGACGCCATCTACCGCGACGAGGCCGGGCTCACCGGCGACGAGCCCGTGATCGCCTACTGCCGCATCGGCGAGCGATCCAGCCACACCTGGTTCGTGCTGACCCACCTGCTCGGACTTGAGAACGTGCGCAACTACGACGGCTCGTGGACCGAGTGGGGCAGCGCTGTGCGGGTCCCGATCGTGCAGGGCACCGCCCCCGGAACCGCACCGGCGCACCGATGAGCACGATCGACCTTCCCAGCCAGCTCGCCGAGATCCGCGAGGACTTCCTGGCACTCGAACAGCCGGATCGCCTAATGCTTCTGTTGGAGTTCTCCAACGAACTCCCCGAGCTTCCCGAGAAATACCGCGATCACCCCGACCTCTTCGAACGGGTTGTAGAATGCCAGTCGCCGGTGTTCATCTTCGTGGAAGTGGACGACGACCGCGCCGTGCACCTGTACGCCACGGCGCCGGCGGAGTCCCCCACCACCCGGGGCTTCGCCTCGATCCTCGCGCAGGGCCTGGACGGCCTCAGCGTCGACGACGTCCTGGCCGTTCCGGATGATTACCCCCAGTCGATCGGCCTCACCCAGGCTGTCTCGCCGCTGCGGCTGCGCGGCATGACCGCCATGCTGGGTCGCACCAAGCGCCAGCTGCGCGAACGGCAGGCCGCCCTGGGCTAGGTTCCTGGCTTGCCGGGCGCAGCCTGCCTGTCGCCCGTGTCACGGGCCGCCGTCACCGCGGGGTGGCACGACCCGAGCGTGCCGAGCCAGCCGAGGATGGCCGCGTTCCAGGCGGCCGGATCGTAGTTCCACAGCTTGGTGTGCCTGGCCACCGAGAACGGCACCAGGGTGACGATGTCGGGGCGCTTCTCGGCGAGGGCCCTGGACGGCGCCGACGGCACGTAGCCGTCGTCGTCGCTGTGCAGGATGAGAATCGGCAGGCTCAGGTCGCTCGCCCGGGACACGAAGTCCAGTCGGGGGAAGTCGATAGGCAGATGCAGCCCCGTCACCATCCGTCCCCAGCGGCGCCCCATCACCACCAGCGCGCCGCGCACCACCGCCCGCGGAAGCCGGAGCATGAGCGCCTGGTAGGCCACGACATCCGCCCAGTCGATCACGGGTGAATCGAGCACGATGCCGGTGACCCGACCGTCGTGCCTGGCGCGGGTCGCCGCCTGCAGGGCGATCGCCCCGCCCATCGACCAACCCATCAGCACGATCTGGGTGGCTCCCTGGCCCACGGCGAAGTCGATGGCGGCCTCAACGTCCCGCCACTCGGTGTCGCCGAGCCCGAACCGCCCGTCGGCGCTCGGCGGCGCTTCACCGTCGTTGCGGTAAGACACCAGCAGGCACGAGTAGCCAGCGGCGTTGAAAACCGGAACGGCCCGCAGCGTCTCGTGCCGACGGACCCCGCGGCCGTGCACCTGGATCACCCAGCGCCCGGAGGGTTCTGCCGCGGGGATCAGCCAGGCCGGTGCGTCTCCCAGCTCGGTCGGCACCGTCACGTTGGAGAACTCGAGCCCGAGGTCCCAGGGGCCGAGGAAGGAGTAGCCGCCCAGACGGCCCCTGGTCGCGGCGCCGAGGTTCCCGAAGTCCACGGTCAGGATGCGGCGGGTCACCGTCGTCACCGTGCGCCCTTCGATGACGCCCAGCCGCGCGTGACCGGAGTCGCCGGCGAACCAGAAGCTGTAGTCACCGGGAAGCACCGCATCCTTCGTCGCCTCGAGGGTGATGGTGCCGGCGTCGAGGTCGACGTCGAACACCCTGGTGTCGTCGGCACGTTTCGTGGGCGGGGTCACGATGCGGCGCGCCATAACGCCGGCCAGCACACCGACCGCCAACGCTGCGGCGGCGCTCACCGCAACGACGCCGCCGGCAATCACCAGCCCGGCAGAAGCCAGGCCATGCGTGGATTGAGTTCGAGCACCGATCCCTGTCATGCCTACCTCCGTGCTGTTCGGCGTGCCTCGCACCAGCGCACGGAAAAAACTCTAGTCTGCAGACGTGCCCGATTCAGAGGATCAGCCCCACCGCCCTGCGCAGTTTGCCGCGGCGCTCGACGCTATCCGTTCTTCCAGCCCGCGCCCGGAGCTGGTCGTCACCGAGATCTCGGCGCCCGGAAACCTCGCGCCGTACGCCGTCGCACTCTCTGCCGATGTCACGCCGGTGCGGCACGGCAGCGACTCCGACTTCGGCACCGGACGCTTCATTTTGCTCTACGACCCCGACGAACCCGAAAGTTGGGGAGGGCCGTTCCGCGTCGTCTGCTTCGCCCAGGCTCCGCTCGAGACCGACATCGGAGTCGATCCGTTTCTCGCCGAGGTCGCGTGGGCCTGGTTAGTGGACGCCCTGGACGCTCGCGGCGCGAACTACACCGCCGCCTCCGGCACCGCCACCAAGATCCTCTCCTCGGGCTTCGGCGAGCTCGCCTCCCAGGGCGACGGCGCCCAGATTGAGTTGCGCGCGTCGTGGAGCCCGCTGGACAACGACCTCGCCGCGCACGTGGAGGGGTGGGGAGAGCTGCTGTGCATGCTCGCCGGCCTCCCGCCCGCCAGTGAGCAGCCCGCCCCGCGCCGTCACGGCCTTCCCAATGACGCCTCCTCCGCTCGGCACGGGCATCCCTCCGGCGCCGACGAACCCGGCGCCGACGGTCCCGGCGCCGACGAACCCGGCGCCTCCGGACCGGGCGCGCCGGGACCGAGCGCTTCGGGGCACGGCAGGTCGGGACAGGGCACGTCGGGACAGGGCACGTCGGGACAGGGCACGTCGGGAATCACGCTCGGCCCGCTGGACCAGATCGGACCGCAACAGAGCGCAGTTCTGCGAACGAACCCGGGATTGCATACGCTGGGAGTGGCCGCCGGCGGCCGCGAGTCCGCCGGCAGGGAAACGGCCGGTCTTGATTTCGCCGGCCTCGATGCGCCCGGCGCTCAGCGCGCCGGCAGGGAGACCGCAGGAATGAACGTCATGGCAGGAAATACAGTCGGAACCGACACCGGCCCGAACATCGGCCTGGGGATGAACCCTGGAGCTGTGAACACCACGGCACCGAATCTTTCGGGTGTCGCGTATCTCTCGGCACACCGTGCATCCCGTGGTTGAACGACCCGTGGTCACACACCAGGTCGTCGACTCTCGCGCGGCCTATCTCGCGGCACTCGCCGTGCTCTCCTCCGGAACCGGGCCGATCGGCATCGACGCGGAACGCGCATCAGGTTTCACCTACTCCCAGCGTGCCTACCTGATCCAGATCTACCGCCGGGAGGCGGGCACCTTCCTGTTCGATCCACCGGCTATCGGCGACTTCAGCGAACTCAATGTCGCTCTCGCCGACGAGGAATGGATCCTGCACGCAGCGAGCCAGGATCTCGCCTGCCTCCGTGAGGTCGGCCTGGACCCCGCCCGGATCTTCGACACCGAACTCGCGGCACGCCTGCTCGGCCTGCCCCGCGTGGGGCTCGGCACCGTGGTCGAGGAACTCCTCGGTATCCACCTCGCCAAGGAACACTCCGCGGCCAATTGGTCGACCCGTCCACTGCCCGAGAGTTGGCTGGTGTACGCGGCCCTGGATGTGGAGCTGCTCCCGGACCTGCGCGACAGCATGGTCGACCTGCTCGTGGAATCCGGCAAGACCGGGATCGCCGACCAGGAATTCGCCGCCGTGCTTGCCAAGCAAGCAAAGCCGGCCCGCGCGGAGCCGTGGCGCCGACTGTCCGGCCTGCATGCTGTGCGTGGCCAGCGCAACCTGGCCGTGGCCCGCGAGCTCTGGGTGGCCAGGGATGCCCTCGCCCAGGAGCTAGACGTCTCCCCCGGCCGGTTGGTTCCCGACGCGTCTCTCGTAGCCGCGGCGCGCCTGCTGCCCGCCAACCGGAACGCTCTCGCCGAGCTGCGCGAATTCAACGGCCGCGCCAGCAGAACCGAACTCGACAGATGGTGGAAGGCCATGCTGCGGGGCCTCGCCAGTGTCGACCTGCCCTCCGTGAAGGCGAACGGCGACGCACTGCCGCCACCCCGCGCCTGGGCGGACCGCAATCCCGACGCGGACCTGCGGTACAAGGCCGCCAGGGCTGCCCTGACGGCCGTCTCTGAGGAGCTCGCTGTCCCGTTGGAGAATCTGCTCACGCCCGACCACCTGCGCCGGGTGGCGTGGCAGCCGCCGGAGCCTGCCGGTGCCGATGCCGTCGGCGAGGCCCTCGCCGAGCTCGGCGCGCGAACCTGGCAGATTGAGGCCACCGCACAACTAATCGCTGATGTCTTTGTGGAAGTCCACCAAAGCGCGTCCATGTCCTCGGACGCTGATTCGTAGGAACAGTCAAAGGATTCACACCGGTTAATCCGTCACCCTAGGATCGTGCGATACCTGTTTTGAGTGATGGAGGCAAAGTGGCCGAGAGAACTGAAGTCGTCTTCGTGGACGGGGTTCGTACCCCGTTCGGTCGTGCCGGCGAGAAGGGTATGTACTGGAATACCCGGGCCGACGACCTGGTCGTCAAGGCGATCACCGGATTGATGGAGCGCAACCCGACGGTGCCTGGCGAACGCATCGATGATGTCGCCATCGCGGCGACCACCCAGGCCGGCGACCAGGGGCTGACCCTCGGCCGCACGGCGGCCCTGCTGGCCGGCCTGCCCGTCACCGTGCCGGGCTTCGCCATCGACCGCATGTGCGCGGGGGCGATGACCTCGGTCACCACCATGGGAGCGGCGATCGGCTTCGGCGCTTACGATCTCGCCATCGCCGGCGGTGTCGAACACATGGGTCGCCACCCGATGGGTGCCGGGGTCGACCCGAACCCCCGCTTCCTCAGCGAACGCCTGGTCAGCGAGGATGCCCTCAACATGGGCGCGACGGCAGAACGCATCCACGACCGGTTCCCCGAGTACACCAAGGACCGCTCAGACCGGTATGCCCTGCGCAGCCAGCAGAAGGTCGCGGCCGCGTACCAGGCCGGCAAGATCCAGCCGGACCTGGTGTCCGTCGCCACCCGCAGCGCCGCCGGCTGGGGCTTGGCAACCCGGGACGAAGCGCCGCGCCCCGAGACCACCCTCGAGGGCCTCGCCGGCCTGAAAACGCCGTTCCGTCCGCATGGCCGCATCACGGCCGGCAACGCGTCCGGCTTGAACGACGGTGCCACCGCCTGCCTCCTGGCCAGCGGCGCCACCGCCAAGGAGCTCGGCCTCAGCGTGAAGATGAAGCTCGTGAGCTTCGCCTTCGCCGGTGTCGAACCAGAGGTGATGGGCCTGGGGCCCGTGCCCTCGACCGAGAAGGCGCTGCGCAAAGCCGGCCTGTCGATCACCGACATCGGCCTCTTCGAGCTCAACGAGGCGTTCGCGGTGCAGGTGATCTCCTTCCTGGACCACTTCGGCATCGACGACGACGATCCTCGCGTCAATGAGTACGGCGGAGCCATCGCCATCGGCCATCCGCTCGCGTCGTCGGGCGTACGCCTGATGAACCAGCTCGCCAGCCAGTTCGCCGAACACCCCGAGGTGCGTTACGGCATCACCGCCATGTGCATCGGCCTCGGCCAGGGTGGCACCGTGATTTGGGAGAACCCGCACTTCAACAAGAAGGCAGCCAAGCGATGACCGACAAGACCAACACCCCGATCGATTACGCCACCCTGGACTTCTCGCCGCTCGTCGTGGTGTCCGGCGACGAAGTGGTCACCCACTCGCTCGTTCGGGATATCCCGCTGTCCGGCGGACGCACCCTGGCCCTCCTGACGCTCGATAACGGGCGGGACCACACCCGGCCCAATACCCTCGGACCCGTCACGCTCCTGGAGTTCAGCGCCGTTCTGGACGAACTCACCGCTCGCGCCGGACGAGGCGAAATCCACGGCGTGGCCGTGACGGGTAAGCCGTTCATCCTCGCGGCCGGGGCCGACCTCAGCAAGGTCGGCGAGATCCCCTCCCGCGAGGTGGGCAAGCTGCTCGCCCAGCTCGGTCACTTCGCCCTGGGCAAGCTGAGCACCCTGGGGGTGCCGTCGTTCGTGTTCATCAACGGCCTCGCCCTGGGCGGCGGCCTCGAGGTGGCCCTGAACGCCGATTACCGCACGGTCGACGAGACCGTAGCGGCCATCGCGCTGCCCGAAGTCTTCCTCGGCCTGATCCCCGGCTGGGGCGGGTCCTACCTGCTGCCCAACCTGATCGGCATCGAGAACGCGCTCAAGGTGATCGTCGAGAACCCGCTGAAGAACAACCGCACCCTGACCGGTGCTGATGCGCTCAAGCTGGGCATCGCCGACACCATGTTCAGGTCGGTGAGCTTCCTGGAGGAGTCGATCCGGTGGGCCGACGGCGTCATCGCCGGCAGCATCACCGTGAGCCGGCCCAACGCGCCCGGCAAGATCGAGCGCCTGGTCAAGTGGGATGCCGCCGTCGGCATCGCCCGCAAGATGCTCGAGTCCCGCATCGGCACCGTCGCCGCGTCGCCGTACGCCGCGCTGGACCTGATCAAGGCGGCCCGCACCGGGACCAAGGCCGAAGCGTTCGCCAGGGAAGACGAGGTCCTCGCCGACCTGATCTGCGGCGACCAGCTGCCCGCGAGCATCTACTCGTTCAACCTGGTGCAGAAACGCGCCAAACGCCCGGCGGGAGCACCGGACAAGGCCCTCGCCCGTCCCATCGGCAAGGTCGGCGTCATCGGCGCCGGGCTGATGGCCAGCCAGTTCGCCTTGCTGTTCGTAAGGCGGTTGCGGGTACCAGTGGTCATCACCGACCTCGACCAGGCCAGGGTCGACAAGGGCGTGGCGTACATCCACGATGAGATCCAGACCCTGCAGGACAAGGGCCGGATCAGCTCCGACGAAGCGAACCGGCTGCGTGCCCTGGTGACAGGCACCACCGACAAGGCCGACTTCGCCGACGCCGATTGGGTCATCGAAGCGGTCTTCGAGGAGCTCGGTGTGAAACAGGACGTCTTCGCCGAGATCGAGAAGCACATCTCCCCCACCGCCGTGCTGGCCACCAACACCTCGTCGCTGTCGGTGGAACAGATCGGCGCGAAGCTGACCCACCCCGAGCGGCTGGTCGGTTTCCACTTCTTCAACCCCGTCGCCGTGATGCCGCTCATCGAGGTCGTGAACACCCCCGCGACCGACGAGGCCACCCTCTCGACCGCGATGGTGATCGCAGCCAAGCTGCGCAAGAACGCCGTCATCACCCGCGACACCCCCGGCTTCGTGGTCAACCGGGTGCTGGCCAAGCTGCTCGGCGAGGCCATGCACGCCGTCGACACCGGCACCCCGTTCGAGGTCGTCAACGGCGCCCTGGCGTCGTTCGGCCTGCCGATGACACCGTTCGAACTGCTCGAGCTTGTCGGCCTCAAGGTCGGCGCGCACGTGCTGGACACCCACCACGCCGCATTCCCCGACCGGTTCTTCGAGAGCACCAACCTGCACCGGCTGGCCGAGCACGGCAAGATCCTCGACCGCAACTCGAGCGGCAAGATCACCGGCTTCGACAAGGGCGCCGTGAAGATCGTGGCGGGCGGCACGACGCCGGTCACAGCGGAGCAGATCCTGCGCAGGGTGGAGGACGGCCTGGCCGATGAGATCAAGCGGATGCTCGATGACGACGTGGTGCACGCGCCGGAAGACATCGACTTGTGCATGCTCCTCGGCGCGGGCTGGCCGTTCCAGATGGGCGGCATCACCCCGTACCTCGACAGGGTCGGCGCCAGCGAGCGAGTTTTCGGCGGCACCTTCCACACCCCGATGGTGCGTGGGGTTGGCTCCGCGGCGCCTGCCGACAGCACCTCCGTGCTGAGCTAAGGGGCCGGGGAACGCAACTGTTGCCCGTGCGGACAATTGTGGCCGGTGTGCCGGCCACAATTGTCCGTTTCGGCAACAGATCCTGGGTGGGTTCCGTTTCGGTGGGTACCGGTGCGGCGCCTACCGGTTCGGCGCCTACCGGTTCAGCTACTACCGGTTCAGCGGGGTCATGTCGGCATAACGGTCACCGACGGGCGCGTCGATCGCGGACAGGGTCGCGAGCTGGGTCTCGCTGAGCACCAGCGCATCCGCCGCGACATTCTCCTCGAGCCGATCGACCCGCTTGGTGCCGGGGATCGGTGCGATGTCGCTCCCCTGGGCGAGCAGCCAGGCCAGGGCCACCTGGGCCGGCGTCGCATCCAGTTCCGTGGCGACGGCGTCGACCTGCTCGACGATGCGGATGTTGGCGGCGAGGTTGGCGCCGGCGAACCGGGGATTGTCGCGCCGGAAGTCGCCCTCGTCGAGCTGGTCGAGCGAGCGGATGGCCCCGGTCAGAAAGCCCCGGCCGAGCGGCGAGTACGGCACGAAGCCGATCCCGAGCTCGCGCACCAGGGGCAGCAGCTCCGTTTCAGGCTCCCGGCTCCACAGCGAGTACTCGGTCTGCAACGCCGTGACGGGGTGAACGGCATGCGCACGCCTGATGGTGTCCGGCGCGGCTTCCGACAGGCCGTAGTGGCCGATCAGGCCCTCGCTGATGAGCTCGGCGAGGGCACCGACCGTGTCTTCGATGGGCACGCCCGGATCCATCCGGTGCTGGTAGTACAAGTCGATGTGGTCGGTGCCGAGACGGGCCAGCGACCCGAGGACCGACAGGCGCACGTTCTCCGGGCTGCCGTCCAGCCCCCTGGAGCCGTCGGTGCGGTGCTGGATGGTGCCGAACTTCGTGGCGATGACCACGTCGTCGCGGCGGCCAGCCAGGGCCCGGCCGAGGAGCTCCTCGTTGACGTACGGGCCGTAGATTTCGGCGGTGTCGAAGAGGGTGACACCGAGGTCGATGGCCCGGTGGATGGTGCGGATCGACGCGGCATCGTCTGTGCCGGCGCCGGAATAGAACGCGGACATGCCCATGCAGCCGAGTCCGAGCCGGCCGACCTCGAGGGGTGAGTCGGCACCCAGTGTGATGTTCTTCATGCGGTGGTCCTTTCGTAGGTAGAGGGAGATCTTGTGGTCGATGGCGGCGAGGCTCGCCTGCATGTCGGCGAGCTGCGCCACGACGGCGATGCGGTGCCGTTGCAGCAGCTCGAGACGGTCAGGTGTGGTGTCCTCGCCGCGCCGGGCGAGGTCGGCGTACTCCCTCACCTGCGCGATCGGCAGGGCGGTGCTGCGCAACCGGGTCAGGAAGATGATCCAGGTCACGTCCCGCACCGAGTAGGCCCGGTGGGTGGATGACTCCCGGTGGATGGGCGCAAGCATCAGTCCCGCGCGCTCGTAGTACCGCAGCGTATGGGCGCTCAATCCGGTGCGTTCGGCGACCTCCGAGATCGAAAGCCGTTCGTCGTGTGGGGTCATGCTGAAACCCTAAAACCAAGAGTGCACTCTAAGTCAAGCGCCTGGGCTGACCGGTGCCGGTTAGTCGCGGGGCGCGCGCTGCAGGGGAACGCTGCCTGTCTCAGTGCTGCCTGTCTCAGTGCGGCCTGTTTCAGTGCTGCCAATTTCAGCGCGGCCGGTTTCGGTGCGAACTGTTTTGGTGCGGCCGGCGTCGGCCGGCAGGGCGCGGGCGTGCGGCAGCTTACTGCCGAGGACCATCGCGACGACGTCGCGGGCGATGTGCTGCGGCGTCAGGCCGACCCGTTCGAGGATCTCGGCGCGGGTGCCGTGGTCGAGGAACTCGTCGGGCAGGCCCAGCTCTGTGACGGCGGTGTCGACGCCGGCCTCGCGCAGGTCCTGGCGGATGCGGGTGCCGATGCCACCCACCCGGATACCATCCTCGATGCTCACCACGATGCGGTGCTGGGCGGCGAGCTCGATGATGCTTTTGGGCACCGGGACCACCCAGCGCGGATCGACGACCGTCGCGCCGATGCCCTGGGCGGCGAGCCGTTCCGCGACCTCGAGGCCCATGCCGGCCATCGGACCGACTGTGACGATCAGCACGTCCTGCTGGCTGCTGCGCAGGAGCACGTCGACGCCGTCGGACAGACGCTCCAGGGCGTCGAATTCGACACCGGTGCTGCCCTTGGGGAATCGCAGCACGGTGGGGGCGTCATCGACGAGGACAGCCTCGGCGAGTTCTTCACGCAGGCGGGTGGAGTCCCGCGGTGCGGCGAGCCGAATGTGCGGGATGACCTGCAGGATCGCGAGATCCCACATGCCGTGGTGGCTGGGGCCGTCCGGCCCCGTGACCCCGGCCCGGTCCAGCACGAACGTGACGCCGGCCCGGTGCAGGGCGACATCCATCAGGACCTGGTCGAATGCCCGGTTGATGAAGGTGGCGTAGAGGGCGACGACGGGGTGCAGACCACCGAACGCGAGCCCGGCGGCGCTGGTCACCGCGTGCTGTTCGGCGATGCCGACGTCGTGCACCCGCTCGGGGAACCATTCGGCCATCTTGTGCAGGCCGGTGGGCCGCAGCATGGCCGCGGTGATCGCCACCAGCTTGGGGTTGTCGGTGGCCAGGCTCAGCAGTTCGTCCGCGAAGACCGAGGTCCAGGACGGGGCTCCCGCGGATTCGGTGGGTTCACCGGTCTCGGGGTCGATGACACCGACGGCGTGGAACTGGTCGGCGACGTCCTGCACTGCGGGGTCGTAGCCCTTGCCCTTCTGGGTGATGGTGTGCACGATCACGGGAGACCCGTAGTCCTTGGCCTGGCGCAGCGCCTCGAGCATGGCCTCCATGTCGTGGCCGTCGACCGGGCCGATGTACTTGATGTCGAGGTTGGAGTACAGCGCCTCGTTGTTGGAGAACCGGCTGAGGAAGCCGTGCAGGCCGCCCCGCACACCGCGGAAGATGGCGCGGGCCGGCGCGCCCATGTGGTCGAAGGCCTCCCGGCTGGAGAGGTAGGCGGCCCGGTAGCTGCGGCGCAGTCGCACCGTGTTGAGGAACCTCGCCATGCCGCCGATGGTGGGTGCGTACGAGCGGCCGTTGTCGTTGATCACAATGATCAGGCGGCGATTGTTGTCGTCGCTGATGTTGTTGAGCGCTTCCCAGGTCATGCCGCCGGTGAGCGAGCCGTCGCCGACGACGGCGATGACGTGACGGTCGCTCTGACCGGTCATCTCAAAGGCCCGGGAGATCCCGTCGGCCCAGGACAGCGAGCTGGAGGCGTGCGAGCTCTCGACGATATCGTGCTCGGATTCGCTGCGCTGCGGGTAGCCGGCCAGGCCGTCGGACTGGCGCAGCCGGCTGAAGTCCTGCCGCCCGGTGAGCATCTTGTGCACGTAGGACTGGTGGCCGGTGTCGAAGACGATGGCGTCCCGCGGCGAATCGAAGATCCGGTGGATGGCAATGGTCATTTCGACCACGCCGAGGTTGGGGCCCAGGTGCCCACCGGTCTTCGAGATCTCCGCCACCAGGAAGGCACGGACCTCCGCCGCCAGCTCTTCCAGCTGGTCCTTCGTGAGACCGTCGAGGTCCCGGGGACCGTGGATCGTCTCCAGAAGGGTCATGGGCACTACCTTTCGCGTTCTGAGTGCTTCGCGTCACGTGGAGAGAATGAACTGGCGCGCAGATCGAATGAACCGAGTCTACGCGCCAGCTGTCTTGCCAGTCTGTGAAGCTATCCGACCAGGGAGCGCAGCACGTACTGCAGGATGCCGCCGTTGCGGTAGTAGTCGGCCTCGCCCGGGGTGTCGATGCGCACCACGGCGTCGAACTCGACGACGGGCTTGCCCGCGGCCGAGTGCGCCGTCGGCGTTGCGACGACGTGCACAGTCTTCGGGGTGCTGCCGGCGTTGAGTTCTTCCAGGCCGCTGATCGACACGCTTTCGGTGCCGTCCAGGCCCAGGGTCGACCAGGATTCACCGGCCGGGAACTGCAACGGGACCACGCCCATACCGATCAGGTTCGAGCGGTGGATGCGCTCGAAACTCTCGGTGATGACGGCCTTGACCCCCAGCAGGCTGGTGCCCTTGGCGGCCCAGTCTCGTGACGAGCCGGAGCCGTACTCCTTGCCACCGAAGATCACCAGCGGAGTGCCGGCGGCCTGATAGTTCTGGCTGGCGTCGTAGATGAACGACTGCGGCGCATCCGGCTTGGTGAAGTCGCGGGTGTAGCCACCCTCAACGCCGTCCAGCAGCTGGTTGCGCAGCCGGATGTTGGCGAATGTGCCCCGGATCATGATCTCGTGGTTTCCCCGGCGCGAACCGTAGGAGTTGAAGTCCGTGCGGTCGACGCCGTGCTCCATCAGGTACGCACCGGCCGGGCTGTCGGCCTTGATGTTGCCGGCCGGGCTGATGTGGTCGGTGGTGACCGAGTCGCCGAGCTTGGCGAGGACCCTGGCGTCGACGATGTCGGAGACCGGCGTGGTCTCCAGCGTCATGCCGTCGAAGTACGGGGGCTTCCGTACATAGGTGGACTTGGGGTCCCACTCGAAGACCTCGCTGTCCGGCGTCGGCAGTGCACGCCAGCGCTCGTCGCCTTCGAAGACCTCGCCGTATTCTTTGGTGAACATGGCCGTGTCGATCGAGCTGTCAATAGTGGACTGCACCTCGGCGGAGTCCGGCCAGATGTCCTTGAGGAAGACATCGTTGCCTTCGGTGTCCTTGCCGAGGGAATCCGTGTCGAAGTCGAAGTTCATCGAGCCGGCCAGGGCGTACGCGATCACCAGCGGAGGGCTGGCCAGGTAGTTCATCTTCACGTCCGGGCTGATCCGGCCCTCGAAGTTGCGGTTACCGGAGAGCACCGCGGTGACCGCGAGGTCGTTGTCGTTGATCGCGGCCGAAACCTCGTCGATAAGCGGACCGGTGTTGCCGATGCAGACCGTGCAGCCGTAGCCGACGGTGTAGAAACCGAGGGCCTCGAGGTCATCGGTGAGGCCGGCCTTCGCGTAGTAGTCCGTGACGACCTTCGAGCCGGGCGCCAGGGTGGTCTTGACCCAGGGCTTGGACTTCAGGCCCTTCTTCACGGCATTCCGTGCCAGCAGGCCGGCGGCGAGCATGACGGAGGGGTTCGAGGTGTTGGTGCAGGAGGTGATGGCTGCAACGGCCACTGCGCCGTGATCGAGCGTGTAGCTGGCGCCGTCAGCCGTGGTGATCGGCACCGGGCTCGACACCGAGACGGGAGCGTGGCTCACGTGCTGGTGGGAGATCTGGTGCGCGCTCTGTTCGTCCTGCGCGGTGAAACCGATCGGGTCAGACGCCGGGAAGGACGCCTCGACGGCCGCGTCCACCATAGACAGGTCGTGAGTGGCGTAATTCTGCAGGTCGATTTCGAACTGGGTCTTGGCGTTGCTGAGCTCGACCCGGTCCTGCGGGCGCTTGGGCCCGGCGATCGACGGCACGACGGTGCCGAGGTCCAGCTCCAGGTACTCACTGAAGTTGGGCTCCTGGGCGGGGTCGTGCCACAGGCCCTGCAGTTTCGAGTACGCCTCGACGAGCGCGACCTGGTCCTCGCTGCGGCCGGTGAGGCGCAAGTATCCGAGGGTGACGTCGTCGATCGGGAACATGGCCGCCGTCGAGCCGAACTCGGGGCTCATGTTGCCGATGGTGGCGCGGTTGGCCAGCGGGACCTGGGCGACGCCCTCGCCGTAGAATTCGACGAATTTGCCGACCACGCCGTGCTTGCGGAGGATCTGGGTGATGGTGAGCACAACATCCGTTGCCGTGACGCCGGTGGGGATGGAGCCGTTGAGCTTGAAGCCGACGACCTTGGGGATGAGCATCGACACGGGCTGGCCGAGCATGGCGGCCTCGGCTTCGATACCGCCTACACCCCAGCCGAGAACGCCGAGGCCGTTGACCATGGTGGTGTGCGAGTCGGTGCCGACGCAGGTGTCCGGGTAGGCGCGAAGGATGCCGTTTACCTCGCGGGTGAAGGTGACCCGCGCCAGGTACTCGATGTTGACCTGGTGCACGATTCCGGTTCCCGGCGGGACGACCTTAAAGTCGTCGAACGCGGTCTGGCCCCAGCGGAGGAACTGGTAGCGCTCACCGTTGCGCTCGTACTCGATCTCGACGTTGCGCTCGAGGGCGTTCTCGCTGCCGAACAGGTCGGCGACGACCGAGTGGTCGATGACGAGTTCTGCCGGGGCGAGCGGGTTGATCTTGTTGGGGTCGCCGCCGAGGTCGGCGACGGCCTCACGCATGGTGGCGAGGTCGACGATGCACGGCACGCCGGTGAAGTCTTGCATGATCACGCGAGCGGGAGTGAACTGGATCTCGGTGTCGGGATCGGCGGTGGGAACCCACGCGCCCAGTGCGCGAATGTGATCCGCGGTGATGTTGGCGCCGTCTTCGGTGCGGAGGAGGTTCTCCAGCAGCACCTTGAGGCTGAACGGCAGCTTCTCGAATCCCTTGACGGCGTCCAGGCGAAAGACTTCGTAGTCCGTCGAACCGACGCGCAGGGTGTCCCGAGCTCCAAAACTATTAACAGCAGACACGATGCCCTCTCCTTCGTGGAAACCGACGGGAAACCGTCCGCAATCCTCAATCCTGACCAACTGACGCCGGGTTCTGCCAGCAAGGGTAGCCTTACTGCAAACTATCTTGACGTCGAGATAACTATAACACCGGCCGTTCGGTGGCTGTGGCCGCGTATACCGAACGCACCATCAGCCAGGAGACCACGAGGAGCGGCGCATACAGCGGGATGCCCATGAGCAGTTTGGTCGCGCCCAGCCACTCGACGTTGCCGGAGTAGTACAGGGGAAGCTGCACGGCCAGGCGGAGGATGAACAGCCCTGCCCACATGAGCGTCAGGATCGTCAGGACCCGTCGTTTGGACCGGTCGGACCGCCAGGCGAGCTGCTCCCCCATCAGGAAGCCGACCGCCACGCCGAGCAGCGGCCAGCCGACGAGGGCGGAGACCAGCAGGGCCGCGCCGTAGACTCCGTTGGTCCAGAAACCCGGGAGGTAGAAGTCTTCGGCGCGTCCGGTGAGCAGGGCGAGCACGGCGCTGAGCCCGATGCCGACGAGTCCGCCGACGGCCTGGGTGACGGTCTGCTTGCGCGCCAGCCGGAGCGCGAAGAAGATCACCCCGATGAGCACCGGAGCGATCAGGGAGGGAATCAGGTCACGGGTCAGTGTGTAGGTGACCAGGAACACCAGGCCGGGCAGGACGGCCTCGACGAGGCCGCGGATGCCTCCCATGGCCGCCAGTAGCGCGTGGCCGCTGATGGGTTCCCCGTCGGCGGCCGGACTGAACCCCGCACGCCGGGCGGCGGCCGCCATGCCGTCGGCGAGGGCGCCGGCGGGCTCTGGTGCGCTGTTGCTGCTGTCGGTGCTGCTGGTGCCGTCGGACGACTTACGCGGTTCGGGGTCTGGCACGGAAAGGGAATCCGTCATCAGGTGACTTTCGGTGAGAGCACCTGACGAATCAGGCGCCGGTGGGTTCGGGCTTGCCGGCCGGAGAGGCCGGCATCCGCAGCGGGATGAGGTCGCGCGGCGGCATCGGGGCGGAACCGCGCACCACGACGATGCTGCGGAACAGGTCTTCGATCTGTGCTGCGGCTTCGGGGTTGATGGCGCCCTCGCCGGCGATAACGCCGCGCAGGAACCAGCGCGGGCCGTCCACGCCGATGAAGCGGGCCAGCCGGGTGGTGCCGGCGGGTCCCTGGCCGGCGGCGACGGGGATCTCGGCGACGAGTTCCGGGCCGAAGGGGCCTTCGCGTGGAGTGGTCGAGCCACCCTGCTTGGCGATCTGGTCGGCGATCTGGCTGCGGATCTCCTGCCACAGGCCGCTCGAGCGCGGTGCAGCGAAGGGCTGCACCTGAAGGGTCGATCCGGCGTAGTCCAGGCCGATGGCGACGACGCGCTTGCTGCCCTCTTCGATCTCGAGCCGAAGGTGCAGGCCCTCGCGGGGAAGGATCTTCACCCCGCCGAGGTCGACGTATGGGCGCACCGGGTTCGCTTCCGACTCGTCGAGGGGGCCGTCCACGTCTCGGTCGACGGGTGCGGACTTGGCGTGCATGTCGGGGACCTGCTGCTCGGTTCCGTTGAGCTCGGTGCCGGCCGGGCCGTCGGTGGTCGAGCGCGTGTCGGGATTCACGTTGTCACTCACAGGGTTTCTCCGCTTCGGTGGGCGTCCGTCGGGGCGGACGTTTCGGTGTGGGGGGCGAGGTCTGGCGCGGCGCCCGGCGCGATGCCGGTCGAGCCGAAGCCACCCTCCCCCCGCGTGCTGCCGGGCAGTCGTTCGACGGGCACGAAGACCGCCCGCGCCACCGGCACAACAATGAGTTGGGCGATGCGATCGCCCACGTTGATGGGGAACGGCGTGACAGGGTCGGTGTTGATCAGGCAGACCTTGACCTCGCCCCGGTAGCCGGCGTCGACGGTTCCCGGCGAATTCACGACGGTGATTCCGTGTTTGACCGCCAGGCCGCTGCGCGGGACCACGAACGCCGCGTATCCGTCCGGCAACGCTATCGACACACCGGTTCCGACGAGTGCCCGTTCGCCGGCCGCCAGGACCAGCGCCTCTGAGGCATGCAGGTCGGCTCCGGCGTCACCCGGATGGGCGTAGGTCGGGAGAACGGACGCGGTAATCAGGACTTCGACGCTTTCAGCCACGTGTCGAGGGTAGTGCAGTTATCTGGTCGAATAGACCCATGCCTGATTATCGCGAAAAACTCTGGCCATCCCCGTGGCTCTTCATCATCATTGCGCTTGTGATCCCCGCGAGCCTCCTGGTCTTCCTGCCGATCTCGGTGCTGGCGGGGATCCTGACCGGGGCCGGCCTCTACCTCGGCAGCGCCCTGCTGTTGGTACTGGCGTCGCCGACTGTTACGGTGGCCGGCGGTGTCCTCACCGCCGGCCGGGCGCGCATCGAGACGCGCCTGCTCGGTGAGGCCGTGCCCGTCGAGGGAGCGGACGCCACGCTCGAACGTGGCCAGAAGCTGGATGCCCGCGCGTGGCTGCTGATCCGCGGCTGGATCGCACCCGTGGTGCGCATCCCGCTGACGGACCCAACCGATCCGGCGCCGTACTGGCTGGTGTCCAGTCGCCGGCCACAGAAAATGGCCGCCGCGATCAATGGATCGCGACGGCCAGCATCAAGTAACTAAGCGCGCTTAGGCGTCGCACTCCAGGCAGACCGGGCCGAGCTTGGTCTCGTGCGACATCTGCGAACGGTGCTTCACGAGGAAGCACTCCACGCAGGTGAACTCGTCGGCCTGCGGAGGCAGGACGACGACGTCGAGGTCGAGGTCGGACAGATCGGCGCCCGGGAGGTCGAAGCCACCGGGGTTGTCGGAGTCGTCAACATCAACGACACCAGACATCTTGTCGGGTACACGCTCCTTGAGGGCCTCGATCGACTCTGAGTCGTCTTCGGTCTTTCGCGGTGCGTCGTAATCGGTTGCCATACCCATCCATTTCATTAACGCCGATAAACGAAATCGGCGGCCATAGTTTGCAACAATCCGTGCGGAATAGCAAACCAATCACCAACCTTTCAGGTTGGCATTGGGAGCAACTTCCGGCACGCCCGCAGTATTCCCCGGAAATGAGCACTATGCATGGCAGGGTTGGGCCATCAGTAATCGCGAGAGGGCTTTCGCCATGCAGGATTTGAAAGTTATCGGAGTCGAGAACGGCGCGCTGCTTGCAGCGTCAGAGGAGGGCGATCGTTTTCGGATCCCCATCGATGCGGTTCTCCAGTCCCGGCTTCGCCAAACCCAAACGGATACGTCCGTTCGACCCAAGTTGTCGCCCAGGGAGGTGCAGGCGCACATTCGTTCCGGCATGTCCGCGGAGGACGTCGCGGCAGTGACCGGTGCGTCGCTGGACTTCGTCAAGCGCTTCGAGGGACCGGTGGTCGCCGAACGCGAGTACATCGTGTCGAGCGCCTTGAGCGTGCCAGTGCACACCGCGATCGATCCCGATCCCATCGACGAGCAGGCCAACTTCGGCAGCGTCATCCGGGAACGCCTCGCGTCGCTCGGTGCGTCCAACGAACGCTGGGCCAGCTGGAAGGAACCCGGCGCGGGGTGGATCGTCAAGCTCGCCTTCACGGCGGACGACATCGACCATGACGCCCGGTGGGGCTTCGAGCCGAAGAAGAACACCCTGTCGCCGATCGGCAGTGAAGCCATCGCGCTCTCCCAGCAGGGAGAGCTCAAGGGTGCCCTCATCCCCCGGCTGCGCGCCGTCGGCGCCGAGACCAGCCTGGCCGACGTGAGCCGCTTCGACAGCGGCGCCTTCACTTTCAAGGAGTCCCTGGCCGACGACATCCTCAACGACACGGCTCCGCTGCACGATCCGGTTCCGTACGCCCGCTCGGCCGGAACCACCGAGGCCGTCTCCAAGGCCGCCATCAAGCGTGCGGCCGAACCGCCGCAGAGCCTGAGCGAGACCGCGGACCTGCTCGAGTCGCTGCGCCGCCGCCGCGGCGAACGCGAGGCGGCCGCCGGGGAGACCGAAACGCACGCCACGTCCGTGGCTGACACGCGCCGCGCCGAGCGGGCACCGGCCGAGTCCGGTATCCGCCTGGTGAACGAGGTGACCCCGACCGCCGAGCCGGCCGCCGCACCTCCCGAGGAGACCCGTAATGTATGGGCCACTCAGGCCGCGACGGGACAACCGCGCACCGGTCAGACCGGTCGCCGCGGCCGAGCGTCGATGCCCAGCTGGGACGAGATCGTCTTCGGCGCTCGCACCGACGACGACCTGGCCTGATCCGTCAGACCGACAGGTCACCCTGAGGGGTCCCCTGACGCGTCACCCTGACTTGTCATAGGCTGCGGTTCCATGACCCGCGCCTCCCGCTCCGACATCACCCGGCGTCGCCTGGCCAGCCAGGCGCTGACCGGGTCGATCACCGATCCCGCCCTCGTCGTGGACCGGATGCTGGCCGTGCAGGCGCAGGACCTCCGGTGGGCGAAATGGGCCGTTGCCGTGCGGGCACCCGGAAGCACCTCCGCCGACGTCGACGGGCTGATCGATTCCGGCCGGATCGTGCGCTCCTGGCCGATGCGGGGAACCCTGCACCTGGTGCCAGCTCCCGACCTGGCCTGGATGCTCGGGCTCACCACCGCCAGGCTCTGGGCGGGAGCGGCAACCAGGCGCCGCGACCTGGGCCTGGACGAAGCCACCATCGAACACGCCCGCACCGTGGTCGAGGATGCGCTGAGCGGCGGACGGGAGCTCACCAGGGCAGGCTTCCTGGCGCTGCTGGAGAGCCACGGGATCAGCACAGACGGCCAGCGGGGCTATCACCTCATCTGGCACCTGGCCCAGTCGGGAACGCTCTGCTGGGGCCGGCAGCTCGACTCCCAGCAGATGCTCGTCCTGCTGTCGGAATGGGTCCCCCGGCCCCGGCTGCTGGAACGCGACCAGGCACTCGGCGAATTCCTGCTGCGGTACCTGGCCGGGCACGGGCCGGCCCCACTGACCGACTTCGCCTGGTGGTCCCAGCTCACCATGGCCGACGCCAAGACCGCCCTGGCCGTTGCGGGAGGACAGCTCGACGCGCTCGACGTCGACGGCGTGCGCCATCTGCTCCCTCAGCGCTCCGACCTGGGCCCGCTTGGCCGTGCCGCACCGGGGCGTGGTCCGACCGCCGTGCTGGCCCTTCCCGGCTTCGATGAGTACCTGCTCGGCTATCGGGACCGCAGCTTCGCGATCGAGCCCGAGAATCTGACCAGGGTCGTCCCGGGCAAGAACGGCATCTTCCTCCCCATCCTGGTTCGCGGTGGACGCATCTTCGGCACCTGGCGCCGTGACTGGCAGCCCCGGGCGATCACGGTCCACCCCGAGCCGTTCTCCCCGCAGCCCGCAGACTCGGAGACGAGCACCGAGCGGGCCCTGCACGACTACGCGCGCTTCCTCGGCCGCCCGGTGCAGGTGCTTCCGGCCCCGCCGACCGCGCCGCCCGCACCGTAGTATCGCGGGCCTCGCCCGGTGATCCGGCCGGTCCCGCGGGCCTTGTACCCTATGACAGTGCGAATAACGGCCAACCTGCGAGTGTCCAGACGGATCCCGCTGCTGCAGACCCTCAAGACCTCAGTCGCCGTGGTCCTGGCTTGGGTCATTTCGATGTGGCTCCTGCCCGGCGAACTGCCCATCTTCGCCGCGATGGCGGCGATCTTCGTCGTGCAGCCCAGCGTCAACCAGTCCCTCGGACGGGCCCTGGAACGCAGCCTCGGCGTGGTGGGCGGGGTCCTGGTCGCCCTCGCCATCGGGCTGGTGTTCGGCCAGTCCAGCTGGATCGTGCTGGCGGCGATCGTGCTCTGCATCCTGCTGGCCTGGGCCCTGAAGCTGTCCCCGGGATCGGCCAATCAGATTCCGATCAGCGCGATGCTCGTGCTCGTGTTGGGCGCCGCGACCCCGACCTATGCCAGGGACCGCATCATCGAGACGATCCTGGGCGCCGCGATCGCTGTCATTGTCAACGCGTTGATCGTTCCGCCCGTGCTGCTCACGCCCGCGCACGACGCGGTGACCCGGCTCACGCTGGAGGTGGCCGCGACCTTCGACCGGGTGGCCACCGCACTGCTGAGTCCGCAGAAGTACGCCGACCTGGAAACCCTGATGATCCAGGCGCGACTGCTCCGGCCGATGCTGGCCAAGGCCGAACGCGCCATCAGCCAGGCGGAGGAGAGCCTGACCCTCAACCCCCGCCAGGCCAGGCACCGGGAGGTTCTCGACGCCGACACCGACCTCTACGCCCGCCTGGTCCCCCTGGTCACCAGGGCGCTGGGTATGACGAGGGCGCTGCGCGACCACTACGACGATTCCCTGCACCTCGAGCCCACCGTGCAGGCCTTCGCCATCGAACTGGAACGAGCCGCCCATGATCTGCGGTTGCTCACCGTGCCGTCGGACGGGGGGCCGGCTAGCGCGGCTCCGGCGTTCGAGCCACCCGCCCTGACGGCGCCCCTGATGATCATGACCCCGCATCCCCAGCACTGGATCCTGATCGGCGCCCTGATGGAGGACCTGCGACGGGTGCGCGAGGAGATCACCGGCGAGTAGGCTGCCCGCATGTCGAGCAGCCCCGAGCCCGCGCCCCAGGGCAAGCCGGCGGGCGGGGCATCTCCCCGGCGGACGGTTCTGTCCACCCGGCGCCTGGAATCGTACACGGACGGCGTGTTCGCCATAGCCGCGACGCTGCTGGTGCTGAACGTCTCCGTGGACAGCATCGGCGTCGTGACGTCGAACGCCGAGTTCCTGCACCAGATCAGCGCGTTGGTGCCGAGCGTCCTGAACGTGGTCATCAGCTTTCTGCTGCTCAGCCTGCTGTGGCTCATCCACGTACGTCAGTTCGAGTTCATCCCCCGCGTGGACACCACCATCATCTGGCTCAACAATTTCCGCCTCCTCGGCGTGGTCCTGGTTCCGTTCACGACGAGCCTCAACGACGAACTCAGTCGGTTCCTGCTGGGCCGCATACTGTTGCCACTGAATTTCTTCGTGATACTGCTCTTCAGCACCTGGCAGTGGTTCCACGCCAGTTCTCCCCGCCGTCGGCTCGGGGAGGGCGCATCCGCCGCCGCGGTGCACAACGCCAGGGTGTACAACGTCAGCGCGCTCGCGCAAGCGTTCGCCGTCGTGCTGCTGGCCACCCTGGTCGGTTCCCCTGCGTTCTTCCTGTTCGCCCTTGATCCGCTCATCGCCCTGGTATTGCGACGCGCCGGGGTGCTGAGGCCCACGCCGGACGAAGCGGCGGCCGGCTGACCCAGGAACTGCACGCAGAGACACCACAACGGGGACCCCACTGGTGGGATCCCCGTCGCGTGATGCCGAGTGCTTAGGCCTGGAGGGCGCCCTGCAGTTCGAGGGTGATGGTGACCTTGTCGCCCAGCAGCATGCCGCCGGTCTCGAGGGCCGCGTTGTACGAGAGGCCGAAGTCTGCGCGGGCGACCTCGGTCGTGGCCGTTGCGCCGAACTTGTAGTTGCCGTAGGGGTCGCCGCCGAAGCCACCGAACTCGAAGTCGAAGGTGACGGGCTTGGTGACACCCTTGATGGTGAGGTTGCCGTCGACGAGGTAGTCGCCCTTGACGACGCGCACGCCGGTCGACACGAAGTCGATGGTCGGGTAGGTCTCGGCGTCGAAGAAGTCGCCGTTGCGCAGGTGACCGTCGCGGTTGGCCTCGTTGGTGTTGATGGACGCGACCACGGCGGACGCCGTGACACTGGTCTCGAGGGGGTTCTCGGTGGTGACGAAGGTGGCGTTGAAGGTCTCGAACGTGCCTTTGACCTTGCTGATCATGATGTGACGGATGCTGAAGCCGACCACGCTGTGGGTGGGGTCGATAGTCCAGGTTCCTGCTTTGTAGCCGGGGATGGTGGTCATGGTGATGTCGCTCATCGTGCTCCTCAAGTCGATGGGGGCGGTGGATTCGCTGCCCTCAGGTATATGCAAGCGCATAGGACCCCAGGATATTCCATCGCTGTCCGCAAAAGATGTGAACGGTTCAGGAACGTCCGGCGAACCGGACTCGGTGGCGGGGGAAGTAGGCTCTGCCTGTCGAAAGGATTCCACGATGCCGACCGCCTCCCTGTCCCGTCCGGCGCTGTCCAGTCCGGCACTGGGCATCCGCCATCTGGCCCCCGAGAGCGTTCTGGTTCTCGCCGGGGGCCGGGCGATCCTGCTGCAGCTCGCGAACCCCGCCGTCGGGCACGGTGTCGCCAGACACAGCGACTTTGCGGCCAGACCGTTGAGCCGCCTGAGTGGGACGCTGTCCTACGTGTACGCCGTCACCTGCGGCACGCCCATCGACCGGGCCGCGGCCGTGCGCCGGGTCTCCCTGGCCCATCGTCCGGTGCACGGTGCGCAGACCCTCAGCACACCGGCGTACAACGCCTTCGATCCGCAGTTGCAGCTCTGGGTGGCCGCCACCCTGTACGAGTCCGCGACCCGCATGCACGAGCTGGTCTACGGACCACTCCCCGATGCCGACGCCGAGACCGTCTACCGGGACTATGGAGTGCTGGGCGCGGCACTGCAGGTGCCGCCAGGGCTGTGGCCGGCTGACCGGGCGGCTTTCGCGGCGTACTGGAGCCGCGCGACGACCGGGCTGTCCACGGACGAGACGACCCGATCGGTGGCCAGGCAACTACTGCACCCGAAAACCGGACCGGTCTGGCTGCGCCTGGCGATGCCGCTGGCGCGCCTGGTCACGACGGGGCTCCTGCAGCCGGACGAACGAGCGCTCTTCGGCCTGACCTGGTCCACCGGTCGACAGCGCCGGTACACCGCCGTGATCGGCGTCGTGCGGCTGGTCTATCCCCGATTGCCGACGCGGCTGCGGCAGGCCCCGATGCGTCACTATCTGCGGGCCGGCCGGGCCCTGGCGGCCGAGGAACGTGCGGCGGTGGAACCTGACGGCCCCGAAAGGCGTTGACCGGCACGCGTCGACCGGCACGCGTCGACTGGCACTCGGCCTAGAAGAAGTCGTCCGGAGTGCCGGCCGCACGGGTCACCGCGACGGTGGATACGCCAGCGCCATCGAGCTTGGCCACTGCGACGCGAAGCCCGGACTCCATCTGGGATGCCCACACCTCGGTCTCACGGGCCCCGGCCTCGACGGCAGCGAGCTTGGCGAGGGCCTTCTCCTTGTCGGCGCGCTCGGTGGTGACCTGCTGGATGCTCAGGGTGACGGCGTAGTACGCCGCCACCATTGAGGCGATCGGCGTGGCGATGACGGCGAGGGCGATGATGCTCTCGTTGGAGACGTTCACGAAGATCATGATGATGAAGGCGATCGCCAGAACGGCGATGCCCACGAGCACGACCAGCGCCGCCCGCTGCGCCGGTCCGGTCCTGAGATCGGAGAGCAGGGTGCGGCTGCGGGGTTTGGCCGCGGCTGGGGTCGAGGATTCCGCAGTGCCACCGGGCCCGTCGGTTACCGGTTCGGTTGCCGGTGCGGTGCCCGGCATCGGCAGGCGTTCCGTGGTGGTCGAGGTGTCGAGGGGGAACGTGCGGTCGAACGGGTCATAGCTCTGATCGGTCATGGTCACTCCGTGGGTGGGTTTCGGTAGCCGGGTGATGTCTCAAGGCTCTGTCGTTGTGGGCGTTGTCGTTGTGGGGGGGGTGTTGTTGAGGGGGGGTTCTGTCGTCGAGGGTAGCGCGTCCCCGGGCAGGAAGACGCGTTTATAGCTGCGGCCATCCGCCAGCTCGACGGTGCGGCTGATCAGCTTACCCCTGCTCACCTGCAGATACACCGCCTGCACGCTGACTCCGAGCAGTGCAGCCGCCTCGGCCACCGAGTGCCCGGGCAGGTCGGTCGGAACGCTGCTGGGCCGCGCGCTGCGCTTGCGGCCGGCATCCAGTCGGGCCGCGATGTCGTCGTCGGTGCCCTGCCAGCGCCACTTGGCCGCGGTGGGCTTGAGCCCGGCGGCATCCGCGATCTCGGGCCAGCCCGCCCCGTCGGCCAGGGCGTCGCGCACGCTCGCCAGGGCGGCGGGGTCGGCATCGAGGTGGTGCAGCACGGCACGAATGGCGCGCATCCGTTCGAGCGGCGGCGCCGCCGCGTCGGCGTCCAGCGCCGACAGCCGGGCCAGCGCGGCCGCCGTCTCCGGGGAAAGAAAGTGGCCCATTGGTCCTCCTCGATGGTCAGTGGAACCGGCACGTGGAGCTGTCTGGTGGAGCCGTCTGGTGGAGCTGTCTGGTGGAGCTGTCTCGTGGCGCTGCCGGGTGGTGCTAGCCAAGCACCGCGACCGAGTGCGGCGGCAGCAGCACTTGACCGGCGTCCAGCCGGAGGCTCGCGTCGGCATTGTTGGCGAAGGCGAGCAGGACGCTATGCCCCGTGACCGGCACGGACTGTGCGCTCGTTGAGAGGTTGATCACGATCTCGGTCTCGCCGCGGGACAGCCGCAGCCAGCCAGCCGCTTCGTCGAAGGCCACCGCGACACGCGCGAACCGTGGGTCGGTCAGGTCGGCGAGCCGGCGCCGCAGACTCGCGAGGTCACGGTAGAACGCCAGGAGACGACCGGAATCGCCCCGCTGCAGCTCGGACCAATCCAGTTTGGACCTCTCGAAGGTGGCCGGGTCCTGGGGGTCGGGCACCACGGCCGGGTCCCAACCCATGCGGGCGAACTCGCCGATCCGGCCCTCTGCGGTGGCCAGGCCGAGTTCGGGTTCCGGGTGCGAGGTGAAGAACTGCCACGGAGTGTGTGCGCCCCATTCTTCGCCCATGAACAGCATCGGGGTGAACGGGCCGAGCAGCGTGAGTGCGGCGGCGATGCCCAGCTGGCCGGTGTCGAGCTGGGCGCTGAGCCTGTCGCCGATGGCTCGGTTGCCGATCTGGTCGTGATTCTGCGAGGCCACGACGAGGCGCCAGGCCGGCATCCGTTCGGTGTCGACCGGGCGGCCATGGTGGCGGCCGCGGAAGGTGGATTGGGTGCCGTCGTGGAAGAAGCCGCGGGTGAGTACCTTCGCCAGGGCGCCGAGCGGGGCGAAGTCGGCGTAGTAGCCCGCGGTCTCACCGGTGAGGGCGACGTGAACGGCGTGGTGGAAGTCGTCGCTCCACTGAGCGTCAAGTCCGTAGCCGTTCGCTTCACGGGGAGTGATGAGCAACGGGTCGTTGAGGTCGGATTCGGCGATGAGGGTGAGCGGGCGCCCGACGGAGGCGCTGAGCACCGCGACCTCACCGGCGAGCTGTTCGAGCAGGTGCACGGCGGAGTGGTCCTTGAGCGCGTGCACGGCGTCCAGGCGCAGTCCGTCGACGTGGTAGTCACGCAGCCACATCAACGCGCTGTCGATGATGTACCGGCGCACCTCGTCGGAGTCCTGGCCGTCTAGGTTGACCGAGGCGCCCCAGGTGTTGCCCTCGGCGTCGCTGAGGTAGGGGCCGAAATTGGGCAGGTAGTTGCCGCTGGGGCCCAGGTGGTTGTGCACGACGTCCTGGATGACGCCGATGCCGGCCGCGTGGCAGGCGTCGACGAAACGCTGGTAGGCCGCCGGGCCGCCGTAGCCCTCGTGCACGGCGTACCAAAGCACGCCGTCATAGCCCCAGTTGTGCGTGCCGTTGAAACCGTTCACCGGCAGCAGCTCGACGAAGTCGACACCGAGCGACACGAGGTGGTCGAGCCTGCCGGCCGCGGCCTCGAGGGTGCCCTCGGGGGTGAAGGTGCCGATGTGCAGCTCGTAGATGGTGGCGCCGGCCAGCTGGCGGCCGGTCCACCCGTCGTCCTGCCAGGCGTGCGCGGCCGGGTCGAAGGTGCGGGAGAGATCGTGCACGCCGTGCGGCTGGCGGCGGGACCGCGGGTCGGGGAACGGGCCGGTGCCGTCCACCAGGAAGCCGTAGTCGACACCGTCGGGGGCGCCCGCCAGGGTGCCGTGCCACCAGCCCGCGTCGCCGCTGGTCATCGGCGCGGTGCCGTCTGCGGACACCAGCTGGACGGTCCCGGCGGCCGGCGCCCACACGTCGATCTGAACGGCTGTGTTGTCCTTAGGCACGGGGTGACCTCCTCGATAGCGACAGGTGCGGCGGATGCGGCGGCGATTCGGCGGCGGATGCGGGGATCAGCAGCGCCACCGGGTAGCGCGACAGCAAGTCGGCCAGGCGCACCTGGC
This sequence comes from Cryobacterium adonitolivorans, assembly GCF_004402695.1. Lineage (GTDB taxonomy): Bacteria > Actinomycetota > Actinomycetes > Actinomycetales > Microbacteriaceae > Cryobacterium > Cryobacterium adonitolivorans. The sequence continues at coordinate 41,734 of NZ_SOFL01000052.1, read as the reverse complement.
CGCCGTCGAAGCGGGCGCCGGTGAGCGCGTCCTGCCAGTCGTGCCCGGCGAGCATGATCGTGGTGTCGCCCCAGCCGGTGCGGGCGAGCGCGACCGGCAGCCGGGTGGCCACGGTCACCGCGCCGCCGCGATCGTAGGCCACCACGTGTGCGGCGGCCGGGCCGAAGGCCTCGACGGGCGCGTGCCGGCCGAACAGCTCCGGCCGGTCGCGCCGGAGACGCAGGGCGCTCGTGGTGACGAGCAGTTTGGCGGCACCGGTCTCGTCGATGGGGGGCAGCCAGCCCGCCTGGACGCGGTCCAGGAAGTCCCGGCGCACGGTGTAGTCCACCGGGCGGCGGTTGTCGGGGTCGACGAGTGACATCTCCCAGAGTTCGCTGCCCTGGTAGACGTCGGGCACGCCGGGTGCGGTGAGCTGGATGAGCTTGAGGGAGAGCGAGTTGCTCCAGCCGGCCTGTTCAACCCGGTCGACGAAGGAGGCGACGGTGCGGGCCAGGGGTCCGTCGTCGGCCAATGCCCTCACCAGGGCGCGCATGCGGTCTTCGAAGTCTTCGTTCGGCGCGGTCCAGGTGGTCGAGAGGTTCGCTTCCCTTGACGCCTTCTCGGCGTAGCCGATGAGACGGTCGGTGGAGGCGGGCCAGGAGCCCACGATGGCCTGCCAGAGCAGGTTTTCGAACGGGGCATCACCGAGCGGGGCCAGGGCGCGCAGCTCGGCAAGCAGGCCGGCCCACTCGTCCGGGATCTCGGCGAGTACCGAGATCCGGGCTCGCACGTCTTCGCCGCGCTTGGTGTCGTGGGTCGACAGCGTGGTCTGTGAGGCGGGCGCAACCGCGAGCCGCGTCTGCTGGCGGCGGTGGAACTCGTCGACAGACACCGCGAACTCGCTCGGGTCTGCGCCGACCTCGTTGAGGGAGGTGAGCCGGCTGTAGCGGTAATAGGCGGTGTCTTCGACGCCCTTGGCCATGACCATCCCCGAGGTCTGTTGGAAGCGAACGGCCGCGGGGTGCGTCGGGTCGGTGAGGTACGGGAGCAGAGCGGTGATGGTGGCGTCGAGGTCGGGGCGGCGCTGCCGGGCCAGCCGCACGGCGGTATCGAGCTCGGGCCGGCCGACAGGCAGGTAGGAGCGGTAGACCGGGAACCAGGCGATCAGTTCCGCGAGGGCGTCGGCGGAATCGGCCACCTCGGGGATCAGGCGGTCGAGGCGGCGCACCTCGCTCTGCAGGATGCCGTCGGCGATGGCGCGCTTAGAGGTGTAGACCAGCTCGGCCCAGGACACGGCACCGTCCTGCAGTGTGGCCTCGAGGGCGTCCAGAGCGTCCTGGCCGGCTGGGTCGACGAGGACCCTGTCGAAATCGGCGAGGGCGTCATAGCCGGTCGTGCCGTCGGTCGACCAGCTGCTGGGCAGCTGCTCGCGGCCCTCCAGGATCTTCTCCACCAGCAGGTAGCCGTCGGGCATGGCAGCGTGCAGCCTGTCGAGGTAGCCGGCCGGGTCCGCGAGGCCGTCCGGGTGGTCGACCCGCAGGCCCTGCACCTGGCCGGTGTGCACCCAGCGCAGGATCTCGCGGTGGGATTCGTCGAAGACCCAGGGCACCTCGACGCGCACGCCGGCGAGGGTGTTCACGGCGAAGAAGCGGCGGTAGTTCAGGTCGGCGTCCGCCCGGCGCCAGTTGACCAGTTCGTAGTGCTGCCGGTCGTGCACGACGGCGGCGGGGGCGCCGTCGTTCGCGGTGCCGGGAGCGATCGGGAACCGGTTGTCGTAGTAGTGCAGTTCGTCGCCCACCACCGTGAGCCGGTCCAGTTCGGTCTCGCCGTCGCCGAGCACCGGCAGCAGGAGCCGACCGTTGCCCGCGGGCCAGTCCACGTCGAAGGCCTCGGCGTAGCGCGAGCCCTGCCCCTCACGAAGCAGCTCCCACCACCAGGCGTTGCTGTGCGGTGTGTTGACGCCCACGTGGTTGGGCACGATGTCCACCAGGATCCCGCGGCCGGCCGCGGCCACTCGCTCCGACAAGCGGGCGAGCGCCTCGGGCCCGCCGCGGGCCGGGTCGATGCTGCCGTGGTCGATCACGTCGTAGCCGTGGTCGGAGCCCTCCTCCGCCGTGAGCAGCGGTGAGAGGTAGAGCCAGTCGGCGCCGAGCCGGCTGACGTAGTCCAGCACTCCGGCCGCCGCATCCAGATCGAAGGCCGACGTGATCTGCAGGCGATAGGTGGATACGGGGATGCTCATGTCGGTTACGCGTGTCCTTCGGTCGAGGAATACGGGTCCGCCAGCACCGGCAGGGTCAGCGTCGACGTCGGAGGCGACGGGTGGCTCGCCAGTGACGCGGCGACGGAGTGATCCGGAGCGACCTCAGGGACGTGATACTCGCGCAGCACGACGAGCGAGCGTGCCATCACGGTGTGGGTGGCACCGGCCGGGCGGGCCTCCGAATCGGCGCCCTCTCCCCCGGTGTCGATCACGATCTCCCAGGCGGGCGAGTACTCCTCGCTCGGCAAGGTGAATTCGACGTCTTCGGCATCAGCGTTGAACAGCAGGATGAAGTTCACGTCGGTGACCTCGCGGCCGCGGGAGTCGCGTTCCCGGATGCCCTGGCCGTTCAGGAACATGCTCACGGTGCGCGAGCGGCTCTCGACCCAGTCCTCAGCCCGCATCTCCTGGCCGTCGGTGTTCAGCCAGACGATATCGGCCAGCGGGTCGCCCTCGGCGCGCGTGCCGGGGTGGCCGTCGAAGAAACGGCTGCGGCGAAAGGTGGGGTGTTCCTTGCGCAGGCGCACGACGGCGGAGGTGAACTCGATCAGGGGCTGGTCGGCCTCGTCCCAGTGGATCCAGCTCAGCTCGGAGTCCTGGGCGTAGGTGTTGTTGTTGCCGCGCTGGGTGCGACCGAGTTCGTCGCCGTGCAGGATCATCGGAACACCCTGGGAGAGCAGCATGGTGGCGATGAAGTTGCGCTGCTGGCGGCCGCGCAGGCTGCGGACGGTGTCGTCGTCGGTGGGACCCTCCACGCCCGCGTTCCAGGACCGGTTGTGGCTTTCGCCGTCGTTGTTGTCCTCGCCGTTGGCGTCGTTGTGCTTCTCGTTGTACGACACCAGGTCGTTCAGGGTGAACCCATCGTGCGCGGTGACGAAGTTGATCGATGCGACCGGGCGACGACCGGAGTGTTCGTAGAGGTCGGCGGAGCCGGAGATGCGCGAGGCGAATTCACCCAGGGTGGACGGCTCACCGCGCCAGAAGTCGCGTACGGTGTCGCGATACTTTCCGTTCCACTCCGTCCACTGGGGCGGGAAGTTGCCCACCTGGTAGCCGCCGGGGCCGACGTCCCAGGGCTCGGCGATCAGCTTGACCTGGGACACGATCGGGTCCTGCTGCACGAGCTCGAAGAAGGTGGACAGCTTGTCGACGTCGTACAGGTCGCGGGCCAGTGCGCTGGCGAGGTCGAAGCGGAAGCCGTCGACGTGCATTTCGATGGCCCAGTAGCGCAACGAGTCCATGATCAGCTGCAGCGAGTGCGGGTGGCGCACGTTGAGGGTGTTGCCGGTGCCGGTGTAGTCCATGTAGTACCGGCCGTCGTCGTCCATCAGCCGGTAGTAGGCGGCGTTGTCGATGCCCTTGAACGAGATGGTCGGGCCCAGGTGGTTGCCCTCGGCGGTGTGGTTGTAGACCACGTCGAGGATGACCTCGATGCCCGCGGCGTGCAGGTTCTTGACCATGCCCTTGAATTCCTGCACCTGCTGGCCGAGGTCGCCGCTGGAGGAGTAGGTGTTGTGCGGGGCGAAGAACCCGATGGTGTTGTAGCCCCAGTAGTTGGACAGGCCCTGGTCCTGCAGGGTGCTGTCGTTGACGAACTGGTGCACCGGCATCAGCTCGATCGCGGTGACGCCGAGCTTCTGCAGGTGCTCGATGACCGACGGATGTGCGACGGCCGCGTAGGTGCCGCGCTGGGATTCCGGCACCTCCTGCTGCAGCTGGGTGAGGCCCTTGACGTGAGCCTCGTAGATGACCGATTCGCTGTACGGGGTGCGCGGGGAGCGGTCGCCGGTCCAGTCGAAGAATGGGTTGACGACAACACCGAGCATCATGTGCGGGGCGGAGTCCTCGTCATTGCGGGAGTCCGGGTCGCCGAAGTTGTACGAGAACAGCGCCTGGTCCCAGTCCATGACGCCGCAGGTGGCCTTGGCGTACGGGTCGAGGAGAAGCTTGTTGGGGTTGGCGCGCTTGCCCTCCGCGGGGTTGTACTCGCCGTGCACGCGATAGCCGTAGCGCTGGCCCGGCTGCACCTCGGGCAGGTAGCAGTGCCAGACGAAGGCGCTGGACTCCCGGACTTCGACGGGGGTTTCGGCGCCGTTCTCGTCGAAGAGGCAGAGTTCGACCCGCTCGGCGGCCTCACTGAACAGAGCGAAGTTGGTGCCGCTTCCGTCGTAGGTTGCGCCAAGCGGGTAGGCAGATCCGGGCCAGGTTTCCACGGTGTACTCCTCGAGGAAGGTAAGAACGAAAGGATGAGGTGGGTGGTTTGCCCGAGCCGGGCCCACATATTTACGCTACCTCGTCCGCGGCGCGCGAAAGTCCCGTTAGGCCATGATTTCGTGCACCAGAGGGGCCACTTCGGTGCCATAGAGCTCGATACTGGTCATCAGCTTCTCGTGCGAGAGGGTGCCCAGGCTGTACTTGAGGTCGAAGCGGGACAGCGAAAGCCCCGCGGCCGTTTTGGCGATCTTGGTCGCGACGGTGTGCGGCGAGCCCACGAACAGGGCTCCGTCGGGGCCGGCATCCTGCTCGAACCGGGCCCTGGTGGCCGGGCCCCAGCCGCGCTCGCGGCCGATGCGGTCCTGCATGGCGCGGTAGTGCGGCCACATTTCTTCGCGCGCCTGGTCGTCGGTCGCGGCGATGTAGCCGGGTGAGTGCTCGCCGATGGGCTGCGGGTCCTTGCCGAACTGGTCGAGCGCACGGTGGTAGAGGTCGGTGAACTGGGCGAACGCGAGCGGCTCACCGCCGATGATGGCGAGCATCAGCGGGAGGCCGTAGTGGGCGGCACGCACCACGGACTGCGGGCTGCCGCCCACGCCGATCCAGGTGCGGATGGAGCCGGATTCGGTGGACGGGAACACCCGTTGTTCGGTCAGCGCGCCGCGGGTGCTGCCGGTCCAGGTCACCGGCGCCTCCTTGAGGAGTTCGGCGAAGAGTTCGAGCTTTTCCTCGAACAGCTGCTCGTAGTCGCTGAGGTCCAGGCCGAACAGCGGGAAGGACTCGGTGAACGAACCTCGACCGAGGATGACCTCCGCGCGGCCATTGGAGACGGCGTCGAGGGTGGCGAAGCGCTGGAAGACGCGCACGGGATCGTCGGAGCTCAACACGGTGACCGCGGACCCGAGCTTGATGGTGCTGGTCTGGCCGGCGATGGCGGCCAGCACCACCTCGGGGGCGGAGACGGCGAAGTCCTCGCGGTGGTGTTCGCCGATGCCGAAGAAGCTCAGGCCCACCTGGTCGGCGAGTACGGCCTCTGCGACGACGTTGCGCAGCACCTGGGCGTGGCTGAGCAGGCTGCCATCCGCGGCGTAGGTGACGTCGCCGAACGTGTCGAGACCCAGTTCCAGTTTCGGTGCCATGTGGTGCGCCCTTCCGATCAGTTTGTATGCATACGCATACTAGTCTCCAACCGGACGGGGCTCGTGACTATTCCGGCCCGATCAGGCTGTGTCGCCGGACACGACTGCCGGCAGGATGTTGTGGTTCTGCCGAAGCAGATTCTGCGGGTCGTACTCGCGCTTGAGGAGTCCCAGGCGTTCCAATTTGGACGCGCCGTAGACCTGCTCTGCCTGCTGCACGGGGTCGGCGTCGCGTTCCTCGCCGAGGAAGTTCACGTACCGGCCGCCGGAGCCCAGGGGCTCCACCTCGGCGCCGAAGTCGCGGATGAAGGCCGTCCGGGTGAGGTCGTCGTCGGGTTCGGCCCAGAATCCGTAGATGTTCAGCCAGAACCGGGCGGCGCGGCTGGGGAATGGCGTCGCATCCTCCGGCACGCGTCCGAAGGCGCCGCCCAAGTGGTGGATGTCAAACCCGGTGCCGATCCAGGTCTGCTCGGTGCCCCTGCGGATCAGGGCGGCGATCACCTCGGTATCCAGGCTGTCGAAGGAGGTGTTGCGCCAGTAGCCGCGAACTCCCTTGGGGAAGATCGCGTCGACGGAGGACTGCCAGGCCGGCCAGCTGACGGGTTCGGTGGCCTCCATCGCGGGCGGCGCGGCGCGGCGCAGCCGGTCCACGACCCGCTCCGCCCTGGCGGTGTCGTCGGTCGCCCAGGTGAACCCCAGCAGCAGCAGGGGATCCGAGCCGAGCCCCATCAGAGGCGGTGGCACCGTGAAGGTCAGCACGCTGGTCAGTTCGTCCGGCAGGTCCCGTGTCCACACCTCGTAGGCCGTGAGGGCGGACTCCCAGTGAGGCGCCGGATAGACGAAAGTGCCGGTGAACGGCAACGCGGGAATCGGGTGTGCCCGGAAGGTGAACTCGGTGACGACACCGAAATTCCCGCCGCCGCCGCGAAGCCCCCAGAACAGTTCCGGGTTCTCGGTCCGGCTCGCCGTGACCAGGTGCCCGGCCACGGTCACGACCTCGGCCGAGACGAAGTTGTCGACGGTGAGCCCGTACGCCCTCGTGAGCCACCCCACCCCGCCGCCCAGCGTCAGTCCGGCGATGCCGGTGTTCGAGACCACCCCGATCGGCACGGCCAGGTTGGCCCGTTCGGTGGCGCGGTCGACCTGGGCGAGGCTCGCGCCGGCCGCCACCCGCACCGTGCGGGCCTCGGCGTCCACCTCGACTCCGTTGAGTCCGGAGAGGTCCAGAACGAGGCCGTCGTCGACGGTGCCGTTGCCGGCGACGTTGTGGCCGCCGCCGCGCACGGCGAGCGGCAGGCCCTGTTGGGAGGCCAGGGCGAGCGTGGGTGCGATGTCGGCGACCGAACCGGCCCGCACCACGGCGATCGGCCGTCGGTCGATCATGCCGTTCCAGACCCGCCTGGCGTCGTCGTAGCGGGGGTCGGAGCGATCGATCAGTTCGCCCGAGATGCGGGTGCGCAGCGAGGAAAGCAGGGAACGGTGGGTGGGGTTTGAGTGTGGGTCAGACGGGGAGTTCATCGGGCTTCCTCCGGTTTTGTCGACGACGGGTTTACCGGCGCCGGCCTGCCCCCTGTCCCGGCGCCGTCCGCGTCCATGACACCACCTTCAGCGGCCGACGGCAACGCCCGTCGTGATCTCCGTCACCCGGCCGGCGTCGACCGCCCAGTGCCGGTCGAGACGCACCGTGGCCAGCATCCGCCGGTCGTGGGTGACCAGCAACAGGGTGCCCGTGTACGACTCGAGGGCCTGCTCCAATTGTTCGATCGCGGCGAGGTCGAGGTGGTTGGTGGGCTCGTCGAGCACCAGAAGGTTGACGCCGGTGGCCTGCAGCAGGGCGAGACCGGCGCGGGTGCGTTCCCCGGGTGACAGGGCGTCGGCGGGCCGGTTGACGTGGTCTGCGGTGAGGCCGAACTTGGCGAGCAGGGTGCGGATCTCACCGACGGGGCTCTCGGGCAGGCGCTCCTCGAAGATGGCCACCAGGGTCTGGTCGCCCGTGACACTGGCCCTAGCCTGGTCGATCTCGCCGATGGCGACGCTCGCGCCCAGGCTCGCCGAGCCGGCGTCGGGAAGGCGGCGGCCAAGCAGTGCGCGGAGCAGCGTGGTCTTGCCGGCGCCGTTGGGACCGGTGATTCCGATGCGCTCCCCCGCGTTGACCTGCAGGGAGACCGGACCGAAGACGAAGTCACCAAGCCGGATGATCGCTTCGTTCAGGATCGAGACCACGCTGCTCGAGCGCGGTGCGGCGCCGATGGTGAACTCGAGCTGCCACTCCTTGCGCGGTTCGTCGACCTCGTCGAGACGGCTGATGCGACTTTCCATCTGGCGCACCTTCTGCGCCTGCTTCTCGCTGGACTCTGCGGCCGCCTTGCGGCGGATCTTGTCGTTGTCCGGGGACTTCTTCATGGCGTTGCGCACACCCTGGCTGGACCACTCCCGCTGAGTCCGGGCGCGGCCGACCAGATCGGCCTTCTTGTCGGCGAACTCGTCGTAGGCGGCGCGCTTGCGCCGTCTGGCCGTCTCGCGCTCGTCCAGGTAGGACTCGTACCCGCCGCCGAAGACCCGGTTCGCGCTTTGGGCGAGGTCCAGTTCGAGGATCCGGGTCACCGAGCGGGCCAGGAACTCCCGGTCGTGACTGACCAGGACGACTCCGCCCCGCAGGCCCGTTACGAAGCCTTCCAGACGTTCGAGACCGTCGAGGTCGAGGTCGTTGGTGGGCTCGTCGAGCAGCACGATGTCGAATCTGGACAGCAACAGGGCGGCCAGGCCCACCCTGGCGACCTGGCCGCCGGAGAGCGACGTCATCAGCGCATCCGCGGCGACGTCGGCGTCGAGGGTGAGACCGAGGTCGTTCAGCACGGCAGGGAGCCTGTCGTCGAGGTCCGCCGCACCGCTGGCCAGCCAGCGGTCCAGGGCCACCGAGTAGACATCGGCCGGGTCCGCCCCGCCCGGTGCAGCAGGCTCGGCAAGGGCCGCGGCGGCGGCGTCCATCTCCCTGGTCGCCTGGGCACAGCCGGTGCGACGACCGATGTACTCCGCCACGGTTTCCCCCGGCACCCGTTCGTGTTCCTGGGGCAACCAGCCGACGAAGGCATCCGCCGGTGACAGCGCCACGGAGCCGCCCTGCGGTTCGTCGAGGCCGGCGAGCAGGCGCAGCAGGGTGGACTTACCCGCACCGTTCACGCCGACGACACCGACGACATCGCCGGGTGCGACGGTGAGATCCAGGGAATCGAATAGTGTGCGGTGGGCGTAGCCGCCGGCCAGGGCCTTGGCGACGAGGGTTGCGGTCATGGGTCCAGTTTCCCATCTGGACAGCTTCCCAGCCGAACGGCACCGGTGTAGCGAAGCGTCATCGCCCGGTTGCACTCTGGCGGCTGCGCCTACGCTGGGCTCATGACGCCTCGCCCCGACAAGCATGTGCCGCAGACCCTCGCCGCGTTCAGCCAGGCCGTGCACGCCGGCAATGACATCGACTCTGGCACCGGCGCGGTGCGCACCCCAATCGTGATGGCGAACTCGTATGCGCTGCCGGAGGATCCGTCGTCGATCAGCTGGTCGGGCACCGATGTGCCGCTCTACACGCGCAACAGCGGGGTCAACCAGTTGGGCCTGCAGCAGAAGCTTGCCCTGCTCGATCGCGGCGAGGACGCCGTCGCCCTGGCCAGCGGGGTGGCCGCCCTGCACGCCGTGTTCTTCACCTTCCTGCGCACCGGTGACCATGTGGTGGTGTCCGACGTCGCCTACGAGGCCACCTTCAAGCTCTTCAGGGAGCTGCTCCCCGAGAAGTACGGCATCCTGGCGACCTTCGTCGACACCAGCGACCCGGTCGCGGTGGCGGCGGCGATCCGGCCGGAGACCCGGCTGGTGCACGTCGAGGCCATCGCCAACCCCACGACCAGGGTCACCGACATCGCTGCTGTGGCGGTCATCACCCGTGCGGCCGGCGTGCTCCTCTCGGTGGACTCCACCTTCACTCCGCCGCCGGTGCTGCGCCCCCTCGAGCTCGGGGCAGACCTGGTGGTTCATTCCCTCACCAAGTACATCAACGGCCACGGCGACGCCATGGGCGGTGCCGTCATCGGCTCACGCGAGCTGATCCAACGCATCAAGTCGGAGGCAATGGTTGACGTGGGCGGGGTGATCAGCCCGTTCAACGCCTGGCTGATCGTGCGCGGCTCCGTCACCCTGCCGCTGCGGATCCGCCAACACACCGAGTCCGCCCAACGGGTCGCGGAATTCCTCGCCGCCGATCCCCGGGTGGCGTACGTGGCATACCCGGGTCTGCCCGGCCACCCCCAGCACGACGCGGCAGTCCGGCAGTTTCGACACGGCTTCGGCGGAATGCTCGCCTTCGCGGTTGACGGAGACCCCGCGACGCAGAACCGGTTCGTGGCCGCGCTGCGGGTGATCACGTCCGCGGTCTCGCTCGGCCACGACGAGAGCCTCATCGTGCACGTATCGGGCGCCGGACCGCGGGCCGCCCACTACCCTGAGGAGTTCCAGCGGCTCGGTCACCTGCGCCTCTCGGTGGGCCTGGAAGACGCCGGGGACCTGATCGGTGATCTCTCGGCCGCCCTGGACGAGACGTTCGCATGACGCGCCCGGAAACCAGGCCGATCCGTCGCGTCAGTCGGCCGCGTCCAGGTACAGCCAGGTGCCGGACACCTTCTCGAATCTGCTGATTTCGTGTTGCTGCGCCCGCCGGCCGTCCTGGCGCGAATGTGCGGTGAATTCCACGATGCCCTCAGTGTCAAAGAGGGAGCCCTGCACGGTCCGGTCGATCTCCAGCCGCATCCATCGCTCCGACGGCTCCAGCCGGAGGGAGCCGGGCCGGGTGCGCGGGTGCCAGGTGCGCAGGAGGTAGCCGGCATCGCCGACCGCGAAGGCCGAGTACCGCGATCGCATGAGCTGCTCGGCCGTGGCGGCCCTGGCGTCGCCCCGGTGCAGGCGCCCGCAGCAGTCGTCGTAGCTGTTGCCGCTGCCGCACGGACAGCGCACGGCCGCGGATGGTGGCCGTTCTGATTGAGCGGCGGGTTCTGGAGGAGGCACCCAGCCATTATCGACGACTCTCAGGCCGAGGTCACTCGCACCAATGCCTCATTGCGACCCAGGAGCCCGGGCCGGAACGGCGGGTCGAACCGAGCGAAGTAGACCGGTCCGTCCGGCAGAAGATCAGCGGCCGTCAGCGAACCGAGCAGCGCACGGCCACGGTCGGTGAATCTCTTCGTGCTCCAGCCGCCGCCGAAACGCAGGACGGCGGCCTCATGGGCCGGTACGACGAGGATCCTCAGTGTTTCGTCGAGCGGCACTGGCACACGGTCGAGGTCCGACTCGCCCGGCAGCGCGACGCTGATCAGGTGCCCGGACTCCCCCGTCTGCTCCTGCAGCACCGGAGGCGCCATGGGGATTGTCGCGGCGGACCTGTTGTTGCCGTCGAGGTAGTCCTGAATCGGCCGGAAGCCGCGGCTGGCCGCTCGCGTGAAGTCCCCGTCGACCTGCACCTGCACGAGGACTCGGTCCGGATAGCGGCGAACATCGAAGCCTGGGAAGGCCCGCACCACGGTGTATGGCTGCTGCTCGGTCATGTCGGGGAGTGTAATCCGAGACCCCCGGTCGGGGGGTGGATTGCTGACCCCCTTGACGCGGGCGTGACGAGGGCGCGGCGACTCTGCCTGCGGAGGGACTCTGCCTTCTTGACTATGCCGTCTTGACCATGCCTTCTTGACGACTATGCCTTCTTGACGACTCCGGACTTGAGCTGCATGCTCACGCCCTCGATTCGGCATTCGATGTCGTGGTCGCCCACGCCCTGGCGCAGGCGGATACCGCGCACCTTGGTGCCGACCTTGATGACGGTGGAGCTGCCCTTGAGCTTGAGGTCCTTGATGATGGTCACGGAGTCGCCGTCGGCCAGCACGCTGCCGTAGGCGTCGGTGATGGCGGCATCCTGCGCCGGCTCACCGGCTGCCGGGGCCTCTGCCGCCCACTCGTGCCCGCACAGTGGGCAGACCAGCAGCGCCCCCATTTCGTAGGTCAGATCGCTGGAGCATTCCGGGCACGGCGGCAGTGTCTCATTCACCTCCCCATCGTAGAGCCGGGACCCAGAGTCGATGGTCCTACCCGGTCCGATCGACAGGGTGCGGTGCGTTTGGAGAAGAACCGGGTATTTCCCTGACAACTCCACGCTAATGAGCGTATTTTGCCCGATAGAGCGTGCCGTCGACTGGGACGGCGACGCACGAGCCCTGGGATGAAGGTGGACACATGGCCCTGTACGTCTTATCGAAGCCGCCGGTGACGACCGGACGAGGCGGGTGGTCGACGTGAGCGTCCTCGCGGAGGTTCTGCTCGCCCTCGCGGCGATAATGGTCGTGTCCACCGTGACGTTCGTCGTTATCGTGCGGGTGCTGTACCGGCGGATGCGTCGCAGCAGGGCGCTCAACGGTGCCGTGCTGCGTGTTCGCACTCGGGTGAGTATCGGCCCGCAACACGAGATTCTCCGGCTGCGGTTGCGGCTGAGGGAGTCCCTCGCCAGCGGACAGGCCGCCGTCGACGTCACGGCGCAGAGCGGAGGCCCTCGCGGTGACCTGCAGAGGCTCCTGGGCCGGTTGCGGGACGAGGGGGCCAGAGTGGAGTCGCAGTTGTTGCTGTTGGCCACCGAGCGGGATCCGGTCGCGCTCGCGGAGGCTCTCCCGGTGGCGGCTCGCCGCGTGGACCAGATAACCGACTTGGTGCGACGGGTGCGGTCCGTCGTTGCGGCCGGTCTCGGCGTTCGCACCGATGACACGCTCACGACGCTCGGCGCTGACGTCGACCGTGAGATCGCCGCGGTGGCCGCCGGAGTGGCGGAGTTGCACGCCCTCACCCTGCTCGACGGGTTGCCCGCTCCGGGGCCGGACAGGTCGGGTTACCTGATCGCGCTGCCGCGGACCTCGGCGCACCGCTTTGACAAGAGGAGCACCCCATGACCTTCACCAACCGGCTGCGCGTCATCTTCCGCAGCAAGGCATCCCGCACCCTGGACCGGCTCGAGGACCCCCGCGAAGCCCTCGACGACAGCTACGAGCAGCTGGTGCGGATGCTGCAGGACGTGAGGTTGGGCCTGGCCGAGGTTGCGACCGCGAAGAAACGGCTCGAGTTGCAGGGCCAGGAGATGGGTGCCCGCCACCAACGGCTGGCCGACCAGGCCGAGTCGGCCCTGAACCAGGGCCGCGAAGACCTGGCCAGGACGGCGCTGGAGCGTCGCTCCCTGCTCGAGGGCCAGGTGGCTGCCCTCCGTGACCAGTACACCCTCCTGCAGAAGCAGCAGGGACAGCTGCAGGACAACGAACGGCGTCTCGCGGAGAGGGTCGCCGCGTTCCGCACCGAGAAGGAGAGCATCAAGGCCAGCTATGCCGCCTCCCAGGCGCAGGTGAAGGCCAACGAGGCCGCGGCCGGCCTCGGCTCCCAGATGAGCGAGGTCGGCGTCAGCCTCGACCGGGCCAAAGACCGCATCGCCCAGATGCAGGCCCGCGCCGCCGCCACGGACGAACTGCTCGCCAGCGGAGCCCTCACCGATCTCACCGCCCCACCGGATGCCGACCTCGAGCGGCAACTGTCTGCCGGTGCGACCTCGGCGGACGTTGAGCGGCAGCTGCGGGCAATGAAGGACGCCAGGGCGTCACGGCAGGGCCGGCCGGCCGGGTCGCGGGGAACCGGGCCGGACGCATGGCTCAGTATCGGGAACGGTCCCGACACCCCCTGAGGCCGGCGAGGGAATCCGCCGACAACCCGGTCTAGAAATATCAACCAAAATATCCAGCACATAGTGCCACGAGAATGTTTCGAAGTTGTTCTCCCCGGAGCGGCAAGGCAGCAAAAAACCCCCGATGACGACTGTCATCGGGGGTTTTTCTTCTGCTTGGTGGATCCGAGGGGATTCGAACCCCTGACCCCCTGCATGCCATGCAGGTGCGCTACCAGCTGCGCCACGGACCCAGACTTTGTTTCGAATTCCTCCGAAACAACTTCATTAGGTTACTACATGTTTTGAGTGCTCGTGAACCAAACGCTACTCCGCGGCGTCAATTTCCACGATGGATTCGACATCCGAGCCGTTGGACGAGCGGTCTGCAGAAGACTCGTCGGACTCGTCGATGGCGCGCGCGCTGGCCTGGTCGATCGGGATGACCGGGCAGTCCTTCCACAGGCGCTCGAGCGAGTAGTAGACGCGCTCCTCCTCGTGGAAGACGTGCACGACGAGGTCGCCGAAGTCGACGAGGATCCAGCGCCCCTCGGCGCGTCCCTCGCGGCGAAGCGGCTTGTAGCCGGCTTCGATCAGCTTGTCCTCGATTTCGCCGGCGATCGCGACGACGTTGCGTTCGGAGCGTCCCGTGACAATGAGGAAGATGTCGGCCAACGGCAACGGGTTGGAAACGTCAATGGCAACGAGATCCTCCCCCGCTTTCGAGTCGGCGGCGGCGGCGGCCACCTTGAGGAGCTCGAGAGCGTGGGCAGAAGCGGTCATCGATTGAATCCCTGAGTTAGTAAGAGCGAAGAGGATGGCATTAGTAGATATTGAAGGCGTAGCCGAGGACAAAGAGCGACAGTACTCCGATGGCGAGCACCGCAGCGGTGATCGCGAGAACCGTCGGCAGGGAGGCGCCGCGTTTGCGAGGCGGCGTCATCACACCCCTGGTGGAGGTGTGGGTGCTCACGGCGCGGCTGGCGCTCACGGGTGCCACATCGTTGTGGTGGCCGCCCTCGTCGAGTTGGTCGAGCATGCGGTCCATCTCCGACGAGTCGAAGAGGTTGGGGTGCTGACCGGTGGCGCCCAGGCTTCGCGGCAGGTCGATCGAACCCGTGATCATGATCTCGCCGGTGCTGGTGATGGGGCCGCCGGGTCCCTGACGCGGGATGGACGGAAGGATCAGTGCATTGGTGGTCGTGGGCATTCCGCCGGCACCGACGCCGCGGCCCACGAGGTCGTCGAAGGTCGCGTCATCGCGGCGCCCGATGGTTTCGATGTGACTGTCGTCTTCACGGTCCACCGACCAGTGACCGACCGGCGGGTGCAGGGCGTTGACCGCGGCCGCACCGTCAGAACGCTTCGTCTCGTCGTCGGAGCCCGAGCGGGGTGCGGAGACCGGGGACGAAGCCACCGGGGACGGAGCGACCGGGGAAGGTGCGACCTGCTCATGGACCGAGACATCCTCGGCGGCACTAGCGGACGACGCGGCCTGCAGGGCTCGAAGCTCGCGACGGGTGAGGGTACGACCGGCGTCGGTGTCGGCCGGAGTGGTGTGTCGGGAGTGGTGCGGCTCGGCCTGAACAGGATGGGCCTGAACCGGATGGGCCTGAACCGGATCAGTCTGAACCGGACCGGCAGGCGCGTCGGCGACCGCGGAGGCATCGGCGGGCAGGACGATGTCGCCGGTGGAGGTCTCCTGTGCAGAATCCGTCTCACCGGTCGACGGCTCGTGCTCCCGAGCCAACTCGCGCAACTGTCGTCGCGTCAGTGGCTGCGGGCTGTTACCCAACGTCATGCCACACTCCGATACAGATGGTGCTTTGAGATGTACTGGACAACCCCATCGGGGACCAAGTACCAGACCGGGAATCCCCGGTTCACGCGTGCCCGGCAGTCAGTAGACGAGATCGCCAGAGCCGGAACCTCCAGCAAGCTTACGTCCTGGTTAGGTAATCCTGAAATGCTCAGGTCGTGTCCCGGGCGACTCACAGCCACGAAGTGGGCCAGTTTCCACAGTTCGGCGGCATCTTTCCAGCCCAGGATTTGGGTGATCGCGTCGGCGCCTGTGATGAAGAACAGCTCTGCGTCCGGGCGTTCGGCGTGCAGGTCTCGGAGGGTGTCGATCGTGAAGGTTGGCCCGGTGCGGTCGACGTCGACGCGGCTGACGGTGAAGCGGGGGTTGGATGCCGTGGCGATGACGGTCATCAGGTAACGGTGTTCGGCCCGCGTCACGTCAGCCTTCTGCCACGGCTGCCCGGTAGGCACGAAGATGACTTCGTCGAGGTCGAAGCTCTGGGCGACCTCGCTCGCTGCGACGAGGTGCCCGTGATGGATGGGGTCAAAGGTGCCGCCCATCACTCCGATGCGCGGGCGGTTCCGGGTCACAATGCGCCGATTGTCAGTGGCCGCCGTGGCTGGCTGCGCCACCGTGGGCGGCGGCGTAGGCATTGGCCTTGGCGCTGTGACGGTTCGCGACGTCGCGGAAGCTCCAGACGACGAACCCGAGGGCGGCGAACACGATGAGCGCCACGAGGCCGTAGACCCAGGTCGCGACGGGCAGCTGAGTGTGCTCGACCTCAGCAAGGACAGCGGTCACGAACAACATGGAATCTCCGTTCAGGATTACTCTTTCGCGCTGCATGGGCGGGCGGCAGCGGTACCGCGACCAGTCTAGCGGGACCATCCGCCCGCGCTGGCGAGCGGCACCGGCCCTAGACGCGGATCTGGCCGGTGCCGCGCACGATCCACTTGGTGCTGGTGAGCTCCGGCAAGCCCATCGGTCCGCGAGCGTGCAGCTTCTGGGTGGAGATCCCGACCTCGGCGCCGAACCCGAACTCGCCGCCGTCGGTGAACCGGGTGGACGCGTTGACCATCACCGCGGCCGAGTCGACCTCGTTGAGGAAGCGCTCCGCGTTGACGATGTCGTTGGTGATGATCGATTCGGTGTGCCCGGTCGAATACCGACGGATATGGGCGATCGCGGCGTCGAGGTCGGCCACCACGGCGACAGACACGTCCAGGCTCATGTATTCGGTTGCCCAGTCCTCGTCGGTCGCGGGAACGGCCGCCGGGTACAGAGCTCGGACCGCGGCATCGCCGTGGATGGTGACGCCCGCGCCGGCGAGCTTCGCCAGCACCCCGGGCAGCACCCGGCTGGCGGCCTGCTCATGCACGAGGACGGTCTCTACGGCGTTGCAGACGCTGGGCCGTTGCACCTTGGCGTTATGCACGATGTCCGCTGACCACTGCTCGTTGGCGGAGGCGTCCAGGAAGATGTGCACGACACCGGCCCCGGTTTCGATCACGGGCACCGTCGACTCGGAAACGACGGCCTGGATCAGCCCGGCGCTGCCGCGCGGGATCAGCACGTCGACCTGGCCGCGGGCCTGCATCAGCGCCGTCGCCCCGGCCCGTCCGAACGGGTCGATGGTCTGCACGGACTCCCCCGGCAGGCCGGCGGCGACCAGGGCCCCCTGGATCAGGGCGACGAGCACCCGGTTCGAGTTCTCGGCGGCGGAGCCGCCTCGCAGTACGGCGGCATTCCCGCTCTTGAGTGCCAGCGCGGCGATGTCCACGGTCACGTTCGGACGTGCCTCGTAGATGACCCCGACGACGCCGAACGGTACGCGAACCTGGCTGATCTTGACGCCGTTGGCCAGGCTGCTGCCGCGCACGACCTGGCCGACCGGGTCGGTCAGCGCTTCTATCTCGTCGACAGCGTCGGCCAGAGACCGGATGCGCGCATCGTCCAGGCTCAGCCGGTCGAGAAGGCCGGCGGTGAGGCCGTTCCGGGCTCCGGCGGCCAGGTCGAGGGCATTGGCGGCGACGATCTCCGCCACGTTCTCGCGCAACGCCACGGCGACTCCGCGGAGCGCTTGGTTCTTCACCTGCGTCGGCGCGGACGCCAGCGCGAGGGAGGCCGCACGGCCCGCGTCGAGCAGGGCCGTGAAGGAGCCGTCGAACGGGACGCCGGCGGCGTCGGGAGCGGAACCGGGCAGGACGGAGGCTGGAGGGGACTGCGACATGCCCTCAGCCTAAGGCAGGCCGCCGCACGCTTGCCGGGTCGGCGGGCTCGAACCAGGTGCCGATCCGGTCGCCGCGGAGGGCCTCGGCGACCAGCGCCGTCGACGTCACCAGGACCGCGGTTCCGGCCTCAGCGGCGATCCGGGCGGCGGACACCTTGGTGCCGGCGCCGCCCGTTCCCACCCCGGACCGGGAGGAGCCGAATACGACGCCGGGAAGGGTGTCGCCGAGGGCAACACGCTCGATCCGTTCGGCGCCGGGCAGGTGTGGAGGCCGGGTGTAGAGCGCATCCACGTCGCTGAGCAGCACGAGCAGGTCGGCCCTGACAAGGGTGGCGACGAGGGCGGCGAGCCTGTCGTTGTCACCGAACCGGATCTCGTGAGTGGCGACGGTGTCGTTCTCGTTGACGATCGGCAGGATACGCAGCCCCAGGAGACGGTCCATTGCCCGTCGGGCATTGCTTCGGTGGGAAGGATTCTCCAGGTCCCCCGCGGTCAGCAGAACCTGCCCGGCGACGATGTCGTAACGGTCCAGGCTCTCCTGGTAGCGAAACACGAGCAGATTCTGACCCACGGAGGCCGCGGCCTGCTGGGTGGCCAGATCGGTGGGACGCTCGTCGAGCTGCAGGTACGGCATCCCGGTGGCGATGGCTCCGGAGGACACCAGGACCACCTCGGTGCCACGGCCGTGGGCGCCCGCGAGGGCATCGACCAACCGCGGTATCTGGCCGGCGTTGGCGCCGCTAATCGAGGAGGAGCCCACCTTTACCACGATGCGTGGGGCACCGGACACCCCGTCCCTGGTCAGGACGCTCATTCACACACGCACCAAGGCATACTCAGCCCGGCTGCGGCGACGGCTGGCCGGGTCACAGCAGCGCCCGTCCCGGTGCCATCGGCGCGGGTTCGAACCAGGTGCCGACGTGTTCGCCGCGGAGGGCGGGCCCCGCCAATCCGGCAGCGGTGACGAGCACGGCGGTTCCTGCGGACGCCGCCAGGCGGGCCGCCGTGACCTTGGTGCTCGCTCCACCGGTGCCGACGCCTGGCCCGTTGCTTCCGCCGAACTCCATGCCGACGAGGTCCTGGTCGAAGCCGATGTCGTCGATCCGCTCGGCACCCGGCAGGTGCGGCGGCTTGGTGTACAGGGCATCAACGTCGCTCAGCAACACCAGCAGGTCGGCCCGGATCAGTACGGACAGCATCGCCGCGAGCCGGTCGTTGTCGCCGAACCTCAGGCCGTAGGTGGCCACGGTGTCGTTCTCGTTCACGATCGGCAGGATGCGCAGGTCGAGGAGACGGTTCACCGCCCGGCGTGTGTTGCTGCGGTGCGGCTCGTTGAGGAGATCTCCCTCAGTGAGCAGCACCTGTCCGGCGGAGATGCCATGCCGGTCGAGAGTCTTCTGATAGATGGCAGCGAGCACATTCTGCCCGACGGATGCCGCGGCCTGCTTGGTGGCCAGATCCGTCGGTCGGTCCTCCATGCCCAGGTGACGCATCCCGCTGGGGACCGCGCCGGAGGATACCAGGACGACTTCGGCGCCGCGGTCATGTAGCTTCGCCAGCGTCTCAATCAGCGGGCCGATCTGATCGACGTTGTCACCCGTAATCGATGACGACCCGACCTTCACAACGACTCGCCGCGCTGTGGGGATCCGGGCCCGCTCGTGGGAGCTCATTCGGAGTCTCCCTCCTTGAGTCGCCGGCGTGCGGCGTTGTTCTCGGTGACTACGCCTTCGCCGGCGTTGTACTCCTCTTCGCCGGTGGACCACATGCCGGCCTCGCGCTCACGGATGAGCTCGGCGCGCGCGGCGGACTTGGCGTCCATGCGCTTGAGGTATTCCTCGCGACGCTCGTTGCTGGTGCGGCGCTTGGAGTCGTCCATACGGCTGTCCGTGCCACGAGGGGCGGTGATCAGCTCGGCGGTAGAGGTGAGGGTGGGCTCCCAGTCAAAGATCATGCCGTCGCCCGGGCCGATGACGACGGTCGAACCGGCGACCGCGCCGGCCTTGAACAGTTCGTCCTCTGTCCCGAGCTTGGCCAGCCTGTCGGCGAGGAAGCCGACGGCCTCGTCGTTCTTGAAGTCGGTCTGCTGCACCCAGCGTTCGGGCTTGGCGCCGAGGATGCGGAAGATGTTGCCGAACGAGCCACCTTCGACGCGCACGATGAAGCCGCTGTCGTCGACGGGCTTGGGGCGGATGACGATGCGCGGCTTAAGCGCCGCGGCTTCGGCGCTGGTGATCCGGCCGGCTTCGACGGTCTCGGCCAGGGCGAAGTTCAGCTGGCGAAGTCCCTCGTGGCTGACCGTGGAGATCTCGAAGACACGGTAGCCGCGCTCCTCGAGCTCGGCCTTCACGAAGGCGGCGAGCTCGCGGCCCTCCGGAACGTCGATCTTGTTCAGCGCGATTAGCTGGGGACGCTCGAGCAGGGGCGTCTGGCCCTCGGGCACCGGGTACGCGGCGAGTTCGCCGAGGATGATGTCGAGGTCGCTGATCGGGTCGCGGCCGGGGTCGAGGGTGGCGCAGTCGAGCACGTGAAGCAGTGCGGTGCAGCGCTCGACGTGGCGCAGGAATTCGAGGCCGAGTCCCTTACCCTCGCTGGCGCCCTCGATGAGGCCGGGCACGTCGGCGACGGTGTAGCGCACCTCACCGGCATCCACGACGCCGAGGTTGGGCTGCAGAGTGGTGAAGGGGTAGTCGGCGATCTTGGGCCGGGCCGCCGAGATGGCGGCGATCAGGCTGGACTTGCCGGCCGAGGGGTATCCGACGAGCGCGATATCCGCCACGGTCTTCAGTTCGAGGTAGACATCGCCCTCGAAGCCGTAGGTGCCGAGCAGCGCGAATCCCGGGGCCTTGCGCTTGGTGGAGGCGAGCGCGGCGTTGCCGAGGCCGCCCTGGCCGCCCGCGGCGACGACGATGCGGTAGCCGGGCTCCGTCATGTCGGCGAGCTCGTTGCCCTCTGCGTCCTTGACAACGGTGCCCAGCGGCACCGACAGCTCGATGATGTCGCTGCCGTACCCATTGCGGTGGTCACCCATGCCGGGGCCGCCGTTCGCGGAGCTGCGGTGCGGTGAACGGTGGAACGCGAGCAGTGTCGTCACCTGCGGGTCGGCCACGAGCACGATGTCGCCACCGTTGCCGCCGTTTCCGCCATCGGGGCCGGCGAGAGGCTTGAACTTCTCGCGTTTGACCGAGACACAACCGTTTCCTCCGTTGCCCGCTCGCAGGTGCAGCGTGACTTGGTCAACGAACGTGGCCATGGGAATGCCCCTTTCAGGTGGCGATACAAACAAACATGAGGACGAGCCGAAGCCCGCCCTCATGCTGAAAAGCTGTGTGGATGCCTAAGCGGCAGCCACCACGATGTTGACGACCTTACGGCCACCCTTGGCACCGAACTCGACCGAGCCGGCTTCGAGGGCGAAGAGAGTGTCGTCGCCGCCACGGCCGACGTTCACGCCGGGGTGGAAGTGGGTGCCACGCTGACGGACGATGATCTCGCCCGCGCCGACAACCTGACCACCGAAGCGCTTCACGCCGAGGCGCTGTGCGTTGGAGTCACGACCGTTGCGAGTGGAACTCGCACCTTTTTTGTGTGCCATTTGTTATTCTCCTCGGGCCTAGGCGATGCCGGTGACCTGAACGCGAGTGAGCTCCTGACGGTGCCCCTGACGCTTCTTGTAACCGGTCTTGTTCTTGAACTTCTGGATGACGATCTTCGGGCCGCGAAGGTCGTTGAGGACCTCGGCGGTGACCTTGACGTTGGCCAGCGACGTCGAGTCAGAGGTGATCTTGTCGCCGTCGACGAGAAGCACGGCGGCCAGCTCGACGTTGCCGTCCTTGTCAGCCTTGATTCGGTCCATCGTTACGATGGTCCCGACCTCTACCTTCTCCTGCCGCCCACCGGCGCGCACAACTGCGTAAACCACTTTACGTACCTATCTCTGGGGAACCCCGGGGGCTCCGATTCCTATGATGGAAAGTTACCGAGTGCACATGAACCAAGTCGGACCATGTCACTTCAGAAAACCTTGGGCGCTACGTGGACAGAGTCCTTCGCACACCAACACTCGACTTTAGCGGATCGGATTGCCCCGGTCAAACCATCTCGAGAGGGCGTGTCGCGCCTTCGGTTCGAGGGTGCCGCCGAGGTCCACGCTGAGGGCCGGGATTGTCCATACACTTTCAGCATGGGCATACTGATCGACCAGCCGGCCTGGCCGGCGCACGGCACGCTCTGGTCGCACCTGGTCAGCGACTCCTCGCTCGAGGAGTTGCACGCCTTCGCGGCCGCCCAGGGCATCCCCCGGCGCGGATTCGATCTGGACCACTACGACGTGCCCCTGGAACGCTACGACGCCCTGGTGGCGGCCGGAGCGGAGCCCGTCGACTTCCGCGGACTGGTCACCCGGCTGCGGGCGAGCGGGCTGCGCGTCCGCGGCAAGGACCGCTGACGTTCCTCACCAGGTAGCGTCGATGCCCACGATGCTCCGGCTGATGGCCCCGGTCGCGAGCTCCACGAAGAGTGTCGTCGCCGTGGTTGCCTGCGGGTCGACGGGGTAGCCATCCGTCACCTGGGTTTGACCGTTCGGCACGGTCTGGATCGCCAGGTACTGGTCGTTGGGTGAGATGGTGAATCCCACGATGGTCTCGTTCGGCAGCACCGGTTCGTAGACCGGTCGGGTCGTCGGGGCGGCCGGGTCGCCCGTGACGAGGATGAGCGTTTGCCGCACCCGCCCGGTCGCCTGGTCGAATTCGGCGACCCTCTGCACGTACCCCTCTCCCCCGGTGAGGAAGCGCAGTTCAGCGGTGTATGGCGTGGTGCCGGCGACATCCCTCACGATCGCCGCTTCGGCACCCGTGGAAAGGTCGAGGATGTACTGGTTGTCCTGATCGGACACGGCAATGCGCAACCCGTCGGGGGCGAACGCGTTGAGGTTGGGGAACTGGCCGATCGGGATGGGCACGGCGTCATCGGGCACCGCGTCATCGGGCACGGTGTCATCGGGCACGGTGTCATCGGGCACGGCTACGCCGTCCACGCGGGGGTCGATCAGGAGCAGGGTGGTGTCGAAGAGTTGCGCCACGACCTCGGCACGGTTGGCCATGAAACCCCAGGCGATGGCCTGCACGGGCTCGCCATCGAGACCGGCCACCGTATCGACGGTGCCGCGGGTGAGGTCGAGCAGGAACAGGGTGTTGTCGTAGACGTGCCCGGCCGCCCCAGGGGCGCTGCTGAAGCGGAAGCCGACGGTGCTCGAGGACGAGGAGGCCTGCAGATCGTGCACCGTCCCCGTGCCGGGCAGGGTGAGTTCCGCGGCGCGGCCGTCGCGGTCCACCAGGCTGAGCGTGTTGCTGAGGTCGTCGGCGAGGGCGACCACCACGAGTTCCTCACCAACGGGAACGAACGACTGGATGTACGGGGCGCTGAACGCGACGCTGGTCTCGGCCGATCCCACGGTTGTGCGCACAATCCGGTCCGGCGCCTTGGTCGACTCACCGGGCTGGGCCGGGGACCGGCTGAGCAGGTAGAACGGTGCTTCGTCGGTGTGGAAGGTGACGGCCAGGTCGCTCGACCTGTCCGCGAACGGGCCGGTGACGTCGATCACCGCCACCGTGTACTCGGTGTCGTAGGCGAGCGGCTGGGGAAAGACGATCACGATGGAGTCGTTCCTGGTCTGCACGTCCACCACGACGGCGGGACTGACGGTGACCTGGTCCGCGCCGACGTCGGCGAGCTGCTGGTTCGTGTCGAGCACCAGCCGCTGGTTGGCCGCCGTGACGACCGCGCTCGCGTCCACGTGTGAACCGGTCAGACGGGGCCCGTTGAACACGTTGACAGCCACGAGCGCCAGGCACAGCACGGTCAGGCCGGTGAGCAGGACCGCGAGGGTACGGCGGAACCGCCGGGTCGCGGCTGCGGGTGCCGGCTCGGGTGTCGTCGGGCCTGAAGATCCCAGCTCAGTAGACATATGGGTCGCTCGGCTGGTCGACGGGCTCGATGGTAGTGGGCAGCACGGCGAGGCTGTCGGCGGATCGGGAGCTCGGGTTGCTCATGAACGTGCCGCTCACCTGTACCCAGTCGTCGGTGTCGTAGCTGGCCTGCCAGCCCGGCTGGTACACGGCCACTCCGATGGGCTGGGCGTCCACGGCGCAGCAGGTGACCACGAACCTGGCCACGTAAAAGACGTTGTCGGGGTCTGCGGCGTCCGGCAGCACAAAGCCGGTGATGCTGGCCGTCTTGTCCGCGTAGAGGGCGGGGTCCTCGGACTGGGCCAGGAGCGACACCCATTCCTTCACGCTCAGGCGGTCGTAATCGCCGGTGCCCACCAGGTCGGCCGCCTCCTCGGCGGCTGCCTCGCTGTCCAGCCCGCCGGAGTTGACCTCGCGTTGGATGGCTGTGGCGCTGGTCAGGGTGGCCGGCGGCAGGCCCAGAACCGCGACGGCGGCGAAGGTGAGCAGCGCGGCGCTTCCGCCGAGCGCGAGGGCCCGGCGCCCGGCGGTCGTGCGGTCGCCGGTCGGACGGCCGGCCGGCCGGGACTCGTCGGCCGGCCGGGTGCGAAACGCGAAACTCGCGACGACGAAGACGAGTCCGAGCCCGGCCATCACCGTCGTGAAGATGAAGTAACGCGGGTGGATGTACAACCCGAGCTGCCCGGTGGCGCCGAGCCAGAGGGTGGCCACCACGACTACCAGGCTCAGTCCGATGCCGCGCCAACGCTCGGCGAGGTAGCGGGAAAGCCCGTCGGTGCGCGGCGTCTTACGTGGGGTGGTGCCACGCGATACGGCTCTAGGCGACATAGTTCACCAGCAGGCCAGCGGCCGCGCTCATCAGGGCCACCAGGGCGGTGATCTGCACGAGGGTGCGGGTGGTGAAGGTGGTGCGCATCAGCGCGAGCATCTTGACGTCGATCATGGCTCCGAAGGTGAGGAAGGAGGCGATACCGCCCGGCATGAAGGTGCTGCCGAACGACAGCACGAAGAAGGCGTCGACATTGGAGCAGACCGCGACGATGAAGGCCAGGGCCATCATGGCCAGCACCGACCAGACCGGGTTGCTGCCCAGCGCCAGCAGCACCGACCGCGGCACGAAGACCTGGGTGAGCGCCGCGATCAGCGATCCGAGAAACAGGGCGGGCATGATCACCGCGGTCTCGCGGGTGAATAGGTCCACCGAACGCTCGATGCGGCCCGGACGGGCACCGGGCGGGTGGCTGTGTCCCTCATGCTGATCATTGTCGTGCCCGGAGACGCCCGGCACGGCGCAGGAAGCCGAGAAGGTGCGCGTGAGGAGGCTGTCCGGGTTCGGGTGGCGGCTGAAGAGCCAGCCGATCACGTTCGCGATCACGAATCCGGCAACGATGCGGGTGAGAAGGATCCCATCTCCCCAGCCGAAGGCCTGGTGGGTGGTGATGATGGTGATCGGGTTCAGGATGGGGGCCGCGAGCAGGAAGGTGATCGATTCCGGCACCGTGAAGCCGCCCACCATGAACCCGCGGGCCAGCGGCACGTTGCCGCATTCGCAGACCGGGAAGAACATGCCCAGCAGCGAGATGCAGGCCCGGCGAAGCAGGGGTTGGCGGGGAAGGAACCGGGTGATGAAGCCGTGCGGCAGCCAGACCTGGACCACCGTGGACAGCAGGATGCCGAGGAACACGAATGGCGCGGATTCGATGATCACGCTCAAGGCGAGGGTGATGGTGTCCTGGGCGCGGTCCGGGACGCCCCAGCCGGCGAACGCCGGGCTGGCGGCGCGGATCGCGAACGCGGCGGCCACCAGCGCAACACCGAGGATGAGTCCGGTGGGCGCGCGCCTCACCGACCCCCTATCCCTGCGCATCCGTCGATCTTACCGGCGTGCAGCGACCAGCCCGGTCAAGCCCGAAGGCCCAGACGAGAGGCCCAGACGAGAACAGCGGTGCCGCCCGGACTGGGCGGCACCGCTGTGGGGCCGATGAGGGTCGTCGACCGTTAGGCGTTGTCCTGAGTGGGAACCACGATCGGCTGCACGGTGGCGGTCGGACCTCCGGCCGTGGTGACCCGGCGGCTGCGCGACCGGCCCTGGCCGGGCTGCTTGGGCTCCGGCAGGGCGTCGAGCACCGAATCCAGAAGCTGGTCGGTGACCTGCTTGCTCACCGGGCGGCGACTGCGCGGTGACTTCTGCACGGGGATGTCCAGAATCGCGACACCCTCGACAGAGTCGGCCGGCTCGACCTCCGGAACCGGCACCGACTCCTGAACCGCCGGTGCGGCGGGCTCGGCCTCGATGGTGGCCGGGGCGGTGGCCGCCTCGTCGGGCTGCGCGGCGGGCGCGCTGTCGGTCGTCTGGCCGTTGCGGCCACCCGAACGGCCGCCCGAACGGTTGCCGCGGGACGTCGAACGAGCCGCGGGTGCGGCCTCAACGCTTTCGGTCTCGGTCGGGGCGGCGGCCTCGGCAGCCGGGACAGCGGCCGGGGCAGCTGTCTCTGTCGGCGGGATCACGGGGATCGAGCCGGTCAAAGACCGGCTGATTGTGCGCGCGGCGATCAGCGCGAGGGCGTGCTTGGCGTCCTCGGTGATTCCGTGCGTGCCGTGGCCGGCCTTGGCGGCATCCGTCTGCGCGGGTGCGGCGTGCGCCTGGCCCGAGTGCTGGTTGCCGTTGCCACGCTGGCCAGAGGTGCCGTTGTCGTGGCCAGAGCCGCCGTTGCCGTTGGACTTGCTGCGGGGGCGACGCTCCTGAGCGGGCTGAGCGGGCTGGGCGGTCTGGCGGTGCTTGACAACGGGGTCGTGGTGGATGACGATTCCACGTCCGGCGCATGCCTCGCAGTTTTCGCTGAACGACTCCAGCAGGCCCAGGCCGAGCTTCTTCCGGGTCATCTGCACAAGCCCGAGCGAGGTGACCTCGGCCACCTGGTGCTTGGTGCGGTCGCGGCTGAGGCACTCGACCAGGCGGCGGAGCACCAGGTCCCGGTTGGACTCCAGGACCATGTCGATGAAGTCGACCACGATGATGCCGCCGATGTCGCGCAGGCGCAGCTGGCGCACGATCTCGTCGGCCGCTTCCAGGTTGTTCTTGGTGACGGTCTCTTCGAGGTTTCCGCCAGACCCGACGAACTTGCCGGTGTTGACGTCGACAACGGTCATCGCCTCGGTGCGGTCGATCACGAGCGAACCGCCCGACGGCAGCCAGACCTTACGGTCCAGGGCCTTCTCGATCTGCTCGGAGATGCGGTATTCGTCGAACGCGTCGCGTTCGCCCTCGTAACGCTGGACGCGCTCGACGAGGTCGGGAGCCACCTGGCGCAGGTAGGACTCGATGACCTCCTGGGCGTCGTCGCCGGAAATGACCATCTTGTGGAAGTCCTCATTGAAGACGTCACGCACGATCTTGATCAGCAGGTCGGGCTCGCTGTGCAGCAGGGCCGGGCCGGAAACCGTTTCGACCTGCTTGGCGATGGAGGCCCACTGCGAGGTGAGTCGGTTGACGTCGAGGGTGAGCTGTTCGTCGGTCGCGCCCTCGGCGGCGGTGCGCACGATGACGCCCACGTTGTCGGGCAGGACCTCCTTGAGGATCTTCTTCAGCCTGGCGCGCTCGGTGTCGGGCAACTTGCGGCTGATGCCGTTCATCGACCCGTTGGGCACGTAGACGAGGTACCGGCCCGGCAGCGACACCTGGCTGGTGAGCCGGGCGCCCTTGTGGCCGATCGGGTCCTTGGTGACCTGCACGAGCACCTTGTCGCCGGGCTTGAGGGCCAGCTCGATGCGGCGGGTCTGGCTGCTCCCCGGGGAATTCACCGCGGCGGCGTCCCAGTCGACCTCACCGGAGTAGAGCACGGCATTGCGGCCGCGTCCGATGTCGACGAAGGCGGCTTCCATGCTCGGCAACACGTTCTGAACCCGGCCGAGGTAGACGTTGCCGATGAGCGACGCATCCTGGTTCTTGGCCACGTAGTGCTCGACGAGTACGCCGTCTTCGAGAACGCCGATCTGGATCTTGTTGTGCTTGGCACGCACGACCATGGCGCGGTCGACCGACTCGCGGCGGGCGAGGAACTCGGCCTCCGTGATGACCGGGCGGCGGCGGCCGGCATCGCGGCCGTCGCGGCGGCGCTGCTTCTTCGCCTCCAGGCGGGTGGAGCCCTTGATGCGCTGGGGCTCGGTGATCAGCTCGGGTTCGCGGGGGGTGCGCACCCGCACCACGGTGTTCGCGGGGTCGTCGCTGCGGCCCTCTTCGCCGGTGCGGCGGCGGGCGCGCCGGCGTACCGTCGAGCCTTCTTCGGGGTCGTCGTCCTCGTCGTCGAGCTGGCGGCCGCCGGACCTCACCGGGGCCGGCAGGATCGCCGGTGCCTGGAAGATCAGTGACGTCGTCGGCCGGCGAACGACCTCGACGGTCTCGTCGAACGGTGTCGGCAAGGCGGGGAATGCCACCGGCTGGTCCGTCACAGCGGCAGCCAACGCTGCTGTAGCCAACGCTGCTGACGACTGGTCGGCCGAAGCCGACGGTGACTCCGGCGTCACGGCCGGGTCGCCCTGAGCGGGTACGCCAGGCGTCTCACCGATCGGTTCGAGCTGCTTGGCCGGTGCCGCCTTCCTGGTTGTCTTGCGAGTGCCGAACAGGCCCTTGCGCTTCTTGTTGTCGTTGTCTTCCACCATCACTGGTGCGCTCCTTGACCGCTGTGGGTGACCGCGCCACCCACTCGGTTACTCTCTCGTGCGGGCCTTTCGCTTGCGCGAAAACCCCGCGAATCCTATTGCGTTACGCAACCGGCTCTTGGCTCTGGTTGCAAATACCTTTGGTCTAGGACCAATGAATCTGGGCGAATGCCGCCCATTAAGCCTTATGGCATCGGTTTGAGCGCGGCTCAAACGACTGTTTCGATTATCGCACGCATTCTCAGGGACGCGCACGCGACACATGGCATAATCCGAATGTGCCATTCACCACCTCAAAAAAGCCTCCGATCGGCCTCGCTGTTTTCCTGATCCTCGCCGGGGCAATCGGGTTCGCGGCGGCATTCGCGCTCACCCTGGACAAGTTCGCGATGCTGGAAGATCCCAACGCCCAGCTGTCCTGCAACTTCAGCGTCCTGGTGGGCTGCAGCACCAACCTCGGCTCCTGGCAGGGCGCGGTGTTCGGCTTCCCGAACCCTCTGATCGGAGTAACCGGCTGGAGCGTAGTGATCACCATCGGCGCCGCGATCCTCTCCGGCGCCCGCTTCGCGCGGTGGTTCTGGCTGGGCCTGAACCTGGGGGTCGCCGGGGCGCTTGCCTTCGTCATCTGGCTCATGGGTCAGAGCTTCTTCGTCCTCGACGTGCTGTGCCCGTGGTGCATGGTCACCTGGGCCGTGACGATCCCCGTGTTCCTCGCCGTGACCCTGTACAACCTCAAGACCGGCATCATCCCGGGTTCGGCCCGCATGCGACGGATGGCGGCCGGCGCGTACTCCTGGATTTTCGTGATCACCATCGCCTGCTACCTCATCGCCGCCACGGTCGCCCAGCTCCAAATGGACTTCCTCCACCGCCTCTAGGCCCGCGAGCCGTGAGAAAAGCCCCGAAGACTTCCAGTTTTCGGGGCTTTTCTCACGGCTCGCGTGGAGGGGATGCGGGGTCTAGGCGAACCAGAGCGCCAGCTCGCGGGCCGCGGACTCGGGCGAGTCCGAACCGTGCACGAGGTTCTGCTGAACCTTCAGGCCCCAGTCCCGACCGAGGTCGCCGCGAATGGTTCCCGGTGCTGCCGTGGTGGGGTCGGTGGTGCCCGCCAGGGCGCGGAAGCCCTCGATGACGCGGTCGCCGGCGACACGCAGGGCCAGGATCGACCCGCTTTCCATGAACTCGACGAGCGGCTCGAAGAACGGCTTGCCGGCGTGCTCGGCGTAGTGCTCGGCGAGGAGTGTGCGCTCGGCCTGCACGAGCTTGATGTCGACGAGGGAGTACCCCTTTGCCTCGATCCGGCGGAGTATCTCGCCGGAGAGATTGCGGGCCACGCCGTCGGGCTTGACCAATACGAGTGTTTCCTGAACGTTAGTCATGAGTTCTCCTTGTTCGGTCTGTCTGGGTTCTGTCTGTCTATGCGTGAACCGGTGATCATGCAGTAGACCCACATGCCGGCAAACAATGCCCCGACGACGAACATCGCCGGGTTGAGGAATCCGGTGGCGACGATGACGACCTGGATGGCCCAGCCGATCGTGTAGGCCCAGTTGTACCGTAGCAACCCGAGAGTGGCGACCATGATCAGGCACAGCAGCGCTCCGCCGCCGAGGGTGACCCAGGCGGGCAGGTCGCTCAGCCCGAAGATCACCAGCGTGGCCAGGAACACCACGATCAGCTCGAAGCCGAGCACGATCGAGGCGAGCGAGCGCCGCACCGATCCGCTTCTCACTTGGTCATCCAGTCTCCCGCGTCGGCCAACGCCACGGCGTCGCCGACGAGGGTGATCGACCCGGCGACGAGCACGGCACGCTTGGGGGCGTCCTGGGCCCAGCCGCGCGCTGCGTCGAGGGCCTGGGCGAGGTCGCCGAACCTGAAGGTGTCGGCGTCGCCGACGTGCTCAGCGACGAGATCGGCCAGGTCGTCGACCGGGATCGCCCGCTCGGAATGCGACTGGGTCACGTGGAATCGGGCGACAGCGGGGCGCAGGGCCTCGATGATGCCCGCGGCGTCCTTATCGGCGAGGATGCCGACGACGACCACGATCTCGTCGAAGTCGAAGTAGCTGTCCAGGGCCGCTGACAGGGCGAGCGCCCCGTGCGGGTTGTGCGCGGCGTCGACGAGCACCGTCGGCTCGACGCCGACCAACTGCAGCCGGCCGGGTGAGGTCGCCGTGGCGAGGCCTTCCACCAGGATGTCTTCGACGAGGGCCTGGCTGCCCGCGCCGAGGAACGACTCGACTGCGGCGATGGCCACGGCTGCGTTCTGGGCCTGGTGGGTTCCGTAGAGCGGCAGGAACAATTCGGAGTAGGTGCCGGCGATGCCGCGCACGGAGATGAGCTGTCCGCCGACGGCCACCTTGCTGGCGAGGAGCGCGAATTCGGTTCCCTCACCCACCACGGTCGACTCGGTGAGCTCGGCTGCCCGGCTCAGCTCGGCCATGGCTTCCGGCAGCTGCGCGGCGGTCACGACGGCCGCGGCGGGCTTGATGATGCCGGACTTGGTGCGGGCGATCTCGGCGATGGTGCTGCCGAGCCGCCTCGTGTGGTCCAGCGCGATCGGGGTGAACACGGCCACCTGACCGTCGGCGACGTTGGTGGAGTCCCATTCGCCGCCCATGCCGACCTCGAGCACGACGACATCGACCGGCGCATCCGCGAAGCACGCGAAGGCGAGAACCGTGAGGGCCTCGAAGAAGGTGAGCGGCTCGTCACCGGCCGTGGCCAGCTCGGCGTCGACCATGAGCAGGTAGGGCTGGATGTCGGCCCAGTTCGCGGCCAGGGCCTCGTCGGTGATGGACTGCCCGTCGATCACGATGCGCTCGTTGAGCCGCACGAGGTGCGGGCTCACCAGCAGCCCGGTGCGCAGCCCGTAGGCGCGCAGGATGCTCTCGATGATGCGGCTGGTGCTGGTCTTACCGTTCGTGCCGGTCACATGGATGATCGGGTACGAGTTCTGCGGGTCGCCCAGCAATTCGACCGCGCGGCGGGTGGCCTGCAGCCTCGGCTGGGGGGAGCCCTCGCCCACCCTCTCGAGAAGCGCTGCGAGCACGGCGTCGCCGGCGTCGCGGAATTCGTCGGGGTAGTAGTCGTCAGACATTGATGGTTCCTTTTTCGCGGGCGACGGCAACGATGACCGGTCCGTGGTTTGCGTAGTGGTCGGCCTCGAAGCGCACGTAGTGCTCCACGATCGAGCCGGTCAGGCCCGGCAGCCATTCGGAGGGGGTGCCGGCTGTATCGGCCGGGGCGGCATGGGTGCGGAAGCGGGTGGCGAGGGTTTCGCCGGCCACATCGACCCCCGTCGCCAGGGCGAAGGTGGCGGCGTCGGTGTCGGCGAAGAAGACCAGGTCGAGGCGGATACGGTCACTGACCTCGAATCCGGCCGACTTGCGGGTGTCCTGCACGGCGCGGATGAGGTCGCGGGCCAGGCCCTCCGCCTCGAGTTCGGGCGTGGTGGTGGTCTCCAGCAGCACGAAGCCGCCGCCGGCGAGCAGGGCGAGGGCCGAGCTGTTCAGCACCGAGTCGACGTCCGTGGCCGTGGAGGCGGCCTGCAGTTCCAGGTCGTACTCCCCCGCCGCCAATTCGATGCCGCCGGCGGTGACGACACCGTCGGTCTCGGACCAGTCGCCGGTGCGGGCGGCCTTGATGACCTGTTGCACCTGCTTGCCCAGGCGCGGGCCGGCGGCCCTGGCGTTGACGGTGAGCTTGGAGGTGATGCCGTAGCTCTCGGCAGAGCCCGGCTCCTGTTCGACCAGGGTGACGGCCTTGACGTTCAACTCGTCGCGCAGGATGCCCTCGAAGCCGGCCAGGGCGGCGGTGTTCGTGGTGACGACGGTGAGGTTGGCCAGGGGAAGGCGCACCCGCAGGCCGGCCTTCTTGCGCAGCGACAGCACGGTGGAGCTGACCAGGCGCACCTGGTCCATGGCCGTGACCAGGCCGGTATCGGCGGGGAAGACCGCGGCGTCCGGCCAGTCCGTGAGGTGCACGCTGCGTCCGCCGGTCAGGCCCTGCCAGATGCGTTCGCTGATCAGCGGCAGTAGCGGGGCGGCCACCCTGGTCACGGTCTCGAGGACCGTGTACAGGGTGTCGAAGGCATCCGCTCCGGTGCCGTCGGCGGTGACGCCGGCCCAGAACCTGTCGCGGGACCGGCGCACGTACCAGTTGGTCAGCACATCCGCGAAGTCGCGCAGGCGCGAGGCGGCGAGGGTGCTGTCCAGGCGTTCGAGGTCGCTGGTGACGTCCTCGATGAGGTCGCGGGTCTTGGCCAGCAGGTAGCGGTCGAGCACATCGGTCGAGTCGGTGCGCCAGATCGCGGTGTAGCCGGAGGCGTTGGCGTAGAGCGAGAAGAAGTACCAGGTGCTCCACAGCGGGAGCAGCATTTGGCGGGTGCCTTCGCGAATGCCCTCCTCGGTGACGATGAGGTTGCCGCCGCGCAGCACCGGGGAGCTCATCAGGAACCAGCGCATGGCGTCGGAGCCGTCGCGGTCGAAGACCTCGTTGACGTTGGGGTAGTTGCGCAGCGATTTGCTCATCTTCTGGCCGTCGTTGCCGAGCACAATTCCGTGACTGACGACGTTCTTGAACGCGGGCCGGTCGAACAGGGCGGTCGAGAGCACGTGCAGCAGGTAGAACCAGCCGCGGGTCTGGCCGATGTACTCCACGATGAAGTCGGCCGGGTTGTGCGAGTCGAACCATTCCCGGTTCTCGAACGGATAGTGCACCTGCGCGAACGGCATCGAGCCGGAGTCGAACCAGACGTCGAGGACATCCTCGATGCGCCGCATGGTGGACTGCCCGGTGGGGTCGTCGGGGTTGGGCCGGGTGAGCGCGTCGATGTACGGGCGGTGCAGGTCGGTGGGGCGCACGCCGAAGTCGGCTTCGAGTTCGTCGAGCGAACCGTAGACGTCGATGCGCGGGTAGGCGGGGTTGTCGCTCTTCCACACCGGGATCGGTGAGCCCCAGTAGCGGTTGCGGCTGATCGACCAGTCGCGGGCGTTGCCGATCCACTTGCCGAACTGGCCGTCCTTGACGTTCTCCGGAACCCAGTTGACCTCCTGGTTGAGGTCGACCATGCGGTCGCGGAAGTCGGTGACCCGCACGAACCAGCTCGACACGGCCTTGTAGATCAGCGGGTTGCGGCAGCGCCAGCAGTGCGGGTATGAGTGCTCGTAGCTGGCCTGGCGCAGCAGCCGGCCCTGCTGCTTGATCAGCTGGGTGAGCGGCTTGTTCGCGTCGCTCCAGAGCTGACCGGCGACCTCGGTCACGTCGGCCAGGAACTTACCGCCGTCGTCGAGCGAGAGGATGACCGGGATGCCGTAGGCCTGGCAGACCGTCTGGTCCTCCTCGCCGTAGGCGGGGGCCTGGTGCACGATGCCGGTGCCGTCAGAGGTGGTGACGTAGTCGGCGACCACGAAGCGCCAGGCGTTCTGAGTGCCCCACTCGCTCTCGTCGGCGTAGTAGTCGAACAGGCGGTCGTAGGAGACGCCCTCGAGGTCGCGGCCGGTGACGGTGCGACTGATCGCGACCGTCGCGTCGGCGGCGCTCTCGTAGCCCAGGTCCTTGGCATAGCTGCCGACGAGGTCGATCGCCAGCAGGTACTCGGCGCCCAGCACCTCGGTGGCGTTACCACCAGTACTGCCACCAGCTGTGCTGCCACCAGCTGTGCTGCCGGCTGCCGGGCCGGCCTGCTCGCGCAGCACCTCGGCATCCGGGGTGCCGTGCGGGCCGGCCGGAACGACGGCGTACTCGATGTCCGGGCCGACGGCCAGGGCGAGGTTGGTCGGCAGGGTCCACGGCGTGGTGGTCCAGGCGAGGGCCCGCACCGCGGTGAGGCCGAGGGTCTCGGCCTTGGCGCCGACCAGCGGGAAGGTGACCGTGACCGTCTGGTCCTGGCGCATCTTGTAGACGTCGTCGTCCATGCGCAGTTCGTGGTTGGACAGGGGGGTCTGGTCGCGCCAGCAGTACGGCAGCACCCGGTAACCCTCGTAGGCGAGTCCCTTGGTGTGCAGCTCCTTGAACGCCCAGATCACCGACTCCATGAAGGTGATGTCGAGGGTCTTGTAGTCGTTTTCGAAGTCGACCCAGCGGGCCTGGCGGGTGACGTACTTCTCCCAGTCCTTGGTGTACTCGAGCACCGATTCCCGGGCGACGGCGTTGAACGCGGCCAGGCCCATCTCTTCGATCTGGCTCTTGTCGGTGATGCCCAGCTTTCGCTCGGCCTCGAGCTCGGCCGGCAGACCATGGGTGTCCCAGCCGAACCGGCGGTGAACCTGCTTGCCGCGCATGGTCTGGAAGCGCGGGAACAGGTCCTTGGCGTAGCCGGTGAGCAGGTGGCCGTAGTGCGGCAGGCCGTTGGCGAACGGCGGGCCGTCGTAGAAGACCCACTCCGGCGCGCCCTCGCGGTTGTCGATTGAGGCCTGGAACGTGCCGTCCTTCTCCCAGAAGTCGAGCACCTCGCCCTCGATCTGCGGGAAGCTCGGCGAGGGAACGACGGCTGCGTCGCGGACGGGATCGGGGCTGGGCAGGCCGAACGCGTTGTCTGTGGGCTGCTGCGGGTACGTCATGCTTCTCCTGGACGAGGCGGGTGAAAGCCGCTGGCCTATTCCACGAGGACGCCAGCCCCGACAGGACAAAGCGCGGTACCACCTCGCTTGCCGTTCCCGTGTTGGCGAACGACCGCTCAAACTAAGGCTGTGACGGGCCCGACCCGTTCGGCTTTACTTGCCGGGCACGTGCCGGGGCACGATCACGACGTTCTTCCGAAAACTCCCCGGTGATAGCCGGATCAATGTCGATTAATACTATCTTGTCAGGAATCCGCACGGACGGTTCCTGAACCGGTCCGGGTCAGGCCAGGTCGAGGACGGGGTGGAATCCCCCGCACACCGGTGAGATCGCGGCGTCAACGTACCCGACCAGCTCCCCGCGGCCCACGCCCGCGGCGGCCCACTCCCGCGCGGCCGCGACCGCCGCCGCCACCACCGCACTCGAGAACGCCCGGCCGGCGAGGTCCGCCTCGATGGTCTGCCCCGGCCTGGCGCCGACGAACTCGTGCACGAGACCGACCTGCACGAGAAACCTGGCCAGTGCGGATGCCTCGAGTTCACTGCTCGTCGCCATCAGCTCGTACTGGGTGAGGGCCCAGGGCACCCGGCCGGGCCCGAACCCCACGGCCACCCGC
Organism: Cryobacterium adonitolivorans; assembly: GCF_004402695.1. GTDB lineage: Bacteria > Actinomycetota > Actinomycetes > Actinomycetales > Microbacteriaceae > Cryobacterium > Cryobacterium adonitolivorans. The sequence goes on along the minus strand of NZ_SOFL01000052.1, from coordinate 6,581 downwards.
AGCAAGGCCTGCCGCACCGATTCGGTCACCGGGGCGGCCCGGTCGCAGCCGGCGAGCGAGGCGGGGAGCGCGGCCAGGCCCGCGTCGACATCCACCCAGAGCAGATCGCTCTTGGCTGAGAAGTAATTGAAGAAGGTGTTGCGACTCACCCCGGCCCGCCGGGCGATGTCGCCGATCGTGGTGCCGGCGTAGGTCTGCTCCAGGAACAGCTCTGCTGCGGCCTCTTCGAGCATGGCCCGGGACGATGCGTGGGGACGGCCGGGGGCACGGGAATCCGACATGGCTCTCCTGTGTTCTACGATGAGACTCGACGCGTCTGTTTTCTGGACCGAGTCCAATAATGCCACAGCAGGCTTCCCCCGCACCGCCTTCGTGAAAAGAGACCGCCGCATGCCCCGTCCGGGAATCGTTCCCTCATCCCCGCGCTCCGCCACCTTCGCCGTCCTGGCCGGCGCTGTTGCACTCGGCCTCGCCCTCACCGGCTGCACGACCGCGACCCCCGACCGCAGCGATGAGCCCGCCGCCGGCGGCACCCTGACCTACGCGTCCGGCGACGCCGAGCCCACCTGCCTGGACCCCCACGTCGGCGGGAACTACCCGCAGGCCCTGGTCAGCTCCCAGTTCCTGGAGTCGCTGGTCTCGCTGGACACCGACGGCACCATCATCCCCTGGCTGGCGGACAGCTGGAGCGTCAGCGACGACGGACTCTCCTGGGAATTCACGCTGAAGGACGACGTGAGCTTCACCGACGGCACCCCGCTGGATGCCGCCGCGGTGCAGGCCAACATTGCCCATCTGCAGGACCCGGAAACCGGCTCATCGACCGGGTACCTGGCCCTGGCCAAGGTCACCGGCACCGAAGCGGTCTCAGACTCCGTGGTGCGCTTCACCCTGGCCCAGCCCGACAGCGCGCTGCTCGAGTCGCTCGCTCAGCCGTGGCTCGCCATCGAATCCCCCACCGCACTGACGCGCAGCCAGGATGAGAACTGCGCCGCGCCAGTGGGCACCGGCCCGTTCATCGTCGACTCCTGGGTGAAGCAGAACGCCATCACGCTGATGCGGAACGAGGACTACACCTCTCCTCCTGCCGACGCCGAGCACGCCGGTCCGGCATACCTGGAAAGCATCGTCTGGCGCTTCATCCCGGACTCGGCCTCCCGCTACGCCGCCCTGCAGGCCGGCGAGGTCGACGTGATCGACAACGCCCAGCCCGACACCATCAGCCAGGCGGAGTCCAGCGACACCATTGTGCACCTCGACGCCCCGCGACCCGGCGCCTCCAACCGCATCGAACTGAACTCCGGCAAGGCGCCGTTCAACGACGCCGCGGTGCGTGAGGCGTTCATCCGTTCGGCCAATGTCGACGATGCCGTTGCGTCGCTGTTCCAGGGCAGTGCCGAGCGGTCCTATTCCGCACTGTCCAGCGTCGAACCGCTCGGGGTGTCCGAGCCCGACCTGTTCGACTACGACCCTGACGCCGCCGCCGAGCTGCTCGACGGCGCCGGCTGGTCCCAGAAGGACTCCGACGGCTATCGCGTCAAGGACGGCGTGCGACTCACCGTCGTCTTCCCCGTGAGCACCAACCAGTCCATCCCCGCCGAACAGTCCCTGTTCGAGCAGATCCAGGCGACGGCCAAGGAGACCGGGTTCGACGTTCAGCTGACCAAGCTGGACCTCTCCAGCTGGTACACCGCTCTGGGCAGCAATGCGTATGACGCCGTCAGTGCGCCGTACACCAAGATCGGCCCGGATGTGCTTCGGATCCTGTTTCACGCCGACGGCATCACCCCGGCGCCCAGCGGTTACTTCGCCAACCACGCCCAGGTGAACAACCCCGAACTGGACTCCCTGCTCACCGAGGCGGACCAGACCAACGACGCCGACCAGCGCGCTTCGCTCTACGAAGACGCCCAGGAGTTGATCCTGAACGGGTACTACATCCTGCCGCTCTACGACCAGCAGAATCACTTCCTGCTCGGCTCGGCGGTCGAGGGCGCCCGCGCGCTTCCGACGGTGTCGACGCCGGCGTTCTACGACGCGTGGCTGAACCGCTGACGATAGCCGCCCGGCGGGGCGTACGGCCTCGGCTCCGAGGTCTCGTCCGGCGAATCGCCGGCGCGGTCTTCGTACTGTGGGCCGTCGCCACCGTCACGTTCTTCGCCGTGCGATTGATCCCCGGCGACCCGGCCGAGGCCATCCTCGGCGGTCCCGGCTCGCAGACCTCGCCGGAGGCCCTCGCGGCGGTGCGCGCCGAATACGGCCTCGACCAGCCGCTGCTGGTGCAATACCTGCAGCAGCTGGGTCGGCTGGCCACCGGCGACCTCGGCCGGTCCTATGCGCTGAACATGGATGTCGGCCCGCTCGTGCTCAGCCAGCTCGGCGGCACCCTTGTCCTGGCCGTACTCTCGCTCGCGGTCGCCTGGCTGATCGCACTCGTCCTGGCCACCTGGTCCACCGGTCGCGGCCGCCTGGCCGCCCAGATCGGCTCCGGCCTCGAGATCGTCGCCGCGGCCCTGCCCCATTTCTGGCTGGCCACCACCCTCATCGTCGTCTTCAGCATCTGGGCGGGGGTCCTGCCGCCGATCAGCACGGTGGATGCCCGCGGCCTGGTGCTGCCCGTCGTCACCCTGGCCATCCCCCTGGCCGGGTTCCTCGGTCAGGTCATGCGGGAGAGCCTCACCACCGCCCTGGAATCACCGTTCGTGCTCTCGGCCAGGGCTCGGGGGGAAAGCGATCGCGGGGTGCTCTGGCGACACGCCCTGCGGCACGCCGCCCTGCCCGCGATCAGCCTGTCCGGATGGGCGTTCGGCTCCCTGATCAGCGGCGCCGTGGTGGTCGAGACAATCTTCGCGAGGCCGGGACTCGGCCGCACACTGCTCAACGCCGTCACCGTTCGCGACGTGCCGGTGGTGGTCGGCGTGGTGATGGTCGTCGCCCTGGCCTACATCCTGATGACCATCGTCACCGACCTGGCGTCAGCCCTGGCCGACCCGCGGCCCACCGAACACGGGAACGGAGCGCTCTCGTGAGCGAGCTGGAGATTCAGGCGTCGGCGACCGGCCGCGGTGCCGGCCGCTCCCCGACAGCCGCGCGCGGCCGGCTCGGCAGGATGCGGGTCACGTTCGTGGAGCTCGCCGCCGTGCTCGTGGCCGTGCTGCTGCTCACCGCGGCGATCGCCCCGCGCCTGCTCGCCCCCGGCGACCCGCTCGCCATCGACCCGCTGGCCGCGTTCGGCGCCCCGTCGTGGGCGCACTGGTTCGGCACCGACGAATCGGGCCGGGACGTCTATACGCGCGTTGTCTACGGCGCCAGGGATTCCCTCCTGATCGGCCTCACGGCCACCCTGATCGGGCTCGGCCTTGGCGCGGTCCTCGGCACCATCGCCGGCACCCTCGGCGCGGCCGTGGACTTCACGGTCAATAGATTCCTGGAGGTGCTGTTCGCGTTCCCCGGGCTGCTGCTCGCCCTGCTGTTCATCCTGGTGTTCGGTCCGGGTCCCGGCAGTGCCATCGTCGCGGTGGGGCTCTCCACCGCACCGGGTTACGCGCGCATCATCCGCGCCCAGCTGCTGCGGGTGCGCTCCTCGGCGTTCGTGGAGGCGGCCACGGTGCAGGGCCTGGGTCGCGGCCGGATCCTGGCCAGGCACATCCTGCCCAATACGCTGGCACCGCTGCTCGTTCTCGGCACCCTCGGCATCGGTCAAGCCATCGTCTGGGCAGCCGCGCTGAGCTACCTGGGGCTGGGCGCGCAGCCCCCGGCCGCCGAATGGGGTGCCATGCTCTCGGCCGGCCGCACCTACATCACCTCGGCCTGGTGGATGAGCTTCTTCCCCGGCCTGTTCATCGTCCTGACCGCCGTGTGCGCGACGACCCTCGGCCGCTCGATCGAACGACGGATGAGGCACGCATGAGCACAAAAGGCTCCCTCGCCGCCGGCCCGAACGCCGCCGGCCCGAACCCTGCGGTCGCCCTGCGGGTGCGCAACCTGCGGGTGGGTTTCGGCGATGCGTCCGCCGACGACGCCGTGCGCGGCGTCTCGTTCGAGGTCAGCGTCGGCGAATGCCTGGCCATCGTCGGCGAATCCGGTTCGGGCAAGAGCGTCACCGCGCGTAGCATCCTCGGACTGGCCGGCGCCGGGGCCAGGGTCAGCGCCGACGAACTCAGCCTCGCCGAGGAGTCCGTGCTCGGGCTCTCGGAGACGGCCTGGCGCCGCCGCCGCGGCCGGGACGTGGGCCTGGTGCTGCAGGACGCCCTCGCGTCCCTCGACCCGCTCCGCCCGATCGTTCGGGAAATAGGCGACTCGCTGCGGCTGCACACCCGCCTCGACTCGGCCGAACGCACCCGCCGGGTGCTCGAGGTCCTTGACGCCGCCGGACTGTCCCAGCCGGAGCTCTACGCCGGCCGGCGCTCCGGGGAGCTGTCCGGTGGCCAGCGCCAGCGGGCGCTGATCGCCGCCGCCCTCGCCCTCGATCCCCCGCTGCTGGTGGCCGACGAGCCCACGACAGCGCTCGACGTGACCGTGCAGGCCCAGGTCCTCGACCTCCTCGAGCAGGCGCAGGCCCGCGGCACCGCCATCGTGCTGATCAGTCACGACCTCGCCGTGGTGAGTCGCATCGCGGACCGGATCGCGGTCATGCACGACGGCCGTATCGTCGAGACCGGTACAACGGCCGAGGTGCTCCAGAACCCCCGGCACGCCGAGACCCGGCGAATGCTGGCCGCGATTCCCGTGGACAGGCCGCGCGGTTCGCGGCTCGCGCCGGCCATGGATACTCGGCAGACACCGCGCGCAGGCGTCTCCGACCGCGAGAGCGCCCCAGTGCGTCCGGCGGTTCCGGCGACGTCGGCGGCTTCGACACCCGAGGCCGACAGTGCCGCGCTGGAGGCCATTGGTCTGGCCAAGACCTTCCGAGGACCACACGGCACCGTCCATCACGCCGTCGACAACGTGTCCTTCAGGGTGCCGCGCGGGAGCACCCTGGGCATCGTGGGCGAGTCCGGGTCGGGCAAAACCACCACCGCCAGGCTCGTCCTGGCCCTCACGGCAGCCGACGCCGGCGAGGTTCGCCTGCTCGGCGAGCCGTGGAGCGTGCTGCCGGAGCGGGACCGCCGGGCCATGCGGCCCCTGGTCGGCGCCGTGTACCAGGATGTGCTCGCGTCGTTCGACCCGCGGTTGAGCGTGCGCGAGCTCCTCCGTCACGCGGTGGCCGGTGCGGCACCCGAGAGCCCCAGGTCCGGTCGTTCCTGGTCCAGTCGTTCCTGGTCCGGCCGCGGCGGCGCCGCTCTACGCAATGCCGGAGCAGCCAGGGTCGCTGAGTTGCTGGACAGTGTCGGCCTGGCCGGCGCCCTGCTGGATCGCAGACCCGCCGACCTTTCCGGTGGCCAACGCCAGCGAGTGGGTATCGCCCGCGCGCTGGCCTCCCGGCCACAAGTGCTCATCTGCGACGAGCCCGTCTCGGCGCTGGATGTGAGTGTGCAGGCGCAGGTACTCGATCTGCTCGACGAGCTGCAGCGCGAGTTGAAGCTGAGCCTGCTGTTCATCTCCCACGATCTCGGCGTGATCCAGCACGTCAGCGACCAGGTAGCCGTGATGCACGACGGCCGGGTCGTCGAGACCGGCACCGCCACCGAGGTGTTCACGGCGCCCACGCATCCGTACACACAAGCGCTACTGGCGGCGGTGCCGCGCCTGCCCTGAACCCGCGGGTACCCTACGCTGCGCCCTGTGTTCTCCATTGTGACCTCGACGCTTCGGCCGGCCGCCTCGAGGTGGCCGCACTGGTCGGGACCACGGACGCCCTCGGCGCGTTCCTCATCATGCCCGTAACCATCCTCGCCCGGCTGGCGAGCTTCATCGGAATGTTCCTGGTGCTGCGTCCCGGGATGCCGCGCCGACCACGGGACGTCCCACGCGGAGCCTGTCACAACGACCTCGTAACGCGACCCCGGCCGATCAGTCCAGGGCGGACCTGGCATACTCGGGCAGGAATTCCGGGACGGAGATGTCGACGGTGAGGGACGAGGACTCCCCCGCATCGGCGGGCACGACGAACTCCGCCTCAAAAGAATAAGGGATGCTCAGCTCTGAGGAGCAGGATGTGAGCGACGGCCCTGCTCCGTCGAGGTCGATCGCACCCCCGGTGTTCGTCCAGCTCCGGGTCACATTCCCGCCGCCGGATTCTTCCAGCCGTGCGGCGCACAGATCGGGGACGCCATCCGGCCCCGTGCCCGTCGGGTCGACCATGACCGTGACGGCTATCAGATCGGTGCCGGCGGGGAGCTCCCGCTCACGCCCGGTAGCGCGGTCAGCACTGAACCTGTCGGTCGCGTCGATGCGCCACCGTGCGTTGCCGGCACTGAGTCCCCCTCGGTTGGCCATGGGGCCATCGCAGCGAGCCACGGCCGGGCGATGCATCCAGCGGCTGTGCGGTGGCCGGTTCGTCTACCGCCGACGCCGTTCCAGGGTCGGCCGCTCCTCCACAAGGGGCCGGTCAGGGAACTCTTCCACACCTGGTTTTGCTGGGGCTGGAGTGTCGGTGGTCGGTGCGATTATCAAGGTATGAGCAGCCCAGCAGAGCAGTT
>NZ_SOFL01000025.1 GCF_004402695.1 Cryobacterium adonitolivorans | reverse complement strand
GGCGGCGTCGCACGGGCCGGACCAGTCGCGGCGGTGGCCGAGCGCGGCCCCGAGGCGGCCGGACCGCCCTGCGGGGGTGCGGTCGGCGCTGCCGCGAGGGCCTCGTGCGCGATGGGAGGCACGACGTGCCGACGCCGGCGGGTGGGCATCGAGGCGGCTGCGCCGCGGCCCACGAGCACGGCCGGGGATTCCTCGGCGGGTTCCTGAGAGATGGTGCCGCCGGCATCTTGGGCGGCGGCGGTGAGGTCGTCGTCGGCCGGGGTGGCGGCATCCGGAGCGGGCACGGCGGCGTCGGCATCGGTGGCGCCGGCCTCGGAGAGGATCGTGATGATGACAGTGCCCACGTCGACGGTGGTGCCCGGCTCCACGAGGATCTCGCCGACGACGCCCACGTACGGCGACGGCAGCTCAACGAGTGACTTGGCGGTTTCGATCTCGACGAGCACCTGGTTGATCGAGATGGTGTCGCCGGGGGCGACCTTCCACTCGACGATTTCGGCCTCGGTCAGTCCCTCGCCCACATCGGGGAGGGTGAATCGGGAGACGCTCATGGGGTGCCTTTCCGGCAGGGGGATGATTAGTAGGCGAGGGAGCGGTCGACGGCTTCGAGCACCCGGTCGGGGCTGGGCAGAAAGTGCGTCTCCACCGCGGCGGGCGGGAACGGGGTGTCGAAGCCGGACACCCGCAGCACGGGCGCCTCGAGCGAGTAGAACGCCCGCTCGGTCACGGTGGCGGCGATTTCGGAGCCGACGCTGACGAAGCCGGCGGCCTCCTGGGCGACGACGAGGTGGCCGGTCTTGTGCACGGACTCGAGAATCGGCGCGTAGTCGATCGGTGAGAGTGAGCGCAGGTCGATGACCTCGAGGCTGATGCCCTCGGCCGCGGCCAATTCGGCGGCCTGCAGCAGCACGCTCACCATGGCGCCGTGGCCGACCACGGTCACGTTTGTGCCGGTGCGCACCACGCGGCTGGCGTGCAGCGGGGTACCGGCCGCGGTGAAGTCCACCTCGCCCTTGGGCCAGTAACGGCTCTTGGGTTCGAAGAAGATCACCGGGTCGTTCGAGGCGATCGCCTCCTGCATCATCCAGAAGGCGTCGTGCGGGTTCGACGGGCTCACCACGCGCAGGCCAGGGGTGTGCGCGAAGTAAGCCTCCGGGCTTTCCTGGTGGTGCTCGATCGAGCCGATGTGGCCGCCGTAGGGAATCCGCACGACGACGGGCATGGTGACGCCGCCTTCGTGCCGGTTGCGCATCCGGGCCAGCTGGCTGGTGATCTGGTCGAAGCCGGGGAAGACGAAGCCGTCGAACTGGATCTCGCAGACCGGTCGGTAGCCGCGCATGGCCAGGCCGATGGCGGTGCCGATGATGCCGGATTCGGCCAGCGGGGTGTCGAGCACCCGCTTCTCACCGAATTCGGCGTGCAGGCCCTCGGTCACCCTGAAGACGCCACCCAGCGGGCCGATGTCCTCGCCCATCATGAGCACCTTGGGGTCGGCCAGCATCGCCTGGCGAAGCCCCGCGTTGAGGGCCTTGGCCATGGGCAGGTTCGCGCTGGTCGGCGCGGCGGTTGCGGTTTCCTGCGTGGTCATCAGGACTCACTCCCGTCGAACGAGGTTTCGTAGCCGTCGAGCCAGGCCTTCTGCTCCACCACCAGCGGATGCGGTTCGGCGTAGACGTTGTCGAAGATGACCGAGCGGTCCGGCGAGGTGATCTCGAGGGCACGGCGGCGCACATCCGCGGCGTGGTCCGCGGCCTCTTCGTCGACCGAGTCGAGGAACTCCTGCTCCACGCCGAGGCCCTGCAGGTAGGTGCGGAAACGCACGATCGGGTCGCGGGCGACCCAGTAGGCGAGCTCGTCGGGGTCACGGTACTTGGTGGGGTCGTCGGCCGTGGTGTGGGCGCCGACGCGGTAGGTGAGCGCCTCGATCAGGGACGGGCCGTGGCCGGCGCGGGCGTCATCCATGGCCTTGGCGGTGACCGCGTAGCTGGCGAGCACGTCATTGCCGTCGACCTGGACGCCGGGCATGCCGAAGCCGCCGGCGCGCAGGTAGAGCGGGGAGCGTGACTGGCGAGACACGGGCACCGAGATGGCCCAGTGGTTGTTCTGCAGGAAGAACACCTGCGGGGTCTGGTAGCTGGCCGCGAAGACCAGGGCCTCGTTGGCGTCCCCCTGTGAGGAGGCGCCGTCGCCGTAGTAGACGATCACGGCCTGGTCGGTCTCCGGGTTGCCGGTCGCGGTGGCGCCGTCCAGCTGCATGCCCATGGCGTATCCGGTGGCGTGCAGGGTCTGGGACGCGAGCACCAGCGTGTAGAGGTGGAAGTTGCCGTGTTCCTCTGGCGTCCAGCCGCCGAGGGTGACGCCGCGCAGCATCCGCAGGATGTCCACCATGTCCAGGCCCCTGATCAGGCCGACGACGTGCTCGCGGTACGACGGGAAGACGTGGTCCTGTGCCCGGGTGGCGTAGGCGGAGCCGACCTGGGCGGCCTCCTGGCCGTGGCTGGGCACCCAGAGCGCGAGCTGGCCCTGGCGCTGCAGGTTCGCCGCCTCGGTGTCGAACTTCCGCACGACGACCATATCGCGGTAGAACTTGCGGTAGTCGGCCTCGGTGAGGCGCTCGAAGTAGGGCAGGAACTCGGCCGCCGATTCGGACGGCGCGAACGCCCCGTCCGCGGTCAGGAGCTGCACGGTGGGAGAGGTCAGGGTGCGCACGGGTGCGTCGTTGGAGGTCACTGGCACCGTACTAACCTAGCCGCCGGGCCGGGTGCCCCGTTGGTAGAACCTGAACAATCTCAGCGCCGATCCGTAAGAGCGTGGCCACAGATTCCTCCTCGCCAATCGAGACCCGGATGCCCTCCGGGTGGAAGGGCCGGACGACGAGTCCGGCATCGGTGAAACGGTCGGTGGTCGCGGCTGTCGCCTCGCCCAGCGGCAGCCAGAGGAAGTTGGCCTGCGAGTCGGGGATGTCCAGCCCCGCGGCGACGAGCGCGGCGCGGATGCCGTCGCGGCGCTCGGCGATTACGCCGACCCGCGCCAGCAGCTCGGGTTCGGCGTCGAGCGAGGCCAGCGCGGCGGCCGAGGCCTGCCCGGTGACGGAGAGCGGGATCGCGGTGGCGCGGGCGGCATCGAGGATGCCGACCGGGCCGAGTCCGTAGCCCACCCGAAGGCCAGCGAGGCCGTAGGCCTTGGAGAAGGTGCGCAGCACGACGAGGTTGGGATAGCGCTTGAGCAGCGTCGTGCCGTTGACGGCCGCCGGGCCGGTGACGAATTCGGCGTACGCCTCGTCGAGGATCACGAGCAGGTCGGTGGGGACCAGCGCCATGAATGCCGCGAATTCGTCGGCCGTGACGATCACGCCGGTGGGGTTGTTGGGGCTGCAGACGATGACGACGCGGGTGCGCGGAGTGATCAACGCGGCCATCGCGGGCAGGTCGTGGCCGTGGTCGGCGCGGTTCGGCGCGGTGACGCTGGTGGCGCCGGACACCGTGACCAGGCTCGGGTACGCCTCAAACGAACGCCAGGAGTAAAGCACCTCGTCGCCGGGTCCGGCCGCGGCGAGGATCAACTGGGCGAGCAGCGCCACCGATCCGGCGCCGATGTGCACCTCGTCGGCGGTCAGTGCGTACCGGGCGGCGAGCCGCTCGCGGAGGGCGAGGGCGGAGGCATCCGGGTACCGGTTGAAGGCTGAGACGGCGTTCACCGCGTCGATGACTCCGGGCAGTGGGTCGAACGGGTTCTCGTTGCTCGAGAGCTTGAAGGCGGAGGCGTTGGCCGCCTTGCCCTGCCGGTACGCCGGCAGCGCAACGATCTCGGGGCGCAGGCGGACCGAGGGCTGGTCAGAAGGGCTCACTCGGCGAGTCTACGCCGGGACATATTCGCGGTGCCGCATGCTCGCACCGTATATGCCGCACCGGAAACCCGCCCGAGTACCGGCACCTGCTGCCATAGTTGAGTCATGGGTAGTTTCCTGATCAAGCTCATCGTCAACGCCGCCGCCCTCTGGGTGACCACTCTGATCGTGGCGGGTGTGCGGGTGGACTCGTACGCACCGGACTCGATAGCCGTGGTGCTCACGTACCTGCTGATCTCGCTGATTTTCGGGTTCGTCAACGGGTTCATCGGCGGGTTCGTGCGGATCGTCGCCTTCCCCCTCTACGTGCTCACCCTTGGACTGCTCTCGTTTATCGTGAACGGGCTGCTGCTGATGCTGGTGGCGTGGATTTCGGGCCTGCTCGGCTTCGGCCTTGTCGTCGACAGTTTCTGGTGGGGAGTGCTCGGTGCGTTCGTGCTGGGCATCTTCAGCTGGCTGTTCGGCCTGCTTGTTCGGCCGCTGAACAACGCCAGCTCCTAGGCCGCACCGGGTCAGTCGACCCGATCACCGCGCCAGACACTCTGCTGCCCGGCCGTCGTACCCACGATCGCCTCCAGCTTCGATCGGAACGCCACCAGCCGGGGCTCGGGCGACTCGTCGACCAGGCGGGCAGTCTCGCGGTAGCCCACCAGCTGGTGCGCGGGCATCGCCTCGTCCACCGGCACCTCCCGACCGGCGAAGAACTCCCGCCGCACGTAGAGACGCTGGTCATCGCTCGAGGTGGGGCCCAGCGCGGGAACGATGTCGTCGTCGTGCTCGACCGCGATCGCCGGCAGGCCGTTGGGCAGCGGCAGGTCGGTTTCCGGCGCCCCGAAGGTGAGAATTGCCACCGCGTTGATGTCGCCGCGCGAGACCAGCTGGTTGGCGATGAGCCCGCCCTGCGAGTGCGCCACCGGCACCACCTGGTCCTCGGGCTGCACTCCGGCCGCCTGCATGGCCTGCAGCACCGCCCGGTAGGAGCCGGCCTCCTGGTCGGCCACGGCCGCCACGTTGGATGCCATGTCCCACGGCTCGGTCGAGCCGGTCGGACTCCATTCCACCGTGCCGCCGACGTAGACGAGCCAGGACGGATGCTCCGTGTCGCCGTACCGCTCGATTCGCACCTGGCCGCCGTCATCCTCGGTGGGGATGCGGTCGGCGAGGTCCGCAAAGCCGGTGGGCGGGCTCGGCGGAGCTAGCGTGCCCGGCGCGGCACCGGTGCCTGAGACGGCGGCGGAGCGGGCGGCAGAGCCCCACAGTGGAACGGCCGGCCGGCCGGAGCCGACACCGCCGGGCGCACCGGGGTGTGCTGCCCCGGCCACTGCCGCCTGGGTGGCCGAGAATGCCACCTGGGTCACCCGCACGGGCGACTCACGCAACATCCCCGCCGCCTGGGCCGAGACGAGCAGTCCGAATGCTGAGAACTGTGCCCCGAGCAGCCCGGCGCCCGCATCACCCAGGCCGGCGGCCACTGGGTACGGCACACCCAGTCGGCCCAGGACCGCGTCATCGGCCGAGCCCACCAGCGCCCGGACCACCGTGACCGTCGCCGGGTTGGTCAGCAGCCGCGGATTCTCCCGTAGCCAGTCGGTGAGCGCGGGCGGCACCACCGACAACGAGCGGCCGAGCGCCGCATTGGACAGCAGCGAGCCGGCGGCCAGGTAAGCCAGCGGGGCTGCCATGGACAGCACCAGCACCGGTGCCAGGACCCCCAGTGTGTGCGCCAGCCAGGAGCCCGTGCCTTGCAGAATCATGTCGAGACCGGACTCGAGACGGCCATACTCCTCGGCCGCCTCCTCGAGGGCGTCGGCCAGCCGCCGACTCCGATCGGCGACCTCGTCGATCGCGACGGACGCGCCGAACACGCAGGCACCGAGGTCATCCGGCTGCCATCGTGGCGCGGGGCCGACGCCCAACGAACGCACCCGGCCGAGCTGCCCCTGCCAGTGTTGCGCCTCGCCCTGCAGCAGGCGCAGGGCCGCCATCTCGGCGAACACGGTGTCGGTGGCGACCTGGATGCTGCCGCCGCCAGACACCGTGAGCGTCCCGTCCCTCCCTGCGGGTCCGGTGTCTGGGCCCGAGCCGGTCACAGCGCCGCCTTCACCCTGTCGATGGCCTCGTCCACGGCCCACAGCGCATCGTCCAGGGCCCGCCAGGCCCCGTTCAAGTCCATGCTCAACTCGCCCCGGCGGGTGTCGTATGCCCGTTGGGCGGGCGACCGCCAGGCCGCACCGGCCGCACCGGCCTGGTGGCCTGCCAGCCGACGCCCCGACTCCTCCACCCCGTCCCGCACCCGTCGCAACAGCCGCCGCTGCTCGCGCAGCCGCGCGAGGGTTTCGGCATCCGGCCCGCCGCCATCATCCGGCAGGATGCTGCCACCCAGTGATTCCATCGCGCCTCCTCGATCCAGACTGTGAGATCCAAACTGTGCGGCCCAGACTGTGCCGGCCCGGGCGCGGGAGCGTGGTCTGCGCTCAATCCCGGGAAAGTTGCCGCTGCGGGCGGATGTGGAGGAGGGGAATGTGGAACACAATGGACTCATGAATTTCGCGGCGCTCAGTCCAGATGAGTCGACGCCATTCCGGATCATTTTCGTCTGTACCGGCAACATCTGCCGGTCGCCCATGGCCGAGGTGATGCTGCGCGACCTCGTCACGCGCTCCGGACTGGGTCGGCTCATCACCACGAGTTCCGCGGGCACCGGCGACTGGCACGTCGGCGAGCAGGCCGACACCCGTACGATCTCGGCCCTGGCCAAGCGCGGCTACGACGGCAGCCACCACCGGGCCCGGCAATTCGATGCGGGCTGGTTCGACGATCTCGACCTCGTCGTGGTGCTCGACAGGTCGCAGGAACGCATCCTCCGCAACTGGGCGCCGACCGAACGGGACCGCAACAAGGTGCGCCTGCTGCTCAGCTTCGACCGGGACCAGGCCGCCCTGCGGGACGTGCCCGACCCCTACTATTCCGACGATGCGCTGTTTGACTCCGTTTTAGGCATGATTGAGAGAGCCAATTTTGCGCTCTTCGCGCAGCTCGCACCCGCAATCAGACAGGGAGTCCGATGAGTCCTCTTCCCCCACAGGTCCTCAGTCCACTCGACGGCCGGTATCAAGCCGCCGTCACCGAACTGGGCGAGCACCTGTCTGAGGCCGGACTGAACCGGGCCAGGGTCAAGGTCGAGGTGGAGTGGCTGATTACCCTCACCGACCGCAGCCTGTTCGGATCCATTCCGCTCACGGCCGACCAGAAGGCGGGTCTGCGCGCCCTCGTCATCGACTTCGGGCAGGCCGAGATCGACGAACTGGCCACCCTCGAGGCCGTCACCCGCCACGACGTCAAGGCCGTGGAGTACCTCGTGCGCCGCCGCCTGGTGCCGCTGGGCCTCGAATCGATCAGCGAGCTGACCCACTTCGCCGCCACCAGTGAGGACATCAACAACCTCGCCTACGCCCTGACGGTCTCCGAGGCCGTGCGCGAGGTCTGGCTGCCCAAGCTCCGCGCCCTGATCGGCGCCCTCCGCACCCTGGCCGGCGAGTACCGCGCCGACGCCATGCTGGCCCGCACCCACGGCCAGCCCGCCACGCCCACCACCATGGGCAAGGAGCTGGCGGTCTTCGTATACCGGCTCGAGCGCATCCAGAAGCAGATCGAGGCCAACGAGTACCTCGGCAAGTTCAGCGGCGCCACCGGCACCTTCGCCGCGCACGTCGCCGCGGACCCTGCCGTGGACTGGCCGGCGGTCTCCCGCGAGTTCGTCGAGGGCCTTGGCCTGGGCTGGAACCCGCTGACCACCCAGATCGAGTCGCACGACTGGCAGGCCGAGCTGTACGGCAAGGTGTCGCACGCCAACCGGGTGCTGCACAACCTCGCCACCGACATCTGGACCTACATCTCGATCGGCTACTTCCGGCAGGTGCCGCAGGCCGGCGCCACCGGTTCGTCGACCATGCCGCACAAGATCAACCCGATCCGGTTCGAGAACGCCGAAGCCAACCTCGAACTCTCCAGCGCACTGCTGGATTCGCTGGCGGCCACCCTGGTCACCTCCCGACTGCAGCGCGACCTCACCGACTCCACCACCCAGCGCAACATCGGCGTCGGCTTCGGCCACTCGTTGCTCGCGCTGGACAACCTGGTGCGGGGCCTGGGCGAGATCGACCTGGACCGCGAGCTGCTCGCCCACGACCTCGACACCAACTGGGAGATCCTCGGAGAGGCCATCCAGACCGTCATCCGCGCAGAGGTCAGCTCCGGGCGCTCCACCATCGCCGACCCGTACGCGCTGCTGAAGGAGCTCACCCGCGGCAAGCGCATCAACCGCGCCGACCTGGTGGCCTTCGTGCAGGAGCTCGAGATCGGTGACACCGCCAAGGCTCGCCTGCTCGAGCTGACGCCGGCCGGCTACGTGGGTCTGGCCGAACCTCTGGTGGACTACCTGGGCTGAGTTGGCCGGGGCGGGTTCCCCTGGGCGGTGCGCCCCGGGAACCCGCCGCCTCGGCCGCAATGCGGACCGGGCTAGTGAGCCGGGGGCTCGCCGGTCTGGTTCTGCTCGTCGAGGTCGCTCTTCTCGGCCGCGTCGGGCTTCATGCCCAGCGCAAGCATCGCGATCACGACAAGGGCCACGATGAAGGTGATGCCCAGGGCGATCGACGACAGCGCCCAGTTGCGGGTCGCCAGCAGGATGGTGAGACCGACGAAGAGCCCCATCCCGGCGGAGATGGCGACCAGTTCGACGGGCTTGAGGATCTCGGACCTGCTGGGCTTGTGCGGGGTGTTCTGGGTCACGGGGTGTCCGAATCTGTGGAGGAGGAGGCCAGGTCGCGCTTCGCGTCCGCGTGCGCAGTGGAGAGGGAGACGCCGGCAATGACCAGGTAGACGCCGATGATCACCAGGTAGGCGCCGAGCAGACCCACCGCGACGACGGCGTGGGGCGGCAGAAGGAGGAACACCAGCGCGAGCACCGCGGTGAGGGCTCCGACAACCAGCCAGTCGCGGGCGACCTGGCCACGTCCCCGGATGCGGATGCCCGTGTACAGCTCCAGAGCGCCGGTGACCGCCGCCCACACGGAGACGATGTACAGGAAGAAGCCCAGCCCGCCGGCGTACATGGCCAGCGCGAGCGCGCCGGCGAGAACGCCGACTGCGCCCTGAATGGCGAAAATGCTGCGGTCTCGGGGGTCGGTGGCGGTCTTCCAGCTGAGCAGCCCGGTCACCAGGCCGCCGACCAGCGCGAAGGCGCCGAAGACGATGAGCCCGAAGTCGGCGGAATGGTCGGCGTTGAAAGTGATCACGACCGCCGGCACGAAGGCCACGACGGCGCGCGCAATGGGCACGGTCCAGTACCGGGTACCGATGACGGCTGCTGCCGGGGCATGCGCCACGCGGGCACCTCTTTCGTCGCAGGGAGTCCTTCCAGTCTACGCGGCGCTTTCGGCCGAGTTCGGTGCCCCGGCGTAGCGGGCGCCGGCATCCGCGATTACCGTCAGGCGCGACAGGGGGTCCAACGGTGGTCACTTCGAACGCACCGGCCGGCAGCGTGCGCGTCAGCTACGGGGAGGACGCGGCCGCGATGGCGGACCTGTTGGCCCGGGCGCCGGCCGAGGTGCCTGGTTATCTCACCAGTCGCTCCGGCCTGCCTGGCCCGCGGGCCAATCTGCCGCTCGCCGACTTGTTCGCCGCCTCGGTGCCGGCCGGGCTGATCTGGAGCCTGGCGGACTCGTCCGACGAGTACCTGGCCTTTCGCGGCACCGAGGGTCTGGGCCGGCTCGCGCTCACTGCCCCGGACCGGACCGCCGCCCTCACGGCGCTCCGCCGGGCCGCCGCCGACGAGCGGTGGCAGGTGCGGGAGGGCGCCGCACGAGCGCTGCAGCTGGTCGGGGACGCCGACCCGGCCCTGATGCACACCGTCGTAGCGGACTGGTCGGCCGCGACGGACCCCTGCCTGGCGCGAGCCGCCGTGGCCGCGATCTGCCAGCCCCGACTGATGGCCGACACCGACGCCCAGGCGCTGGCCCTGCCAGTCTGTGACCGGGCCACGGCCCTTCTGCTCGGCGGCGAACCGCTGGCGGCCGAGCCGATGCGCGCCCGCAAGGCGCACCGGGTGCTGCGTCAGGCCCTGGGCTACGGGTGGAGCGCGGCGATCGCCGCGAGCCCTGAGGCAGGCCTTATCGCATTCCGCGGCTTGACCGCACGTGACGACCCGGATGCCCGCTGCCCGCTGGGTCGTGCGATCGAACCACGCCAAGGCCCGGGTGCGGACGGTGCTCGCCGAGCGGAACCTCTGGGGGACATTCGGCTGAGCCCGCGCCCCTCCCCGGGTCGTGCCGAGGCGCATCGCCCCGAGTCGCACGCACTGAGGTGCACTGCCCGACTTACCGCCAATCACCCCTCAGCGCGCCCCTAAGGGGCAATGTGCGGCAAGTGGGTGAGTCGTACCTTCGTGACTCACCGCAAAAGTCCCCTTCGCGGTCGTTCAGAGGGTGTTCTGCGGCAAGTCGAGGGGGCGCAGCCCGCGTCAGAGCGCGTTGACCGCGCCAAGCACCTTGGTGAGCGAATCCTTGGCGTCGCCGAACAGCAGCGTGGTCTTCGGGTCGAAGAGCAGCTCGTTCTCGATGCCGGCGAAACCCGGGCGCATCGACCGCTTGAGGAAGACGATCTGGCGGCCCTCTTCGACCTCGAGGATCGGCATCCCGTAGATCGGCGCACCTGGCGAGGTCTTCGCGGCCGGGTTGACCACGTCGTTCGCGCCGACCACGAGCACCACATCGGTGTTCTTGAACTCGGGGTTGACCTCGGCCATCTCCTTGAGCGACTCGTAGGGGACGTTGGCTTCGGCGAGCAGCACGTTCATGTGTCCGGGCATCCGCCCGGCGACGGGGTGGATCGCGAAGGCCACGTCGACGCCGCGCGCTTCGAGGGTCGTGGCAAGTTCGGCGATGGTGTGCTGGCCCTGGGCCACGGCCAGGCCGTAGCCGGGCACGATCACCACCCGCTGCGCGTAGGCGAGCATCACGGCGACATCCTCGGGGTTCGAGGAGCGCACCGGACGGTCGCTCTGCGTCGTTGAGCCGGCGGTCGAGCCGCCGCGGAAGGCCCCGAACATGATGCCGCTGACGCCACGTCCCATGGCGGAGGCCATGGCACGGGTGAGGATGGTACCGCTGGCACCGACCAGGGTGCCGGCGACCACGAGCAGTACGTTATCCAACACCACACCGGATGCGGCGACCGCGAGACCGGTGAACGCGTTGAGGAGGGAGATGACGATGGGCACGTCGGCGCCGCCGACGGGCAGCACGAGCAGCAGGCCAACGGCCAGTCCGAGCACCAGGAGCAGGAGCGCCCAGCCGATGGACCCCGTGGCCACGACGACCCCGCCGATGACGAGGGCGGCCACGACGGCGAGGGTCATGACCCACTTCATGCCGGGAAACACTACCGGGCGGGTGGTAATCAGTTCCTGCAGCTTGGCCACGGTGATCGCGGAACCAGCGAACGACACCGCGCCGACGAGCATGGTGAAGACCACGGCCACGAGAACCCAGGGGCCCTCGCTGTGACCGAGTTCGAGCATCGCGACCAGGGCCGCGGCGCCGCCGCCGACGCCGTTGAACAGGGCCACCAGCTGGGGCATCTGGGTCATCTGCACGCGGCGGGAGATGGGCGCCGCGATCGCGGAACCCACCGCTATCGCGAGCAGGATCAGCGGGATGTTGTCGAGCTTGGCAGACAGGAACACCGTGATGACGGCGAGCGTGGCGCCGGCGGCGCCGATCAGATTGCCGCGGCGGGCGGTGCGGGGGGAACTCAGGCCCTTGAGGGCGAGGATGAAGCAGACGGCCGCGGCCAGGTAGAGCAGTGCGGTCCACTCGGCGCTGAGGATGCTCATTTGGTGGTGTCCTTCGAGGTGACGGCGGGCTTCCGGCCGCGGAACATGCCCAGCATCCGGTCGGTGACGACGAAGCCGCCGACGAGGTTGGCGGTGGCGAGGGCGACGGCGAGCAGGGCCACAGCGATCAGCCACGGGTCGTCCAGCTGGCCGGCGACGATGATCGCGCCGATCAGGATGATGCCGTGAATGGCGTTGGCGCCCGACATCAGGGGGGTGTGCAGGGTGCTGGACACCTTGGAGACCACCTCGAAGCCGACGAAGACGGTCAACACGATGACCGTGAGGAGAGTGATCGGATCCATCAGTTTTTTCCTTCCAGCGCGGCGGCGGTCGGTGCGTGACGCACCTCGCCGTCGACGGTGAGACAGGCACCGGCGATGACCTCGTCGGTGAAGTCGGGAACGACCTGGCCGTCACGGGTCATCAGAGCGAGCAGGTTGGCAACGTTTTTGGCGTACAGACGTGACGCGTCGGAAGCCATCGCGGAGGCGGCGTCCTGCATCCCGACCAGGGTGACGAAGCCATCACCGGCCGCGGTGGGCACCAGCTGGTCGACGCCGGGGAGCACGCCCTCGACGTTGCCGCCGGTTTCGGCGGCGAGGTCGATGACCACGGAACCGGCGGGCATGGCCGCGACCATCTCCCGCGTCACCAGCAGCGGGGCGGGTCGGCCGGGGATCGCGGCGGTGGTGATGAGCACATCCGCCTTGGCCACGTGCGGGGCCAGGAGTTCGCGCTGGCGCACGGCGCGGTCTTCGGCGAGTTCGCTGGCGTATCCGCCGGTGCCTTCGACGGAGGCCAGGTCGAGGGTGATGAAGGTGCCGCCCATCGAGGTGACCTCGTCTGCCGACGCCGGCCGCACGTCGTAGGCGGAGACCCGGGCGCCGAGGCGCTTGGCGGTGCCGATGGCCTGCAGTCCGGCGACGCCGGCGCCGAGGACGAGCGCCCGGGCCGGCGGGATGGTGCCGGCCGCGGTCATGTAGAGCGGGAAGAACCGGGGAAAGCGGATGGTGGCTTCGAGTACGGCCCGGTAACCGGCGACCAGGGCCTGCGAGGTGAGCGCGTCCATCGACTGGGCTCGGGAGATGCGCGGCACGAGTTCGAGCGCGAACGCTGTGACCTTCGCGGCGGCCAACGCTGCCACCGTGGGCAGCTCGGACGCCGGCGAGGCCAGACCTACCGTGATGATTCCGGCCGGCAGCGTGGCAGCCAGCTCGGGAGTCATCGGGCGCACATGGCAGAGCACGTCGAACGCGGCGGCGTCGAAGTCCGCAACCAGCTGCGCGCCGGCCTTCTCATAGGCGGCATCGGAGTAGCCCGATGCGAGGCCGGCGCCGGCTTCGACGGTGACGTCGACCCCGAGCGCGGTGAGCTGGGTCACCGTTTCGGGTGTTGCTGCGACGCGTTTTTCGCCGTCTCGGCGTTCACGCCCAATGCCAACCTTCACGGGTAACCACTCCTTTGACGCATCTGCCACCTGACGGGCGAAACGGGGTCGTTCGCGCGTCCCAGGGCGATCTCACTTCGTAGCGTACCGTTGGGCTTTCGCGGGCCGGCGCGATTTTCAGGGCCGAAAGACCCTGCCCGGCAGCTCAGCAGGCAAGAGAACGAGGACTTGTGACCTGATCTCGCCGAGGAGGTCGTCGACGGTCCTCCCGATGTTGAACGTCGCCGCCATCGTCAGGAACATGATCGCGGACACCACGTGCGCGAGAGTCGCGGCCGTCGTCGGCGTGTTGCGCGCGTCCAGCTTCAGGACATCTGCGATCGCCAGCTCGGTCTGCACCGTCAACGCGAGGGCGTCGCGGTGATGAGGTTCCTGGGGATCGCCGAACACTATCTCCCGCAGGTAGGTCCTGCCGTTGTCGATCTGAGCGCGGTTACACTCTACGACCGGTCGAACGATCGCCAACGCGCCTTCGAGAACGTCGGGGATCGCGTCTGCCGCGGCCGTGCCCCTAACGAGCGCGTCAGCGTAGCCGGCGTTATGCAAGAGGAGTAGCAACTCGCCCTTGGTCTTGGCGTAGAGGAACAGTGTGCCGGCGCCGATGTCGGCGTGGTCGGCGATTTGCTGATTCGTGACGTCATCTACACCGTGCTCGGCAAAGAGCTCACGAGCAGCGGCAGTGATGGACGAAGAAGATGACCGGGATGCCACCCTTGGGTCCCTGTTGGCGGTACGCGAAGCTGACGCCACCGGCCGTAATCGTGCGGGCGGGCGCTTTCGCGTAGGACGTGATGACAGGGTCTCGGGAGCAGTCCGGCGTGTTCATGGTGTTCTCCAATGATCTGATGCGGTGGCGGTCTGCTGGCCGGGTTGTGCGGCGCCTAAGGGATGCTGATCACGGTTTTGCCACGGCTGCCGCCGTATTTCAGGTTCTGCAGGGCCTGGGTGGTTTGGAGGAACGGGACGACGCAGCCGACGATCGGGCGCAGAGCACACTCGTCGACCAGGGTGGAGATCAGGCGGAGCTGGTCGCCTCTGGCGCGCATGAACAGGAACTCGTAGTGCAGGCCGCTCACCTCACCCCCGCGTTACGTCGTCCAGGCCCTCTGTCGTACGAGTTGGTGGTGGACTTACGCGCCGGGCACCATGTCCGCGAAGCGGGAGTAGTGGCCGTGGAAGGCCACCGTCACTGTGCGGGTGGGGCCGTTACGGTGCTTGGCCACGATCAGGTCGGCCTCGCCCGCGCGCGGGTTGTCTTTTTCGTAAGCACTCTCGCGGTGCAGCAGGATCACCATGTCGGCGTCCTGCTCGAGCGAACCGGACTCGCGCAGGTCAGAAATGGCGGGCATCTTGTCGGCGCGTTGCTCCGGACCACGGTTCAGCTGGGAGAGAGCGATCACGGGAACCTGCAGCTCCTTGGCGAGCAGCTTGAGCGCCCGGGAGAACTCGCTGACCTCCTGCTGGCGGGATTCGACCTTCTTGCCCGACGTCATCAGCTGGAGGTAGTCGATCACGACGAGCTTGAGGCCGACGCGCTGCTTGAGGCGCCGGCACTTGGCACGGATCTCGACGAGGGTCATGTTGGGGCTGTCGTCGATGTAGAGCGGGGCATCGTTGATGCGCCCACGGGTGGCGGCGATAGTCGTCCAGTCGCGCGCCTCGACGTTGCCCTTACGCATGCTCTGCAGGGGAACCGATGCCTCGGCGGCCAGCAGGCGCATGGCGATCTCGCTGCGGCCCATTTCGAGCGAGAAGAAGATGCTCGGCATGTCGTGGTGGATGGAGGCGGCCCTGGCGAAGTCGAGCGCCAGGGTGGACTTACCGAGGGCGGGTCGGGCGGCGACGATGATGAGCTGGCCACCGTGGAAACCGTTGGTGAGCTCGTCGAGGTCGGCGAAGCCGGTGGGGACACCGGTGAACTGGCCGTCCTTGAGCTTGGCGGCCTCGATGTCCTCGATGGCGGCCGTCACGGCGTCGGTGAGGGGAACGTAGTCTTCGGTCTCGGTGCTACCCGTGATCGAGTAGATCTCGGCCTGGGCCGTGTTCACCAGGTCGAGGACTTCGCCCTCCCCCGCGTAGCCCATCTGCGCGATCCGGGTACCGGCGTCGACGAGCTTTCGCAGCATGGACCGTTCGGCCACGATGGTCGCGTAAAAGCCGGCATTGGCAGCGGTGGGTACCAGGCTGGTGAGTGTGTGCAGGTAGTCGGCGCCGCCGGCGCGGGAGATCTCACCGAGCTTGGTCAACTCGTCGGTGACGGTGATGACGTCGGTGGGTTCACCCTGCGCATAGAGCGACAGGATCGCGTCGAAGATGATCTCGTGCTTGGGAACGTAGAAATCGGCCGCGCGGACCGTCTCGACGACGTCGGCGACGGCATCCTTGCTCAGCATCATGCCGCCAAGGGCGCTCTGCTCCGCCAACAGGTCGTGCGGCGGGGTGCGTTCGGCGTGGCGCGGCTCGGAGCCACCACGGTAGTCGGAGCCGCGTTGATCTGAGCCGCGTTGATCGGCGTAACCCAGGTGAGCTATCGACACGCCGAGCCTCCTCGTATTGGTGTGGTTCTGGTGTATCAGGAGCCGCTGACAGCGATCGACCGGCAGGCAGGCACATCCAGCGAATACCTGCTTGCCCACCATAGAGAGACTCGTCTGCGCCGCCAAACCACCCTGTGGATAACTCTGTGAGTAATCTGCGCGAAACGCCGTACGACGTGTGCACAACCTGTGCACTCGGCTGTGGACAACTCACGAGTATTGAATTGGAAATTGACCCTGACCAGCTGAAAAAACTATTCACATGTGTGTGGGGAAATTAGTTTCAATGATCGATTGAATGTTGATGAAATAGGTGGACACCTGTGCACAAAGGGGTGCACAACGCAGCATAAATGTGCCAATAACGGGGGTTAGGTGCGCGCGTTAAAAAGGAGTAGCGGTGGTCCCTTTCGGAACCCACCGCTACTCCTGATGAAACGAGACTACTTTGCGGCTACCACCTGAAGGGTGATGGTCGCGCTGACCTCGTCGCGCAGACGAACCGTCGCCTGGTGCTCACCGGTCAACTTGATCGGGCTGAGCTCGATCTTGCGCTTGTCGATGGCACCGAGGCCGGCCGCGGCAACCGCGTCGGCCACGTCGGCGGTCTTGACGGAGCCGAACAGGCGTCCGCCGGCGCCGGCCTTGACGACCAGCTTGACCTTGGTGTTCTCAAGAGTTGCCTTGAGAGCCTGGGCCTCTTCGAGGGTGGCGTGCTCGCGGGCTACGCGGGCGGCCTTGATCTGCTCGATCTGCTTTTCGCCACCGCGGGTCCACGCAACAGCGAAGCCCTGGGGGAGAAGGTAGTTACGAGCGAACCCGTTCTTGACATCAACGATGTCACCGGGGGTACCGAGGCCGGAGACCTCGTGCGTCAGAATCAATTTCGACATGTGAGGGCTCCTTACCGGCCTGAGCCGGCGTAGGGCAGCAAGGCCATTTCGCGGGCGTTCTTGACGGCACGCGCGATCAGGCGCTGCTCCTGGACGGAGACGCCGGTGATGC
This sequence comes from Cryobacterium adonitolivorans, assembly GCF_004402695.1. Taxonomy (GTDB): domain Bacteria; phylum Actinomycetota; class Actinomycetes; order Actinomycetales; family Microbacteriaceae; genus Cryobacterium; species Cryobacterium adonitolivorans. Next base: position 59,540 of record NZ_SOFL01000025.1, on the reverse strand, counting down.
GGCGGGCGCGAATCTTTCCACGCTCTGAGATGAACTTCCGAAGTGTGGGGACATCTTTGTAATCGATGACACCAACCCGGATCGACTTCGCGGGGGCGGCGTTCTTGCCACCCTTAGCACCGCGGAGCGGCTTGCGGCGGTCGCCGCTCGACTTTCCAGCCATGATTTCCTAACTTTCTAAAACGTGTGAGTGCAGCCGTCAACCGTGAGGTTCGGCTTAGAAGGGGGTCTCGTCGCTGAAGTTGCCCGGGGTGTTCCAGACGTCGCCGCCACCAGTGTTGGCTGCGGGGGCGCTGGGTGCCCAGGGCTCATCGTTACCCTGCTGCTGCGCGACAGGCGCGCCGCCGCGGGGAGCGGAGGATGACTGCGCGCGCGTGAGGGAGGCGGTGGCGTAGCGCAGCGAAGGACCAATTTCGTCGATCTCGAGCTCCATGCTCGTGCGCTTTTCACCTTCCTTGGTCTCATACGAACGCTGCTTGAGACGCCCGGAAGCGATGACACGGGAACCCTTGGTCAGTGAACCGGCCACGTGCTCGGCGAATTCACGCCAAACGCTCGCGCGCAGGAACAGTGCCTCGCCATCTTTCCACTCACTCGTTGCGCGATCGAAATTGCGCGGAGTGGAGGCAATGGTGAAGTTGGCTACCGCCAGCCCGTTCTGCGTGTAACGCAGTTCCGGATCGCTGGTGAGGTTGCCCACCACGGTGATTACGGTCTCGCCGGCCATGGGCTACTTGTCGCTTGCCTTGTCGGCGTCTGCCTCGGCAGGAGCGTCCACGGCGACCGGAGCTGCCGGGGCAGCTGCAGGCTTCGCGGATGCAGCGACCTTGGCAGCGGGAGCTGCGGCAGGAGCGTCGGCCTTGACCGGAGCAGCAGCAGCCTTCGGGTTGGCTGCCTTGCGGGCGGCCTTCTCGGCGGCAAGCTTGCTTGCGACGGCAACCTGGGCGATGCCCTCTTCGGCGCGAAGCACCTTGGTGCGCATGACGGCTTCCGACAGCTTCAGCTGACGGTCGAGCTCGGCAGTTGCTGCGGCGTTTGCGGTGAAGTCGACGACAGCGTAGATGCCTTCGGCCTTCTTGTTGATCTCGTATGCGAGACGGCGGCGACCCCAAACGTCAACCTTGTCAATGGTTCCACCATCGTTGCGAACAACGTTGAGGAACTTGTCAAGGCTGGGAGCTACGGTGCGCTCATCGATCTCGGGATCGAGGATTACCATCAATTCGTACTGATGCATGACTAACCCACCTCCTTCGGACTAAACGGCTGCAGTATTTCTGCAACAGGAGGGTTGTGCATGTGTTGAACGTGGAGGCCGGGAATCCGGCACACAGACAACCTGCCAAGACTACTGGAACCGTGGGCTTAGCGCCACCATCCCTTCCGATGCCCTCCGCACCGAAAATTTGCCGCCTGTCGCCCACCTGCGCACCAGGTGCCCCGTTACATCGGGGCAGCTGGTCCGTTTGAGGGCAACTCGCCTGGCGCACACCTGAGGTGGCTCACGTTGCGGGCCGCAGGCCAGCGTTGAGGAGCACCGCTCGGAGGCGCTCTGGCCTCAGGGCATCCGCCCACAGCCAACGGACCATCGCCCGGCCGGGCGCGCGCAACCGGTCTTCCCGACGTTTCTCGGCCCAGACGACCTTGTCGATCGTGTGCCCGCCCATGAACTCGCCCCGGGTGTACTTGAGCTCTCCGTCGAATTCACCGAGCAGAGGCATCCGTTTCGCCTGGAACCTTCGCTTCCAGCGGAAGTCGACCCGGTCTTCGCCGAAGGGGGCCGGGTAGACCACCTGCAGGTCCGGCATCGGCATGCCGGCGAGGAAGATGCCCGTGCGACTCAATGACTCCCCCACCGAGCCCGACCGCGCATCGGAGAAGCCGACGGACTGGCGGGCACGGCGGGTGCCCCGCGCAGTGCCGAGCTGACGGACCCGGTCCAGCACCTCGTCAAGGGTGACGGTCGGCAATACCGCCCCTTTCGGCAGTGGGAAGTGCTTCTGAAGTCCGGCATCCATCGGTAGACCCCAGACTCGGGCGGCCGAGAGGTGGCTCATCACCGGGCGCGCTTGCCGGGACATCACCGCGGCCTGAATTCGCAGGAGGTAGCGGGCATCCGCGTCGGCACTGGACCAACTGGTCCGCGGCACGTAGATGCCGCGCCGCAGGCGCTCGGTGCCGCCGTGCGCGTGGTCGCGGCGCATGGCGCGAGCGTCGTGGCCGAGCTGGTCGCGGGTGAGCTGAAACTGAGGCAGCGCGGATGCGTTGGGGTCCATGCCGAGAAGGGTCTCCCGGTGGCCTCGCCGAGGCGGCGCCAGCTACAGCGGTGGTGCAGAACAACGCCAGGCTCGACCTGTGGAGGACGAGCACCCCAGGCGAGGTGGGCAACTCGGCGAAGTAGGTCGGAACCCCCGGTCAGGCGCGGCGGCCCGACCACCAGGACTGCAGGCGGCGAGTGGCTTCGTCGGCGCCGAGGGGCCCGTCATCGAGGCGCTGCTCCAGGAGGTAGCGGTAGGCCTCGCCCACCTCACGGCTGGGCTTCAGCCCTAGGATCGCCATGATCTCTTCGCCGTCGAGGTCGGGGCGAACCGAGTCCATCTCTTCCTGGGCCGCGAGCTCGCCGATGCGCTGTTCGAGGTCGTCGTAGGCGAAGCCCAGCCGGTCGGCCTTGCGCCGGTTGCGCGTGGTGACGTCGGCTCGGGTGAGGATGTGCAGCCGCTCGAGCTGGTCGCCGGCGTCGCGCACGTACCGGCGCACGGCGGAGTCGGTCCAGGCCCCTTCGGTGTAACCGAAGAATCGCAGGTGCAGTTCCACGAGCTTGCCGACCGCGGCGATCGTGTCGTTGTCGAAGCGCAGCGCGCGCAGTCGTTTCTTGGCCAGCTTCGCGCCGACCACGTCGTGGTGGTAGAAACTCACCACCCCACCGGACTCGAGGCGCCGGGTGGCTGGCTTGCCGATGTCGTGCAACAGTGCCGCCAACCGCACCACGAGGTCGGGTTCGGTCAGGTTCTGGCGGCTTCGCTCGTACCCGATGGCCTGGTCGAGCACGGTCAGGGTGTGCTGGTAGACGTCCTTGTGATGGTGGTGCTCGTCAATCTCCAGCCGCAGGGCCGGGATCTCCGGCAGCACTATGGCGGCCAGGCCGGACTCCACCAGCAACTCGATGCCGGCCCGCGGGTTGGCCGAGCGCAGCAGTTTGCCGAGCTCGTCGCCGACCCGTTCGGCGGAGATGATGTTGATGCTCCCGGCCATGGCGGCCATGGCGATTGCGGTGTCGATCTCAAGGGTGAAGCCCAGCTGGGCGGTGAAGCGGGCGGCCCGCATCATCCGCAGCGGATCGTCGCCGAACGAAATCTCGGGTGCCGTGGGCGTACGCAACACCCCGTTGAGCAGGTCGTCGATGCCGTTGGACGGGTCGACGAGAGTGACCTGCGGCAGTCGAAGGGCGAGCGCGTTCACGGTGAAGTCGCGCCGAAGCAGGTCATCGTCGAGACTGCTGCCGAAGACCACGTCGGGGCGGCGAGTCTGACCGTCGTAGCTGTCGGCCCGATAGGTGGTGATTTCGACCTTTTCGCCCGCGATCTGGGCGCCGATAGTGCCGAACGCACGGCCGATGTCCCAGTGCGCCTCGGCGATCGGCTTGACGATAGCGAGGATTTGGTCCGGTGTGGCGTTGGTGGTGAAGTCGAGGTCATTGGTGACTCGATCGAGGAACGCGTCCCGGACGGGACCCCCGACCAGGGCCAGTTCGAAACCGGCCGCGGCGAATGAGTTCGCTAGACGGGAAACCGTGGGGGAGGCAGCCAGGTCGCCCAGTCTTGCGAGGGCTGCCGTGACGCTCTGCATGCCCCAATGGTAGTTGCTAGCTCGTCGTGCCCGCGCGCCATCCAGCCGGCGCGGAGGGTTCTCCCTCGGCTACGCCGTAGAATCCCGTACATGCTGGCCGATCCGAATCACGCGCGTCGGCCTGCGCTCCCCAGAATCCGGCGGCGCCTCGCGGCCGCCCTGCTTTGTGCCCCCCTGCTGCTCTGGCCGGCGCTGGCCACGGCGAATCCGGCAACCGCCGCGGGCACCGCCGGCGGGCCGGTCGCCACGGCAGCCAACAACGACACGGTCGCCCTGCACGTCACACCGGGCAACTCCTCGATCCTGCACCTCAATGAGGACCTCAAGCTCAACGTCACCATCACCAACGAATCCGCCACCTCCATCCCCGCCGGAAACGTCGATGTATTCCTGGCGGAGCGGGCGCTGACGAGCACAACGGCCCTCGATGAGTGGCTGAAACCCGACGAGGACGACGACACTGTCGGCGACCTGATGACCAGCGTCCCGCTCACCGTCCCCGTGCAGCCCAACAGCACGGTCACGGTCGCGGTCACGGTGCCCAGCGCCGCGCTCGGCCTGTTCGAGTGGAGCCCGTGGGGACCGCGGGGCATCGCGGCGTCCCTCAGCTCCGATGACGCGGTGCGGGCTTCCGGCCGATCCACCTTCGTCTGGTATCCGGATGCTTCGGTACTGCAACCCCCCGCCGTCACCCCGGTCAACCTCGCCGTGGCAATGCCGATCATCACCCCGGCGAACAGCACCGGCCTCATCAGCGCCGAGGACCTCGCCGCGTACACGGCCGGCTCCGGCATCCTCACCCGCCAACTCGAGGGACTCATCAATCGGTCCGTGGCGATCGCCATCGACCCGATGATCATCGCCTCCATCCGGGTGCTCGGAACGAGCGCACCGGAGTCCGCGGTCGACTGGCTGAACCGCCTTGACCTGGCAGAAAACGATATATTCCCGCTCGGGTATGCAGACGCGGACCCGTCCCTGGCCGTCCAGGCTGGGGCGACTGGTCCGCTGGCGCCGACCTCGCTCAGCTTCGCCACCGATCCGAGCCTGTTCGTTCCCGCCGAGCCCACCGCCGCGCCAGAGCCCGGGGATGACACCGTCGATCCGGGCGCACCGACATCGTCTGAAGCACCCCCGGTCCCGGAGCAGCCGAGCGGCGAAAGCGCGGTGCCCACCCTGGATCAGCTACTCGCCTGGGATTACACCTCTACGACCATCGCCTGGCCCGCCGACAACGCCGTCGCGCAAGACGACCTGTCCGCATTCGCGGACGCCGGCCTCACCACCACGCTCCTCGCTTCGGGCAACGTGGCCCAGGACGACCCCGATGTCAGCGCCAACACGACTGTCGACCTGGGCTCGAGCGCTCTCGGCCTTGTTGCAGACACCGGAATTTCGCAGGCGATGCGCTCGGCCGTCATGGCTACGACAGACGACGACTGGCGCAGGCACACGGCCGAGTTGTCCTCCCAAATTGCTGTCGTCGCCGCCGCGAATCCCGACAAGGCCCACACGCTTCTCGCCACCCTTGATCGCGGCTGGCCGCCGACCGCGGCTCGGCTGGCGCAGACCGTCGATGCGCTGACGGCCCTGCCCTGGTACGCCGCCACCACGCTGACGGCGGCTACCGCGGCCCCGGTCTCCACCGACGTGACCTTCCGAACGCAGGCCGAGCCGAGCAGCAGGGTCGACCTCGCGACCAGACTGGTCGACCGGGAAGCCGAGATCGTCACCTTCTCCACAGCCCTCGCCGATCCGGCCGCGGTCACGGCACCGAACCGGCTCTCCCTGCTGGGCCTGCTGGCGACGTCCTGGCAGGCCAACCCCGACGACTGGCGCACCGCCGTCGGCGACAACCTGGCGACCTCCAGCGAGGTGCTGCGGTCGGTGACCGTGAGCACCAAGGGCCCGATCAACGTCGTCGGCAGCAAGGTCGACATCCCCATCACCCTGAACAATGCCCTCGGCCAGGCCGTCACCGTGAAGGTACAGGTCGTCCCCTCCAACGGCCGCCTGGTGGTGGGAAATGACGTCGAGGCCGTGATTGATGCGAGCTCGGCCAAAACAGTGTCGATCCCCGTGACCGCTGCGGTCGGGAACGGCGCGGTCAGCCTGCGGGTGACGCTCTACACCCCGTCAGGGGCGGACCTGGGTCAGCCCTCGTTGATCTCGGTCAACGTGCGCGCCGACTGGGAAGGCATCGGATCACGCATCTTCGCCGCCCTCGTCGTGCTGTTCTTCGGATTCGGCGTGTGGCGCAACATCGTGCACCGCCGGCACGACCGCGCCCAGTCCGCCAAAGACGACCCCGCCGCCAATCCCCCAGCGTCCGCTGATGACGTCCCCCCGGCTCCCCGTGGCTAGCCAGGGCGGCGTCGGCCGCGCCAGCGCCATCCTGGCGTCGGGAACCCTCGTCTCGCGCCTGCTCGGGTTTCTCAAGGTCATCGTCTTCGCCCACATCCTCGGGCAGATCGGCAACGTCCCCGACGCCTTCACCGTCGCAAACCAGCTACCGAACACCGTGTACACGATCGTGGCGGGCGGCGTCCTGACCGCGGTGCTCGTTCCCCAGATCGTTCGCGCGAGCCTGCACGACGACGGCGGGACCGCGTATATCAACAAGCTCGTCACCCTGGCTCTGAGCATCCTGGCCATCACGACCCTGGCCGCGACGCTGCTTGCGCCCCTGATCACCCGGTTCATCGGCCTGGGCTTTTCCCCGGCGCAGCTGTCACTGGCGATCGGATTCGCGTACTGGTGCCTGCCCCAGATCTTCTTCTATGGTCTCTACACGGTCCTGGGTGAGGTCCTCAACGCCCGCAAATCCTTCGGCCCGTTCACCTGGGTGCCCGTGATCAACAACGTGATCTCGATCGGCGGACTGCTCCTCTTCGGCCTCTTGTTCGGTATCGACACGGATGGCCAGCGACCGCCGGCGGACTTCACCCCGGGGATGACCGCCCTACTGGCCGGAAGCGCAACGCTCGGTGTCGTGTTGCAGGCCGTGGTGCTGTACTTCTTTTGGCGCCGCATCGGGCTGCGTTACCGCCCCGACTTCGCTTTCCGGGGTGTCGGCCTTGGAGCGGCGGGCAAGATGGCGAGCTGGACGTTCGGCATGCTGTTGCTGACCACCGTCGCCGGCATCGTCGAGACGCAGGTCGTGACGCTCGCGTCGGGAGAAGGCGCCTCCTCAACGGTCATGAGCACGGCCTGGCTGATCTTCATGCTGCCGCACTCGATCATCACGGTGTCCGTTGCCACCGCCTATTTCACCCGGATGAGCGAGCATGCCTCCCGCGACGACACCGACAAGCTCCGCACGGATGCGTCCTCGGCCATCCGCGGTACCACCCTGCTGATTGTGCTCGCCAGCGCCGTCATCATGGTCTGCGCCTACCCGTTCGCCACGGTTTTCGGCGAGGCCGGGTTCGAGCAGGTGCAGGCCATCGGCAACGTCATCATCGCGTTCCTGCTGGGCCTGGTGGCGTTCTGCGTGCTGTTCGTCGTGCAGCGCACCTTCTACGCCCTCGGCGACACACGGACCCCGTTCTTCTTCACCCTGTTCCAGGTCGTCCTGGTCATCACGGGCGTGCTCGGTTGTGCCCTGCTTCCGCCGGAGTGGATCGCGTTCGGCATCGCCCTCACAGTGACGGTGTCCGGAATCCTGCAGGCGATCCTCGCCACGTGGCTGCTCCGCAAGCGCCTCGGCGGCATCGACGGCCGTCGCATCCTGCGCAGCCTGGTCAAATATTTCGTCGCCGTCATTGTTCCGGTCGCCGCCGGACTTGCCGTCCTTATTGCCCTGGGCGGCACCCGGAATGGCGGATTCGCCGTCTCCGGGACCGCTCCCGCGATCGTCACCATGATCGTGATCGGAACGGTCATGTCCGGGCTGTACTTCGGCCTGCTGCTCCTCATGCGCAGCACGGAATTGCACGGCTTTCTGGCGCCGTTGAAGACCCGCCTGGGGCGTTAGGCCGTCGCTGCGTCGGGTGACGGCCAAGCTACCGGTTGCTGAACAGTGGCTGTACAGCGGGGCCTCGGGCCGGACGGAGCGGAATAGCATCCGATTAGGATGTGTTGTACCCGAATGTGAGGCGCCGAAAGGCGTCTCTTCCACTGATTTCAAGGAGTCTACGCGTGCGTCAGATCATCATCATCGGTTCGGGTCCTGCCGGATTCACCGCCGCAATTTACGCCGCGCGGGCGAACATGAAGCCGCTCCTGATCGCCAGTTCCGTTGAGGCCGGCGGTGAGCTCATGAACACCACCGACGTGGAGAACTTCCCGGGCTTCGCCGACGGCATCCAGGGCCCGGAACTCATGGCCAAGATGCAGGAGCAGGCCGAGAAGTTCGGCACCGAAGTGGTGTACGACGACGTCACCAAGCTCGAATTCGGCGACACCGTCAAGTCGGTCACCCTCGGCAACGGCGAGAAGCACGAGGCCCTGTCCGTGATTTTCGCCACCGGGTCCGCCTACCGCAAGCTGGGCATCCTTGACGAAGAGCGCCTGAGCGGCCGGGGCGTGTCCTGGTGCGCCACCTGCGATGGTTTCTTCTTCAAGGAGAAGGTCATCGCCGTCGTCGGCGGCGGCGACTCCGCCATGGAGGAAGCCACCTTCCTGACCCGCTTTGCGAGCAAGGTCTACATCATCCACCGCAAGGACACCCTGCGGGCGTCGAAGATCATGCAGGAGCGCGCCCTGTCGCACCCCAAGATCGAGTTCGTTTGGAACACCGAGGTCGTCGGCATCGATGGCGAAGAAGCCGTTGAGGGTCTGCGTCTGCGCGACACCGTCACCGGCACCGATCGCACCCTCGCAGTCGGCGGCCTGTTCGTGGCCATCGGCAACGACCCGCGCACGCACCTCGTGCACAACCTGCTCGACCTCACCAGCGAGGGCACCATCGCCGTCGCCGGACGGTCATCCAAGACCAGCCAGGCCGGCGTGTTCGCCGCCGGAGACGTCATCGACCCGACCTACCGTCAGGCGGTCACAGCGGCCGCCAGTGGCACCGTGGCGGCCCTAGACGCCGAACACTACCTGGCTACCCTCCCCGAGGATCTGCTGGCCGAGGCCGGCGACCCCGAATTTGCAAGCGTCACTAATTAAGGAGCACTACATGTCAGCACGCGCCGTCACCGACGCCACCTTCGACCAGGAAGTCATCAACAACGAGAAGACCGTCCTGGTGGACTTCTGGGCCGAATGGTGTGGTCCGTGTCGTGCCGTCAGCCCGATCCTCGATCAGATCGCCGCGGAGAATTCCGACAAGATCGACATCGTCAAGCTGAACGTGGACGACCACCCGGCCCTGGCCGCGAAATACATGATCACCTCCATCCCCGCGATGAAGGTCTTCCAGAAGGGCGAGGTCGTCAAGACCGTCATCGGCGCCAAGCCGAAGCCCGTCCTTGAAGCCGACCTGGCCGACTACCTCAAGTAGCCGCCGGCAGGTTCTTCTAGGAACCCCAACACCCGCCCGGCACCCGCCGGGCGGGTGTTTTCGTACATTCGGGCGGATGCGGCCACCAGACGACGCACCCCATACGATTAAGGCCTCACCAGAACGGATATGACGTGACAGCGATAGGCACCTCCCAGGCCGGTAACAACCTCGACCCGTGGTACCACCACTACGCCGAGCGAGCCGCCGCCCTGCGCGCCTCCGAGGTGCGCGCCCTGTTCGCCGTCGCCTCACGCCCCGAGGTCGTCTCCCTCGCCGGCGGGATGCCGTACGTCGCGGCCCTGCCCCAGGACCTCGTGATCAACGCGATGGACAGCGTCATGCGCAAACAGGGTCCCGTGGCGCTGCAATATGGCTCTGGTCAGGGAGTTCCCTTGTTCCGAGAGCAGATCCTCGAGGTCATGGCACTGGAAGGCATCCGCGCAAACGCCGATGACGTCGTGGTAACAACCGGGTCCCAGCACGCACTTGAACTGGTCAGCAAGCTCTTCCTGGACCCGGGTGACGTTGTCATAGCCGAGGGTCCCAGCTACGTGACCGCAATGGTCATCTTCAAGTCATATCAGGCCGATGTCGACCACGTACCCATGGACGAGCACGGCATGATCCCCGAGGCCCTCCGGGAACACATCGCGCGCCTGGCGGCCGACGGCCGCAAGATTAAGTTCCTCTACACGATTCCCAGCTTCCACAACCCGGCCGGGGTGACCCTCAGCTGGGCCCGCCGACTGGAGATCCTCGAGATCGCCAAAACGAACCAGATTCTGGTCCTTGAAGACAACCCGTATGGCCTGTTGTACTTCGACCAGAAGGCACCGGATGCCATGCGATCCATTGAACGGGACGGCGTGGTCTACCTGGGCACCTTCTCCAAGACCCTCGCCCCCGGCTTCCGGGTGGGCTGGGCCCTGGCCCCGCACGCCATCCGCGAGAAGCTCGTGCTGGCCAACGAGGCGGCCGTGCTCTCCCCCAGTTCATTCAGCCAACTGGTAATCTCCGAGTATCTGTCGACCGCCGACTGGAAGGGGCAGATCAACACCTTCCGCGGCGTCTATCGGGAACGCAAGAACGCCATGCTCTCCGCCCTGACGGAATACCTGCCGGAGCTCACCTGGACTAACCCCAACGGCGGGTTCTATGTGTGGCTCAGCCTGCCGGACACCCTGGACTCCAAGGCCATGCTGCCTCGCGCGGTCAAGGAGCTCGTGGCGTACACCCCCGGCACCGCGTTCTTCGCGGACGGTCAGGGTCGCCAGAACATGCGGCTCTCGTTCTGCTACCCCACACCGGAACACATCCGTCTGGGTATCCGTCGCCTAGCCACCGTCATCCGTGACGAGCTGGAGCTGCTCGACACCTTCGCCGGGACCGGCTCGCTGTTTCCCGCCCACGACGGCCGCCGCTTTGGTGCTCCGCCGCCCGACATCAACTAACCCAGCGTTTCACTCCGGCTCGAGCTAAGGAAAACCCCAGATCATGAGCGAATCAGAGTTTCTTGACATTGTGGTGCTCGCGGGTGGAATCTCGCACGAGCGAGACGTCTCCATGCGCAGTGGACGTCGCGTGGCTGACGAGTTGACCCGTCTCGGTCACACCGTGACCGTGCTCGACCCGCAGGCGGGGCTCCTCACCGAACTGGCGACTCGCAAGCCCGACGTCATTTGGCCCGTTTTGCACGGGGCGACCGGCGAGGACGGCGCCCTGCTCTCCCTACTCGAGACCACCGGGATCCCACACGTAGGCCCGCGAGGCACCGCTGCGGGGCTAGCCTGGTCCAAGCCCACCGCCAAGGAACTAGTGCGTCGTGCGGGATACGCCACCCCGGCCTGGATCGCCCTGTCGCGTGAGACATTCCGCGACCTCGGTGCCGCGAGCGTTCTCGACCACCTCGTGACAGCCCTCGGCACACCCCTGGTCGTCAAGCCCGCCCAGGGTGGTTCTGCCCAGGGCGTCACCATCGTGGACACCGCCGCGGGACTCCCCCGCGCAATGGTCGATGCCTACACCTACGACGAAACCGCTCTCGTCGAAACGAAGATCGAAGGAACCGAACTCGCTGTCACGGTCATCAACACCGGCGCGGGTCCTATTGCCCTTCCCGCCGTGGAGATCGTGCCCGTGAGTGGCGTTTTCAGCTTCGAAGCACGCTACAACGCCGGCGAAACTCTGTTCTTCACTCCCGCCCGCATCGCGCCGGACGTGGCCCAGCGGGTGGCAGAAACCGCCGTCGCGATCCACAGCCTGCTCGGGCTGGCTCAGCTCTCCCGCATCGACCTGATGGTTGACGCGGAAGGCGTCGCCTGGTTCCTCGAGGCGAACGTGCTGCCCGGGCTCACCGAGACCTCGCTCGCCCCGCAATCCATCGAGGCCTCCGGCGAGTCACTCGCAACGGTATACGCCGCTCTGGCCCGAGCGGCCTCGACAAGCCTTCAGTAGCCGTCACGTTTCACGTGAAACATGACGCGGTCTTGCGGGCGTTTCACGTGAAACATCCATCCCACGCGCCATCGTGCGGCCACTCCCCCGCTCTACGACGGAACGATTGGCGCTTCGCCAGCGCGTCGTTGGTCGAGCTTGTCGAGTGCCGTCGACCTGATTTTGACAAGCTTAATCAGCGAAGCACACGAAGCGACGTGCGGCAGTCGCCGACTCGCCGTTGGTCAACCTTGTCCAGTCCCGAGCAGCGACGCATTTGCGCACCAGACGTTTCACGTGAAACATTGCTCTAACGCGCTGAAGCTCAGAATTTCTTGAACAGGGATTGCAGATGGGGTAGTCCTGTCCCCATTTCGTGCAAATTCCCGACCTTGAGCGCCATCGTGCGGCCGCTCCCCCGCTCGACGGCGGCGCTGCGGGCGACCCAGAAGGTCACAAACGCCCGTAATCGTGCCGGTTCCGGCTCGATTTGCCTTGGACGAGGACGTCTCTCGTCGTTGGGGCGAGCTCAGGGAGAGTCCTAGGGCTCGATTACGACAAGCTCAATCAACGAGCAGGGGCTCTCAAAAGGCAAAGTCACCGGATGGTAGTTCCGTGGCCAGGATTGCTCACACACGAAGCCACGGTGCAGCCGTGCCACCACGTCGTTTGTGGAGCTCGTGGAGACCTCGTGCAGAAACGTATCTCCGGGCAAGACGTTTCACGTGAAACATGTTCTTCACGGGCCGAGATTCAGAGTTACTTGCGCAGGGCCTCCGAATCGGACGTTTTGGCCCGTATTTCGCGTCAAAAATTGATGCTGAGCGCCATCGTGCGGCCGCTCCACCGCTAGCCAGCAGCGCTGCGCACGATGCGGACCGCCATAAACGCCCATAATCGGGCCAGCTCCGGCTTGATTTGCCGTCATTGAGAGTCTCCCTCGTCGCTCGGGCGAGCTCATCGAGAACAGTTGGGCTTGATTTCGACAAGCTCAATCAACGTGCCGGGTCAGAGTCCTGGCGACCTGCTCGCGACATCCAAAGTCACCAGATGGTAGTTCCATGCCCAAGCGTTCAGACGTAGAAGGTTTCACGTGAAACCACGACCCGGAGCGAAGCCGCGGGCCCTCCCCGCACTTCGACCTCCTCGCCCGTGTCCGAGCTCTTCGAAATCTAGCAACCCTGATTTAGACAGACGCAATCAGCGGTGCGAGTCAGACCGCAGAGGCGTCAACCCCACCGCATCGCTGGTTGAGCTTATCGAGACCACGTGAACTCATTTCGGCACGCTCGATCAACGCAGCGGGTCAGACTGCACGGCGTCAGCGCAACCACATGATCAAACTTCGACAGGCCTAATCAACGGGCTGGACACCGCACTTGCGGCGCTGGGCGAGCTCGTTGTGACGCCGGATGCGGTGCGCGCACGCCGAATGTTTCACGTGAAACACTCGGTGTCAGCTGGCTCCAAAGCCGGGTTCTCCGAGAACACCCAAGATGCGGTTTAGATCGCCGATAGTCGCGAAATCAACCGTGATCTGGCCTTTTCGTGCACCGAGATTGATCTTCACCCGGGTATCCAGGCGGTCTCCGAGGTGTTCGGCAATCTCATTGAGGTGTCCCTGGCGCTTGCCGGGAGCGGGCTTCACGACGACAGGCTTAGGGCCGGCGGCCGCGGCCGCCTCGGCGGCACGCACCGACAGGTCCTCGTTGACGATCTTATCCGCCAGGCGCAGCATGCCTTCCGGCTCCCCCACCGACAGCACAGCCCGAGCGTGACCCGCCGACAGCACGCCGACAGCCACACGAAGCTGCACGGCATCGGGTAGTTTCAACAAGCGCAGGGTGTTGGTGATCTGCGGGCGCGACCGGCCGATCCGGCTTGCCAGCTGCTCCTGCGTGATGCCGAAGTCAGAAAGGAGCTGCTGGTAGGCAGACGCCTCTTCGAGGGGGTTCAGCTGCGCGCGGTGCAGGTTCTCCAGCAACGCGTCGCGGAGCATGTCGATGTCAGCGGTATCCCGCACGATCGCCGGAATGCTATCGAGGCCGACTTCCTTGGTGGCGCGCAGGCGCCGCTCCCCCATGACGAGTTCATACTTGCCCGGCTGCTCGAGCAGCGGACGCACCACGATGGGCTGCAGAACACCGACTTCGCGGATGCTGTGCACAAGCTCGGCCAGGTCGTCCTCATCGAACACGCTACGCGGCTGAGCGGCGTTGGGCACGATGTCGGCCGGGTCCAGGTGCGCGAGGCGGGCACCGGGAACCGGAAGCAGCTCAACCGAGCCGTCGTCAGACGGATCAATCGGCGAGATTACAGTGGTGTCGGCCGAACCGGTCGGCACGGACCCTGCTACCGGCGACGCGCCGGCAGTGCCCTCGGCGTGCGGAACCTCGTTGTACGGAAAGAAGACGTCGACCGGCCGGGCCTGTGAGGGGTTGTCCTGCACCGGAATCAAGGAACCGATACCGCGGCCGAGCCCTGTACGTTTCGCCATTACTGCGCATCTCCTGTTCGTGGCACGCCCCGACGGGCGATTTCTGCTGCTGCTTCGAGGTACGAGAGGGATCCTGCCGAGTTGAGGTCGTAGCTGATGACGCTCTGACCGTAGCTGGGCGCCTCAGACACCCTCACAGAGCGCGGGATCAGCGTATCCAGGACCTGTTTCGGAAAATGATCGCGCACATCCTGCGCCACCTGGTTCGCGAGGTTCGTGCGGCTGTCGTACATCGTGAGCAAAATCGTCGAGACGATGAGCTGCGGGTTGAGGTGCTTCTCGATCAGCTCGATGTTCTTCAGCAGCTGACTCAGACCCTCCAAGGCGTAGTACTCGCACTGGATCGGAATGAGCACCTCCCGGGCGGCAACGAACGCGTTGATCGTGAGGAGTCCGAGCGACGGCGGACAGTCGATGAAGACGTAGTCGTACGGGTCGGCCATCTCCTTGATGTGCAGGTCGAGGGCCCGGCGCAGCCGCTGTTCGCGAGCCACCAGCGAGACCAGCTCGATCTCCGCGCCGGCCAGGTGGATGGTCGCCGGCACACAGTACAGGGCGCCGAACTCCGGGCTCTTCTGAACCACGTCCACCATCGGCAGGTCGTTGATGATGACGTCATAGACGCTCGAAGTTTCGGCGCGGTGCTCCACACCCAGTGCGGTGGAGGCGTTGCCCTGCGGGTCCAGGTCGATCACTAGCACACGGGCGCCCTGGCGGGCCAACGCCGCAGCCAGGTTGACGGCCGTGGTGGTCTTGCCCACCCCACCCTTCTGGTTGGAAATGGTGATCACCCGCGTGCTCTCGGGCTTCGGCAACCGTTCGGCGGCGATCACCTGGCGGCGGCGGGTCAGATCCGAGATCTCCCGCGCCAAGGGGGTGCTGTTGTCGACGCCGGAGCCGGGAGTGCCGGTCTGCTGGTCTTCGCCGGGATGTTTCACGTGAAACCTTTGCGTTCGACGGTTGATGAGCCACCCGAAAGGGGGCCCCGGTGCTGTACGCCCATACTGCGCGGACGTTGCCGGGGACTAGTCCACTGTAGCCTTAATGACCCGAGTGACGTCCTCCAGCACACCCTCACCGAGGGTGATTACCTCCACATCGCGCAGGTGGAACCGCGCGATCGGCTTGGCCGCGTTCGCGATCTCCCCCGCGGCGCCCGCACCCTTCATCAGCACGAGCTCGCCACCGGAACGCAGCAGCGGCGCCGTGAGGGGAATAAGGGTCTTGAAGGCGCTGACCGCCCGTGCGGTGACCTGATCCAGTGGGGTGTCCAGGCGGATGTCTTCGGCGCGGGCGCGCAGCACACGCGCATTGGCGAGGCCGAGCGCCTCAATCTGGCCGGTCAGCCAGGCCACTCTGCGCTCCATTGGCTCAATGAGCACGAAGGACACATCGGGCCGCGCAATGGCGAGGACCAGACCGGGCAGACCGGCACCCGATCCTACGTCACCGACCAGGCCGGGCTTCAGGAGTGGAGCAACCACGACGCAGTTCAGGATGTGCCGGCTCCACAACCTGGGAAGCTCGAGCGGGCCGATCAGGCCGAGCTCTTCGCCCTGCTCGGCGAGGTGCCTGGTGAACTCCCGGGCGACCTCGCTGCGGTCACCGAAGAGTCCGGCGGCGACGGCGGGCTCCGCCTCGAGGGTTTCAGTCATACTCGGCGTGGCTACGCTGCGGTGATGACGGTGTGACGGTCACGGCCTTCGCCCAGGGACTCGGATACGTATCCGCGCTCCGAGACGATGTCGTGCACGAGCTTGCGCTCGTAGGACGACATCGGGGGGAGGGAAGCCTCCGTTGCGCCGCCTTCGATGCGCTCGATGGCATGCCCGACCAGGTCGGTCAGCTCGGCCTGCCGGGCCTCGCGGGAGCCCCCGATGTCGAGGATCAACCTGGAGAACGACCCGGTCTTGTTCTGCACGGCCAGTCGGGTGAGCTCCTGCAGGGCGTTCACGGTGTCGGGCTTGGACAACAGGCGCAGGTTGTGAGCGTCGACCGAGTTCACCGACAGGTAGGCGCGTCCGTTGCGGGCATCGATGTCGATGTCGCCGTCCAGGTCGCAGATGTCGAGGAACTCCTCGATGTAGTCCGCTGCGATGTCGCCTTCCTGCTCCAGCTGGCCGATGGTCGGCGCGGCGTCGGACGCGGCATCCGCATTGATCACGTCGGTGTTCTCAGTCACGTTGTCCATCCCTCTTACTTCTTGGGGCCGGTCTGCTTCTTGGCACGGTTCTTGCCAACGGGCTGCTGGCGCTGGGCCGGCTTCTTGGGCTCGTCGACAATGATGATGTCGCCGTCGGTTGCGATGAGCTTGCCCTTACGTGCGAGGCGCTCTTCGCGGGCCTTGGCGGCCTCACTGCCCGGTGTGGGCATGTTGCGGATGACGAGGAACTGCTGGGCCATGGTCCAGATGTTCGAGGTGAGCCAGTAGAACATGACGCCGAGCGGGAAAGCCACACCTGAGAAGGCGAAGACCAGCGGCAGCAGGTACAACATGATCTTCTGCTGACGGAACATGGGGCTGGCCTTGGTCTCCGGCGACATGTTCTTGGAAACGATCTGAAGTTGGGTGATGAACTGCGACGCGGTCATCAGGATGACCATGGTGGCCGCGATGATCATGACGGAGAGGTTGAAGTCCGCTCCAGAGGTCCACAGCGCCCACTGCTGCGCGAACGTGTCGTGCAGGGGCGCGACGCCGAACAGGTTGGCGTTTCCGAAGCTTGTCGCCAGGGCCTGGTTGAGTGGGCCGACGCCGGCGTTGGAGCGTTGGGCGTCATTGAGCACCGAGAAGAGGGCGAAGAAAATCGGCATCTGCAGGAGTAGGGGCAGGCACGAGGCGAGCGGGTTGGTCCCTGTGCGCTTGTACAGCTCCATGGTCTCGCGGGACATGGCCTCGCGGGAGAACTGGTCCTTCTTGCCCTTGTACTTGTCCTGGATCTTCTTGAGCTGCGGTGCCACCTCGAGCATCTTGCGCTGGCTCTTGATCTGCCGAACGAAGATGGGAATCAGGGCCGCTCGCACCACGAGGACGAGGCCGACAATGGAGAGCACCCAGGTGAGGCCGTCGTTGTAGCCCATCCCCAGGTTGGAGAACAACCAGTGGAAGGCGACGAGCAGAAGCTCAACGGCCCATTTCAGCGGCCAAAGAATAGTACCTATGAGGTCCATACGTGCGGGTCAGCCCTTTCCGTGGCTAAAGGAACTACAAATCCAAACGACGTCACGGTAAAGCGACGGTGTCGTTTCAGGGGAACATCATCGATTCCGCCCTCAGCCCAAGGATGACAACGCAAGACCCGGCGTGCGGCGAAAAAAGAACCGACGATCAGGCCATATTCTTGGACGGCGCCGAGGGCGTACGCCGAACACGATGGGTAGTACCGGCAAACATCGCCGTACAACGGTGAGATTACTGCGCGATAGACCCGCAGGAGCACGACACCGAGATTTCGGGGAAACAGCACCAGCGTGAGTATCACTCTGTTCATCGTGCGCGCTGCCCCTTGACCAGGGCATTCGACAATTCGGCCACAAGATCGGGCCAGTCGACGTGCACAGATGTGGGCAGTGCGCGAAAAACGACCTCCGTCCCGGCTGGAACGCCAGGAAGGAGATCGAAGCTTGCTGCCTTCATTCGCCGGCGCACGCGGTTACGAACCACCGCGCTGCCCACGTTTTTGGCGACGATGAAACCGAACCGCACCGGAGTGGGTTCTGGGTTGCGGCGAAGATACGCCACCGTGTGCGGGCCGACGACCCGCACACCTCGTCGAACGACAGCCTTATAGTCGCTCCCGCTCGTGATGCGATTGGCGTGAGCGAGCACGAGGTGTCTTACGCGGAGAGTTCGGTGCGACCCTTGCGACGACGAGCACCGAGGATGGCGCGTCCGGCGCGGGTGCGCATACGAAGACGGAAACCGTGCACCTTCGCGCGACGACGGTTGTTCGGCTGGAACGTTCTCTTGCTCATTGTTCAATCTCCACGTATTGGATCTCCGCAGGCCAAAACGAGCGGCCGGGAAAGAGTGAGGTAGCCCACGGGCTGGGGTCAACTGATTAAAACTACGGCTTCGCTCGCCCGTGGTCAAACTGGCGAGGCCCAAACGTTCGATTCTGCCCATTGAATTCCCATTTCCGGTACAGACACGCTGGCATTCTTCAAGCTAATTTGGCCTGACCGCCGGTCATTGACTACCGTGAGGACAAGTTATCCACAGGTTGTGGGTAAACCCTGAGAATCCAGTCGTTATTTACCCACAGGCGGTGGATAACGTTGTGGATGAATCGCCCGATGGGACATTCTGTGTCGACACGCGGAGGAACTCTCAGGGCGGCAAACGTACAGATGAAGATTGTGGGAAACCATGCCAGACGGGGAACAGCCCATCAGCGAGACATGGCGGTCGGTTCTGACCATCTTGGAGTCGGACGACACCGTCACTCCGATGCTGTACGGCTTCCTGAACCTGGTCGAGCCCAAGGGCATCGCGGCCGGCACCTTCTACCTTGAGGTCCCGAACGAGTTCACCGCGAGCATGCTCAACGTACGCATGCGGGTTCCGCTCCTCACGGCGATGGGCCAGCTCAGCGAATCGGTTGCGGTCACCACGTTCTATGTCGTGGTCAATCCCGAACTCGAGCAGGAGTCCCTGCGTCCGGTGCAGGAGCCGATCCAACGCCAGCCTGACATCGAGACACCGGCCACACCGCAGTCAGTTTTCGAAAGCACTCCCCCGGAACGCCCGCACGACACCCGGCTGAACTCCAAGTACAGCTTCGACAACTTCGTCATCGGCCAGTCCAACCGGTTCGCCCACGCCGCGGCCGTCGCCGTGGCCGAGGCTCCGGCCAAGGCGTACAACCCGCTCTTCATCTACGGTTCCTCAGGACTGGGCAAGACTCACCTGCTGCACGCCATCGGCCACTACGCGATGAGCCTCTATCCGGGCATCCGCGTGCGGTACGTCAGCTCCGAGGAATTCACCAACGACTTCATCAACTCGATCGCGAATAACCGGGGTTCCGCGTTCCAGAATCGCTATCGCAACATCGACATTCTGATGATCGACGACATCCAGTTCCTGCAGGGCAAGGCGGAGACGCAGGAAGCGTTCTTTCACACCTTCAACACCCTGCACGATCACAACAAGCAGGTGGTCATCACGAGCGACCTCCCCCCGAAGGCCCTGACCGGCTTCGAAGACCGCATGCGGTCGCGATTCGAATGGGGCCTGATCACGGATGTGCAGGCTCCCGACCTGGAGACCCGCATCGCGATCCTTCGCAAGAAGGCGCAGAGCGAGAAGCTGCAGGTTCCGCACGACATCCTCGAATTCATGGCGTCGAAGGTCTCCTCCAACATCCGGGAGCTCGAGGGCACCCTGATTCGGGTCACCGCGTTCGCGAGCCTCAACCGCACCCCCGTGGACATGAACCTGGTGCAGACCGTATTGAAGGACGTGATCACCCTCGACGAGGACAACGTCATCGCGCCGGTGGATATCATCACCAACACCGCGGACTACTTCAAGCTCACCGTCGACGACCTCTACGGGTCGTCCCGCTCGCAGGCTGTGGCGACCGCTCGGCAGATCGCGATGTACCTGTGCCGGGAACTGACGAACCTCTCGCTCCCTAAGATCGGCCAGCTGTTCGGCAATCGCGACCACACCACGGTGATGTACGCGAACAAGAAGATCAGCGAACTCATGAAGGAGCGCCGGTCCATCTACAACCAGGTCACGGAACTGACAAACCGCATCAAACAGGATCACCGCTACAAGTAAGAGAAATTTTTTTGTGTTTCGTACCTGTGGATAACCCTGTGGAAACTGCCCGGACAACTCGGTTCAAACTGTAGAAACGCACGGCCCGCTTGTGAAAACTCCGAATTACAGAAACCAGTTCGTGTCATTCATTGGGGTTAACGCTCACAGGGCGTCCACAAGTTACAAGTTTGTAGTTCCCAGTCGTTGAGCGCTATCCACCGAGTTATCCACAGTTTCCACACCGGTTAAGAAGATTAACGATTAACTTCATTAGCTCCAGGTCCAACAACCTTTACTCGCCACGGCTCACAAGAAATGGGCCGCCGATAAACCCGACTAGCATTGAGGCCGTATCCAGGTCTCCACCGACAGGAGTGACTTCGTGAGATTTCAGGCCAATCGGGATGTCTTCAGCGAAGCCGTTTCTTTCGCTGTAAAGCTCCTTCCCCAACGCACCACCCTGCCCATTTTGAGCGGTGTCCTTATCGAGGCGACAGAGACCGGCCTGATCCTGTCCTCGTTCGATTACGAGGTGTCGGCGCAGACCGAGATCGCCGCCGACGTCGAAGAGACCGGCAAGGTGCTCGTGTCCGGCCGTCTTCTGGCCGAAATCGCCAGCCGAATGCCCAACGCCCCGGTGCGGTTCTCGACCAACGATTCCCGCATCACCGTGAGCTGCGGCACCGCAAACTTCACACTCCTGTCTATGCCGGTAGAGGAATATCCGAGTATTCCCAAGATCAGCGCCCAATCCGGGCTCGTACCTGCCGAGGAGTTCGCCGCGGCAGTGTCGCAGGTAGCCGTCGCCGCGTCCCGAGACGACGTCACCCCGGTCATCACCGGAGTTCAGCTGCAGATCACAGAGAACAGCATCAGTCTTGTCGCCACCGACCGGTACCGCGTTGCCGTGCGCGAGATCGACTGGGACCCGGGAGCCAACCAAGCCCAGGAACCGATCACCGCGCTGGTGCCGGCCCGCACCTTGCAGGAGGTCGGCAAGACCTTCGGCCACAGCGGCACCATTTCGGTGGCCATCACCAACACGGACGACCGCGAACTGATTGCCTTCACCGCCGACAAGAAAACCGTCACGTCGCTGCTGATCAAGGGCAATTACCCGCCCGTGCGTCGCCTGTTCCCGGACAACGTCGACAACTACGCCGTGATGAACACCGCAGAACTGATCGAAGCCACCCGCCGCGTGCAGCTGGTGCTCGAGCGTGAAGCCGCCCTGCGGTTCAGCTTCACGGCCGACGGTCTCACCCTCGAAGCCATCGGCTCCGAGCAGGCCCAGGCTTCCGAAACTATCGACGCGATCCTCGCCGGCGGCGACACCGTCGTCTCGCTCAAGCCGCAGTTCCTGCTCGATGGCCTCGGCGCGGTGCACTCCGAGTTCGTGCGCATCTCATTCACCAAGACCGAGAATCCCAACAAGCCGGGACCGGTGCTCATCACGAGCCAGACCTCACGCGAGCAGCCCGGCGCCGACAGCTACCGGTACCTCCTGCAGCCGAACCTGCTCCTGCGCTAAACGCGCAAGCCCAACCAGCACGACACGAACCACGAAGGACTGCCATGCACATCGGAATCGTCGGCTTGGGCAAAATGGGCGCCAACATGCGAGACCGTCTGCGCGCCGCCGGTCTGACGGTCACGGGCTACGACCGCAACCCCGCGGTATCCGACGTCGCCGATACAACTGAGCTGGTCGCGGCGATCCCGTCTCCCAGGCTGGTCTGGGTCATGGTTCCGGCCGGCGAGATCACCACCTCGGTGATCGCCGACCTGGCCACCAAGCTCTCCCCCGGCGACCTGGTCATCGATGGCGGTAACTCCAGGTTCACCGAAGATTTCACCCACGAGGCGCTGCTCGCCGAGCACGGGATCCACTACGTGGACGCCGGTGTTTCCGGCGGAGTCTGGGGCCTCACCAATGGTTTCGGGCTCATGGTCGGCGGCGCCGCCGCTGACGTGCAGACGGCCATGCCCGTGTTCGATGCGCTGCGTCCGGAGGGCCCGCGCGAGGAAGGTTTCGTGCATGCCGGCAAGGTCGGCGCAGGTCACTACGCCAAAATGGTGCACAACGGCATCGAATACGCGCTGATGCAGGCATACGCCGAAGGCTATGAACTGCTGGAGAAGCGCGACGACCTCATCCAGGATGTGCCCGGGATCTTCACGGCCTGGCAGCGCGGCACCGTCGTGCGGTCCTGGCTGCTCGAGCTCCTGGTGCGTGCCCTCAAGGACGACCCGCAGCTGGGCGACATCGAAGGCTACGTCGAGGATTCAGGTGAGGGACGCTGGACCATCGAAGAGGCCATCAACAACGCCGTTCCGGTGCCCGCGATCAGCGCGTCGATCTTCGCCCGCTTCGCCTCCCGCCAGGACGATTCCCCGGCCATGAAGGCCGTGGCCGCGCTGCGCAACCAGTTCGGCGGCCATGCCATAAAGAAGGCAGACTGATCCCGAGTGCGGGTCACACACCTCTCCCTCACTGACTTCCGCAACTATGCGCAAGCCGAGGTACCCTTTGGCGCCGGGCCCAACTTGATCGTTGGCCGGAACGGCCAGGGCAAGACCAACCTGGTGGAAGCCCTCGGTTTCCTCAGCACCCTGAGTTCGCACCGGGTGTCCCAGACCGGGGCGATGGTGCGCTCCGGAGAAGACTCGGCGATCATCCGTGCCCGGCTCGAGTACAACGGCCGCGACATCCTCGCCGAGGTCCAGATCAACCGGTCCGGACTCAACCGAGCGCAGATCAATCGGTCGGTCATCAAGACCCGCGAGCTCCCCCGTTATTTCTCCAGCGTGCTGTTCGCCCCGGAGGACCTGGCCCTCGTTCGTGGCGACCCGTCTGGCCGCCGTCGTTTTCTCGACCAGTTGCTGGTGTTGCGCAGCCCCCGTCTCTCCGGGGTGCTGGCCGACTACGACAGGGTGCTCAAACAGCGCAATACCCTACTCAAATCCGCCCGGGCATCCGGCTTGAAGACCACCCAGCTCGGCACCCTCGACATCTGGGACGAACGACTGGTGGCCCTGGGTTCCGAAATCATCGATGCGCGCACGGACCTCGTGGCTCAGCTGCTGCCGCCGCTGCACGAGGCGTATAAGTCGGTCGCCGGCGCAGATCACGGGCCGAAACTGGTGGCCTCGCTGAGCATTTTCGGTGCCGACGAGGAATCCGACGAGACCGCCTCCCCCGCCGCCGCTCCCCCGGGCGTCGGCTCTGGTTCATCAACGGCCGACATCTTCCGCACCGCATTGGCGGGTCTGCGCCGCAAGGAACTGGACCGCGGCATGACCCTGGCCGGACCGCACCGCGACGACCTCGTCTTCGAACTCAACAGCCTGCCCGCCAAGGGCTATGCCAGCCACGGTGAGTCCTGGTCGTTCGCGCTGGCCCTCAAGCTGGCGTCGGCCGAGCTGCTCCGACAGGATTCCTCCAGCGGCGACCCGGTGCTGATCCTCGACGATGTGTTCGCCGAGCTCGACCAATCCCGCCGCCGGCGTCTCGCCGAAGCGGTCACCGGTTACGAGCAGGTACTCATCACGGCCGCCGTCTTCGAAGACGTCCCGGCAGTGCTCGCAGCCCACGCCATCCACATCCACGCCGGCGCCGTCGTCGACGCTCCCGCCACGGACAACGGGGCGGACCATGGCTGAACACAGCGAGGCCGCCAAGGTCTACCTCCGGTTCAAGGATGTCTTCGGCGACCCAAACGCGAAGCGAATCCGCGCCAGGCGCAAAGCCAGCCCCCAAATCGGGTCCAGCGTCCCGTTCGGCGCCGGCCGGGACCCGCGAGGACTCGGCGAGACCATAAATTCGCTCACCGCGCAGCTGGGCTGGAACTCGCCGATGGCCCAGTCCGACCTGCTCGCCTCCTGGATCGAACTCGCCGGTGAGGAAACCGCGAAACACTCCACCCCGGCGGGCATCGACGAGGGCATCCTGACCGTGCACTGCGAGTCGACGGCGTGGGCGACGCAGCTGCGCATGATGCGGGTCGAGATCATGACCCAGATCATGCAAAAGTTCCCGGATGCCGGCATCGCCGCAATTCGATTTCAGGGACCCAACGCTCCCTCCTGGAAAAAGGGTCCCAGATCAATCCCAGGGCGTGGTCCACGCGATACCTACGGCTAGGTAGCCAAAACAGGTCACCCTTGCGAATAAAACGCGTCAAACGGCGGTTTTGGCCTTCGGGGCTTGGGGTGTTTGGTAGGCTGAGGGGTCGCCTGTGCGACGGTCAGGAGCCCAATTTCACATGACAATTGAACCGAAAACTGAGCCGGAGCAGCACGCTTACGGCGCAGAAGACATCCAGGTTCTCGAAGGCCTCGAAGCTGTTCGCAAACGACCCGGAATGTACATCGGTTCAACCGGTCCACGCGGTCTGCACCACCTGGTCTACGAGATCGTCGATAACTCCGTCGACGAGGCCCTGGCCGGCTATTGCGACACTATCGACATCCGCATTCTTCCCGACGGCGCCGTGCGCGTGCAGGACAACGGTCGAGGCATCCCCGTCGACATTCACAAGGCGGAAGGCAAGTCCACCGTCGAGGTCGTCTTGACCGTTTTGCACGCCGGTGGCAAGTTCGGTGGCGGCGGCTACGCGGTCTCCGGCGGACTCCACGGCGTCGGCAGCTCAGTTGTGAACGCGCTCTCCAGTCGCCTCGAGGTCGAGGTCCACCGGCAGGGTAGCGCGTGGCGCCAGAGCTTCCACAATGGTGTGCCGAACGAGTCACTGCACCAGGACGAGGCCTCCGACGAGACCGGAACCACGATCACCTTCTGGCCGAGCGCCGAGACCTTCGAGACGATCGTCTTCGACTACGAAACCCTGCGCGCGCGCTTCCAGCAGATGGCTTTCCTCAACAAGGGCCTGCGCCTCACGCTCACCGACGAGCGTGCGGACAGCCTGGACGCCGAGGACAAGCCGCTCAGCAACAGCTTCATGTACGAGCACGGCCTGATGGACTACGTGGCCTACTTGAACCGGGCCAAGAAGGCCGACCTGGTCAACGAGGAGATCATCTCCTTCGAGTTCGAGGACACCGAAAAGAAGATCGCCCTCGAAGTGGCCATGCAGTGGACCACCGCGTACACCGAGAGCGTGCACACCTACGCGAACACCATCAACACCCACGAAGGCGGCACCCACGAAGAGGGCTTCCGCGCGGCGCTGACCACCCTGGTGAACAAGTACGCGCGCGAAAAGGGCATCCTGAAGGAGAAGGACGACAACCTCTCCGGCGACGACGTTCGTGAAGGCCTGACGGCCGTCGTGTCGATCAAGCTTGCCGAACCGCAGTTCGAGGGCCAGACAAAGACCAAGCTGGGCAACACTGAGGCCAAGGCTTTCGTGCAGCGGGTCGTCGGCGACCAGCTCTCCGACTGGTTCAATCGCAACCCGGTCCAGGCCCGAGAGATTATCCGCAAGTCGTTGCAGGCCGCGACCGCCCGCATGGCCGCCCGCAAGGCGCGCGAGACCGCCCGACGCAAGGGTCTGCTCGAGGGTGGCGGCATGCCGGGCAAGCTCAAGGACTGCCAGAGCAAAGACCCCGCCGCGTCCGAGATCTTCATCGTGGAGGGCGACTCGGCCGGCGGCTCCGCCGTACAGGGCCGCAACCCCGAGACTCAGGCCATCCTTCCGCTGCGCGGCAAGATCCTCAACGTGGAGAAGGCCAGGCTCGACCGCGCCCTCGGTAACGCCGAAGTACAGGCGATGATCACGGCGTTCGGCGCCGGCATCGGTGAAGACTTCAACCAGGACAAGGTTCGGTACCACAAGATCGTGCTGATGGCCGATGCCGACGTCGACGGCCAGCACATCACCACCCTGCTGCTGACCCTCCTGTTCAGGTACATGCGCCCGCTGATCGATCTCGGCTACGTGTACCTCGCCCAGCCACCGTTGTACAGGCTCAAATGGGCCAACTCGGCCCACGAGTACGTGTACTCGGATGCGGAGCGGGACGCCCTGCTCGCCGACGGCGCGGCCGCCGGCAAGCGTATTCCGAAGGACAACGGGATCCAGCGTTACAAGGGCCTGGGCGAGATGGACTACAAGGAGCTGTGGGAAACCACGATGGCCCCAGAGTCCCGCACCCTGCTCCAGGTGACCCTGGACGACGCGGCAGCCGCCGACGAGATTTTCTCCACCCTGATGGGCGAAGACGTCGAATCCCGACGCAACTTCATCCAGAAGAACGCGAAGGACGTGCGTTTCCTTGACATCTGACGACACCACAGGCACCACACCGGAAGCCCCGGACGCGGCCAGCATCGCGGCAGCAGCCGCGCACCTCACCCAGCACGGCCGGATCGACCAGGTCGACCTGCAGCTGGAAATGCAGCGCTCCTACCTCGACTACGCCATGAGCGTCATCGTCGGGCGCGCGCTGCCGGACGTGCGTGACGGCATGAAGCCCGTGCACCGACGCGTGATTTACGCCATGTACGACGGCGGTTACCGCCCCGACAAGGCCTTCTCCAAGTGCGCCCGCGTCGTCGGCGACGTGATGGGCCAGTTCCACCCGCACGGTGACTCCTCGATCTACGACGCCCTCGTGCGTCTGGTGCAGCCGTGGAGCCTGCGGTACCCGCTGGCCCTCGGCCAGGGCAACTTCGGCTCCCCCGGCAACGACGGCGCCGCCGCCCCGCGATACACCGAAACCAAGATGGCCCCGCTGGCCCTCGAGATGGTGCGCGACATCGACGAAGACACCGTCGACTTCCAGGACAACTACGACGGCCGCACCCTCGAGCCCACCGTGCTGCCAGCCCGCTTCCCGAACCTGCTGGTGAACGGCTCCGTCGGCATCGCCGTCGGCATGGCCACCAACATTCCGCCGCACAACCTGCGCGAGGTCGCCGCCGGCGCCCTGTGGTACCTCGAGAATCCCGACGCCACCCGCGAAGAGCTGCTCGAGGCGCTCATCCAGCGCATCAAGGGCCCAGACTTCCCCACCGGCGCTCAGATCCTGGGCATCAAGGGAATCCAGGACGCCTACCGCACCGGCCGCGGCTCCATCACGATGCGCGCCGTCGTCAGCATCGAGGAACTACAGGGTCGCACCTGCCTGGTGATCACCGAACTGCCGTACCAGGTGAACCCCGACAACCTTGCGATCAAGATCGCCGACCTGGTCAAGGATGCCAAGATCACCGGCATCGCCGACATCCGCGACGAGACCAGCGGCCGCACCGGCCAGCGCCTCGTTATCGTGCTCAAGCGCGACGCCGTAGCCAAGGTCGTCCTGAACAACCTCTACAAGCACACCCCGCTGCAGGAGAACTTCGGCGCGAACATGCTCGCGATCGTCGATGGCATCCCGCGCACCCTGGCCCTGGACGGCTTCATCACCGCCTGGGTGTCCCACCAGATCGACGTCATCGTGCGCCGCACCCAGTTCCGGCTGAACAAGGCCGAGGCGGATGCCCACATCCTGCGCGGGTACCTCAAGGCGCTCGACGCGCTCGACGAGGTCATCGCCCTGATCCGCCGCTCCCCCACCGTGGACGACGCCCGTGAAGGGCTGATGGACCTGCTTCAGGTGGACAAGCTGCAGGCCGACGCCATCCTGACGATGCAGCTGCGCCGCCTCGCCGCCCTCGAGCGCCAGAAGATCATCGACCAGGCCGCCGAACTCGAACTGCAGATCGTGGAGTTCAAGTCGATCCTGGCCAGCCCCGAGCGCCAGCGCACCATCGTGAGCACCGAGCTCGGCGAGATCACCGACAAGTTCGGCGACGACCGCCGCACCGAGATCATGTTCGGCTTCGACGGCGACATGTCGGTCGAGGACCTGATCCCCGAAGAGGAGATGGTGGTCACCGTTACCCGCGGCGGCTACATCAAGCGCACCCGCAGCGACAACTACCGCAACCAGCACCGCGGCGGCAAGGGCGTCAAGGGCGCCCAGCTGCGCGCCGATGACGTGGTCGAGCACTTCTTCGTCACCACGACCCACCACTGGCTGTTGTTCTTCACCAACACCGGCCGGGTCTACCGGGCCAAGGCCTACGAGGCGCAGGAATCCGGTCGTGACGCGAAGGGCCAGCACGTGGCCAACCTGCTGGCGCTGCAGCCGGGCGAGGAAATCGCCCAGATCCTGGACATCCGGGACTACGGCGTGGCCCAGTACCTGACGCTGGCCACCCGTGAGGGCCTGATCAAGAAGACCGCGCTCAGCGAATACGACACCAACCGCACGGGCGGCATCATCGCGATCAAGCTGCGCGAGGGCGACGAACTCGTCTCCGCGCTGCTGGTCGACGAGGATTCCGACCTGCTGCTGGTGTCGAAGAAGGGCATGTCCATCCGGTTCACCGCCTCCGACGAGGCACTGCGCCCGATGGGCCGCAGCACCTCCGGCGTGATCGGTATGCATTTCCGGGGCCAGGACAGCCTGTTGGACGCCTCCGTGGTCTCCGACGACGGATTCGTGTTCGTCGTCACGGAGGGCGGCTACGCCAAGCGCACCGCCGCCGACCAGTACCGCCTGCAGAACCGCGGCGGCCTGGGCATCAAGGTGGCCAAGTTGAACGATGACCGGGGCGACCTGGTCGGCTCTCTTATCGTCGACGAGGAGGACGAAGTCCTTGTGGTCCTTGCCAGCGGCAAGGTGGTACGCTCTGACGTCGCCGAAGTGCCGGCCAAGGGCCGGGACACCATGGGCGTCGTTTTTGCAAAGTTCGCGACCGAAGATCGAATCATCGCCATCGCGAAGAACACCGAACGCAATCTGGTTGCCCTGGAAGTCGAGGCGGCCACCGAGATCGAGTCGGGGAAAGTAGAATCAGCAGATGAGTAGTGTTGCCGAAAAACTGGCCAAAAAGTCGAGTCGGGGTGCAATGTCGTCCAAGCAGGTACGTCTGAAGCTCGTTTACATCGACTTCTGGTCGGCCGTCAAGCTGTCCTTCCTGATCGCCGTGTGCCTGGCCGTGGTGACCATCGTCGCCACGTTCCTTACCTTCACGGTGCTCAACGGGACCGGTATCTTCACTCAGATCGACGCCCTGTACACGGATATCGCCGGGAGCGCCTCTGAGCTCACGACGATTCTGTCGATCGGCAACGTGATGGGCTTCGCCGTGGTCGTGGCCGTCATCAACACCGTCGTGGTCACCGCCCTGGGCGCAATCTTCGCCGTACTGTACAACCTGAGCGTCAAGGTCACCGGAGGCCTGCTCGTCGGATTCACCAACAACTGATCGTCGGATTCCCGATCGGGGTCGCGTGTCGGCCTCGATTGGGACTTTTCGCCGGTTTCCGGTAGTCTCGAATCTGCCCAACAGGGGGATATAGCTCAGTTGGTTAGAGCGCTTCGCTGATAACGAAGAGGTCCCAGGTTCAAATCCCGGTATCCCCACGTATTACTTCATAGCCTTACATCTCCACCAGATTCTCACCCCGTGAGGACCCGGTTCGGGGCCATAGCTCAATTGGTAGAGCGCCTGCTTTGCAAGCAGGAGGTCCGGGGTTCGATTCCCCGTGGCTCCACAGATAGAAACCCTCCAGTCGGCACCGCCGGCCGGGGGGTTTTGTCGCTGTCGCCCGTGCGGGCCTCAGCGGGCCGCTGTCCGCCCCGGGATGCGTAGCGGCGACGCGCTTCCACCGCGGCATGTGCATCCGCTCACGCCCTCACCCAGCGCCGCTGAGGGCGGGGTTAGGACGGAGGAGCACAAAAATAGGGCCCCCGTCAGTCGACGGGAGCCCTATTGAGCAATCGGAGGGATCTAGATGTCCGTGGACTTCTCAATCGGGGAGTCGAGCAGCGACTCATCCTCGGATACCCACAGCTCGTCATCGGCACGGAAGGTCTGCCAGATGGCGTAGGCGACACCGGCGGCGGCAGCGATGCCGACCCCGATGGCAATGTACGTGCCAGCGCCCAGACCCTGCTTCTCAACAATGACGGGCTTCTGGAAGCGAACCCGGTTGAGCGCAGCGATGCGGGCATCCTTGGCGATATCCCCCACTGACATGACAGTGCCCAGTGCGGTTCCGATCCCCGGCAGAACCTTGTCAGTGACCTGGTGGCGAACGCCACCGGCAAAATCTTGGGTGGCGTGCACACCGGGGAGCAGGTACTGCTCGTATCCCTGGCGAACGCGGGGTACTACTTCTTCTCGAGTGAGCACACCAGCCTGACGGCCGGCTTCACGTGCTATCTCGTTTGCGCGATCGAGAACTTCCTGCTGATTACTCCACAGTTCGTCCGCGCTCTTGCGCAGACGAGTGAGTTCCTTTCGGCGCTTGCGTGACAGGCTCATCTGGACCCTCCATCGTTTCTTGTGGTGAACAGGTCCATCTTGCCACTGAATCGCCTGTGAGCGCTCTGGGTGCCTAGCACGGAGTCGGAATGCGCCAATGCTGCTGTGCAAGAATTACCCGTATGTCTAAGCACACTGCCGTCGCAACGCTCAATACCACCCTCGGACCGATCAAGGTCAACCTCTTCGGAAACCACGCCCCGAAGACCGTCAGGAACTTCGTCGGCCTCGCCACCGGCGAGATCGAGTGGAAGCACCCGGCCACGGGCAAGACCTCCAACGACCCGCTGTACAACGGAACTGTCTTCCACCGCATCATCAAGGACTTCATGATCCAGGCCGGCGACCCGCTGGGCCAGGGCACCGGCGGACCCGGCTTCCAGTTCGACGACGAGATCAACCCCGAACTCGACTTCACCCAGCCGTACGTCCTCGCCATGGCCAATGCCGGCATCCAGGGCGGCCGCGGCACCAACGGTTCGCAGTTCTTCATCACCGTCGTGCCGACCACCTGGCTGCAGGGCAAGCACAGCATCTTCGGCGCCGTCGAGGACGAGGCATCCCGTGCGATCGTCGAGCAGCTCGCCGCCGTGCCCACCGACGGCCGCGACCGCCCGCGCACCGACGTTGTCATCGAGAGCATCACCGTCGAGCAGGTCTAGGACCGCCAGCTCATGAGCCTGCCCGGAACCGCCGCCAACTTCTGTTACCGGCATCCGGGCAGGCAGAGTTTCATCCTCTGTCAGCGCTGCGGTCGCACGATCTGCCCCGAGTGTCAGACTCAGGCCGCCGTCGGCGTCATCTGCCCCGAGTGCATGCGCGAGCAGCGCGAAAGCGCGCCTCGCACCAAGTCGGCCGCCCGCACCAGGCTCGGCCGCATGACCGCTGCCGGCGAGCCGGTCGTCACCTATTCGATCATCGCGCTGTCGCTGGCCATTTTCGTTCTGCAGCTGATTCCCGGACTCGGAGTGACCGACAGGTTGCTCTACGCCGGCGTCTACTCCTACCCGGTCGCATTCGAACCGTGGCGCATGCTGACCAGCGTCTTCGTGCACTCCACGGGGTTCTTTTTCCACGTTCTACTGAACATGTACACACTGTGGATCTTCGGCCAGATCCTCGAGCGGATGCTCGGACGCGCCCGGTTCCTCACGCTGTACCTGCTCAGCGGCCTGGCCGGTTCACTGGGCGTACTGTTCCTGGCCGACCCGCGCGTGGCCGTGGTCGGCGCCTCCGGGGCGATCTTCGGCCTGATGGGCGCGTTCCTGGTCATCCAGCGGAAGCTCGGCGGCAATGCGACCCAGCTGCTGATCCTGGTGGGCATCAACCTGGTGATCGGCTTCCTGCCCGGGCTCAACGTCGCCTGGCAGGCCCACGTGGGAGGCCTCATCGGCGGGGCGGTCATCGGCCTGATCTATGTGCAGACCCGCCAGCGCAGCAAGCGCACCTTGCAGTTCGTCCTGATCGGCGCTGTCGCTGCCCTCCTTGTGGCGCTCAGCCTGAGCAGGCTCTTCGTCTAAGCCAGCCGGCGACCGGTATCCCCAGGGTTATCCACACCCGGTGAGAAAGTTATCCACAGGAGTTTCCACATTGGGGATAATTACACGGCTGTAATTGACTACCCGAACGGGTGGTTATTCCACGCGGAACAGGTGGTGAACAACCGGGCTTAGCGCCAGCGGGTGGTCATCAGGAAGCCGATGAACGCGATCCCGAAACCGACGAGGATGTTCCACGATCCGAATGACGCGACGGGCAGTGCGCCCTGGCTCACGTAGAAGACGATGATCCAGGCCAGCCCGATGAGCATGAAACCGAACATCACCGGCTTGAACCAGACGGCGTTCGGGGCGTCTTCGCCCGCGCGGGCCTCGGGTCGGGCGGGCTTGGTTCGGGGATTTGTGCGTGCCATGCCTGCGATTCTAGCGTCACTGCCTGCGTGGGCCTGCCGGAAACTGTCGGCGGATCACCATGTTCGCCCCGATTAGAATCGACTGCATGACCGAGCCGGCCAAGTCCGAAGTTCCGGTCCTGCGTGGGCGGAGAGCCCAACGCGGGCCGAAGTCGCGGGTGCGCCCCGGGTTGAGCGTCTTCGGTGTCGTCGGTGAGCTGTTGATCACGGGCGGAGCGCTTGTGCTCCTCTTCCTCGGTTGGCAGCTCTGGTGGAACGACGCCGTGATGGCCGCGTCCCAGTCTCGTGCGGCGGAGTCGATCAGCCAGGGCTGGGTCGACGAGGGCAAGCCAGACCCGGCACCTGCTGCGGCGGCCGAGGCGGGGTACGGCGACCCCGTGGTGGCTGCGGCCCCCGGTGATCAGACGGCGTTCGCCGTGCTGTACGTGCCGCGCTTCGGTGACACGTACAAGCGCACCATCGCCGAGGGCACCGGCACGAATGTACTGAACAGCCCCGACCTCGGCATCGGTCACTACCCGGGAACCCAGATGCCCGGCGAGGTGGGTAACTTCGCGATTGCCTCCCACCGCAGCGCCAACGGCGGCGGCATGCACCTGATCCACGAGCTGCAGTTGGGCGACGCGATTTACGTGCAGACCGCCGACGGCTACTACACCTACAGGTTCCGCGACCTGGAGTACGTGCCGCCGAGCGCAGTCGAGGCCATCGCACCCGTACCGCACGACCCCGACCTCACGCCCGTGGACCGCCTGATCGCCCTCACCACCTGCAACCCGCTGTTATCCACCGCGGAACGAATCATCGCCTATGGTGTCTTCGAATCGTGGCAGCCGACCGCCGCAGGACCGCCCGCGGAGCTGGCGGCTCTGCTCCCCGCCGCCTAGCGGCCCATCCATCTACCCACCAGCGACACAGAAGAGCTAAGGAACAACCGATGTACGCAGCAATCTGGCGCCTCATGCCCGGACCGGTCTGGGTGCGCCTGCTGCTCGTTCTCGTGCTTCTGGCCGCGGTGCTCTATTCCCTCGCCACCTGGGTATTTCCTAGGGTCGACACGATGGTCAACAATCAGGAAGTGACGGTGGGCGCCCCATGACCCGCATCCTTGTAATCGACAACTACGACAGCTTCGTCTACACCCTCAACGGCTACCTGCGGGAGTTGGGTGCCGAGACCGCGGTGGTGCGCAACGATGCCTTCCCCGCAGCGGATGTGGCCGCGCGCCTCGCCGAGTTCGACGGGGTGCTCGTCTCCCCCGGGCCGGGTAAACCCTCCGACGCCGGGGTCTCGATCGCGGCGGTCGAAGCGGCCCTCGCGGCCAACCTGCCGTTGTTCGGGGTGTGCCTGGGTCACCAGGCCATCGCCGAGGCGTTCGGCGCGACGGTGACGAATGCCGAAGAACTCATGCACGGAAAGACCTCGCAGATCACCCATGACGGCAGCGAGTTCTACGCCGGGGTCCCCCAACCGTTCACGGCCACCCGCTACCACTCCCTGGCCGTGGTGAACGGAACGGTGCCCAGCGACCTGGTCGTGACATCGCGCACCCAGGGCGGCGTGATCATGGGCCTGCGGCACGTCACGGCGCCGATCCTCGGGGTGCAGTTCCACCCGGAGTCGGTACTGACAGAGGGCGGTTACCTGATGGTGGCCAACTGGCTCGCGCTGGCCGGTCTGCCGGAGGCGCGCGAGACGGCCAAGCACCTGACCCCGATGCTCAAGCTCAGCTAGCAGCCCGCCCAGGCCCGCTGGTCGAGCCTGTCGAGACCCGGTGAGACGGCCTGCTGGCTAGCCGGCGGCGCAGTAGGTGAGAACGACCGCGGACTTCTGGGGCACGTCGCCGGGCGGCAGGGACTGCTTGGTGACCGGTGAGCCCTCCACGCTGCCACAGGCATAGTCGGGCTTGAGGTCCAGCTCCAGCTGCGTCTCGTCGGACTGCAAGAGCGCTGTGGCCGCGGTGAGGGCCTGGCCGACGACGTTGGGCATGGTTACCAGGCCGCTGGACACC
Organism: Cryobacterium adonitolivorans; assembly: GCF_004402695.1. Taxonomy (GTDB): domain Bacteria; phylum Actinomycetota; class Actinomycetes; order Actinomycetales; family Microbacteriaceae; genus Cryobacterium; species Cryobacterium adonitolivorans. Next base: position 25,334 of record NZ_SOFL01000025.1, on the reverse strand, counting down.
GTGAAGTCGACCGTTGAGCCCACGGGCGTCTGGTCGTTCGGTGCCGGGATGGTTTCGAGCACGATTCCCTCGGGAACGTCAGGGGAGTTCTCGGTGGTGACCGAGCCCGAGACGAAACCGCGTTCGGTGAGGAACGGTTCGGCCGCAGAGAACGGCTGACTGGTGGTGTCCGGCATCTCCACGAGTTCAGCGCCCGACGACACGTAAACCTTGACGACGGTGGCCGGCGGGGCGATGGTGCCGGACGGCGGATCCGTGCGGATGACCTCGTCCTTGGCGACAGTAGGACTGCTCTCTTCGGCCATCGTGGCCGCGAGATCCAATTCGAGCAACAAATCCTGGGCGTCGTCGTAGTTGTAGCCCGTGAGCACCGGAACCCGGCGTGACGAGTCGGGCAGGTCATTGCTGGGGGTGAGGCTGAAGGCCCAGAACATCACGGCGATAACGATGACGATGACGCTGACGATGCCGGCCCAGATCCAGATCACCGGGGGGCGACGCTGGGTACGGTCCATGGTCTGGTCCTCGGCCAGCTGCTTGAGGGCCAGCTCCGAACTGGACTCCACGACCGGCGGCGCGCCGAACAGGCCGCCGGCGACATCGTCGGCGGGGCGCTTCACGGGAATGTGGCCGGCCCCGGCCGTCTCGACGTCGTTGCGGAACTCCACGGCGCTCTGGTAACGGCCGAAGCGGTCCTTGGCCAGGGCGTGCACGACGACGGTGTCCAACGCCGGCGACACCTTGGGGTTGATGGAGCTGGGCTTGACCGGGGCTTCGCTGACATGCTGGTACGCCACGGCGACGGGGGTGTCGCCCCGGAACGGCGGGCGGCCCGTGAGCATCTCGAAGAGCACCACGCCGCTGGAGTACAGGTCGGTGCGTGCATCCACCGACTCACCCTTGGCCTGTTCGGGGGAGAAGTATGAGGCGGTACCGAGGATGGCCGTGGTCTGCGCGACCGTCGTGGCCGAGTCGGAGATAGCCCTGGCGATCCCGAAGTCCATCACCTTCACCTGGCCGGCCTTGGTGATCATGATGTTGCCCGGTTTGATGTCCCGGTGCACCACGCCGGCGCGGTGCGAGTACTCGAGAGCGGTCAGGACCCCGTCGATGATGCGCACGGCCTCGACGGAATCGATCGGACCCTCACGGATGATGTCCTTGAGCAGACGCCCGTCGACGAACTCCATGATGATGAACGGGATCTGCGATTCGGTCCCGTTGTCCTCGGTGATGGTCTCTTCACCGGCGTCGAAGACCCGCACAATCGTGGGGTGCGCCATCCGCGCGGCCGCCTGGGCTTCCTGGCGGAACCGGGTGCGGAAAGCGGGGTCGGCGGCGAGGGAGGACTTGAGTAGCTTGATGGCCACGGTGCGGCCGAGCCTGGAGTCGGTGCCGATGTGCACGTCGGACATGCCGCCGCGGCCGATCGACGCACCCACGCGGTATCGACCAGCAAGCAGACGGCCCTCATCACTCAATGCAAAACTCCCTGCTCGCGAACAATGTTGATTATTTTAGCCAAGATCCGTCGGGCACCCGGCGGGCGCCCAACGGGTGCACCTACCCTGCAGGTGGGGTGGCGGCCGGTGTGGGTACAACCGGCGCCGTGACGGTCACAGTGGTGGAGCCCGAGTAGTCGGACGCAGTCTCGCCGCAGAAGTACCGGAACTTCAGCGTGAAGTTGCCGGTGCCCGCCGTGACGGTGGTCGTGGTCGTGTCCGGTCCGGTGGGAGCCGGAGAGGAGACCCCGTTGCCCTCGGCGAGTAGCTCGTAGCTGGTGAGATCCTGACCGGCCGGGCAGGCCTGCCCGGGCCAGGTGACCGTGACGGTGCCGGCGGGCGCGACGGTGGACGGCGTCGCCGTTGGCGTGCCTGAGGGCGCGTCGGGTGTGGCGGGGACGAAGTCGGAATAGACCCGCACCGTGATTTCGGTGCCCTCGGCGACCCTCCCAGTGGGGTTGATGCCGTAGACGATGTCGGCCTGGTCCGCCGCCGGCGCGGCCTTGTCGGCGACAACGTTGGCGCTCAAACCGAGTTCACTGAGCTTGTCCCGTGCTTCGGAGCTGGTCAGACCGAGGAAATCGTTCTGATCAAGGTCCACGGAAGTGGACGACGGGGTCGGCGTGGCAGTGGGCGTGGGCTTCGGGGGAGTCGGCGCCTGGGAGCTTTCCGTGGGGTCAGGCTCCGGCGTGGCGGCAGGCTGCATGAACAGCGTGACGAGGGTGCCGACCAGCACGAGGCCGAGGATGGAGATGAGCGCGACGAGCGGCCAGGTCCAGGGACTGCGCTTCTTTTTCTTCTTGGGATCGGCCGCGGCAGCGGCGGCTGCCGCCTCCGCACGGGTGCCGGGCTGTGTTGGGCCGCCGGCGGCGGGCATCAGCTGGGTGGTCTGGTCGTTGCCGGCACCGGGCATCAGCGTAGTGGCCGCTGTGGGCGTGAGCCCCGACATGACGGCGGGCACGGATGCGGCGGCGGCCGCGACGTCACCGCGGCGCAGCGCGATGGCGGCACGAGCCAGGTGCGCCGCCGAGGCGGGGCGCTCGGCCGGGTTCTTGGCCAGGCAGGAGATCACCAGGTTGCGTACCGGCTCTGAAACCGTTTCCGGCAGGGGCGGTGGCTGTTCGTTGATCTGCGCCATCGCGATCGCCACCTGCGACTCGCCCGTGAACGGGCGCCGGCCGGCGAGGCTTTCGTAGGCGACGATGCCCAGGGAGTAGATGTCGGTGGTCGGCGACGCCGAGCGTCCGCTGGCCTGCTCGGGCGAGAGGTACTGTACGGTGCCCATGACCTGGCCGGTCGCGGTGAGCGGAACCTGGTCGGCGATGCGCGCAATGCCGAAGTCGGTGATCTTGACCCGACCCTCCGGCGTGATCAGCAGGTTGCCCGGCTTGATGTCACGGTGCACCAGTCCGGCCGCGTGGGCGGCGTGCAGGGCGGCGGCGGTCTGCGCGACGATGTCGAGGACCTTGTCGGCGGGCAGCGTGTGCTCGCGTTCGAGGATCGTGGAGAGCGCCTCACCGGGCACCAGTTCCATAACGAGGAAGGCGCTGCCGTCTTCTTCGCCGTAGTCGAAAACGTTGGCAATGCCCTCGTGGTTCACCAGGGCGGCGTGCCGTGCCTCAGCGCGGAAGCGCTCGAGGAAGCCGGGGTCGCCAAGGTATTCGTCCTTGAGGATCTTGATGGCGACTGTGCGCCCGATCACCAGGTCGACGGATTGCCAAACCTCGCCCATACCGCCGATGGCGATGCGGGATTGCAGCTCGTATCGTCCCCCGAAGGTGAGCCCTGCTGTGGGTCTCATTTATTCAGCACCGCCTCTAGTACCTGTTTCGCTATCGGTGCGGCAAGCAAGTTGCCGTATCCCGTCTGACCGAGTCCCCCGCCATCTTCGATGAGAACGGTGATCGCGTATTGCGGGTCTGATGCGGGGGCGAATCCGGTGAACCACAGTGTGTATGGGTCATCGGCGCCGTTTTCCGCAGTCCCCGTTTTTCCCGCCACGTCGACTCCGTCTATTCTTGCATTGCTCGCGGCCCCGTCCTGGACCCCGTTGATCATCATCTGGGTCATGGTGGCCGCGGTCTCGGCGCTGAGCACGCGGTCGGCGGCGACGGGTTCGAAGGTCTGCAAGGAGCTGAGGTCCGGTGCCATGATCTCGTCAACCAGGTTGGGCTGCATTTCGATACCTCCATTGGCGATCGTGGCTGAGACCAGGGCCATCTGCAGCGGCGTTGCGCGCACGCTGGTCTGGCCGAATGCCGACAGCGCAGTCTGGGCGTCGTCGGGGTCTTCGGGGTACTCACTGGCGGTGACCGACAGGGGGATGGTGAATTCAGAGTTGAAACCGAATTTCTCGGCCATGGTGCGGATGGCGTCGTCGCCGAGCTGTAGGCCGAGCTCGGCCATCGGGATGTTGCAGGACAGCCGCAGCGCGGTGGCGATGGTGACGGTGTCGCCCGAACCACAGGTGCCGCCGCCCGAGTTGATCACGACGGAACTGGAGTTGGGGAGTGTGTACGTCGCCGGGTTCGGGAAGGTGCTCTCCGGGGTGAACTGGCCCGATTCCAGGGCGGCGGCCACCACGACGAGCTTGAAGACCGAACCGGGCGGGTTGAGCGAGTTGATGGCCCGATTGATCAGGGGGTTGCCCGGAGCGTTCACCAGGGCGTCGTAGGTGTCGTTGACCGCGGCGCTGTCGTGCACGGCGAGGGTGTTGGGGTCGTAGCTCGGCTTGGAGACCATCGCGAGAACCCGGCCGGTCTTGGGTTCGGTGACGACCACGGAACCGGTGTTGTCGCCAAGGGCGTCCCAGGCGGCCTGCTGGGCGACAGGGTCGATGCTGGTCTCGACCGAGGCGCCCTTGGGGTCCTGGCCGGTGACGAGGCTGGAGACCTGGTCGAAGAACTGCGCATTCGAGGTGCCGCTGAGCTCGCCGTTCAGGGCCTGCTCCAGCCCGGTGGGTGCGCCGTTGACGGGGATGAAACCGGTGACCGGGGCGTAAAGCAGGCCGTTGCTGTAGGTGCGCTGGAACTTGTAATTGTCGTCGACCGGCATCGACTGGGCGATCGGCTCACCGCCGGCGAGGATCGCGCCGCGTTCGACGGAGTAGCTGTCGAGGAGGGTACGGGTGTTTCGGTCATCCGCCGCGAGGTTGTCGGACTGGAACACCTGCACGACGGAGGTCGAGCCGAGCAGGGCGGCGAACATGAGCATCACCACGATGCTCACGCGCTTGAGTTCACGATTCATCTAGACCACCAGCCGAGGTTGGTTGCGCACAGTGTCGGACAATCGCAGGAGCAGGGCGACGATGATCCAGTTGGCGACGAGGGAGGAGCCACCGGCGGCCAGGAACGGGGTGGTGAGGCCGGTGAGCGGGATGACGCGGGTGACACCGCCGATGACGATGAAGCACTGCAGGGCGATGACGAATGAGAGACCCACGCCGAGGAGCTTGCCGAAGTCGTCCTGGCCGGCGAAGCCGATGCGGAAGCCGCGGGCGACGAGGAGCAGGTACAGGGCCAGGATGGCGAAAATCCCGGCCAGGCCCAGTTCTTCGCCGAGGCTGGCGATGATGTAGTCGCTCTGGGGGACCGGGGTGAGCTCAGGTCGGCCCTGGCCGAGACCGGTGCCGATCAGCCCGCCCTTGGCGAGACCGAAGAGGCCCTGGACGAGCTGGTAACTGCCGCCGTCGGCGTCGTACACGGCCGGGTTGAGCGCATCCAGCCAGTTGGTGAACCGGCCGTTGACGTACTCGAGGGTCTGGCTGGCGATGAGCGCCCCGCCGAGGAACAGCGCCATGCCCAGCAACACCCAGCTGAGCCGACCGGTGGCGAGGTAGAGCATCACCAGGAACAGGCCGAAGTACAGCAGGGCGGTGCCCAGGTCACGCTGGAAGATGATGACAGACATCGACAGGGCCCAGACCACCAGGATCGGGCCGAGGTCGCGCAGGCGCGGGAATCGCATCCCGAGGAACTTCTTGCCGACCATGGAGAGGCTGTCGCGGTTGCGCACGAGGTAACCGGCGAAGAACACGGCCAGGGCGATCTTCGCGATCTCTCCGGGCTGGAAAGTGGCGAACGAGCCGAAGCCGATCCAGACCCGCGCACCGCTGACCTCGCGGCCGAGCCCGGGAACGAGCGGTAGCAGCAGAAGCAGCACACCGACGAAACCGGCCACGTACGTGTACCTGAACAGCACGCGGTGGTTGCGGATGATGAGGATCACGGCGATGGCGCAGGCGATGGCCAGCCCGCTCCACACGGTCTGCCGCACGGCGGCGCTGGCCCAGCCGGCCTCCTCGTTGGCGATGTCGATGCGGTAGATCATCGCGATGCCGGTGCCGTTGAGCAGGGTGGCGATGGGCAGGATGAAAGGGTCGGCCTCTCGTGCGACGAATCGCAGCACGATGTGCATGCCGAAGACCAGGCCGGACAGGCTCGCACCCAGAAGCACCAGTGTGGTGTCGATTCGGCCCAGTGCGCCCAGCTGCACGAGCACGACGGCGCCCAGGTTGATGCCGCAGGCGATGATCAGCAGGAACAGCTCGAGATTGCGCAGCTTCTGCGGCAGGTGCAGCCGACGGATCTTGCCGGTCTGGGGAGCGGCATCGCGGGCATCCGTGGACGGTTTACTCTGCCGGGGCATTGCTCAACCGTTCTACGATGAGTTTGGCGTCTTGCAGGGAGGACGCGTTGATGGTGCGCTCCACCAGCTGGCGGTCGTAAACGCGCAGCTGGTTCAGCTCCAGGTTGGTGTCTTCGTAGACGCTGGAAAGTTTGATGGGTCCGAGGTCCTGCTGGATGCCCTGGTAGATCGCGACGGTGCTGCCGTCGACGCCGACGAAGTACCGGCTCTGCGTCCACTGGTAGCCGAGCAGCGCGGCACCGACGATGGCCACGATGAGCAGCACGATGGCGGCCAGCCAGGTGACCTTGCGCCGCAAGGCGCGGCGCGCGTCTTCCTCGATGAGCTCGGACAGGTAGTCCTGGGAGTCGGGTTCGAAATGGGTTTCGCGCACCGGGTGCAGGCGCAGCGACGGGATGCGCGGGGCACGGGCGCGCACCGGCTCCTCACCGAAGGCCAGCGGCGCGGCGGCGGAACCGACCACGACAGGCTCGCCTAGTCGTTCTCCGCCGGAGCCGATGTCCACGACGACGATGGTGACGTTGTCGGGTGCACCGCCGTCCAGGCTCTCCTTGACCAGGCGGTCGGCTACGGCCTGCGCGTCGAGTGTGGACCGGAGGGCGTTGGCGATGCCCGTGTTCGATACCACGCCGCTGAGCCCGTCGGAACAGATCAACCAGCGGTCGCCCGCACGGGTGGCCAGGATCGAGGTGTCGATCTCGGGGGAGGACTCGACGTCGCCGAGTACCCGCATCAGAACCGAGCGTCGCGGATGCACCATGGCTTCGGCCTCAGTGATGCGGCCGCTGTCGACGAGGCGCTGCACGAAGGTGTGGTCGGTGGTGATCTGCGACAGTTCGCCGTCGCGGAACAGGTAGATGCGGGAATCGCCGATATGGGCGATGGCGACCTGGTCGTCGAGCACCACGAGGGCGCTGACGGTGGTGCCCATGCCGGTGAGTTCGGCATGCTCGAAGACGGTTTCGGCCAACTGGGAGTTGGCGGCGATCAGCGCGGCCTGCAGCGCGAACTCGGCGTCCTGAGCCGAAAGATAGGCCGTGTCGGCCTCCATGATGCGCTTGGTGGCGATGGCGGAGGCGACGTCGCCGCCCGCGTGCCCACCCATGCCATCGGCCACGACGAACAGGGTGTGTCCCGCGTACCCGGAGTCCTGGTTGTTGGACCGAATCTTGCCAACGTTGGACGCGGCTGCGCTGTGACTAACCGATGCCATGCACTACCGCCGAAGCTCGAAGCTTGTCGCGCCGATTTTCACGGTGGTGTTCAGCGGCACCGACGTCGGGACGGCAACACGTTTGCCGTCGAGGAAGGTGCCGTTGGTGGAATCGAGGTCCTGCACCATCCAGTCCTCATGCCAGAGCATCAGACGCGCGTGGTGGGTCGAGGTGTAGTCATCCCGGATGACCAGGCTCGAATCGCTGGACCGGCCAATGGTGATGGGTTCTGAGCCGAGCGGGAACTCGGTGCCGGCCTTCGTGCCGGAGGTGATGACCAGGCGGGTGGCGGTCTGCGTGGTGGCCTTCTCGGGTCCGGCCGGCGGAAGTGGAGCGGCCTTCTGGCGGGAGAACTGCTCGGTGGGTGCAGATGCCGAGGCAGCCGACGGCTGCGTGAACGCTCCGGCAGGTACCGGGGCGGGTGGCGGGGTGGCGAATGGCACGGCGGCCGCAGCGGGCGCATCCGTTGACATCTTGCGCACCCGCTGGCCGAACAGGTCACTGCGCAGGGCGTAGACGATGCCGAAGATGAACAGCCACAGCACCAGCAGGAAGGCCAGGCGGAGGACCAGCAGGGTCAGTTCACTGGGATTCATGTGTTCGGCCCCCAGAATCCGCCCATGTCGTGCCGCTGGTTGGACTGGTCGTCCCGGCGCGGCTCGATTCGTTCGGCGCCGGCCTGGGCGACGACCCTGAAGACGATGCTGGTGCGCCCGATGGTGATCACCGAGTCGGGGTCGAGGATGGCCTGCTTGACGGGGGAACCGTTCAGCTGGGAGCCATTGGTGGAGCCGAGGTCGCGCACCTGGGCGCGGGCGCCGTCCCAGATGATCTCGACGTGGCGGCGGGAGGTGCCGGTGTCGTCGATGGTGATGTCGGCGTCCGAGCCTCGGCCGATGACCGTGCGGGACTTGACGAGCTGGTGGCGGTGTCCGTTGATGTCCACGACCGGTGTCCAGGCGACGGTGCCGTTGACCGAGGTGGAGTCGATCTGGACCATGCCCTCGCTCAGGCCGGGGTCGTTGGCGAACGTGATCGATACGACGCCGGTGAACTGATAGCCCTGCGAGGATGCGTGCTGCTGCACGAGCTGGCTGAGTTCGTCGATGAGGGCGGGACCGAGATCGGACATGCGGCGGAAGTCGGCCTGGGCCAGGCGCACCGTGAAGCGATTGGGCGCGAGGATGCGGTCCCGCGACACGACAGCGGCTTTGGTGTCGAGCTCACGACGCAGCGCTGAGGTGATTTCCACCGGCTGCACGCCCGACTTGAAGGTCTTGGCGAAAGCACCGTTTACGGCGCGCTCAAGGCCTTTCTCAAAGTTATCCAGTATGCCCACAGGTCTCCCGATCCGGTCCGTTTGGCTATGAGCATGTTACTTGCCTCACGTGTTAACTCGCCCAATGGGCGGGTCAGGGCACGGGAAGTCATCCTACGGGGGTACCGGGGCAAGACCACTAATAGGGGGTTTTCCACGGGCCTTCGGGGCGGGGGAGGCTGGGTGAATGGCCTCGAATGGCGTTGGGGCCCTGCGGAATGCTAGGATTTCAAAGTTCGCGCGAGTGGCGGAATTGGCAGACGCGCTGGCTTCAGGTGCCAGTGTTCGAAAGGACGTGGGGGTTCAAGTCCCCCCTCGCGCACAGTGGGTAAGTGCACGATGGATGAATAATCTGCGCGAACAGGGAAGGCCCCCGGGAAACCGGGGGCCTTTCGTCATTCTCGGTGCCGGACGCGACGCTGCACCTCCACGCTCACACGGGATTGACCTGCTCCAGTTCTCAATGGCATCAGTGAGTGTTGTTTTACTTCTGCTGCGCGCGTCCCTACGGTGGAATCACACCGCAGCGGCGCGAGAGGCTCGATCGTGCAGCACCCGCCGCCGGTGGATCACCTGAGAGGACCACTGTGAAGCGTTTCACCATGCCCGGTACCGAGATCGTTGCCCCGAACGTTGTGCTCGGCCTGATGCGGATCGCGGAGAAGTCCGACGACGAGGTGCGCGAACTGGTGCGCACCGCCCGCGACGCCGGCATCGACTTCCTCGACCACGCCGATGTGTACGGCACCGACCTGCACGGGTGCGAGCGCCGGTTCGCCGAGGCGATGCGGCTCACCTCGTCGCAGCGTGACGAGCTGACCATCCAAACCAAGACCGGGATCGTGGGGGATGGGCCGTATTTCGACTTCTCCTATGAGCACATCATCGAATCCGTGGACGGGTCCCTGGCCGCGCTTGAAACGGACCACATCGACATCCTGCTGCTTCACCGCCCCGACGCTCTTGTGGAGCCCGAAGAGGTCGCCCGGGCCTTCGACGAGCTTGAAGCCGCCGGCAAGGTGCGTTCCTTCGGTGTCTCCAATCACACGCCCCGCCAGATCGACCTGCTGAAGAAGCACGTGCGGCAGCCGCTGGTCGCCAACCAGCTGCAGCTGTCGATCACCCACGCGCCGATTGTCGCGCAGGGTGTGGCGGCGAACATGGCCGGCGAACAGCAGTCGCTCACCCTCGACGGGGGCGGGATCCTGGACTACTGCCGACTGAACGACATCACGGTGCAGGCCTGGTCTCCATTCCAGGCCGGTTTCTTTACCGGGGTCTTCCTCGGCTCACCGGAATACCCCGAACTCAACGCCGTCATCGACCGCCTCGCCGCTGCCTACGACGTGCCCGCGATCGCCATCGCCACGGCGTGGATCACCCGGCACCCCGCGCAGATGCAGGTTGTGCTCGGCACCACCAGCCCAGAGCGGGTCGCCGCGGCCGCGTTGGGTTCGGAGATCCCGCTCACCCGCGCCGAATGGTACGAGCTGTTCCGCGCCGCGGGATACCGGGTGCCCTAAGCGCCTCTTTACCGGTCGCTTACCCGGCCACGACGCACGGTGTCGTGACGGTGATCGAGATGCCAGCGGTACCGCCGCGGATCGAGAGGGTGTCGAGGCTGTCCTCGTCGGCGCTGTCCGCGATCTCGAAGATCGGGATGACGACCGAGCCCTGCACCTGCTGGTTGGCGGCACTGCCGCACGGCGCGGTCGTCACCGTCGCGGGTCAGGTCGGGGTCGGTGGTGCGGGTGGCGACCTCGAAGGAGGCTCGCGGCACGCCCTCGACCGTGGTGTCGGCATCGTCGAGCGCTGTGAGCATCTCGGTCACAGTGCCGACTTGGGTAGACACCCGCACCCGCGCGCCGGCCGCTGCGCGGAGGCCCCCAGCCTCGTGTCGATGCCCGCGAAGGGCACCGAGAAGACGGCCCCGTCCCCCGTCACTTCGCCGAGGAACCGCACGAACTCGGTCTGGGGCGACGCCGCGTCGATGGTGAGCCACGAGGAGCCACTTGCCGGGCCGTCCTCCGCGGTGTGATCCCGACGGCCGTGCTCTGCCCGACCGACTCGGCCAGGGCGCGCACGTCCACGCCGGACTGCTCCGCCTCGACGGTGATCGTGGCCGTCCACGCGCCCGGGTTGGCCAACGGCCCGCCGTCTTTGAGGTCGACGGGGCGAATGTCAGCGGTCGCCTCGGCCACCCCGGCGCTCTGACGGAGCGCATCCGTTGCCGTGTTGATCGCCGCCGTGACCTCCGGCGGCGGCCCGGCCAGCAGGCTGCAGCCGGACATCGACGCGGCAACCGCGAGGATCACGGCGCACACCACCACCCGGCCAAGCCCCCGCGTCCCCATCGGATCAGTATTCCGCACTCCGGCAGCCCTGGGGTGCGCCGGGCCCGCCTGTTACTGTCGATTGGTCACCCGGCACCGGGCCGACACCACTGTTTGCAGGGAGCTCACGTGAACCAGCCACGCATGAACGTCGAGTCATTCAACCTCGACCACCGCACCGTCGTCGCGCCCTTCGTGCGCCTGGCCGACACCAAGGTCCTGCCGCTGGGCGACATCATCGTGAAGTACGACGTGCGCTTCACCCAGCCCAACGTCGCCCATCTGGAGATGCCGGCGGTGCACTCGATCGAGCACCTGTTCGCCGAGCACTCCCGCAACCACTCGGCGCGGGTCGTCGACTTCTCGCCGATGGGCTGCCAGACCGGGTTCTACCTGATCCTGCAGGGCCAGCCGGAGTTCACCGAAGTGCTCGAACTGATCGAGGCCACCATGACCGACATCCTCGGCGCCACCGAGGTGCCGGCGGCCAACGAGGTGCAGTGCGGCTGGGGGGCCAACCACTCGCTCAGCGCCGCACAGGAGGCCGTGACGGTGTTCCTGGCCGGCCGCGACGGCTGGTCCAACGTCACCGCATGAGCACCGTCGACGCCAGCGGAACTAGCAGCCCTGACGCGATCATCCTGGTCGCGATGGCGGAGGAGGCCGCACCGTTCCTGGCGGCGGCCACCGTCGGAGGCACTGCCGACGCACCTCCAGTCACCGTGGGCAAGGCGCTCCATTACCGTCTGACGCTCGCCGGGCGCGAGGTACTGCTCGTGCAGGGCGGCATCGGGCTGGTCAACGCGGCGGGCGCAACGACATCCGCCATTCTCGGCGCCCGCACGGCCGACCCGACCGCGACGCCGCTGGTGATCAGCGCCGGTTCGGCCGGCGGGGTGGGTGTACAGGTGCGGGTCGGTGAGGTCGTCATCGGCAGCGAATGCCTCAACAGCGACGCGGATGCCCGCCCGTTCGGGTACGCCCTCGGCCAGGTGCCCGGCATGCCGGCCCGGTATGACGGTGCCGCCGCGGCCCTCGACGCCGCAGAATCCCCGACCCGGATGCCCGACGGGTCCGCCCTGGTCGTGCAGCGCGGCCTGATGGTCTCCAATGACAAATTCGTGGGCGCCGGGCTCGCCGAGAGCCTGCGCGTGCTGTTCCCGGGAGTTCTCTCCACCGACATGGAATCCGTGGGGATCGCACAGACCTGCTTCGCCTACGGCGTGCCTTTTGTGGCCATCCGCGGCATCTCGGATCTGTGTGGACCCGTGGGCGATCACCTCACCCACGTGGACGATGCGGCGGAACGCTCGGCCGTGGTGGTGCTGGAGACCCTGCGGCAGCTCGCGCGGTGACGGGCCCGGCCGCGCTCGGACGCGGCCAACTGGTTCCCGTACGGGCAATAGCGCCCGGTGCGCCGGACGCAAATGTCCGCAGCGGCAACAGTTGAGGCCGTCTGGTGCCGAGCCGGGAGCCCGGGCAGCTCAGTCGAAGAGGATGACTTGCCGCACGGCGTTGCCGTCGGCCAGGGTGTCCATGTCCTCGTTGATGTCCTCGAGCCGGATGTGGCTGGAGATGAGACTCTCCACGGGCAGTTTGCCCTCCCGTCAGAGCTGCGCATAGAGCGGAATGTCCCTGGCGGGCACGGCGGAGCCCAGGTAGCTGCCGACGATGGTGCGCGTCTCGGCGGTGATCGTGAGCGGGGACACCGACGCGAGCTGATCGGCAGCGGGCAGCCCCACGGTGACGGTGGTTCCGCCGGCAGCGGTGATGCGCACGGCGGTCTCGAAGGCACGCGGATGCCCGGCCGCCTCGATGACCACGTTCGCCCGGATGCCCTGCTCGATGGCGTCCTCCGGCGGCGCTACCCGGGATGCAGGGCACCTTGCCGTCGGTGTGGCAGCCGGCGCAGTCGCCGCAGCGGGGCAGGAACGCCATCACAACGCGTTGGCCGACATGGAGGTTGCCGACCCCGGCACCCAGCTCCGCCACCCGGCCGGCCGCCTCGTGGCCGAGCAGCATCGGGGTGGGCCGCACCCGGCTGCCGGTGACGACCGAGAGGTGGGAGTGGCAGAGGCCCGCGGCCTCGATCTTGACGAGGATCTCGCCGGGACCCGGACCCTCGAGCTGCAGGTCGAGGATCTCCAGGGGCCGTGAAGTCCGGTATGGCCGGGCGGCTGCGACGACGGTGTCGGAATCCACGATGATCTCCTCGGTGACGGGTGCCCAACCAGGATCCCCAAGTCGCGCAACGGACGCGAAGCGTGCGACAGACCGACCGGGCTCAGGCGGCCTCGTAGGCGCGGCGCAGCCAGTCGAGCACCTCGGGGGTGAGATCGGCCGGGTCGGCCAGGCGCAGCCGGTGGGTGACCATGCTGTTCCAGCTGCCGGATGCCTCGAGCGCCGCGGCGCCGTAGACACCGGGCAGCTTGAGGCCCAGGTCGAGCCGGCCGGCGGTGACCTGTACGATCGCGAACTTCCCAGAGCCCTTGAGCAGGCTGATATAGCTGTTCGTGGGCGCCAGGTTCACCTCGCCGAGTTGGCGGGCATGGGCAACGAGCGCGTCGTAGCTGGCCCGCCAGTGCGCCTTGGCCCCGCTGAACTGGGCGTTGATCTTCTCATCGACGGGTAGGCGCTGGCCGGGCACCTGGCCCAGGGCCGAGACCAGGGCCATGGAATGGCCGGTGCCGAGGCCGTAGTCATCCTTCAGCCAGGCCACGATGCTGGCCGTCTTCACGTCGGGGCCGAGCAGGCCTTTGGCGGCCGCTGCGGCGCGGAAGTCTTCCGGACCGAGGCCGGTCCTGGCCTTGATCGTGTCCAGGTACGCCTGGGAGGTCATGGAGCTCCTCGCGATGGGTGGCCGTGGCCACAATCGATGTCTGTGGCGTTAACGTAGCAGGGCCGCGCATCCGGGTGGATGCGCGGCCCTGCGGCTGTGCGAATGCTAGTCGAGCGTGGGCAGCTGTTCGGTGATGTGCGCGATCGTGGGGATCGACGAGGTGATCACCGTGCCATCGGCGCGACGGCTGTCCTCGATGAGCGCCGCCGTGGGAGCACCGGGGTCGCGGGCGCCCTGGTGCGACAACGGAACCGTCTCCGGCTGGCCGGCCGTCACGATGACCTGCAGGCCGCGCACGGTGAGTCGCGCCTCTGTGCCCTCCTCGATGCTGAGGTGCACGCTGGATTGCGTGATCGCCACGCGCAGGCGGCTGCCCTTCAGCGTGACGCGGAAGACCAGCTCATCCCAGTCCTCCGGCAGGCGCGGGTCGAGCGTGATGCGCCCACTGTGGTCGCGCAAGCCACCGAACCCGAAGACCAGCGCGCTCCACACGCCACCGGCGGATGCGACGTGCACGCCGTCCTGCGCGTTGTGGTGCAGGTCGGCGAGGTCAACGAACAGCCCGGAGGTGAAGTAGTTCAACGCGAGCTCGTGGTAGCCCACCTCGGCGGCGATGATCGATTGCACGACATCCGACAGCGTGGAGTCGCCCGTGGTCAGCGGGTCGTAGTAGTCGAAGTCGGCGCGTTTCTCTTCCGGCGTGAACTGGTCGCCCTGCAACAGCAGCGCCAGCACCACGTCGGCCTGCTTGAGCACCTGGAAACGGTAGATCACCAGCGGGTGGTAGTGCAGCAGCAGCGGCCGGTTCTCCGGCGGGGTAGCGGTGAGGTCCCAGCGTTCCTTCTCCAGGAACTGGGCGTCCTGCGGGTGGATGCCGAGGTTGCGGTCGAAGGGGATGTGCATCGCCTCGGCGGCGAATGACCACTCCATCACCTCGGCCTCATCGAGCTTGAGGCGGGCGGACATGGAGTCGAACGAGGCCCGGTCCACCGAGAAGAGCCGGCGCACGCTCTTCACCGCGGCGCGCAGGTTGGAGCGCGCCATGATGTTCGTGTACAGGTTGTCGTTGACGACGGTGGTGTACTCGTCGGGGCCGGTAACGCCGTGGATATGGAAAACGTCGTTTCCGTTGCCGCGCCAGAAGCCCAGGTCGGCCCACATCCGGGCGGTTTCCACCAGGATGTCGATGGCTTCGCGGGCGAGGAAGTCCTCATCGCCGGTGGCCGCGACGTACTGGCTGAGCGCATAGGAGATGTCGGCGTCGATGTGATACTGCGCCGTACCGGCCGCGTAATAGGCGCTGGATTCGAGCCCGTTGATGGTGCGCCACGGGAACAGGGCGCCGAGCTGGTTGAGCTCGGTGGCGCGGGCGCGGGCGTGGTCGAGCATGCCGTGCCGGAACCGCAGTGCGTTCCGTGCCGCGTTCGGCGACGTGTAGGTGAGGAACGGCAGCACGTACACCTCGGTGTCCCAGAAGTAGTGCCCGCCGTAGCCGGAACCGGACACCCCCTTGGCAGAGACACCCTGGCCGTCGGCGCGCATGGACGCCTGGGCGAGCTGGAAGAAGTTCCACCGGGTGGCCTGCTGCAGAGCCGGCTGGCCGGGCAGTTCGACATCCGTGCGGGCCCAGAACGCGTCCAGCCAGTCGCGCTGCTCCTGGATGAGCGCGGCGATGCCGGCTTCCTTGGCGCGGTCGAGCGTGCGGTCGCAGCGGTCGGCGAGCTCGTGCGTTGGCACTCCGGCAGAGGTGTGGTAGCTGAGCAGCTTGGTGATGCGGATGGGGTTGCCCATCTTGGCTTTCACCTTGTACACGTGCTTGGCCAGGTCGTCGCCCAGCTGGGACGACTCGTCGAAGTCGTTGATCGTGTCAATCGAGTGGTCGGAGGCCGTGGCGATGGTCATGCCCGAGTTGGTGCACCGGAAGCCCAGGATGTAGCGGCCGTTGTTGGCTCGCTTCAACCGCGGCTGCAATACCCGATCGGTGAACGACTCGGCGCGGCGGGGATCCCAGTCGTTCGCCGAACCGGACTTGGGCCGGTCGTACTCGCCGATGCCGTCCTGCCGGTTGAGGGTCTGGCTGGAGATGACGACCGACGCGTCGGAGTCGAGCATGGTGACCTCGTACTCGAGCACGGCGAGGTGGCGTTCGGTGAACGAGACCATGCGACGCGAGCGGATCAGTACCTGCTTGCCCGACGGGGTACGCCAGACCAGCGAACGCGACAGGATGCCATCGGCGAAGTCGAGCCGTCGCTCGTAGCTGAGCAGTTCGGCGAGGGTGAGCACCAGGGGCTCGTCGTCGACGTAGATGCGGATGATCTTCGCATCCGGAGCGTTGACGATGGTCTGGCCAACCCTGGCGAAACCGAACGCTTCTTCGGCGTGCCGGATGGGCCAGGTCTCGTGGAACCCGTTGATGAAGGTGCCGTGCACGTGGCCGTCGCGGCCCTCGTCGACGTTGCCGCGGAGCCCCAGGTAGCCGTTGCCGACGGCGAACAGGGTCTCGGTGCGGCCCATGTCGTTGCCGGAGAAGTCGCTCTCCACCAGCGCCCACTCGTCGAGCGGGAACCGGCTGCGGTCGAGTGGATCGGAGAGGTTCTGGATGGTCGCGTCCATGGTCATGCGCGGACTCCACTCGGTGTCAGGACGGTGCTGCCGATCAGCGGCAGGAGTTCGTCGAGGTCGGTGACGACGGTGTCGGCCCCGGCCTCGAACAGCACGTGGGAGCCGACGCCTCGGTCCACGCCGAGCACCAGGCCGAAGTCGCCGGCACGGCCGGACTGGATGCCGGACTCAGCGTCTTCGACGACCACGCACTGGGCGGCAGTGAGGCCAAGCAATTCGCCGGCGAACGCGTAGGTGTCGGGGGCGGGCTTGCCGGCGAGCTTCTCTGCACGGGCGCGCACACCGTCGACGACGATCTCGAACCTGTCGCGCAGGGCCGCGGCGGTGAGGACCATCTCACCGTTGAGGGAGCTGGTGACCACGGCGACCTGCAGGCCGGCGGCGACGACGGCGTCGAGGAACCGGAGCGAACCGGGGTACGGGCTCACGCCGTCTTCGGCGAGGGTCTCGTTGAAAGCCTTGTTCTTGCGGTTGCCGAGGCCGCAGACGGTCTCGAGCTCCGGCGCATCCGTGGGATCACCGTCGGGCACGGTGAGGCCGCGGGAGGCCAGCAGCGAGCGCACGCCGTCGTAGCGGGGCTTGCCGTCGATGTAGCCGAAGTAATCCGCGTCGGTATAAGCCCGGACGCCCTTCGACTCGAGGAACGGGGTGAACAGTCGCGACCACGCGCTCATGTGCACCTCGGCGGTGGGGGTGAGTACACCGTCGAGGTCAAAGAGCACGCCACGCGCGCCCAGGATCCGGTCTCGGGTCTCAGCTGGAGTAAGAGGGGAGTGGGGGGAAGTCAATATGGTGCCCTGCTTGGTAGGTGCGTGAAGAAATGATGGCTAAAACCGGGTAGTCGAGCTTGTCACTTGGCCTGCGGATCACGAAATTCTGGGGGATGTCGCCTCCGGCCAGGGAGACGGAGAACGTGCATGTCGATCCTAGGTCGCGGACCCGTCCAACGGGGTGCCGAAGTGTTAACGTTCTGTTGCCAATCTCACCCCGCGCCCACCGAATCAGCCTGTTGAGCGCTGGGACCCGCGCTCAGTGAGACAACATGGGCGCGTCGTGCGAGTCGGTGACCGACGGGGCAGGCTTGCGGATGAAGAACGCGAGCGGGATCGCGAAGAGCGAGATGATCGCGCCATAGAGAAAGGCGCTCTGGGTGCCCGCCGCGGTGGCGGCGACCTCGCCGGCGCCGTTGGCGAGCTGCGTCGCAGCGGTCGAGGACATCACCGTGACGAACAGCGCTGTTCCCGCCGCACCGGCCAGCTGCTGGGCGGTGCCGACGACGGCGCTGCCGTGCGAGTAGAGCTGGGGCCGAAGGGAGGCGAGCGCCGACGTGAACAGGGGGGTGAACAGGAACGCCAGGCCGAAGCTGAGGGCCACGTGGGCCACGAGCACCCACCAGAACGGCGTCGTGGCGGTGAGCATGGTGAGGAACCAGAACGCGCCACTGACGATGATCGACCCGGGAACGAGGAGGACGGTCGGACCGAACCTGTCGTAGAAGCGGCCGACGAACGGGGCGAGCAGGCCCATCGTGAGACCGCCGGGCAGCAGCAGCAGGCCGGTGGCGAGGGCATCCAGGCCGAGGACGGTCTGCATGTAGATCGGCAGCAGGATCAGGGTGCCGAACAGGGCCATCATGCTGACGGCGAGCATCACGATAGCGAAGCTGAAGGTACGCGAGACGAAGGTGCGCAGGTCGAGCAGGGCCCTGTCGGTGCGCTGCAGCGCGAGCTGGCGCCAGACGAACAGGGCGATCGCCACCACACCGATGCCCAGAGGCACGAGACCGGCGGCGGCGTTTCCGGTGGCGGCTTCACCGAGGTTGCTCAGCCCGTAGACCAGGCCGCCGAAGCCGAAAGCGGAGAGGATCACCGAGACGACGTCGAGGGGCACCTTGACGGGCTCGGTGACGTTCTTGATGCGGGCGGCGCCGAGGGCCAGGGAGCCGACGGCGATCGGCAGCACGAGGATGAACATCCAGCGCCAGTCGAGCACGCTGAGGATGAGTCCGGAGATGGTGGGGCCGATCGCCGGGGCGACCGAGATCACGATGGAGATGTTGCCCATGGTCTTGCCGCGAGCGGCCGGCGCCACCAGGGTCATCACGGTGGTCATCAGCAGCGGCATCATGATGGCGGTGCCCATGGCCTGCACCACCCGGCCCACGATGAGCACCTCGAAGCCCGGCGCGAGGGCGGCGATGAGGGTGCCGGTGCTGAACAGGGTCATCGCGGCCAGGAAGACCGGGCGGGTGTTGAACCTCTGCAGCAGGAAGCCGGTGATGGGGATCACCACGGCCATGGTGAGCATGAACGCGGTGGTCAGCCACTGGGCGGCGCTGGCCGTGATGTTCAGGTCTCTCATCAGGTGCGGCAGCGCCACGCCCATGATGGTCTCGTTGAGGATGACGACGAACGCGGACACCAGCAGCAGTGAGATGACGAGCTTGGTGCCGGCGGCATCCGGGGCGTTGCCGATCGACGCGACGGGGGCGGTGGTGGTGGTGGTGACGGCGGAGTCTGTCATCGGGGTCCTAACGAAACGGGCACGAGTGCGACCCCAATATGAGGCGCCAATGCTTCAACCAGAATGCGCGGGTTATGTTCCCGAATCGGACAATTGCGTCCGGCGCCCCCGGACGCTTCGGCAACTGAAACGCAGCGGATGCGATTGGCAGGAGGAGCACGATTTATGGCAGTCGATTCCCGCCGCCGGGCGGGGCGGCCTCCCTAGGCTGTGTCCATGCCGATCACCCCCGATACCAAAGACTGGACCTGGGTGCTCGAGCGCCCCTGCGCCGAATGCGGATTCTCCGCCGCCGACCTGGACTACGACGACGTTCCCGCCCTTGTGCGTCAGAACGCGGCCGCCTGGGCACCCGTGCTCGACAGAGCGGATGTTGCGGTGCGGCCAGACGACGCGACCTGGTCGGCGTTGGAGTACGCGGCCCACGTGCGTGACGTGTTCCGAATCTTCGACCTGCGGTTGGGCCTGATCCTCGGCGAGGATGACCCGCTTTTCGCGAACTGGGACCAGGACGCCACCGCCGTGGCCGAGCGCTACAACGAGCAGGACCCGCAGGTCGTGGCGGCGGAGCTGACCGTGGCCGCGGCATCCGTCGCCGACGCGTTCGCCGCCGTGCCCCCCGCCGAACGCCAGCGCACCGGCCGCCGCAGCGACGGCGCACGCTTCACCGTGACCACTCTGGCCCAGTACTTCGTGCACGACCCGACGCACCACCTGCACGACGTCTCCCGCTGACCGACAGGTGGCGACCCAGCAACCGGGATGGCCGACGCTGTAAACTTCGGCCATGACGACGGACCGCAGGGTGCCGCGCACCCCGGCCGTGGTGGCGCACAAGGTGCTCAACAACAATGTCGTCATTTCCGTCGACACGTCGGGGCAGGAACGGGTGCTGATGGGGCGCGGGTTGGGTTTCCAACTGCAACCCACCGACACCATCGACCCGGCCAAGGTTGAAAAGACCTTCATCCTCGAGCAGGGTAGCGGCGCCGATCACGCCCGGCAGCTCCTCGCCTCCGTGCCGTACCCGGTCATCGAAGCCGTCACGGCCGCAGTCGACGAGGCCGAACGGACCCTGGGCCGCAGCCTCGGGCGGCGCCTTCCGCTGGCCATCATCGAC
The DNA here is from genome assembly GCF_004402695.1 of Cryobacterium adonitolivorans. Taxonomy (GTDB): domain Bacteria; phylum Actinomycetota; class Actinomycetes; order Actinomycetales; family Microbacteriaceae; genus Cryobacterium; species Cryobacterium adonitolivorans. The sequence goes on along the minus strand of NZ_SOFL01000025.1, from coordinate 5,210 downwards.
CACGTGCAATACGTGCTGGAGCGGATGGAGAAGGGGATCCGCATTCCGAGCACGGCGATGCCCGAGCTTCGCGTGCTGCACCCGCAGGAGTTCGATGCGGCGGCGGCGATGGCGCGGTCGGTGAGCGCCAGCCTGCAGACCGACCTCCCCCAGGAGGAGGCTGTATTCCTCACGATGCATATTCTCAATGCGACCCGCGACGAGCCCAACGGAACCGCGGCGCTGCTCTTCCGCCGGGTGCAGCACGTGGTGACGACGGTCGAGGGCGGCCTCGGCGTGCAGCTGAACGTGGCGAGCCCGGACTACGCGCGGTTCATCCTGCACATCCAATTCCTCCTGCAGCGGCTCGTCGCGAAGTCGATGCTGCGCGGGTCGGATACGTCGTTCTTCGAGTTCGCCAAACACAGTTACCCCCGGTCCTACGCCATCGCCGCCGACGTCAAGCTGTACGTCAGTGAAGCCACCGGCTCCGACCTCACCGACGAGGAACTGTTGTACGTGATCGTGCATGTCGAGCGCCTGGCCAACCAGGTTGTTGACGGCCAGGCGCCCTGAGCGTGTGATAGCGTGAGCGACGCAGGGCGAAGACGACCTGTGGAAGCATCCCGGATTGTTACTGCGTAAGCAGGCAAAACCTGGACTCTCATCGCATTGAGCGGTGTCTGAGTTCAGGTCTTTTTTTTGCCCAAAATCCGTGAACCGCTTTGTTGGAGAAGAAGAAGCCGCGATGTCGCGGCGGAAGGTGAACCAGAACCATGGATTATCCCAAGACCGCTGCTGCGGTTCTCAAGGGCGTGGGCGGCGAAGACAATGTCTCGTCGCTGGTGCATTGCGCCACCCGGCTGCGGTTTGTGATCAAGGACGACGCCAAGGTCGACAAGGCCGCTGTGAAGGCCACAGCCGGCGTGATCGCGACCGCCGAGGCCGGCGGCCAGTACCAGGTCGTCATCGGCAATGAGGTTCCAGAGGTCTTCGAGGAGATCGCCAAGATCTCAAAGCTCGGTGGCGCCGCATCGAACGAGAAGTCGGCGTCGGATGGCCCGAAGGGCAACCTGCTCAACCGTTTCATCGCGATGATTTCGGCGATCTTCACCCCGCTGCTGTGGGCCCTGGCGGGAACGGGCCTACTAAAGGCCTTCCTGGCGGCCGCGGCGACTTTCGGCTGGATCGACACGGCCACCACGACCTATGCGATCCTCAACGCCCTCTCTGACTCCTTCATCAACTTCCTGCCGCTCGCCATTGCGATCACCGCAGCCAAGTACTTCAACGCGAGCCAGTTCACCTCCCTCGCCATCGCCGGCGCCCTCGTCTACCCGTCGATCGTGGCGCTCAACGGCGTGCCGGACATTACCTTCTTCGGTATCCCGGTCACGATGGTCAGCTACGTCTCGAGCGTCATCCCGATCATCGTTGTGGTCTGGCTGCAAAGTCATGGCGAGCGGTTCCTCTACGCCGCGCTGCCGTCCGCGATTCGCCGCTTCGTCACCCCGATGATCATGGTTCTCGTTCTGGTTCCACTGGTCTTCCTGGTCATCGGCCCGCTATCGAACGTGATCAGCACCGGGCTCGCCGGCGGCATCGGCTGGGTCTTCAGCGTGGTGCCGTGGCTCGGTGGAGCCATCATGGGTGGCCTCTGGCAGGTCTTCGTGATCTTCGGACTGCATTGGGGCATCGTGCCGTTGATGACGGCCGAGCTCCAGAGCACCGGTTTGGTCTACATCCTCGCGCCGCTCTTCGCCGCCGTGCTCGCCCAGGCCGCGGCCGTCGCGGGTGTCTGGGTGCGCACCAAGAACAAGGACCTGAAATCCCTCGCGGCTCCCGCCACGCTTTCCGGCTTCCTCGCCGGCGTCACCGAACCCGCAATCTACGGTGTGAACCTGCCCCTGAAGCGTCCGTTCGTCTACGGAATCGTCGGTGGTGTTCTCGGTGGCGCCCTGATCTCAGCGGGAGGCGTGGCAGCGAACGCGTTCGTGCTCCCCTCCGGCCTCGGCCTTCCCGCGCTGTTCAGCGAGGGAAATATTGTCATGTTGTTCCTCGGCCTCGCGGTCGCGATCGTCGTGCCGTTCCTCCTTACCGTCATCGTCGGTTTCACGGATCCGGTCGAAGAGGCCGCGGCCGTCGCCTCGAACACTGACCTCCAGGTGCTCAGCCCGCTGGACGGGACCGCCGTTGCGCTCACCGAGGTTCCGGATGCCGTCTTCGCCGGAGGTGCCCTTGGCGCTGGAGTCGCGATCATTCCTCGCGTCGGTGCGCTGTACGCCCCCTTCGACGCCGTGGTCGCCGCGGCCTTCCCGACCGGGCATGCCATCGGACTGCAGCACGCCGACGGTGCGGAGCTGCTGATCCATGTCGGCATCGACACCGTCAAGCTCGGCGGTAAGCACTTCACCCTGAAGGTGGAAAAGGGCCAGCGCGTCGCGGCCGGCGACCTCCTGCTGGAGTTCGACATCCCCGCGATCACGGCGGCCGGCTACGACGTGACCACCCCGGTCATCATCACGAACCCCAAGAAGTACCCGACCATCGATTCACCCACCGTGGGCCCGGTGGCGCACGGCGATGCCCTCTTCCTCGCCATCGCCGAAGAAGAACTGGCCCTCGCCTGAGCCGACACAAAGGAACGACAGGTGGAGGAGCGGCCCGTCCGCTCCTCCACCCCATGCAGCGCGTAATAGAAGGAGTACACGAATGAGCACGTCATCAACTTTCCCGTCCGATTTCCTCTGGGGCGGCGCCATCGCCGCGAACCAGATCGAGGGCGGTTACAAGGAGGGCGGCAAGGGCCTGTCGATCCAGGACGTCATGCCCCAGGGCATCACCACGCCGCGCACTGAGGGGCCCACCGACGACAACCTCAAGCAGGTTGCCATCGACTTTTACCACCGCTACGCCGAAGACATCGCCCTGTTCGCCGAGATGGGCTTCAAGACCTTCCGCTTCTCCATCGCCTGGAGCCGGATCTTCCCGCTGGGAGACGAGGCCGAGCCCAACGAAGAAGGCCTCGCCTTCTACGACCGGGTTCTCGATGAGTGCGAGAAGCACGGCATCGAGCCGCTGGTGACGATCTCGCACTACGAGACGCCCCTGCACCTGACCGAGACCTACGACGGCTGGGTCAACCGCGACCTGATCGGCTTCTACGAGCGATATGCGCGCGCGCTGTTCGCCCGCTACGGCGCTCGGGTGAAGTACTGGCTCACGTTCAACGAGATCAACTCCGTGCTGCACGCACCGCTGCTGTCCGGCGGCATCAACACCCCAAAGGACCAGCTCACCAAGACCGACCTCTACCAAGCCGTGCACAACGAGCTCGTCGCCAGCGCCCTGGCCACCAAGGCCGCCAGGGAGCTCGCTCCCAACGCCCAGGTGGGCTGCATGATCCTCGCCATGCCGGTGTACCCGCTGTCGCCGGACCCCGACGACGTGATGGCGTCGCTCACCACGGAACGCACCAACCTCGCGTTCGGCGACATCCACGTGCGCGGCGAATACCCGGGCTACTACCTGCGGAGCCTGCGTGACCAGGGCGTCGACCTGGTGGTCACCGATGAGGACCGCGCGGTCCTCAAAGAGAACACCGTCGACTTCGTCTCCTTCAGCTACTACGTGAGTGTGGCCGAGACCGCTGACGAGTCGAAGCGGGTCATGGGCGAGGGCAACCTCTTCCCCGGCGTGCGCAACCCGACGCTTAAGGCGTCCGAGTGGGGCTGGCAGATCGACCCCGTCGGCCTGCGCATCGTGCTCAACCAGTTCTGGGACCGCTGGCAGAAGCCGCTCTTCATCGTGGAGAACGGCCTAGGCGCCAAGGACGAGCTCGTCGAGGTCGACGGCCGCAAGACCGTCATCGACGACTACCGCATCGCCTACTTCAACGACCACCTCGTGCAGGTCGGTGAGGCCATCACCGACGGCGTCGACGTGATGGGCTACACCTCGTGGGGTTGCATCGACCTTGTCAGCGCGAGTACGGCGCAGATGAGCAAGCGTTACGGCTTCATCTACGTGGACCGCAACGACGACGGTTCTGGCACCCTGGACCGGTACAAGAAGAAGTCCTTCGACTGGTACGCCGGGGTCATCCGGTCCAACGGCGCAAGCCTCACCCGGTAGCGTCGGAACATACGTCATAACCCCTTGGGTGGTCTCCGGGACGCGTTTCGATCTCCGGAGACCGCCTCGTTTGGAGCTCCACATGATTTCTCCCCGCATAGCGTTCCTCGACGTGGACGGCACCCTCATCGACTCGAGCGAAGTTGTCGCCCCGTCCACCATCGAGGCGGTGCGCACCGCCCGCGCGAACGGTCACCTGGTCTACCTCAGCACCGGACGGGCCTCGGTGGAGATCTACCCGGCGATCCGCGACATCGGCTTCGATGGCGCCATCAGTGCCGGTGGAGGGTTCGCCGAGATCGGCGATGAACTCGTGATCTCCCGCACTATGCCAGAGGATGCGGTCGCCCGGATGGTCGGCTTCTATGAGGAGTCAGGGTATGACTTCTACCTGCAGGCCTTCGACGAACTGTTCCCGAGCCCCGGTGTCCGGGGGCGGTTCGCGACCTACCTGCAGGACGACCAGGAGCGCAGGGGCGAGGTGCGCACCGACCTGGAAGCCGTCACCGACGCCGACGAACACCCCGCTCTGAAGGCGTTCGCGAACGTGCGCCCGCTCAGCTACACGGGCATTGCGAAGTCGGTGTTCCTCGCCGCCGACCTGATGGCATACGACAGGGTGTCGGAAGCGCTCAGCGGAGACTTCCACGTGATCACCGGCACCGTCCCGCACATGGGCAGGGGCAGCGGCGAGGTCACCCTCGACGGGGTGAACAAGGGCACGACGGTCCTGCAGCTGCTCGACATGATCGGCCTCGACGCGGCATCCGCGATCGGCATCGGCGACAGCACCAACGACATCGAGATGCTGCAGGTCTGCGGCGTCGGCATCGCCATGGCCAATGCCACCGACGTGGTCAAGGCGCACGCCGACGAGGTCACGACCAGTGTGCGCGAGGACGGCGTGTGGAACGCGTTCCGCCGCCACGGGCTGATCTGAGTCGCCACGAGCGCAACTGTTGCCGAATCGGACTTCTGCGTCCGGCGTACCGGGGGTGGATTCAACCGGTCGATGCAACACTGCCGTCTTGTTGGTCTGAGAGTAGCTGGTTCAGGGCTTCGCGGGGCGTGGCTGCGTCGAGTCGTTTTCGGGGGCG
>NZ_SOFL01000024.1 GCF_004402695.1 Cryobacterium adonitolivorans | reverse complement strand
TCACCGCTGTGAGCGGCGAAGGTGTCTACGATACTCGACTGGTTTGTCATGCCCCGAATCTAGCCCGATTACGAAGCTTTGTGTGAGCAAATATCAACTTGTGGATAACTTTACTTGGGTCATGCTGAGGCGGTGATATGCACTTGGCCGATCCTCCGCTGTGTCAGGAGCAAGGCACACGTCTCTGATTGATTCAGACTGTGATCTGGCGTTTAGATGTCTTGCTCCTACCGCCAAAGAACGCTAGCTTCACAGTATGGGACACCTGAGAACGGCAGCAGTCAGGGGGATACGGGCCGTGGCGCGTCACGGAGCATGCCGGCGCCGGGCTCGCTACTGACTACGACTCCATCATGGCGCGTGAGATCTACCCCGGTTACACCCTCGCCAAGTTGAACTACTCGCCTGAAGAGCAGGAATGGGCGCTCTATCAGAAGCCCTTGGGCGACGCCGCGCATGTCATCGAGACCGACTTCATCGACCACTTCGCCTTCGCCTATTTCGGGCCGTCGCGCTCCGTCACCATCGGATTCGCCGGCGACGCTCCGGCCGGGGCGATCGCGGCGCTCGACGCTACCGGTCTGCCGTACTCCACTATCGAGGGCGTCGGATTCACCGTGGTCGACTCCCAGGCAGCGGTGAGAGCGGTCGGAAAAAAGGTCACCGACGCATTGGTCGAGGCGGCGCTGATGCCCGCTGTCCTGTTCTCGGTGGGCTCGGATCCCACAATCCAGCCCGGCTCGATCGTGGTCACGATCACGGGAGACGAGGCGGCAACGCGCCAGGCGGGGTTGGCCGCCGTCGGCACCCCGTCGGTCAGCGGGCCATTCTCCGTGACCGTCATCGAAGGCGGCGGGAGTTTCTCCTTCGTCGCGAATTAGCCTGGCCGCAGGCCGCACGTCTCCAGAGCCCGTCACCGTCGCATCGGTCGCCTGCTAACGCAACTCATGGAGCGGCCGACAGTGTTCTCGACGGCTGCTGGAGCCGTCCGGGAACCAGGGACGGGTCCATGATCGTTGTAACCAGGCTGAACGACAGTCAGTTCGCGATCAATCCCGACCTCATTGAACGCATCCACGTGAACCCGGACACCACCCTCGTGATGGTGGACGGCGCCAAGTTCATTGTCACAGAGAGCCTGGCCGAGGTCATCGAGAAGATCGCGGCCTACCGGGCCCACGTGATCGGCCTGGCCTACAGCGCCGGAGATGGTTCCGTCGGCGACCCCGACACCCGACCGGACGCCGTTGTCCCCCTGCGCCCCCGGAGAATATAGATGGATCCCGCAACCCTGATCGGCATCGGTCTCGCCTTCGGCGCGCTCTTCGCGATGATCACCATCGAGGGCTCGCAGATCACCGCGATCCTGCTGCCCGCCCCGATGGTGCTGGTCTTCGGCGCCACCATCGCCGTCGGCATCGCTGGCGGAACCCTACGCGACACCGTCAAGGCCGTCAAGGCGCTTCCCGGTGCCTTCCTGGGCAAGACCACCCCGCCCCAAAAGCTCATCGACCAGGTCGTCGGCCTGGCCGAGAAGGCGCGCAGCTCCGGCCTGCTCGCCCTCGAACAGGAGGCCGACACGATCAGCGACCCGTTCCTGCGCGGCGCGCTGCAGAACATCGCCGACGGCACCGACGGTGACGAGCTGCGCATCCTGCTCGAAGACGAGATCGCCACCCGCACCAAGGAGAGCCGCAACGCGGCCAAATTCTTCACTACCCTCGGCGGCTATGCCCCCACGGTGGGCATCATCGGCACCGTGATCTCGCTCACCCACGTCCTCGAGAACCTCGACACCCCGTCCACTCTGGGCCCCATGATCGCTGCGGCGTTCGTCGCGACGCTGTGGGGGCTCCTGTCCGCGAACTTCCTCTGGCTTCCGATCGGGAGCCGGCTGAAGCGGCTCTCCGACATCGAGGCCGAACGGATGACCCTGCTCATGGAGGGCGCGCTGGCCGTTCAGGCCGGCAGCCAGCCCCGCTTGCTCGGCGAGCGGTTGCAGGCCATGGTGCCCATGGCATCGGCCAAGTCCGCCAAGGCAGCCAAGGCCGGCAAGTCCTCGACCAAGCCGCTCAAGAAGGCCGCGTGAGCGGACGCGGCCGGGGCCGTGGTCGCGGCCTGGAGGAGGAACACGAGGAGCACGTCGACGAGCGCTGGATGGCCTCGTACATGGACATGGTCACCGTGCTGATGTGCATGTTCATTGTGCTGTTCGCCATGTCGACGGTGGACCAGGCCAAGTTCGTGCAGCTGAAGAACTCGCTGGCAACGGGCTTCGGCGCGGTTGATGTGGGCAAGGTCGACACCGCGGAGGGCATCGTGGTGCCGGCCGACCTGGTCGATACTCCGTCGGTGAACCAGGATATCGGGCTCACTGACCTCGATCTCGCGATGGCCGAGGTCGACGACCTCACCGCCGTGCAGGCGGCCATGCAGGCGGCGCTCAGCGCCGTCGGTCTCGACTCCCTGGTGGAGTACACCATCGATGAACGAGGTCTCTCGGTGGGCCTGATCGGATCGGAGACCTTCTTCGAACCCAACGTCGCCACCCTCAGCGGCCAGGCTGTCTCGGTGCTGGACACCATCGGCCCGGTGTTGGCCGGCAGCCAGCGCGAGGTGTCGGTGGAGGGCCACGCCGACAGGCACGGCGTGACCATCAACTACCCGACCGACTGGGAGCTCTCCAGTGCCAGGGCCACCCAGGTGCTGCGGCACCTGGTAGAACGAACCGGGGTGGCGCAGGAACGGATCGGCGCGATCGGCTACGGTTCTGCCCGACCGGTGGACACCGGAGACGATCTGGCCGCGATGGCCCGCAACCGCAGGGTCGACGTGGTGCTTCTCTCCAACCAGCCCGATAGCGTGCGGGCGCTGATCCCGTCGGTGCTCGACGGCACGGCCGTGCCCGACGAGACGGCACCGGCCGAGAGCGTACCGGCCGACAGCGAACCGGCCAACAGCGTCCCGGCGCACGGCGGAGAGAAGCCGGTGGTCAGCACGGGCCACTGACGTCGCGGGCAGCACCGGCGCGACGGAACAATCGGCACCGACAACTTTGCCGATGGCGCTAACATCCGTTTCTGGCCGGCCGATAGTGCCAGTCGTGACGGTCCAGGAACACATCAGCACCGGCGTGCCCGGAAAACCCGTGCGCGCGGTGGAAGTCTACGACTTCAGCCGACCGACGACGCTGGCCCGTGACCACGCCAGGGTGCTGGAGCTGGCCTTCGAGACCTTCGCCCGCCAGTGGGGCACCCAGCTGACCGCCCAGGTGCGGATGATCTCCCAGGTCACCTGCGAGCAGGTGGTGATGAGCGGCTACGACGAGTACGCGGCCTCCCTCCCGGCCACGACCACCATGGTGCTCTGCACCGTCGAGGGCCTCGAGGCCCAGGCCGTCCTCCAGTTCCCGTCGGCAGCGGCGCTCTTCTGGGTCGCCCACATGCTCGGTGGCACCGGGTTGCCTGCGCCACCGGAGCGCCCCTTCACCCAAATCGAACAGGCCCTCGTTCGCCGGCTGATGGACGATGCTCTCGAAGACCTGCGGTACTCGCTCGGTGCGCTGCTCACCCTGCCCATCGCGGTCGGTGGCATCCAGTACAACTCCCAGTTCGCGCAAGCGGCGGCCACCTCCGACCTGATGATCGTGGCGTCCTTCGTCGTCAGGGTCGGCGACAAGACCACGGCGGCGACCCTTGCCCTGCCGGCCGAGGCACTGCTGCCCCAACTCGGCGAGCCCGGTCCGCCCATGTCGGCGACCCCGCCGGTGGACCTGCTGCGCGCCCAGCTCGGCTGGGTGCCCGTCGACGTGTCGTTGCGGCTCGCGGACGCGCGGGTCCTGCCGAGCGCCATCCTGGCCCTCGCCGTCGGCGACGTCCTCGCGATCCCGCATCCCACCCACCGGCCGCTCGACCTGGTGGTGGATGGCCGCACTCTCGCCCGCGCGGCCGTCGGCTCCACCGGCTCCCGCCTGGCCTGCATCATCATCGACACCGAGGAAAAGACTCCATGACGATTCATAGCCCCGCCTCCGCCCAGTCACCGTCAGCCGTCCGCGGCCCCGGGGTCATCGGCTCCGGGCTCTCCGACGGTGTCGCGGGCGCGGCGGTCGACGCTCTGCTCACGGTGCTGCCCACGCCCACCGTCCTCACCGCGATGGCCGGTTCCGGCGCCGTCGTCGTCGGCCGCGCCGGGGGAGCCGTGCACGGTGCCGTCGTCGCTTCGTTCGTCGGGGCCACCTCGGCCGACCTCGCCGTGGTACTTGCCGATCCCGGCTCCCTGGACGCGGCGGGCGGCGCCGAGAGCGGACTCGTCTCGCGGGAGGACATCATCCGCCCGGCCCTCGAGCGCGCCGCGGGTATCCTCGGCCTGGGCGTGCTGGGCGACGCGCGGATCGACGATGCCACGACCCTCTTCCTCGACCCGGAGACCGTGGTCTTCGACCTCGTCGGCGGCGGCGTCACCATCGGCTGGTTCGCGATCCGCCTGCGCCAGAACGGCGCGGCCGCCGCGGCAGGCGACCGCACCGTGGTCGGCAACCTCGGCCGCATCAACAGCGTCGAGATGGCCCTGACCGTCGAGATCGGCCGCACCCGGATGACGGTACGAGACGTGCTCGCCCTCGAACCCGGCGCGGTCGTCGAACTGGACCGCTCCGTCGGGTCGCCCGCCGACATCCTCCTCAACGGCCGGCTGATCGCCCACGGCGAGATCGTCGTCGTCGACCAGGACTACGCGGTGCGGATCACCAAGATCCTCGACGTTGCCGAGAGCCTGACCTAGGTGGACACCGTCGTCGCCGCCCTGCGAGTGATACTGTCCCTGGCCGTCGTGCTCGGGCTGCTCTGGGTGCTGCAACGACGCCTGAGCCGGGGCGCCGGATCGCGCACGAACAACGTGGTGACCGTGGTGGGCCGGCAGGGCCTCGGCCAGAAGGCATCCGTCGTGGTGGTGGATGTCGACGGCCGCCGCTTCGTCCTCGGCGTCACCGAGCAGTCGATCAGCGTGCTACACGACGCCGAGGCAGAGCTGGGTGCCGCCGCGGAGAGCCGCACCGTGCGGGCCGGCGCCGGCAACGATCGGTCGGCGGTGGCGTTCGCCAGGTCGCTGCACGCTGCATCCGGTGGCCCGACCCTCGTGCCGACGGCCGGTGACGAGAAAACCACCGCAGCGCCTGCCACCGCAGCGCCTGCCACCGCAGCGCCTGCCACCGCAGCGCCTGCCACAACGGAGCCGGCCACCGAGCCGCCGCTGACCTTCCGTCCGCGCCGGGACCGCAGCACCGGCGGCCGCCTCGGCGGTTCCATCCTCTCGCCGTCGACCTGGCAACAGACCGCCGCACTGCTCCGGCCCGGCCGGTGAACACGCTCCACACCCTCGGCCGGCAAGATCGCGCGTCTCACGCCGCCGCCGTGCGGGAGCGACGCCGGCGGCTGACCCACGTCCTCGTCATGGCGGCGCTAGTGGTCGTCATCGTCGCGGCCCTGATGCTCCTCGTCGCCTCGACCGGCCACGCGGCACCCCTGGCACCCACCGAGCCGATCGTGCCCACCGACCCGGCCACCCCGACACCGGTCGCCACCCCCGGCGCGGGACTCACCGTGGAGATCAACGGTCCGAACGGGGAGCCGTCCTCGGCCATCGTGACGCTGATCGGAATCACCCTGCTGTCGGTGGCTCCGGCGCTGCTGTTGATGATGACGTCGTTCACCAAGATCTTCGTGGTGCTCGCCATGACCCGCAACGCCCTGGCGCTGCCGTCGATCCCGCCGAACCAGGTGCTCGCGGGCCTCGCCCTGTTCCTGTCGCTGTTCATCATGTCGCCCGTGCTCACCGACATCAACACCGAGGCACTGCAGCCCTACCTGAACGGCTCGATGACGTTCGATGACGCCGTCACGACGGGGTCGGAGCCGCTGCGCACCTTCATGCTCGCCCAGACCCGAGAAGAGGACCTTGCCCTGATGGTCCGGGTCTCCGACCAGCCCAACCCGGCCAATCCCGACGCGGTGTCGCTGCTCACCCTGATCCCCGCGTTCATGATCTCCGAGCTTCGCGCGGCGTTCATCATCGGCTTCGTGATCTTCATCCCGTTCCTGGTCATCGACCTGGTGGTGTCGGCGGCGCTGATGTCGATGGGCATGATGATGCTGCCGCCGGTGATGATCTCGTTGCCGTTTAAAATCCTGCTTTTCATCCTCGTCGACGGCTGGGGCCTGATCATCACCACCCTGGTCAACAGTTACCGGGGTGGCTGATGGATTCCAACGCCGTCCTGGACATCGGGCTGCAGGCCATCGTCGTGTCCGCCAAGCTCTCCGCGCCCATCCTGATCACCGCCCTGGTTGTCGGCTTCGCCATCTCGCTGGTGCAGTCCATCACCCAGATCCAGGAGGTGACGCTCTCGTTCGTGCCCAAGGCCATCGCGGTCTGCTTCGCCATGCTCATCTGCGGGCACTGGATGATCTCCGAGATCGTCTCGTTCACCACCAACCTGTTCGACAAGATCCCCGGCCTGATCGGCGGCGGCTAGGTGAACATCACCCTCGACTTCGCCTGGCTGGAGGCGGTGATGCTGGCCGGGGTGCGCATGGTCGCGTTCCTCGTCGTGGCACCTCCGTTCTCGTTCAACGCGTTCCCGCTGCGTGTCAAGGGCATGCTCGCGGTCGGCCTGGCCCTGGCCGTCGCTCCCCGGGTGGTGCCCGGCTACGCCTCGCCGGACACCGGCGGTTTCATCGTCGCGCTGCTGCTGCAGATTGTCGTCGGCGGGGTGCTGGGGTTCCTGGTGCTCGTCGTGTTCTCCGCCATCCAATCCGCCGGCAACCTCATCGACCTGTTCGGCGGCTTCCAGCTCGCCCAGGGTTTCGACCCGCAGTCGATGGTCAACGGCGCCCAATTTACCAGGCTGTACCAGATGACCGCCCTGGCGCTCCTGTTCGCCTCCGGCGGCTACCAGCTGATCCTGGGCGGCCTCGCCCGTTCCTTCACCGCGATGCCGGTCGGCGGCGGCATCGACCTCGCCGTGCCCATGCAGGCGATCACCGCCGCCGTCGGCCAGATGCTGCTCGCCTCGGTGCAGATCGCCGGCCCGCTCATCGTGGTGCTCTTCCTCGCCGACGCCGGCCTGGGCCTGCTGACCCGCGTGGCCCCGGCCCTCAACGCCTTCGCGCTCGGCTTCCCGCTCAAGATCCTGATCACCCTCACCCTCGGCGCCGCCGGGTTCATGGCCCTGCCCGGCATCGTCGCCTCCCTCACCGATGATGCCGTTGCCGGCATGTGGGGCGTTCGCTGATGAGTGACTCGGGCGAACGTACCGAACAGGCCACCGAGAAGCGGATGCGCGAGGTGCGCTCCAAGGGCCAGCTGGCCCGTTCGCAGGACCTCACTGCCTGGGTCGGCATCGGAGCGGCCGCCGTGATGATGCCGATGACCATCGAGGCCGGTGCCGCTGCCGGGCGGGTGCAACTGTTCGACATCCGTGCCGTGGCCCAGAACCCCGACCCCGAGCAGGCCCTGCAGCTGCTCGCCGAGGGACTGGGCGCCATGGGCGGCATCCTCACGCCCATGCTCGCCGTGGTCTGCGTGGCGGTGCTGGCGGGATCGGTCGCGCAGGGCGGCATCCACGTGAAGAAGGTGGCCGGAAAGTACGACCAGTTCAACCCGGTCACCGGGCTCGCCCGTACCTTCGGCGCCCAGGCGCTCTGGCAGGGCGTGAAGGCGCTGCTCAAGACCATCGTCGTCGGCGTGGTGCTCACCTCGGTCATCCAGGGGCTGACACCGGTGCTGATGACCGCCGGGGGCCTGCCGGTGACCGTGCTGATCGGCGCGGCCGGGGACGGCACCGCCGCGCTGGTGCAATCGGCGGTGATCGCCGGCCTCGTGCTGGCCGCCGCCGACGTGATGGTCGTGATGCGGCGCAACCGCAAGCGCACCCGGATGACCAAGAAGGAGGTCACCGACGAGCACAAGAGCTCCGAGGGTGACCCGTTGATCCGCTCGCAGCGCCGCGCCCGCCAGCTGGCGATGAGCCGCAACCGCATGATCGCCGCGGTCGCCACGGCCGACGTGGTGCTGATCAACCCCACCCACTTCGCCGTGGCGCTCCGGTACGAGCCGGGCAAGTCGGCGCCCCGCGTCGTCGCCAAAGGGGCAGGAGTGATCGCCGCCCGCATCCGCGAGCAGGCCGAGACCGACACCGTGCCCATCGTCAAGGACATCCCGCTCACTCGTTCGCTGCACAGCGCCTGCGAGCTCGGCCAGGAGATCCCGGTGGAGCTGTACAACGCCGTGGCCCGGGTGCTCGCGTTCGTCCTCGCCCTCAAGACCCGCGGCTCCAGGGCCGGCGTGCACACCATGACCCAACCCTTTCGTTCCTCGGAGGCCACCTAAGTGAACAGCACCCTCGCAAAACTCGCCGTTCCCATCGGGGTGGTCGGCATCATCCTGCTGCTGGTGGTTCCGATCCCCGCAGGGCTGCTCGACGTGCTCATCATCGTGAACATCCTGCTCGCACTGGTGACCCTGCTCACCACCATGTTCGTGAAGAAGCCGCTGGACTTCTCTGTGTTCCCATCGCTGTTGCTCGTGGCCACCCTGTTCAGGCTCGGCCTCAACGTCGCCTCCACCCGGCTGGTGCTGGGCGAGGGCTACGCCGGCCAGGTGATCGCCTCGTTCGGCCACGTTGCCGTCGGCGGGTCGATCATCATCGGCGCCGTGATCTTCCTGATCCTGGTGGTCATTCAGTTCGTCGTCGTCACCAAGGGCGCCGAACGTGTCGCTGAGGTGGGCGCCCGGTTCACCCTCGACGCCATGCCCGGCAAGCAGATGGCCATCGACGCCGACCTCAACGCCGGCCTGATCACCGACGTTCAGGCCAAGGAACGTCGCGCCGAGGTCTCCGCGGAGGCCGACTTCTACGGTGCGATGGACGGTGCCTCCAAGTTCGTCAAGGGTGACGCTATCGCCGGCCTGATCATCATCATCATCAACCTGATCGGCGGCATCGCGATCGGCATGCTGCAGCGCGGCATGGAGGTCGGCGACGCGCTGAACACCTACGCCCTGCTCACCATCGGCGACGGCCTGGTCACCCAGATCCCCGCCCTGCTGATGGCCGTCTCCACCGGCATGATCGTCACGCGCTCCAATGCCGAGTCCGACATCGGCGCCACGGCGTCGGCCCAGCTCACCCAGTCCCGCACCGCGCTGATGATCGCCGGCGCCGCCGCGATCCTGATGGCGCTGATCCCCGGCATGCCGATCATCCCGTTCATCGTCGTCGGCGCCGGCCTGATCGTCATCTCGCAGCGCATCAAGGGCAACGAGGCCAAGGCCAGGGCCGGCGCCGCCGCGGCGGCGGCCGTTGAGGGGCTCGCGCCCCGATCGGACACCGCGGAAGACCTCATCGAGCAGATGCGGGTGCACGCCCTGGAGATCCAGCTGGCCCCCGACCTCGTCGACCTCGTCTCCGGGGCCTCAGACGACCTGCTCGCCCGGGTGCGGGCGCTTCGCCGTAAGGTCGCGATCGACCTGGGCATGGTCGTGCCGCCGGTGCGCACCAGGGACAACGTCGACCTGCCGCCGTCCACCTACGCCATCCGCATCGCCGGGGTCGAGGCCGGTCGCGGCATCGCCCCAGCGGGCAAGGTGCTCGCGCTCGGCGAGAACCTGGAGTCCCTGCCCGGCACTGCCACGGTCGAGCCGGTGTTCGGCCTGGCCGGCAAGTGGGTGCCGGGCGAAATGCGGCCGCGCGCCGAGATGGCCGGCGCCACCGTGATCGACAGGGTCTCGGTGCTCGTGACGCACCTGTCCTCGATCATCACCGGCAACGCCGCCCGGCTGCTCACCCGCGAAGACGTGCGGGTGCTCACGGATGGCGTCCGCCAGGTGAGCCCGTCGGCCGTCGACGACCTCATTCCCGGCCTGCTCTCCCTCGCCGAGGTGCAGCGGGTGCTGCAGGGACTGCTCGCCGAGCAGATCCCGATCAACGACCTGCCGCGCATCTACGAGGCCCTGTCGGTGCGGGCGAAGGTCTCCGCCGATCCCGAGGGCCTCGTCGAGGCCGCCAGGCAGGCGCTCGGGCCCGCGCTCACGGCGCTCTACCTGGACGGCGCGGTGCTCAGGGTGATCATGATCGAACCCGGACTGGAGCAGTCCATGCTCGAGGGCATGCGGCCCAGCGACCAGGGCAGCCAGATCCTGCTCGACCCGGTGCGGATCGACGCCATCCTGGGGTCGCTCCGTACGGCCATGGCCACCGTGGAGGCGAGCGGCCTCACGGCTGTGTTGGTCTGCGCGCCGGCCCTGCGCCCGGCCATCCGCCGCCTCGTGTCCGCCCAGGCAGGCGGCCTGCCGGTGCTGTCCTACGAGGAGGTCACCTCAGCGCGGGTCGCAATCGAGACCGTGGGGGTGGTCCGTGGAACCGAAACGATTGCGGCTTGAGGGCGCCACCCTGCCCGAGCTGCAGGCCCGGATGGTCGCCGAGCACGGCGATGGCGCCCGCATCATCGCGGCCGAGCAGGTCACCGTGGGCGGTATCCGCGGGTTCTTCGCCAAACGACACATCGAGGTGACCGTGGAGCTGCCGGCGGACGACCCGGCCGACGCGCTCGTGGCGGTGCCGGCGGGGCGCGGGCGCGCGGCCCACGCTCGCGACGAGCTCAGCACCAGGCTCGGCATCGCGGCCCTGCTCGACGAAGCGGATGACGCCGAGTCGCGCTTGCACGACGACCGGGCACCCTGGCCGACCGGCGGTACTGTCCCGACCGGTGCTGTCCCGACCGGTGCTGTCCCGACCGGTGCTGTCCCGACCGGTGCTGTCCCGTCCGGCCCCGCGCCGGCTGTTCCCGCCCCGGACTCGGCCAGACGACGAGCACGTGATGCCCTAGCCGCACCGGATGTCGCGTCGACGGGTACCCCGGACTTCGCCCGGCTGATGGACGAGCTGACCTTCGCGACGTCGCCCGCCCGTGCCGCACGAGCCGTGGCTCTGTCGGTGCCGGAGCCTGCGCACTGGGACGCCGTGGCGCCGACCGACGCGGCCGCTGCCGCACCCCAGGACGCGCCGGAACTGACCCCGGGCGCGCCGAGGATCCTGGACGGCCCCGGCGATCTGGTGCTGCTCATCGGGCTGCACACCGATGTCCTCGAGGCCGCCCGGCTGCTCTCCAGCGGACCCACTGCGCCGATCTTCGACGGTCCCGACCACGCCGTCACCGACCGGCGTTCGGCCCTCGCCGCGCGGGCCAGGGGAGTGGAACGGGGCCGCGGCATGATCGTCGTCCAGGGAGTGCCCGCCCGGCCGGACGCTCATCCCGCCGGCACGCAGCACGCCCAGACGGTGACCGCGCTGGGCGCCGACCAGGTCTGGGCCGTTGTGCACGCCGGCCGGAAGCCCTCAGACACCGCCCGCTGGGTACGGGACGCCGGAGCCGACGTCACGATAGACGCCGTCGCGGTGCTCGGCGTCGACTCCACCGCCACCCCGGGAACGGTGCGGGAGCTGGGCCTGCCGATCGGCTGGCTCGCCCCGCCGCCCCGTCCGCCGGCGTCCGCCGGGCCGCCCGACCCGTTCGCGATAGGCTGAGCGGATGCTGGTTCTCACGCGCAAACAGGGGGAAAAGATCCTCATCGGTGACGACATCGTCATCACCGTGCTCGACGTCCGCGGCGACAGCATCCGTCTGGGCGTCGACGCACCACGGGGCATCTCGATCCAGCGTGCCGAGATACTCAAGGCCGTCACCGAGGCCAACCTCGAGGCCAATCTCGCTGCGGACCGGGACGACCAGGTCGCGGCCGACCAGCTCAAGTCGAGCCTGGGCCTGCTCACCGCCGCTCCGCCGCCGCCGCAGCCGCCCACCAAGCCCTAGCCGCCCGGCCGGATCCCCCGGCCGGATCCCCCGGCCGGATCCCCCCCCCGGGTCGAGCCGCCCGTCCCGAGGCGAACGGCCGCTAACAGTTCCGCAAACGGACAATTGCGCCCCGTACGCTGGGCGCAATCGTCCGAACGGGCAACAGTTGCCGCTCGTGGGGCCTACTCGGACGCGCGGCGGTCGAGCCGGGCCACGCCGATCTTCGAGTCGGCCATGCCGTAGAACACGTAGAGCTGCCCCTCGATCTCCTCGATCGCGGTCGGGAACACCACGTTCGGCACGATGCCGCTGGTCTCGTCGGCGGTCTCGGCCTTGAGCAACGGTTCGCTCGTTCGGCTGAGCACGATCGTGGGGTCGTCGGCGTCGAGGATCATGCCCCCGGCGGCGTAGTTCACCTTCTGCTGCTGGTCGAACGCGCGGGCGAGAACGCCCGTGACGCCGTGGTGCAGCAGCAGCCAGCCCTCCTGCACCCGCAACGGCGCGGGGCCGCCGCCGATCTTGAGTTCCTCGAAGGCGAACTCGGGGCCGGCGAGAAACCGGTGCCCGCGCCAGAAGGTCAGCGCCGAGACATCCGCCAACGCGTCGGCGACAGGCACGTAACTGATCCAGATGCTCTGCCGCTGGTCGGTGACCCCGGCCGGCACCCTGATGCCCTCACCGGGCTTGGTCTCGTCCAGGTCCCACATCGGCCGGTGCAGCACGGCGAAGCTCTCCACGCCGTCGGGCGCGGTGACCGGCTCGGGAAAGAACACGGTGTCCTTGTTGTGGAACAGGTTGAGGTCCATGTCCAGGGCCTCGTCGTAGGCGAACAGGGCGGGGCCGAGGCGCCGCCAGTCGCGCAAGTCCTCCGAGACCGCCACGGCGGTGCGGGGGCCGAGCGGCCCGTAGGCCACGTAGGTCATCACGTGCAGGCCGAGCCGCGGGATGAACGTGACCCGCGGGTCCTCGACGCCGGCGTTGTTCGCCCCGCGCTCCCAGCCGCGGTCGGGCGCGAGGACCACGCCCTCGCGCTCGACCCCGACGGGCACGCCCTTCTCGATGATCACCCTGGCCAGTCCCACCCGGGAGACGTTGCCGGTGGCGACGAGCCGGGGGAGCAGGTACAGGGTGCCGTCGGGGGTGTGCCCTGACCCGGGGTTGAGGACGCCCTCGGCTTCGAATTCGTTGCCGTCCTCCGGCGTCATGATGACGCCCATCCTGGTGAGAGTGTATGGAAATGGTGCGGTGGAACTCATGACTAACCTTTCACGCCCGAGCCGATATCGCTCGAGACGAAGTGCCGTTGGAAGATGATGAAGAGGATGACCATGGGGGCGGCCAGCACGCAGGCGCCGGCGAGGACGGAACCGATCGGGTTCGCGGCGACGGCCGCGACATTGGTGAGGTAGTTCGCCAGCGAGACCGCTAGCGGTTGCAGCGAGGCTTCCTTGGTGATCAGGAACGGCCAGAGGAATTCGTTCCACGGGCCGATGAAGGTGAGCAGGACCACGGTGAGCAGGGCGGGCCGCACGAGTGGCAATGCGATGCTCCACAGGATCTTCAGCTCTCCAGCGCCGTCGATCCGGGCGGCGTCGAAGAGGGCCTTGGGTACCTGCAGGAAGTACTGCCGGAAGACGAGCACAGCGGTCGAGTTGATCGCGAACGGCAGGATCATGCCCGCATAGCTGTCGGCCAGGCCGTAGTCCCTGGCGATCATCACGTAGAGCGGAATCATCAGTAGTTGGAAGGGAATCACCTGCACGAGGAGCATCAGCCCGAAGGTGACTCCGCGTCCCCGCCACTCCAGCTGCGCCAGGGCATAGCCGACGAGCACACCGAACACGACGGTGCACAGGATGACGCCCCCGGCGAAGATCCCGGAGTTGACCAGTCCCTGAAACAGGTTGATTCGGCTGTTGATGTCGACGTAGTTCTGACCGGTGATGTTCGCCGGATTGGGGAATGCCCCGGCGATGGTCGGGTCCGGCGTCGTCTGGAGGGAGCCGATCACCATGTAGTAGAACGGAAATAGGAACAGTAGGGCGCCGATGAACAGTACGACGTAACGGAGGATGTTCTGTTTCCGGCTCATGCCGTCGACCGTGTTGGCCCTCGGGCGTGCGGTCTTGCTCATGATTCGTCCCCTCCGGCCACCTTGCGTTGGATGAACGCCAGGATGAGCACGCCGATCACGAGGATGACCCCGATCGCGGCGGCAATGCCCGGCTCTCCTTGTTCGATGCCGCGCTGGTACATGATCAGCACGGGCGACGACGAGGCCCCGTTGGGGCCGCCACCGCCGGTGAGCAGGTACGGCTCCGTGAACAGGTTGGCGCCGGTGACCGTGGCCAGCAACAGAACCAGCACGGTCGCAGGCCGAACGCCCGGCACCGTGATGGAGAAGAACATGCGGATCTTGCCCGCACCATCCGTCGCCGCGGCCTCGTACAGTTCGTCGGAGACGTTCTGCAGGGCGGCCAGGTAGAGCAGGATGAAGAAACCCATCTGCTTCCAGGTGACAAAGATGGCGATCGTGGGCATCGCCAGGAGGGGGTTGATCAGCCAGGCCGGGTCAGGGGCCAGCGGGCCGAGGATCTGGTTGATCAGGCCGTTGCTGTTGAACAGGAAGAGCCAGACGACGACAACCGCGACGCTGGCCGTCACGTACGGTACGTAGAAAGACACCCTCAAAAAGGTGCGGGCGCGCACGATCTTGTTCAATGCCGTGGCGAGCACCAGTGACAGCACCACCGTGAGGGGCACGTTGATCAGTAGGAATATGCCCACGTTGCCGAACGAGCGGACAATGGCGGGGTCGCTCAAAACCTCCTGGAAGTTCGCGAGTCCGACGAAGGGACGGTCCACCACGGCGCCCGGAGCGGCAAAGAAATAGTCGTGGAACGACATGTAGAAGGCGAAGACCAGCGGGTAGGCGAAGACCAGAAGCACGAAGAGCAGGTAGGGGGCGCTGAGCACGAGCCCGAGAGGATTCCTGCCCAGCAGCTGGCGCCGGCGGCCCCGGCGGGGGCCCCCGCCGCCAGGCTTTGCGGGCCTGGCGGCGGGGCTCGGGGTGACGCTCCCGGGAGAGACAGTCGGAGTGGACATCGGGCTTACGGCTTCGCAATCAGCTCGTTGACCTTGTCGGCTGCGGCATCGAACGCGTCGGTGACGTCGCCCTCACCGGCGATGACACTCTTCGTCCAGGTATCCCGGAAGGCCTGCCAGGCGGCGACCGAGTTGTTCACCTGGGGCACCTCGACCGTGCGTGACGCCTGGTCACCGAACTGCTCGTAGGCCGGGTTGGCCGCGAAGTAGTCCGGATAGACCGCGGGGAGGTCCTGGCGCAACGGCATCTGGCCGGTCAGCTCAAGCAGCTGGCCGTCCTGCTCCTCGCTGGTGGCGAATTTCAGCACATCCCAGGCCGTGGCCTGGTTCTTGCACGCCGTGAACATGCCGACGTTCTTCGCGTCGCTGAAGGTGTAGGCGCTTGCGGGGTCAGTGCCGGCGCTGGAGGGGAAGGGAACAGCTCCCCAGTTCACCACATCCTTGTAGACGGACACCGCCCACGGTCCCGCACTCGCCATGGCGGCCAGTCCGTCCGCGAAAGAATCACCGGTGTACTTCTCCTTGCCCGCGAGGTTCTCGGCGTACACGGTCTTCCAGAATTCGCCGACCGCGACACCCTCCTCCGAGTTGAAGGTCGCTTCGCCGTCTTCGACGAACAGGGTGCCATTGGTCTCGGCCGCGTACGCCGGGTAGAAGTCGAACCAGCTCTGGAAGAACTCGCTCGTTGCCGACGGATTGATGGCGTACTGCGACACGCCGGCTGAGACCAGGGTGCGCGAGGTGGCCAGGAATTCGTCATAGGTGGCTAGGGCGGGGTTCTCCGGGTCCAGGCCGGCCGCGGCGAAGAGGTCCTTGTTGTAGAACAACATCACGGGGTTGGACTTCCACGGCATCTGGTAGAACTTGCCGTCCTCGCTCTGGTACTGCTTGCTCAAGTCGCCGGTGCGTGCCTCAATGTAGGAGTCGCCGTCCTCGAAGCTGCTGAGGTCGACCAGGCCGCCCTGCTTCTGGAACTGCGGCACTGCTACCGGTGCGGTGTTGAAGACCAGGCACGGAGCGTTTCCGGCGGTGATGGCGGCGCCGATGACCTCTTCGCTGCTCTTCCCGGCCGGGATCTCCTGGGCCTTGACCTGCTCGTCGGGGTTGTCGGCGTTCCAGGCCTCGACCATCGCCTTGCCCCACGTGACCTCGTTCTCATTGTTGGAGTACCAGATGGTGATGTCGCCGCGGCCCTCGGCCGAGCCGGAGTCGCCGCCGCTGGAGCAGGCGCCCAAGGTGACGATCATGGCCGCGGAGGTAGCGGCGGCGGCCAGGAGACGCCGGGTCGCTCGCGCACTGCGGTGCGGTGTTGTGGTGCTGCTGTGCATGTCCTTCTCCATTCATGAATCCGCAGCGGCTCTGCTACGGGACGGGGTGTGCGGTTATGAGGTTTCAGTGCTCAGTGGGCGGTGGAACGGATGCGGAGCCTCGGATGACCAGCCGCGCGGCGGGAAGGTCGACGTCGTCGGCACTTCCGGTGCGGATCAGTCCGAGCAGGGTGATGGCGGCGGCGCGGCCCCAGACCAGGGGAGTAGCGCCGACGGTGGTGAGCGCCGGGTAGATGTAACGCGCGAATTCGATGTCGTCGAACCCGGTGATCGACACATCCTCCGGAACCCGGACGCCGAGTTCCTGGGCCACGCCGATACCGGCGATGGCCATGGGGTCGCTGGCGAAGACGATGGCGGTGGGCGGTTGGGGCTGGCTGAGCAGCCGGCGTGCGGCATCGGCGCCGGCGGCGATCGAGAAGTCGGTCTCCACGACCTGGCCGTCGCCGAGCCCGGCCGCGCGCATGGCGCTGGTGAAGGCATCCTGGCGCCGGCTGCCGTGCAGCATGGCGGGGCTGCCGGCGACGTGGGCGATGCGTCGGTGCCCGAGACCGGCCAGGTGGCGCACCGATTCGGCTATGCCGTGGGTGTCGTCGATCGACACGGCCGGGAACGGGCTGGGCTGGTCGGGCCGGCCGAGGGTGACCGTGGGCAGCCCGAGGTCGGCCAAGCACTGGATGCGCGCATCGTCGATGCGCAGGTCGCTGAGGAAGACCCCGTCGACGCGGCCGTCCGTGACGAGGGTGCGGTAGGTCTGCAGCTCGGTCTCCTCGTCGGGCACGACGCTGAGCACCAGAGCGAGTCCCTCCGGAGCGAGAACGGTCTCGACACCGGCGATGAACGAGGTGAAGAACGGGTCAGACCCGAGTACCTCAGGGTCACGGGCGATGACCAGGCCGAGCGCGAACGACCGCTTCGAGGAGAGCGACCTGGCGCGCAACGACGGTGTCCAGCCGAGGGCTCCGGCAACCTTGAGGATCCTGGTCCGCGTTTCGGCCGCGACGCCGGGCCGGTCATTGAGCGCGAACGAGACGAGGCCCTTGCTGACCCCGGCCTCCCTGGCCACATCGGCAATGGTCACCCTGGCGGAATTCTTAATTGAATCCTGGGTGGACTGCACGGGGCCTCCTCATTGATGGCGACCGGGTCGCATCCGCGGATGCCTGAACCGGTTTAGGCATCAAGTTATACCGGTTTAGTCGGCGAAGTCAAGCAGATCTCGGTTTGGGCCGCCTCCGGTCGCCGTCCCTCGGCCGGGGGACAGCGCTGGTGCCCGCGCGCGTCCTTGGCGTCACGGGCGGGCGAGCCTAGGGTGAACTGCACCATGGACTGGTTCGGAACCGGGGACTACGACATTGCACGCGAGGTGCTGCAACGGGGGATCGCCGTCATCTTCGTGGTGGCGTTCGCCTCGGCGTTGGCCCAGTTCCCGGCCCTCCTGGGCGACAACGGGTTGCTGCCGGTGCGCGGTTTCGTGGCGCGGGTGCCGTTCCGTCGCACGCCGAGCCTGTTCCACTGGCGCTACTCCGACCGGCTGCTGCGCCTGGTCGCCTGGTCGGGAATCGCCCTTGCAGCCGCCGTGGTGATGGGCCTGCCTCAGCTCGGCCCGGCCTGGTGGGGAATGATCGTCTTCCTGCTGCTCTTCGCCGGGTACCTCTCGATCGTGAACGTGGGGCAGACGTTCTATTCCTTCGGGTGGGAGAGCCTCCTGGTCGAAGCCGGCTTCGTCGTGGCATTCCTGGGGTCGAACTCCGTCGCCACGCCGGTGCCAATCCTCATTTTCCTGCGGTGGCTGCTGTTCAGGCTGGAGTTCGGCGCGGGCTTGATCAAATTGCGCGGCGGGCGGGAATGGCGCGACCTCACGGCGTTGTTCTACCACCACGAAACCCAGCCGATGCCCAATCCGGTGAGCTGGTTCGTGCACCACCTGCCCCGGTGGTTCCATCGCGGCGAGGTGCTCGCCAACCACGCCGTGCAGATCATCGCCCCGTTCCTCATTTTCGCTCCGCAGCCCGTGGCGTCGGTTGCGGCCGGCGTCATCGTGCTCAGCCAGCTGTGGCTGGTGCTCACCGGCAATTTCGCCTGGTTGAACTGGATCACCATCGTGCTGGCCGCCTCGGCGGTCGATGACCCTGCCTTCCGGTGGGTCGGCGGGCTGTTCATGCCGGCCCTGCGCGCGCCGCAGGCTGGCGCGTCGGCGGCCGCGGCGGGGGAGCAGCCGCCCTGGTTCGTGGTCGTGGTGCTCGCCGTGACCCTCGGCCTGCTGGTGCTCAGTTACTGGCCGGCCCGCAACCTGCTGCGCCGCCGGCAGCTCATGAACGCGAGCTTCAACCCGTTCCACCTGGTGAACGCCTACGGTGCGTTCGGCACCGTCACGAAGGACCGTTTAGAGGTGGTAGTCGAGGGCAGTGACTCCGCCGACCCGCGCGACCCGACGGCCTGGCGGGCGTATGAGTTTCGCGGCAAGCCCGGTGACGTGGCCAGGCTGCCTGGGCAGTTCGCGCCGTACCACCTGCGGCTGGATTGGCTGATGTGGTTCCTGGCCCTGGGGTCACGCGAGTCCAGGTGGTTCGAGGTGTTCCTGGCCCGCTTGTTGCAGGGCGACCGTGCCACCCTGCGCATGCTCGCGCACAACCCGTTTGCCGCGGGGCCGCCGCGCTATGTGCGTGCCCGGGTGTTCCTCTACCGGTTCAGCACCCCGGCCGAACGCCGGTCCGAGCACGTCTGGTGGGTGCGCACGGAGGTGGGCACCCTGGTGCCGCCGGTGAGGCTGCCGGCCGAAACCGAAACCCGTGCCACGGACTGACCTGGAGGCCCTGACCTGGAGGCCCTGCACGGCTGCCCTGCCCTGGCACCCCTGGGTTGCCGCTCAATGCCCGCGCAGCTCCTCGATCTCGCGGCGCTCACGTTTGGTGGGCCGGCCGGCACCGCGGTCACGCATCGGCACCAGGGCGACCTCCTCGCGGGGCGGCGGGGGCGGGGTGTTGTCCACGAAGCACTCGGCGGCCGCACTCGGCCCCACCCGCTTGACGATGATTCGCGACACCACGAGCACCCTGTCGAAACCGTTGGCCCTGATCCGCACCTCGTCGCCGGGCTTGATGGACTGGGCGGACTTGGCCCGTTCACCATTCACCCGCACGTGCCCGGCCCGGCAGGCCGCCGTGGCCTGCGACCGGGTCTTGTACATCCGCACCGCCCAGGTCCAGCTGTCCACCCGCGCGCTCAGCAATTCCATGCCTCGACTCTACGCGGGCCCGGACGAGGGGTCAGCGCAGCACCACCCAGAGGATGAGCAGCATGGTCACCAGGAACCCTGTGAAGAAGTTCAGCCGCAGGAACCGCTTCCAGCCCTTGTTGGCCCGTTCGGAATCGGCGTCGCTGATCGACCGGTACGGCCAGGCGGCGAGAATGTACGGGATCACCAGGAGCGCGGCGAGCGGCCCCGGCCAGTCGGTGACGAGCATCAGCAGCCCCGCCAGCAGCCAGAAGCCGATGGCGAGGCGCACGGTCTGCGCGGCACCGAACGCCGTCGCGATCGAGCTGATGCCGCCTTGCCGGTCCGGTTCGACATCCTGCACGGCGCCGAAGGCGTGGCTGGCGACGCCCCAGAAGAAGAACGCCGTCAGCAGCGCCGCGAGGTCGGGTGTGACCAGGGCGCCAGCCACGGCGAGGCCGTAGACCGCCGGGCTCACGAAGTGGATGCTTGACGTCACCGAGTCCAGCACCGGCCGTTCCTTGAAGCGCAGCCCGGGTGCCGAGTACGCGACCACGGCGAAGAGGCTGATCGCCAGCACCACCCACGACCAGGGGTTCGCGCCGGCGAGCACGAGCATCAACAGCAGCACCGGGACGGCCGTCGCGACGCCGGAGACCAGCACGGTCCGGTGCAGGCTGGGGTCGAGCATGGCGCCCTCGGCGCCGCCCTTGCGCGGGTTGCGCAGGTCGGATTCGTAGTCGAACACGTCGTTGATGCCGTACATCAGCAGGTTGTACGGAATCAGGAAGAACAGGGTGCCCACCACGAGCAGGGCGTCGACCCTGCCGGTCGTGACGACGTAGGCGGCGGCGAACGGAAAGGCCGTATTGATCCAGCTCAGCGGGCGGGACGAGAGCAACACCTGCCGGACGGTATGGCCGACTCCGGTCGCCGCGCGTCCGTTGGGGTGAACCGACTCGGTCATTCGTCCTGTCCTTCTGCGGGTCGTGCGGGGTGAGGTGAGCCCTCTCGCGCGGCGCCCTGCCGGATATCGCCGCCGAGCAAAGACCAGACGGCCGGCAGCAACAGGGCCGCGGCCACCGGATATCCGAAGTCCTCCACGGGCGCGATCCCCACGAACAGTCCGGAGATCAGGGCCGGGTCGTACGCGACGAGTCCCACCCCGATCATGATGTTATCGAAAACCGCGGTGAGCATCAGCACGACGACCAGGGCGAGTCCGGATGCGGCGTAGAGCCGTCTCGAGGCCGGCCGCCGCCACAGCGCCACGGCGGCCGCCAGCGCCGCGACGCCGAGGAAGACGGCGTTCAGTGCGAGGTAGCTCACGAGGGGCGTCTCCGCTCCAGCAGCATCCTGGCGCCCTGCAGGGCGTTCATGAAGAGGTAGCAGAGGAAGGTCAGGAAGAAGACCTCCTCGACCGGCAGCTCTGCGGTGATCTGTAGCCCCGTCATGAACCCGGTCTCACCCCGGTAGAAGATGCCCGCAGAAATCCCGATCAGGTCCCAGGCCAGAAAGAACAGCACCCCCACCGCGAGCACGACCGCCGCGGCGGGCGGGGCGCGCCAGAAGAACAGGCCGAACCGGCGATCCAGCACGACCATCCCGGTCAGCGACACCAACAGGGCGAGCAGGTACGCGAAACCCAGCATCGCTCAGGTCACCGCAGAACGGCGGGCAGGGGCTCGGGTAGCGGGCCGGTGCTGACGTCGCCGCGAATCCGCTTGAGGAGAATCTCGGCGCTGATCAGGCACATCGGCAGGCCGATTCCGGGAATCGTGGTGCCCCCGGCGTAGTAGAGCCCGTCGATGCGCGCGGACGCATTGGCGCCGCGGAAGAACGCGCTCTGCCGGAGCGTGTGCGCCGGTCCCAGGGCCCCGCCCTTCCACGAGTTGAGGTCGTCGGCGAAGTCGGCCGGGCCGATGGTGCGCCGCACCACGATGCGCTCGGCGAGGTCGGGGATGCCGGCCCACTCGGCGAGCTGGCCGATCGCGGCATCGGCGATGCCCTCGACACCGGCCGAACCGGCTCCGTCGACGCCACCGTGTCCGATGCCGGTGTCGGCGGGCACCGGGATGAGCAGGAACAGGTTGCTGGCGCCGTCCGGGGCCACGCTCGGGTCGGTGGCGCTGGGCAGGCAGGCGTAGAACGACGCCGGGTCGGGCACCGAGGTCTGCGTGCCGAAGATACGGTCGAAGTTGTCGGCCCAGTCCGCGGTGAAGAACAGGGTGTGGTGGGCGAGCGCGGGCAGCTCGCCGGTCACCCCGAGCAGCACCAGCACGGCGCCGGGGCCCGAGGTTCGCTTCTGCCACCAGCGCTCGGGGTAGGTCTGCTTGGCGGGTTCGACCAGCGCGGTTTCGGTGTGGTGCAGGTCGGCGGCCGAGACGACGATATCGGCATCCAGCCGCACGGTCTTCCCGGCCGCATTCGTGTAGCTGACACCCTCGACGGCGGCCTTCGCGCTCCGGTGGGCGGGAGTGGGCCCGCTTCTGATGGCCTGCACGGTGGCGCCGGTTTCGATGGTGACCCCCTCAGCGCGGGCCAGGTCCACGATGCTCTGGATGAGCCGGGTGAATCCGCCCTGCGGGTAGAGCACGCCGTCGGCCAGGTCGAGGTGGCTCATCAGGTGGTACATCGACGGGGTGCGGTCGGGGGAGGAGCCCAGGAACACGGCCGGGTAGCCGAGGATCTGGCGGATCCGCGGATCGCGGAAATAGCCGGCCACGAACCGGTCCAAGGGCTGCAGCAGCAGGCGGCCGAGCCGGCCCGTCCGGGAGAGAACGTCGCGCACCAGCAGGGGCTTGAACGAGGCGAAGCTCGTGTAGAGGAACCTGTCAACGGCCATGTCGTAGGTGTCCCTGGCGCTGGCCAGGTATGCCTCGAGTCGGGCGCCGGCGCCGGGTTCGAGGCTTTCGAACAGGCGGATGTTGTCGGCCCGGTCGGCGCGCACGTCGACCGGCTCGGCATCGGACTCGAAAAACACCCGGTAGCCGGGGTCGAGGCGGGTCAGCTCAAGCTGTTCTGCCGCGCTCGTGCCCAGCAGTCGGTAGAAGTGCTCGAAAACCTCGGGCATGAGGTACCAGGACGGACCGGTTTCGAAGCGGAAACCGTCGGATTCCCAGAAGCCGGCCCGGCCCCCGAGGGTGTCGTGGGCCTCCAGGAGGGTGACCTGGTGGCCCTCCCTGGCCAGGAGTGCCGCGCTGGCCAGGCCCGCGATGCCGCCGCCGATCACAACGGTTCGGGTCGGGGTGGTTGGCGTCTGTCCGGCCGCGCCGCTCACCGGCGCCACGCCTGCGGGCCGAGCGAGGACGAGAGGGCGATCATCAGTTTCTCCGGATCCGGCACCCGCACGCGGGTGCTCATCAAGCTCTGGGCGGGGGTCTCCCGCAGTTTCGCAGACAACCGGGCGAACAGCCGGTGGGCGGCGGTGACGGCGCGCCGGCTGCCGGACGGCAACATCGGCAGCACCCGCGCGGCGGCCTCGAGGTCGGCGTCCACGTTGTCGAGCAGCAGGTTCTTCTGCCCGTCGGTGAGGCGGGCCAGGTCGACGCCGGGGAAGTAGTTGCGACCCAGCGCATCCCGGTCGGCAGCCAGGTCGCGCAGGAAGTTCACCTTCTGGAACGCGGCGCCGAGGCTGCGCGCGCCGTGTTCCAGCACGGCCTGGTTGCGGGGCGACCGGGGGGACTCGTGCAGGAAGCTGCGCAGGCACATCAGCCCGACGACCTCCGCAGACCCGTAGATGTATTCGGCGACGCTCGCCGGGGTGAACGGGGCCGGGTCGAGGTCTCGACGCATCGATGCGTAGAACGGCCGGGTGAGGATGGGGTCGATGCCCACCCGTCGCGCGGTGACGGCGAACGCGTGCACCACGAGGTTGGTGCTGAAGCCGCGGGTCATCGCGCGCTCGGTTTCATGCTCGAGGTCGTCGAGAAGCTCGCGTTGTCCGGCCAGATCGATGCCCGCGCCGGCGGCGGCGCCGTCGACGATCTCGTCGGCGATGCGCACGAGCGCGTAAATGCTGCGCACCTCGTCGCGCAGCCCGGGCGCGAGGAGGCGGGCGGCCAGGCCGAACGAGGTGGAGTACTGGGCGATCACCGTCGTGGCGCTGGCCAGTGCGGCCGCGTTGTAGCTGTCCAGGCCCGTGATCCCGGGACCGACCAGGGGGCCAGCCGTGTCGCGGCTCATTTGGTCCGCGTCACGGCGCTGAGGGCGAGCTGGGTGAGGGTGGCGCGCAGGTCGTCGGGCATGAGCGGGCCCTGCAGGGCCTGAACCGCGCGGCTCGCGTACTCGCGGGCGAGCGCGTCCGCGGTGTCAGGGGCGCCGCAGTCCCGCAGGTGCCCGCGCACCAGCTCGGCCTCGGCCTCGGTGAGGTCGCTCTTGCCCAGGAACGGCGCGATCAGGGACCAGCGGTCGGTGGCGCCGGCGTGCGCGATCAGTGCGGTCTGCTTGCCCTCGCGCAGGTCGGCGAGAACGCTCTTGCCGGTCCTGGCGGGATCGCCGAATACGCCCAGCAGGTCGTCCGTGAGCTGGAACGCGACACCGATCAGTCGGCCGAACCTGCCGAGCGCGTCGATGGCCTCCTCCGGAGCGCCGGCGAGGACCGCACCGGCCTGCAGGGGTGCCTCGAAGGAGTAGATCGCCGTTTTATGCTCGAGCGTCGAAATGACCTGGTCGATCGTGAGCGGGTCCCGGCTGACGGTGTTGGTCACATCCGCCAGTTCACCGGCCGCGGAGACGAACACGGCCCGGTCGAGCAGGTCCAGCAGCCGGCCGCGCAGTTCGGCGGGCACCGGGAGCAGGGCCAGCGCGCGATGTGCCTCGCTCAGGGCCAGGTCGCCGGCGAGGATGGCGGCTGTCGCGGCCCAGGCCTCGGCCTGCCCGGTTGCCGCACCGTGCGCGATGGCACGTTCGGTGAACCGGCCGGCGATGTTGACCATGCCGCGGCGCGACAGGTCGCGGTCGATCACGTCGTCGTGGATCAGGAACGCCGTGTGCAGCAGCTCGAAGCTCACCGCGACGGGCGTCGACAGGGCGCGGTCGGTGCCGCCGAAGCCGTCATAGGCGGCCAACACCAGGGCAGGACGCACCCGCTTGCCGCCGCGGCTGGCCTGGTCTAGGGCGTCCCAGAGTGCGACGTAGTGGTCGCCGTAGTCGCTGGCGCGGAGCCGGGCCGCGGCGAAGAATCTGTGCAGTTCGGTTTCGACGCCCAGCGTCGCGATCTCATGCACGGAAGGTCTCCAGTTCGCGCATCTGCAACACCATCCACGGACTGAAGGCGAACGGGCTGGCCAGCACGGAACGCCGGAGGGCCTCGGGCTCGGTCCAGCTGAATTCCATCACCTCGTCGGGGTTGGGAACCGGATCCTCCGACGCCCGCGCCAGGTACACCGGGCACACCTCGTTCTCGACAATGCCGCTGCTGTCGGTGGCGCGGTAGCGAAACAGGGGCAGGGCGAGGTCGAGGCTGCGGATGTCGAGGCCGAGTTCGAATTCGGCGCGCCGGTGCACGGCGTCGGGGAGATTCTCGGCCGGGGCCGGGTGGCCGCAGAAGGAGTTGGTCCAGACACCGGGCCAGGTCTTCTTGGTCAGCGCCCGCCGGGTGACGAGCACCTCGCCGTGATCGTTGAAGACGTAGCAGGAAAACGCCAGGTGCAGGGGGGTGTCGGCGCCGTGCACGCTGCTCTTGGCTGCGGTGCCGATCTCACGTCCATCCTCGTCGAGCAGAACAACCCAGTCGTCGGCATGAGAGGCGTGCCGGGGTCCGGTGGTGTCGAATTCGATAGTGTGTTCTGCTGTGTGCATCACGGGACTCCCTCTCGTGCAGCCAAGATACCCGAAAAAGCACCTAACCGAGTTAGCGATATTAGAGGCTAGCATGGTGCCTATGCCCTCCGACGTCGAACCCGCCGCCGATCCGAGTCGACGCGATCTTGGCGCGTACTGGTACCTGGACAGCGCCGCCGGGTCCGGCGCGCCGCCGGTCACCGCGGTCGAGGTTCTCCGCGCGGTGCGCCGGTTCCGCGCGGCCGATGTGGCCATGCGCATTCGGGCGCGCTCCGACATGGACATGAACGACTCCGACATGGTCGCCCTGCGGCACCTGATCTCAGCGGAGGAGCGCTCGGAGCCGATCGGCCCGAAGGACCTGAGCGTGTTCCTCGGCATCACCTCGGCCGCAACGGCCAAGCTCCTCTCGCGGCTGGAGGCGGCCGGCCGGCTGCGCCGCGAGCCGCACCCGAGCGACCGGCGGGCGCAGGTTCTGCACGCCACCCGGCACGCTCACGACGAGATCCGGCGCGCGCTGGGAGCGGCGCACCAGCGGATGCTGGCCGCCGCCCAGAAGCTCACCCCGCCGGAACAGCTCGCCGTGGTGCGTTTCCTCGACGAGCTCAGCGGCGCGATGGACGAGCCCATCAAGCCCATCGAACCGGACGAGTCGCCCGCAGCCGCCATCCCCGCCGCACCCTGACCCGCCGGCCGAGGGGCGGGGAAGCCGGGCGGTACCCTTGAGTACGTGATTATTCCCGCCGCCCAGCACGTGCACGCCCTCCTCGCCTCGTACCCGGACTTCCCCCAACCCGGGATCGTGTTCCGTGACCTCAACCCGGTCTTCGCCGACGCCGTCGCATTCCGCGCGATCATCGACGACCTGAGTGAGCGCTACCGGGGCCAGTTCGATGCCGTGGCCGGCATCGAGGCGCGCGGCTTCCTGCTCGCGGCCGGGATCGGCTATGCCGCCCGGTGCGCGGTGCTTGCTGTGCGGAAGGGCGGCAAACTCCCCGGCACCGTGCTCACGGAGGAATACGACCTGGAGTACGGCTCTGCGCGCCTCGAGCTGGAGGTCGGGCAGCTGCCCGCCGGCTCCAGGGTGCTCATCGTCGACGATGTGCTAGCCACCGGCGGCACCGTCGCGGCGACCGCGCGCCTGGTCGAACGGGCTGGCTACCTGACGGTCGGTGTCGGCGTGGTGCTCGAACTGGCCGAGCTCGACGGGCGCAGCCGCATCGGGGACGTGCCAGTGCACACCATCGTCTCGGTCTAGCCGCAGACCAACTGCCCGCGGCGCAGGGTGTTTCCCGTGGCACGCGGGGCCTAACCTGCGCCGTGACGTTCGTGGCGCCCGGGTCGTTAGTAGGCGGCCGGGTTGGCGGAGGGCTCGACCGGTGCTCCGGAGAGCACGGCCTTGCTGCCGGACACGCCGAGGCGGGTCGCGCCGGCCTCGATCATGGCGAGCGCGTCGGCGTGGCTGCGCACTCCGCCGGAGGCCTTGACGCCGAGCGCCCCTGCCACGGTCTGCGACATCAGGCGGACAGCGTGCACGCTCGCGCCGCCGGCCGGGTGGAACCCGGTCGAGGTCTTGACGAAGTCGGCGCCGGCGGCCACCGCGGCGTGGCACGCGCCCACGATCTCGTCGTCGGTGAGTGCGGCGGACTCGATGATCACCTTGAGGATCAGGGGAGCGGGGATCTCGGCGCGCACGGCGCTGATGTCGGCTTCGATGAGATCGAACCGGCCGGCCTTGGCCGCACCGATGTCGATGACCATATCCACCTCGTCGGTACCCTGCGACACGGACAGGGCGGCCTCGGCGGCCTTGATCGAGCTGGCGTGCTTGCCGCTCGGGAACCCGCAGACCACGGCGACCTTGAGGTCGGTATCCACGGGAAGGGTCAGCGGCAACATCGACGGCGACACGCAGACCGAATAGACGCCCAGTTCCACGGCCTCGGCGATGAGGGCGGCCACGTCGGCCTGGGTGGCCTCGGGCTTGAGCAGGGTGTGGTCGATGTAGCGGGCAAGGCCGGCGGCGTCGAGTTCGGTGGTGGGTGTGGAAGACGTCATGCTCGTATGTCCTTTGGGAGGGGCGGTGAGGTGTCCGCCGGGCTCGATCTTACTCGGGGTGCGGATGACGTTCCCTGGCGGGTGCGGCATGCTTAAGCGATGAGCGGCAGTGGTCGATGAGCGGCAGCGGTGATGCGTGGGTCTTCGGCCCGGATGGCGCCAGATTCTGGGGCCGCTATGGGGCGGCCGGTCTGCTCGTGCACCATCCAGACCTCGGCGTTCTCCTGCAGCATCGTGCCCTCTGGAGCCACCAGGGCGACACCTGGGGAGTCCCCGGCGGAGCCAGGCACGAGAACGAGAGCGCCTTCGACGCCGCGCTCCGGGAGGCTGGCGAAGAGGCCGGCGTTCCCGCGCACCTGCTCAGGCTGAGCTTCAGTTCGGTGGTCGACCTCGGATTCTGGTCGTACACCACGGTGGTCGTTCGGGCGCTGGAGGCGTTCGACCCGGTGATCAGCGATACCGAGAGCATCGCCCTGCGCTGGGTGGCGCCGGCGGAAGTGGAACTACTGCCGCTGCATCCGGGCTTCGCGGCCTCCTGGCCCGCGCTCAGGGACCGCCTGTCCTGACCGGGGCGTCAGCGGCGGGCGTGCCCTTCGGGCTGGTCGCAGGCCGACGTGTGGGCCACGGCACCAGGGCGGATATCCCGCGTCGATAGGCCAGATGGCCGGGATGCCGTGAGACCGAGGTGCTCTCGGTGAAGGCGATGGAACCCGCGAAAAGCAGCGTCAGCACCACCGCGCCCAGCACGCCAGCGTGCAGCCGGGTGCCGGCGGCGATGGCGCCGAAGCCGGCGATCACCCACCACTGGACGATCTCGCAGAAGTAATTCGGATGCCGGGAGAATCTGAACAGCCCGCGGCATCGTCCGGCACTGTGTCCTCCGACACGGCATCGTCCTGCACCACGTCGGTGGGCGCCTTGTCGGGGCGGAGGCCCCGCCAGCTCGGGTGCCGCAGCCGGCCACCCGGCGTCCACCCGGCGAATTCCACCTCGCCCACGAGCACCGGCTGAACCCACACGGCGTCGGCCGCATCCTCCGGCGGCACGTCATCGAAGGGGTTGTCCGCCGTCGGCAGTTCGTCGAGCCGGCGGCGCAGTCTCGTGAGGTCGCGGTCGCGAAAGCCGGTGCCGATCCGCCCGGCGTAACGCAGGCCGGCTGAAGCGCTCGCCTCGCCCGGGGGTCCCGCCGTCGGCACACCCACCAGCAGCGAGCCGAATGTGCCGCCGCGGTGCCCGTTTCCCGGGCGCCAGCCGCCGATCACGATCTCCTGCGCCTTGACGTGCTTGATCTTCACCCATTGATTGGTGCGGCGTCCGCTCGCGTAGGGGCTGCCGGTCTCCTTGGCAATCAGTCCCTCGAGGCCGAGTTGCAGGCTGGTGGCCAGCACGGTGGCGGCGTCGCCGGTGAAGGACGGCGGCACCTGCACGGTGCCCGCGGCCGTCACGAGGCCCTCCAACGCCGCACGGCGCCTGGAGTACGACTGGTCGACCAGGGCTGCACCGTCGTCCTCGAGCAGGTCGAAGACGAAATAGTGCACCGGCGCCCGCCGCTGCGCCCGACGCACATCACCCTCATCGGTGAGTCCGAGCCTGCTCTGCAGCAGCGAGAAGTCG
Source organism: Cryobacterium adonitolivorans (assembly GCF_004402695.1). Lineage (GTDB taxonomy): Bacteria > Actinomycetota > Actinomycetes > Actinomycetales > Microbacteriaceae > Cryobacterium > Cryobacterium adonitolivorans. Next base: position 46,958 of record NZ_SOFL01000024.1, on the reverse strand, counting down.
GGCCGGTTCTTCGTGTCGAGGGCCACGACTTCCCCGTCGAGCACGGCGCCGCCCGCCCCCACGGCCGCACGCAGGTCGTCGACGAGCTCGGGGAACGACGCCGTCACGTCGTTGCCGTTACGGGTGAGGAAACGTACATTCCCGTCGGCGCCGCCGTCGAGGTAGGCCAGCATCCGGATGCCGTCCCACTTCATCTCGTACGCCCAGTCGGTCTCTGCCGACAGCTCGCGCAGGTTGCCCGGCCGGGCGAGCATAGGGGCGTAGAGGGCGCCCGCTCCGCCCGTCGCCCCGCCCGTCGCTATGGCCGAGGCTTGGCGGGCCGGGACCGGCCGTTTCGGTTTCATCAGGTGGATCAGCCAGTTGCGCGACTCCGCCCCGCCGGTGCGGATAAGGGCGAACTCGTGTTCGGCGCCGGCCAGGCCGCCGTCCGGCCTGCCGCGCAGGGTGACGATCACCTCGTCGTCCCGCCATTTCTCCAGCGAATAGGTGCCGGAATCCCAGATCGTCATGGAGCCGGCGCCGTATTCTCCCGCCGGAATATCGCCCTGGAACTCGAGATACTCCAGCGGATGGTCCTCGGTGTGCACGGCCAGATGGTTGCGGGTGGGGTCGACGGGCACGCCCTTCGGCAGCGCCCACGACACCAGGACGCCGTCACGTTCCAGGCGCAGGTCGAAGTGCAGCGCCCTGGCGTGGTGTTCCTGGATCACGAACGATGCCCCGCCGCCGGCGGTAGCCGTCTGTGTTGCCGTCGGAACGGGTTCAGGGGTGCGCCGGGCGTCGCGCTTGCTGCGGTACTGGTGCAGGCGGTCCGCGTCGGCGCGTGAGGCCGAAGCGGCGCCGGCGTCGATGGCGTCCGCCACCGGGCCCAGCAGGTCCGGGCGTCGGTCCAGGCGCTTGAGCACCTGCCGGTAGTCCAGCTGCTCCAGCCCCGGCGACTCCAGCTCCCGCCAGCTGCGCGGCGCCGCCACCAGCGGTCGCAGTAGTCCGCGCAGGCTGTATGGCGCGATGGTCGTTTTGTTCGCGCTGTTCTGGCTCCAGTCCACGAAGACCTTGCCTGTCCGCAGCGACCGGGTCATCGCACTGAGCACCTCGCCGGGGTGGTCCGCTTCCAGCGCCCTCGCGAGTTCATGCGCCACCTGGCCCACCTGCTCCGAGGTGTGGCTGCCGTCTAGCGCCGCATACAGGTGAATGCCCTTGCTGCCGCTGGTCACCGGCAGGGTGTCCAGGCCCATGTCCAGCAGCAGTGCCCTGGCCCAGCGGGCCACCTCAGCGCACTCGGTGAGGCCGACGCCCTCGCCGGGGTCCAGGTCCAGCACCAGCCGGTCGGGGCGGGCAGGGGTGCCCGCCGAGTCGAACCGCCACTGCGGCACGTGGATCTCCAGGGTGCCGATCTGGGCGAGCCAGGTGAGGGTGGCCAGGTCGTTCACCAGCGGATACACGGTGGCGTGCGCCTTGTGCGCCAGTTCCCGGCGCTCCACCCACTCGGGCGTGCCCTCGGCCAGGTTCTTCTGGAAGAACACCTGCCCGGGCTCCTCCGGCGTGCCCACGCCGTGCACCCAGCGCTTCCGGGTCGCCGGCCGGTCGCGCGCATGCCGGATGAGCGCATCAGCGACCGCCGCGTAGTAGCCCAGGATGTCGGCCTTGGTGGTGCCGGTTTCCGGGTACATCACCTTGTCGAGATGGGTGAGGGTGACCCGCCGGCCGCCCACCGTCACGACCTCCCGCTGGGCGCCATCGGTGCCCACAGCCGAATTGCCCGCAGCAACCGCACCAGTAGCCATGTGCCCAGCTTGCTCCACGCCCGGCTGCCGGTCTAGCCTCAGCCCATAGGACGGGTGTGTACTGGGGTCGGGAGGACGAACGATGCGATCAATCTGGAAGGGCGCCATCACGTTCGGGCTGGTCAACGTGCCGGTCAAGGTGTACAGCGCTACCGAGGACCACGACGTCGAACTGCACCAGGTGCACGACGCGGATGGCGGCCGCATCCGCTACCAGCGCCGCTGTGAGGTCTGCGGAAACGTCGTCGATTACGCGCACATCGACAAGGCCTTCACCGACGGCGATAAGACCGTCGTGATCACCGATGCCGACCTCAAGTCCCTGCCGGAGGAACGCAGCCGCGAGATAGACGTCGTCGAATTCGTGCCGAGTGACCAGCTCGACCCGATCATGTTCGACCGCAGCTACTTCCTCGAGCCCGACGGATCCTCGCCCAAGGCCTATGTGCTGCTGCGCCGCACCCTGGAACAGACCGACCGCACCGCCATCGTGCACTTCGCGTTGCGGCAGAAGACCCGGCTCGCCGCGCTCCGGGTGCGCGACGGTGTGCTCATGCTGCAGACCCTGCTCTGGGACGACGAGGTACGCGTGGCCGAGTTCCCGGCCCTCGAGCAGACCGTGAAGATCTCCGACCGGGAGCTGGACCTCTCCGCGGCACTCGTGGACTCCTTCGCCGCCGACTTCACGCCGGGCGACTACACCGACGAATACCAGGCGCAACTGCGCCGCCTCATCGAGGAGAAACTCGAGAAGGGCGACGCGATCGACACCGAGGCCACCTTCGGCAAAACCGACGAGGAGGCCGGCGGGGGAGAGGTGCTCGACCTGATGGAGGCACTGCGCCGCAGCGTCGACCGCAGCCGCTCCGGCGGCGCGTCGGCCAAGACCGCAGGCTCCAAGACCGCAGGCTCCAAGACTGCCGCCTCCAAACAGGCCGCAACCAAACCCGCCGCCAAGACCGCCGCTTCGAAGAAGAAAACCACGGCCAAGGCGGATGCGGAGCCCGCCAGGAAGAAGACGAAGAAGACGCCCACCGCCCCGCCGGACGAGACCACGGAAGTCCGCCGCGAAGCCTGAGCCCCTCCCGCCGGCTCCTCGGTAGACTCGTGTCGTGACTGGGCCCGTTCCTACCGACATCAGCTCCAGGGTGCTGACGGTGCCGAATCTGCTCAGTTTCCTGCGGCTGGCGCTCGTCCCGGTCTTCCTCGGGCTGCTCGTGAACGGCGAGGATGCCTGGGCGCTCCTGGTCCTCGCGGTGGCCAGCCTCACGGACTTCCTCGATGGCGCGATCGCGCGCCGGTTCAACCAGATCACCAGGCTGGGCCAGTTGCTCGACCCGGCCGCGGACCGGCTCTACATCTTCGCTGCGCTCGTTGGGCTCGCCTGGCGCGACCTCGTGCCGTGGTGGATCGTGGCCGTCGTCGTCGGCCGGGACGTGTTCCTGCTCGGGTTGGGTGTTGTGCTGGCCAACCACGGTTTCGGCCCGCTTCCTGTGCATCAGCTGGGCAAAGTGGCCACGTTCTGCCTCTTCTACGCCCTCCCGATGATCATGCTCGGCCAGGCGTTCCCCGAGCTGTCCTGGTGGTCACAACCTGTCGGCTGGGCGTTCGGCCTGTGGGGAGCGTACCTGTACTGGTGGGCCGGGGTCATCTACGCGATTGAAACGGTTCGGGTGATTCGGCTGCCGCGCGCTTGAAGGCCCGTTCCATCCGATACGATTTACCCAGTAGGAGGTGCACGGTGGTCGATTCCGACGAGAAGAAAGAACCCGAGCGTAGGGTGGCGCCCGAGAATGCCACGGGCAACGTCGATACGACAATGACGTTCAGCCAGGAGTTCGCGGCGTCGTTGGCCGCGCTCGACGCCAACGTCACGGTCGAGGAGCAGGAAGCCATTGCGGCACTGCCCTCAGGCTCAGCCCTCCTGGTGGTGCGCCGCGGTCCCAATTCGGGTGCGCGTTTCCTGCTGGATGCCGATCTCACCACGGTGGGACGACACCCGAATGCCGACATCTTCCTCGATGACGTCACGGTGTCCCGCCGCCACGCCGAATTCCTGCGCAATGGCCGTATCTTCCAGGTGAAAGACCTGGGATCGCTCAACGGCACGTATTTCGATGGCGAACGCATCGACCTGGCCGTCCTCACCGACGGATCCGAAGTGCAGGTCGGCAAATTCCGCCTCACGTTCTACGCCTCGCGGCTCGACCTCGTACACCTGGCGAGCGACTAGTGTCGGCGTCCTCCGCCCAGGCCAGACTGCCGGGCGCGACGTCACTCTTGAGTATCGGCCAGGTCCTGGCCCGGATGACACCGGAATTCCCGGACCTGACCCCGTCCAAACTGCGGTTCCTTGAGGAACAGGGTCTTGTCTCCCCGGCACGCACGGAATCCGGCTACCGCAAGTTCAATGGCGGCGACCTCGACAGGCTGCGCCTCATCCTGTCTATGCAGCGCGACCACTATCTGCCGCTAAAGGTCATCCGCGCCTACCTCGACGATCTCGACGCCGGCCTGTCGCCCGTGCTTCCCGGCGGCGGGGCGCCCGGCCCGAGCATGCTCGTGATCGCCCGCCGCTTCACCAGGGAGGACCTGCTGCGCGAGTCCGGCGCATCCTCGACACTTCTGCACGACGCCGTCACCGCGTCGATCATCGTGCCCGCCGAACACTACGGCGACGACGCTCTCAGGGTACTCCGCGCCCTGGTCGACCTGCAGCGCAGCGGAATTGAACCCCGGCACCTGCGCGGCTTCCGCGGTGCGGCCGAACGCGAGCTCGGCCTGATCGAAAGCGCCCTGGTGCCCCTGGCCCGCCGCAAGGACGCTTCCAGCCGCGCGAAGGCGGCCGAGATGGCCGTGGAGATCGCCGGTCAGCTCGAGGTCATCCGCGGCAGTCTGATCCGCTCGGCCCTGGGCCGGCTGACCAAATAAGTCGTAGACTGAAAGTTCAACGCACCGAGAACCACGTTCTCTCGACACGCCGACACGTTCGGGCGGATGTCATCGATTCGGACCGTCGGTCTCGCTAACGTTGAAGTGCGGGCTGAAGGTTCGCATCCACCCCCGAGAGGCGACCGTATGAGTGAACTCAATCCCCGAGACGATTCGTCTCGGTACGGTCAGGGGCTGCTCTTCACCGACGGCATGCCTGAGCTCAACGAGAACTCAGGCTACCGGGGGGCCGTTGCGGCCCGTGCCGCGGGCATCAGCTACCGCCAACTCGACTACTGGGCCCGCACCGAACTCGTGGAGCCCACGGTTCGCGGCGCGGCCGGCTCCGGCTCCCAGCGCCTCTACGGCTTCCGCGACATCCTCGTGCTCAAGCTCGTCAAGCGCCTGCTCGACACCGGGATCTCCCTGCAGCAGATCCGCACCGCGGTCAACCAGCTGCGCGAATCGGGCGTGAACGACCTTGCCCAGACCACTCTCATGAGCGACGGCGCCAGCGTCTACCTCTGCACTTCCAACGACGAGGTCATCGACCTCGTCAGCCGCGGCCAGGGTGTCTTCGGCATCGCCGTCGGCAAGGTACTGCGTGAGGTCGAAACCACCCTCGTCGAACTCGACACCCAGGCCAGCGACCCGTCCGACGAGCTCGCCGCCCGTCGCGTCTCCCGCAAGGTCTCTTAGCCCCGCGAACCGTGAGAAAAGCCCCGAAAACGCGAGCGTTTCGGGGCTTTTCTCACAGCTCGAGCGAGTGTCAGCGGGCGTTGCGCTAGCGTGCGCCGGACTCGGCGTACTCGCCGATGCGCGCGGTGCGCAGAACGCGGTCCAGAAGCTGGTCGAAGTAGTGCGCCATCTCCTGGGCGCTGTCGCCCGGCCAGGTGTGCAGGGGCTTCGCGGCGCCCTGGGCCTGCTGCAGGCTGGTGCGCTCCGGCAGCTGCGGGCTGAGCACCAGCGGGCCGAACATGTCGCGCAGTTCCTTGATCCGGAACTGGTGCTCGAGCGACGCGGTGCGGGCCCGGTTGACGATGATGCCCAGCGGCTGCAGCCGGGGGCTGAGGCCACGACGGATCTCCTCGATCGCGCGCAGGGCGCGGTCGGCGGCGGCGACCGAGAACAGGCCGGGCTCGGTGACCACGGCAACCCGGTCGCTGGCGGCCCAGGCGGTGCGGGTGAGCGCGTTCAGCGAGGGGGCGCAGTCGATCAGAACGAGGTCGTAGTCCTTCTCCACGGTGGAGAGGGCCTCCTCGAGCTTCCAGATGTCCCGGATGCTGGGGTGCGGGCCGTCGAAATTGATGGCGGAGGGGCTGCCGATCATGACGTCGATCGTGCCGGGGCGACCGCGGGTCCAGCCGCTGGGCGCGATGGCGGCACGAACGACTTTCTCCTTCGGCGAAGCCAGCACGTCGGCGACGTTGAGGTGGCCGGCGAGCTGGATGTCGAGCCCGGTTGAGACATCAGATTGCGGATCGAGGTCGACCACGAGGGTCCGAACACCGCGGGCGAAGGCGGCAGAAGCCAGACCAAGGGTTACCGTGGTCTTGCCTACCCCTCCCTTGAGGGAGCTAACGCTAAGTACGTGCACAAGTAGATACGTTACCTTCACTAGTCTTAGAGAACCTAACCGTCAGCTGTGTGCCGCTCCCGGATCGAAAGGTCTCTATGTTCACCAAAATCCTCGTCGCCAACCGTGGAGAGATAGCAATCCGCGCGTTCCGCGCCGCCTATGAACTGGGCGCGAAAACCGTCGCCGTCTTCCCGTTCGAGGACCGCAATTCGCTGCACCGACTGAAGGCCGACGAGGCCTACGAGATCGGCGAGCCGGGTCACCCGGTCCGCGCCTACCTCGATGTGTCCGAGATCATCCGGGTGGCTAGGGAGAGCGGCGCAGACGCCATCTACCCCGGCTACGGATTCCTCTCCGAGAACCCCGAGCTCGCCGAAGCGGCCAAGGTCGCCGGCATCACGTTCATCGGGCCGGGCTCGCACGTGCTCGAGATGGCCGGCAACAAGGTCACCGCCAAGGAACACGCCATCGCTGCCGGCGTGCCCGTCCTCAAGTCCAGTGCACCGTCTCGCGACGTCGAGGAACTCATCGCTGCCGCCGAAGAGATCGGCTTCCCGATCTTCGCCAAGGCCGTCGCCGGCGGCGGCGGACGCGGCATGCGCCGGGTCGCCACCATGGCCGACCTGCGCGGCTCCCTCGAAGAGGCCATGCGCGAGGCCAACAGCGCCTTCGGTGACCCCACCATGTTCCTCGAGCAGGCGGTGCTGCGGCCCCGCCACATCGAGGTGCAGATCCTCGCGGATGCCACCGGCGAGACCGTGCACCTCTTCGAGCGGGACTGCTCAGTGCAGCGCCGCCACCAGAAGGTCATCGAGATCGCCCCGGCCCCCAACCTGCCGGAGGAAATCCGCCAGCGCCTGCACGCCGACGCCGTGGCTTTCGCCAGGTCGATCGGTTACGTCAACGCCGGCACCGTCGAATTCCTGCTCGACACCGTCGGCGAACGCGCCGGCCAGCACGTGTTCATCGAGATGAACCCGCGCATCCAGGTTGAGCACACCGTGACCGAAGAGGTCACCGACGTCGACCTCGTGCAGTCCCAGATCCGCATCGCCGCGGGGGAGACCCTCGCCGACCTCGGCCTGAGCCAGGACTCGATCAAGCTGCGCGGCTTCGCCCTGCAATGCCGCATCACCACGGAGGACCCCACCGCGGGGTTCCGCCCCGACACCGGCAAGATCACGACCTACCGCTCACCCGGAGGCGCCGGCATCCGCCTGGACGGCGGAACCATCAACCCCGGCGCGCAGATCAGCCCGCACTTCGACTCGATGCTAGCCAAGCTCACCTGCCGCGGCCGCGACTACGCCTCGGCGGTCACCCGCTCCAAGCGCGCCCTGGCCGAGTTCCGCATCCGCGGCGTCTCCACGAACATCGCGTTCCTGCAGGCCGTGCTCGAAGACCCCGACTTCGCCAACGGCGACCTGAGCACCTCGTTCATCGACGAACGTCCGCAGCTGCTGCGCGGCCGGGCCTCGAAGGACCGCGGCACCAAGATCCTCAACTGGCTGGCCGACGTCACCGTCAACCAGCCCAACGGTGTGCCCCTGACACTGCTGAACCCTGCAGAGAAGCTGCCCAAGCTCGACCTGTCCGTTCCGGCGCCGGAGGGTTCGCGGCAGAAGCTGCAGCTGCTCGGCCCGGTCGGCTTCGCGAGCGCCTTGCGCGCCCAGACCGCGCTTGCCGTCACCGACACGACCTTCCGTGACGCCCACCAGTCGCTGCTGGCCACCCGGGTGCGCACCAAGGACCTCGTGGCCGTGGCCCCGTACGTGGCCAGGCTCACCCCCGAACTGCTCTCGGTCGAGGCCTGGGGAGGCGCCACCTACGATGTCGCGTTGCGTTTCCTCGGCGAAGACCCGTGGGATCGCCTCGGCGCCCTGCGCGAGGCCCTGCCCAACATCAACATCCAGATGCTGCTGCGCGGCCGCAACACCGTGGGCTACACCCCGTACCCCACCGAGGTGACGGATGCCTTCGTCCGCGAAGCCAGCGATTCCGGTGTCGACATCTTCCGCATCTTCGACGCCCTCAACGACGTCAACCAGATGCGCCCGGCCATCGACGCCGTGCTGAACACCGGCAACAGCGTCGCCGAGGTGGCGCTCTGCTACACCGGCGACCTGCTCGACCCCGCAGAAGGCCTCTACACGCTCGACTACTACCTGCGGCTCGCCGACCAGATCGTGGCCTCCGGCGCGCACATCCTCGCCATCAAGGACATGGCCGGCCTGCTGCGGCCCGCCGCGGCCGAGAAGCTCGTCACCGCGTTCCGTGAGCGTTTCGACCTGCCGGTGCACGTGCACACGCACGACACCCCCGGCGGCCAGCTCGCCACGCTCCTGGCGGCCTCCAGGGCCGGCGCGGACGCCGTCGACGTGGCCAGCGCCCCGATGGGCGGCACCACCAGCCAGCCGTCGGCGTCCTCCCTCGTGGCCGCGCTCGCTCACACAGAGCGGGACACCGGCATCTCCCTGCAGAACGTTTGCGACCTCGAGCCGTACTGGGAAGACGTGCGCCGGGTCTACCACCCCTTCGAATCCGGCCTCCGCGCTCCCACCGGACGGGTCTACAAGCACGAGATCCCGGGCGGGCAGCTCTCCAACCTGCGCACCCAGGCCGTCGCGCTGGGCCTGGCCGACGACTTCGAGCTCATCGAAGACATGTACGCGGCAGCGAACCGCATCCTGGGCCGCGTGCCCAAGGTCACACCGTCGTCCAAGGTCGTCGGTGACCTCGCGCTCTACCTGGCGGCCGTCAACGCCGACCCGGCGGACTTCGAGGCCAACCCGGCCAAGTACGACGTGCCGGACTCGGTCGTGGGATTCATGGCCGGCGAACTGGGCGACCTGCCCGGCGGCTGGCCTGAACCCTTCCGCAGCAAGGTGCTCGAGGGCCGCAGCATCCGGGTGAGCACGACCGAGCTGACCGACGAGGAGAGAGGCGCCCTCGACGCCGACAGCCCCACTCGGCGCGCCATGCTCAACCAGCTGCTCTTCCCCGCCCCCAACCGGCACTTCCAGCAGATCCGGGAACTCTTCGGCGACCTGTCAGTGGTCGACACCGTCGACTACCTCTACGGCCTGCGCCAGGGAACCGAGCACTCGGTCGAGATCGACAAGGGCGTGCGACTCTACGTCGGGCTCGAAGCGATCGGCGAGGCCGACGACAAGGGCATGCGCACCGTCATGACCATCCTCAACGGACAGCTGCGGCCGGTCTTCGTGCGTGACCGCAGCATCGCCGTGGTCACCAAGGCGGCCGAGAAGGCCGACGCCAACCAGCCCGGCCAGGTCGCCGCGCCGTTCTCCGGCGTGGTCACCCTGCAGGTCGCCGACGGCGACCACGTGGTGGCCGGCCAGAGCGTCGCCTCGATCGAGGCCATGAAGATGGAAGCGGCCATCACCTCACCCATCGCCGGCGTCGTCGAACGGGTCGCGATCCCCGCCACCCAGCAGGTGGACGCGGGCGACCTGCTCGTAGTGGTGCGGCCACGCTAGGCTGAGGCCTGATTTGGGGCCCCATTCGTGGCCCGCGAAAGAACGAGGAGTCTGCTGTGACAGATCGACGGACAGACGATGCCCAACCGCGCGACGAGGGTGACGGCCAGCTGAACCCGGCCCCGGAAGGGGCCGGGACGCCGGTGCCCTCGGCCGCCAGGGTGCGACCGGGCGACGAGTACCACAGCGAACTCCCACCGCACACCTTCGACAACCTGGCCGCCGCACTGCCGGAGAGCTTCGTCTCGCTCGGCGGTGCCGGCCTGCCCAGGTCCGCGGTCGCGGCGGGCTCAACGCCGGACGGCACCCGGCCGGCCGACCGGGCGGCCACGGGCGCCCACCCCGGCACGCACACCATCGAGATCGTCACCCCGCAACCGGCGCGCGAAACCGCGGCTCCGCTCGGCGCGAGCGGCACCGCCGCGGCGGCGCTTTCGCGCAGCACCGGTCCCACGAGCGCCGCCACCGCCAGCCGGCGTGCCCGCACCCGCTCTGATGCCGTCGCCCCGGAATCCGCGTCGATGCTCACCTCCGACCGTCTGCTCGAGATCAACCGCAAGACGAGGCGCGCGCCGAACGGCGGCTGGAACCGCTTCGTCTACACCGCCACCTTCCACGTCGTCAACCTGGGCGACTCGGCCGCCGTGCGAGCGCACCAGGCCATGGACGAACGCATCCGCAAACAGTTCGAAGGCGGGGCCAGGTTCGTCCCGATCCTCACCCGCAAGGGCGGCGTCGGCAAGACCACCGTCACCGCGCTGCTCGGTATGGCCATGGCCGATGCCAGGGAAGACCGGATCATCGCCGTCGACGCCAACCCCGACCGTGGCACCCTGAGTGAACGGGTCTCCAAGCAGACCAGGTCGACGGTGCGCGACGTCGTGACCAAGGCGGCCTCCATCGGCGGCTTCACCGACTTCTCGGCGCTGGTGTCCAGGGACGAAACCCGGCTCGACATCCTCGCGAGCGACACCGACCCGCTCCTGTCCGAGGCGTTCGACGAGAACGACTACAACGTCGTCGCCGACCTCGCGGCGCGGTTCTACTCGATCGTGTTGACCGACTGCGGCACCGGGATCGTGCACTCGGTCATGCGGGCCACCCTTCAGCGCGCCGATTCCATCGTGATCGTGTCCGGCGGCAGTGTCGACGAGGCGCGGTTGGCCTCCGAAACGCTGACCTGGCTCGAGGCCAACGGCTACGGCGAGCTTGTGCGCAACGCCATCGTCGCCCTCAACACGGCGACCCAGGGCACCAACCTGGTCAAACTCGAGGAGATCGAGTCGCACTTCCGGTCCCGGGTTCGCGAGATCGTGCGGATCCCGTACGACCCGCAGCTGGCGGCCGGCAGCGTGGTGTCCTTCAAGGACCTCAAGCCGATCACCCGGCTGGCCGCGCGGACCCTCGCGGCCCTCGTCGTCGAAGGGCTGCCGGCCGAGCGCCGCGCCTGAGGCCCTCCGCACTCCGCATCCGTTTCGTCCGTATCATCCTAAAGAGAGCCACCCGTGCCCGAACGCCAGATCCGCCTGCTGGGCGATCCCGTCCTCAAGACCCGCTCAGAGCCGATCGGGCCCATCGACGCCCGGGTGCGCAGCCTCGTCGACGACCTCGTGGACAGCGTGAAGCTGCCGGGCCGGGCCGGCGTGGCCGCCGCTCAGATCGGCGTGAACCTGCGCGCCTTCAGTTACAACATCGACGGGGACATCGGTTACATCCTCAACCCGGTTCTGGTCGAGCTGGCGGGGGAGCCGGAACTGGTCGACGAGGGCTGCCTGTCGGTACCCGGCCTGTGGTACCCGACAAAGCGCTATCCGTTCGCCAGGGTCACCGGAATCGACCTGGACGGCAACCCCGTCGCGGTCTCCGGTGAGGGGCTGATGGCCCAGGCGCTACAGCACGAGACCGATCACCTCGACGGGCTGCTCTACCTGGACCGGCTCGACAAGGAGAGCCGCCGGGCGGCGATGAAGGAAGTACGCGAGTCCGACTGGTTCTAGCCTGCGGACAAACGAACGAGCTGCCCCGCTGGTGCCGGGCAGCTCGTTCGTCTGTGCGCGTTCCAAGTCCTGCGCGGTCCTAGTCCTGCGCGGTCCTAGTCCTGCGCGGTCCTAGTCCCGCGCGGTCTCCCGTACCGGCACGGCCGCCGTCATCGGATTGGCCCCGTAGAGGTTCTGGATCTCGGCCGCGAAGTCCCGGAGGATCACGTCGCGCTTGATGCTCATCTTCGGGGTGAGGTAGCCGGCGGCCTCGGTGAGCTCGATCGGCAGCACCACGAACTTGCGGATGGATTCCGCCCTGGACACCGTCTCGTTGGCGTGGTCGATAGCCCGCTGCACCTCGGCAAGGACCTTGGGGTGCACCGACGCGTCGATGAGGGACATCCCGGCGTCCTCGTGGTTGTTGTTCAGCCAGACCGGCAGCATCTCGGGGTCGAGGGTGACCAGCGCGGCGATGAACGGCTTCTTGTCACCGACCACGACAACCTGGCCGACCAGCGGGTTGGACCGGATCGGGTCTTCGAGGGCCGCCGGCGCGACGTTCTTGCCGCCGGCGGTCACGATGATCTCCTTCTTGCGCCCGGTGATCGAGAGGAACCCGTCGTTGTCGAGGGCACCGATGTCACCGGTCTTCAGCCAGCCGTCGTCGAAGGCGGCGGCGGTGGCCTCGGGGTTCTTCCAGTACTCGGTGAAGACGTTGACACCCTTCACCTCGATCTCACCGTCGTCCATCACCCGCACCGAGACGCCGGGCAGCGCCGGGCCGACACTGCCGATCTTGGCCTTGGTGGCCAGGTTCACCGTCGCGGGAGCCGTGGTCTCGGTCAGGCCGTAGCCCTCGAGGATCACGATGCCCAGGCTGTGGAAGAAATGGCCCAGGTGCGCGCCGAGCGGGGCGGAGCCGGAGACGGCGAACTTGACGTTGCCGCCCATCGCGGCGCGCAGCTTGCTGTAGACGAGCCTGTCGAACAGGGCGAACTTGACCTTCATGCCCACCGGAATCCGCTCGCCGGCCTCGATCAGCTTGGAATGCGCGACGGCGACCTCTGAGGCGGCCTCGAAGATCTTGCCCTTGCCACCGGCCTCGGCCTTCTGCTCGGCAGAGTTGTAGACCTTCTCGAAGACCCGGGGGACCGCGAGCAGGAAGGTCGGCTTGAAACTGCCCAGCGACGGGAGCAGCTGACGGGTGTCCGGCTGGTGTCCCACCCGAACTCCGCCGTGCACGCAGAGCACCGCGATGAAGCGAGCGAACACGTGCGCCGTCGTGATGAACAACAGGGTGGATGCGCCTTTCTCGTCGGTGAGAACAGGCTTGAGGGCGATCCCGGCGTTGCGGCTGGTCTCGACGAAGTTGGAGTGGCTGAGCACGCAGCCCTTGGGCCGCCCGGTGGAGCCTGAGGTGTAGATCAGGGTGGCCATGTCTGAGCCGACGGCCAGGCGGCGGCGACGCTCGATCTCGGCATCCGGAACGTCGACGCCACGGGCGGCGAGCTTGTCCAGGTCGCCCAGGTCGATCTGCCAGACCGTCTCGACATCGGGCAGGTCGGGGTGGACCTCGTCGAAGCGGGCGAAGTGGTCTGCGGTTTCCACGATCAACGCGGTCGCTCCGGAGTCGCTGAGGATCCACTGCACCTGGCTGGGCGAACTCGTCTCGTAGACCGGCACGAGCACTGCGCCGGCGAACCAGACGGCGAAGTCGATCAGCGTCCACTCGTAGCGGGTCTTGCAGGTCAGGCCGATCTTGTCGCCGGGCTGCACGCCGGCGGCGACGAAGCCCTTGGCCAGGGCGATGACCTCCGCGTGGAACTCGGCGGTGGTGACCGGAAGCCAGGCGCCGTTGTCCGGCCGTGAGAACAGCACCAGCTGTGGAGTCTGAGCGAGACGGTCGACCAACAGGTCGGTGACGTTCGCGTTCGGGTCGGCGGGGACGACGGCGGGCTCATCGAACTGTTTCACGGTAGCTCCTTTGGCACCGGGCGGGTAAGTGCGACCACTCTATCCGCTGATTCGACCTGAATCTGCGATTCTCCCGGCGGCGTGCTGATTTACTACACTCTAGGGGGTGCCTTGAGTGGTCGATCAGGTTGCTGCGTGCCCCGTGCCGTTTTTGAGCCGACCTGAAGAACTCACTCTTGCTCCACCAACGAAAGGTGTCAGTCGTGCACGCCATTGGGATTGACATCGGCGGGACCAAGATCGCCGGTGCCCTCGTCGACGAATTCGGAACCATAATCGCGTCGGATCGTCGACCGACCGACGCCGCGGACCCGCGTCAGATCGAAGACGCCGTCGTGGAGATGATCAAAGACCTCTCCGCGGGCCACGAGGTCATCGCCGCCGGCGTCGCCGCCGCCGGGTTCATCGACGCCGCCCAGTCGACCGTGTACTACGCCCCCAACATCAACTGGCGCAACGAACCACTGCGCGAGAAGCTCGAGTCGCGCCTGTCGCTGCCGATCATTGTCGAGAACGACGCCAATGCCGCCGGATGGGCCGAATTCTGCTTCGGCGCCGGCCGCCTGTACAGCGACATGGTCACCCTCACCATCGGCACCGGTGTCGGCGGCGCCATCGTGTCCAACGACCGCCTGTTCCGCGGCGGCTTCGGCGTGGGCGCCGAGCTGGGGCACATGCGTGTCGTGCCCGACGGCCTGCCCTGCGGCTGCGGCGCGTATGGCTGCATCGAACAGTACGGCTCGGGGCGGGCACTGGCCCGCATCGCCAACGAGTTCGCGGACGCCGGTGGCATCGGCCTGGGCCTGGCGGCCGCTCGCTCCAAGCGCGGCAAGCTCACCGGCAAGGACATCGGCCGGCTGATCCAGGACGGCGACCCCGGCGCCCTCGCTGCGCTGCGCCAGTTGGGCGCCTCGCTCGGCCAGGCCTGCGCGAGCCTTGCCGCGGTTCTCGACCCGCAGGTGTTCGTGTTCGGCGGCGGCGTCGCCGCGGCCGGCGAACAGCTCCTGGAGCCGATCCGCACCGCCTACCTCGCCAACCTGCCCGCCCGCGGGTACCACCCGGAGGCCGAGTTCGCGATCGCGGAACTCGTCAACGACGCCGGGGTCGTCGGCGCCGCCGACCTCGCCCGCCGACACGTCACCGGTGAGTAGGCTGGCTGTGCTGCGTACGACAGCGCTGCCCCCCGCCGGCCGGCATCCGCTCACTTAAGGACACCGATGTTCTACTGGTTCATGAAGAATATTGTGGCCGGCCCTCTCCTGCTCGGCCTCTTCCGGCCCTGGGTGATCGGGCTCGACAACATTCCCAAGGAGGGCGGCGTCGTCCTGGCGAGCAACCACCTGTCATTCATCGACTCGGTGTTCCTGCCGCTGGTCGTGCCGCGCCGGGTGGTGTTCCTCGCCAAAAGCGAGTACTTCACCGGCACCGGCCTCAAGGGCTGGGCGACCCGGCAGTTCTTCAAGGCCACCGGCCAGCTGCCCATCGACCGCTCGGGCGGCAAGGCGTCGGAGGACTCCCTGAACACCGGCCTCGCCGTGCTGAACGGCGGGGGGGCCCTCGGCATCTATCCCGAGGGCACCCGCAGCCCGGACGCCCGCATGTACCGGGGCCGCACGGGCGTGGCCCGCATGGTGCTGGAAGCCGGCGTACCCGTCGTTCCCGTGGCCATGATCGACACGGAGAAGGCCATGCCCACCGGCACCCGCATCCCCAAGGTGCGCCGAATCGGCATCGTCATCGGGGAGCCGCTGGACTTCAGCCGGTTCGAGGGAATGGAGGGCGACAGATTCGTGTTGCGCTCCGTGACGGACGAGCTGATGTACGAGCTGCGCCGCCTCAGCACGCAGGAGTACGTCGACGTGTACGCCACCAGTGTTAAAGAAAAGCGCGCCAGCCTTTCACGCTAGGCTCGAATACCGTTCATCCCAGACTCGCGCTCGTGCGGGCCGCATTAGAGAAAACAGGCTCAGTCCCGTGGTAGACCCCACCGAACCGGTTGTAATGGCAGACAAATCTGTGATCGCCGGACTGGACTATTGGCGCACCCTCCCCATCAAGCAGCAGCCGGCCTGGCCCGATGCCGATGCCGTCGCGGCCGCGTCCGCCGAGCTGGCCACCCAGCCGCCGCTGGTCTTCGCCGGCGAGGTCGACATCCTGCGCGACCGCCTGGCTGAGGCCGCCCGCGGTGAGGCCTTCCTGCTGCAGGGCGGCGATTGCGCCGAGACCTTCAGCGGCGCGACCGCGGAGCAGATCCGCAACCGCGTGAAGACCGTGCTGCAGATGGCCGTCGTCCTCACCTACGGCGCCTCGATGCCCGTCGTGAAGATGGGCCGCATGGCTGGTCAGTTCGCCAAGCCCCGCTCCAGCGACTTCGAGACCCGCGGCGGCGTCACCCTGCCGGCTTACCGCGGTGACATCGTCAACGGTTACGACTTCACCCCTGAGTCCCGCGAGGCCGACCCCGACCGGCTGGTCAAGGCGTACCACACGTCGGCATCCACCCTCAATCTCATCCGTGCGTTCACCCAGGGCGGCTTCGCCGACCTGCGCCAGGTGCACAGCTGGAACCAGGGCTTCGCCAAGAACCCCGCCAATCAGCGCTACGAGGGCCTGGCCAAGGACATCGATCGCGCCATCAAGTTCATGATCGCCTGCGGGGCCGACTTCGAGGCCATGCGCCGCACGGAGTTCTACACCAGCCACGAGGGCCTGCTGATGGACTACGAGCGCCCCATGACGCGCATCGACTCCCGCACCGGTACGCCGTACAACACCTCGGCGCACTTCGTCTGGATCGGCGAACGCACCCGCGAGATCGACGGCGCCCACGTGGACTTCCTGTCTCGCGTGCGCAACCCGATCGGCGTCAAGCTCGGCCCGAGCACCTCGATCGACGACATGCTGCGCCTGATCGACAAGCTCGACCCGAACCGCGAGCCCGGCCGGCTGACCTTCATCACCCGGATGGGTGCCGGTAAGATCCGCGACGCCCTGCCGCCGCTGCTCGAGGCGATCAAGGCCAGCGACGCCATGCCGCTCTGGGTCACCGACCCGATGCACGGCAACGGTGTCACCACGCCCACCGGCTACAAGACGCGTCGTTTCGACGACGTCGTCGACGAGGTCAAGGGCTTCTTCGAGGCGCACCGTGCCGTGGGGACGCACCCCGGCGGCATCCACGTGGAGCTCACCGGCGACGACGTCACCGAGTGCCTCGGCGGCTCTGAGCACATCGACGAGGCCGCCCTGGCGACCCGCTACGAGTCGCTCTGCGACCCGCGGCTCAACCACATGCAGTCGCTCGAACTCGCGTTCCTGGTGGCCGAGGAGCTCGCCGTCCGCTGACCGGCCGGCGCCACCGGCGCACCGCACCACCCAGTTGCCCCGTTCCGGACGAGCTGCTCCCCTTAACCGGGGCACCTCGTCCGCAGCGGGGCATCTCGCGTTCCACGCCCCCGACAACCAGCGGCCGGCGGAGACTACCCGAACGGGTTGGTGGGTTTGAGGGTAATGGTGCTTCCTTTGGCAACGGACGTTCCCGCGGCTGGGTCAGTCGATTCGATTTTCAACAGGACGGCAATCTGGTCAGCACCGAGTTGATATTTGAGTTCGAAACCGAGGTCGGTGAGGACCTGCTTGCCCTCACTCCAGGACATGCCCACCACATTGGGGATCTCCACAGGCTCGGGGCCGCGGGACACCGAGAGAATGAGCGTGGAGCCTTCCCGGATCGGGCCCTCCTCGGCGGCGGCGACCGAGATGACGTCGCCCTCCGCGATGGTGTCGCTGTAGATTTCCTCACCCGCTGTGGCGACGAGGCCCTTGTCTTCGAGGATACCGATGGCGTCGTCGACCGCCTCCCCGGTGACGTCGGGGAGTGGCCCGAGCGACACTACGAGGTTGACGTTGAGTCCCTCGAAGTAGTCGCCGCCCTGCGACACATCGCCGCCGTCGCTCTCCCGGCTGGCCGAGATCACCAGGCCTTCCTCGACGTCGTCGCGGAACATCTCGTCGACGTTCCCAGGGACGGCCTTGGCCTCGGCGATGGCCATGGCGGCGTCATCCGCGCTGAGACCGGCCAGAGCCGGCAGCGTGATCGGCGTGGGCCCCTGCGACACGTTGAGGGTGACCGTGCTGCCCTTGGAAACCCGGGCGCCGTCGCCCGGATCGGTGCTGACGATCAGCCCTGCCGGAATCGTGGTGCTGTATTCGGTGCCCTGCGCGGCGACGAGGCCGAGCTCTTCAAGCGTCGCCGTCGCCTCCTCCGGGCTGGCCGACACCAGGGAGGGAACCTGGATCTCCGAACCGGGGCCGACACCGAAGTACCAGCCGGCTCCACCGGCCAGGGCGGCGAGCAGCACGATCAGGCCGAACAACCAGTAGCCCCGGCGGCGGCGTTTCGTGGCGCTGCCCGCGAGCTGCGCGGTGTTGTCAGGTTCGTCGTCGTCGTCGGCCGGCAGGGGTGCGGAAGCGGGGGCCACGGCCAGCGGGCGCCGGCCGAGGATCTGGGTTTCGGCGTCAGCCGATGCCGCCGCAAGGCCCCGGGGGAGCACCATGGTCGCCTGCATCGCGGTGTCGTCGCGGGGCCGCACGAGTTTTTCAACGTCGAGCAGCTGGTCGAGCATTACTCTGGCGTCGCGGGGACGCTCCTCCGGATCACGAGCCGTGGCCCAGAGCACGAGTTCGTCGAGCTCGGTGGGAACGCCGTGCGCGACCAGGCTGGGCATCGGCACGGTGTCATTGGCGTGCTGGTAGGCCACCTGCATGGGGGCCTCGCCCACGTACGGCTGCTCACCGGTGAGCATCTCGTAGGTCATGATGCCCAACGCGTAAATGTCGCTGCGGGCGTCGGCGACGCCGCGGGTGACGAGTTCGGGGGAGAGGTACGCCACGGTGCCGAGCAGGGCCTGACCGGTGGCGGTGTTGTTGTTCACGGCGCGGGCGAGCCCGAAGTCACCGATCTTGATGCGACCGTCGTCGGCGAGCAGCACGTTCTCGGGCTTCACATCGCGGTGCACGATCCCGGCCTTGTGCGCGGCCGCGAGACCGGAGAGTACGGCCTCGAGGATGTCCATGGTCTGTTCGGGCGTGAGCCGGCCGTAGTCCTTGAGCAGGTCCCGCAGGGTGATGCCGGGCAGGTGCTCCATCACCAGGTAGGCGATGTCGGCGTCCTGGCCCTGGTCGAACACGTTGACCACGTTGGGGTGGGCCAGCCGGGCGGCCGAGCGGGCCTCCTGGATGAAGCGGCTGCGGAAGGCATTGTCGTCGGCCAGGTGACCGTGCATGATCTTGATGGCCACCCGGCGCTCGAGGCGCAGGTCGGTGGCGAGGTACACGGTGGCCATACCGCCGCGGGCGATCCGGGAGCGCACCTGATAGCGGCCGTCGATGAGGCGGCCGATCATGGGGTCTGTGGGGCTTTCGGTCACCCGACGAGTCTACGGAAAAGTCGGGCGTTCCTCTGAACGGCCCCCAGCGCGCCGGGACACGATTCGGTCACTGATGCCGAAATCGCGCGTTTCAGCCGAGGTCGGCGAGCCAACTGCGGGCGGATGCCTCCCAGTTGGCGTAGAGGTCGGGGTGCCCGGACAGCTGGACGGCCTGTGCCGCCTGTGTCACCGTCATGGCCTCCCAGCCCGGGATGTCCAGCAGTCCACGGGTGACGCCGGGGTTCGGGTTCACCGGTCCGCCGAAGAAGGCCCGGATGGCCCTTTCCGCGTCCATGACCTGCGCCTCGTTGCCCCAGCCGGAACTGGGGCGCTGCTGGAACAGGCCGAGCGAATCGCGGTCGCCGTAGTCGATGTTGCGCATGCCCGATTCCTGGGCGGCGGCGGCGAGAGCCACGACCAGGGCGGCGTCGCTCGCGCCGGCGGCCCGGCCGACGGTGATGATGAGGCGGGCGTTCGCGGCCATGTCCGCGGTGAGCGGGGTCACGGTTCCCCGCGCCGGAGCGGGCGTCGGGGCGGCCGCCGGAGTGATCACCACGGCGGGGACCGCGTTCAGGACCGGCGCCGAGCTTGCCGGTGCGGAGCTTGCGGCCGGGGAGTTGGGAATGGTCAGCACCTGGCCGGGGTAGATGATGCTCGAGTAGCCCAGGCCGTTGGCTTCCAGGATCGACTGCACCGAGACGCCGGCGCCGGTGGCGACCTTGTCCACGGTGTCGCCGGCGACCACGGTGTGGCTGCCGGGCGTCGGGGTCGTGACCGTTGTCGCCGCGACCGGAGCGACAGCGGGAGCGGCGGCCGAGCCCGCGGCCGGCAGGACGATGACCTGGCCGGGGAAGATGATGCTGTTGCGGCCGAGGCCGTTCACGCTGAACAGGGCGTCGGTGGGCACCCCGTGTGCGGCCGCGACGCCGCTGAGCGTGTCGCCGGACTGGATGGTGTACCGGGTGAGTTCGGTTGCGACAGAGGCCGGGGTCGCGGCGACGGCGACCGGGGCCGTCGACAGGGTGAGAACCTGGCCGGGGAAGATCACTGCGGACCAGCCGAGGCCGTTCAGGGCCAGGACCGAGGCGGTCGACAGGCCGAATCTGCCGGCGATGGCGCTGATGGTGTCACCGTCGACGACGGTGTACTGGCTGGGCGCGGGCGTCGCCGCAGTGGGCTGAACGGCTTGCACCGGCTTGACCGCGACCTGCGGCAGCGTGGTGCGGCTCTTCAGCGGCTTCCTGAGGGCGGTGGCCGCCTGGGCCGGTGACGCCAGGTTGAGCACGATCGCGAGGGTGCTCACCACAACAAGGGGGATGCTGGCGAAGGCGCCGATGGAGCGCCGCATGCCGGTCGGTGCCGGACGGTGCTTGGCAGCGTTCGACGACGAACCCGTGGCCGGTGAGCCTGTCGTCTCGACGGGGGAGTCCGGTCGGACCGTCCCCGTTTCGATCTTGCTGGCTCTAACCGACATGACGCTCCGCTCGTTGACTGCTGGTCGACAACTATCTCCGTGAGAGCTGACGTGTTCTCAACGCTGACACAGATGGTATGCCGAGTCAATTAACCACGCGGGTACACCCCAGGAAGTCTTCCGAATCGGCGAAAAAGGCCGCTCAGCCCGGCCGGCCGTCCGTGCAAGGTGCCGTGCCGGCGGGCCGAGACGGGGGTTTGTCGGCGATGGCGAATCATGGGAAGCTTGAAGAGTGACCGATTCGTCTTCAGTACAAACATCCGCGTCCGACTCAGACTGGCTCGCCATTCCCGAACTGGTCGAGGTCCTCGGCATCAGCCACAGCCGGGTTCGGCAGCTCATCGAGGACAAGCACCTGCTTGCGGTTCGCCGCGACGGCAAGGTCAGCGTGCCGGCGTCCTTCATCCGCAATGGCGCGCCGGTCGGCGAGCTTCGCGGCACCCTGATCGTGCTCGCCGACGATGGCTTCACCGACGACCAGGCCATGGAGTGGCTGCTCGAGGTGGACGACAGCCTCGGAGTTCCCCCGATCGATGCGCTGCTGGCCGGCCGCAAGGCCGAGGTGCGCCGCGTCGCCCAGGCTCTGGCCTAACCAGCACGGCCTAACCGGCACGGCCTGACCAGCACGGCCTAGCCGGCACGGCCGTACCGGCTTCAGCCGGCTCCCGCCCCGACCGTGCGGCGCGTCGCTAGAAGACGCGTCGCGTCACGGTCCCGGCGAAGTCGGTCAGCTCTGCCCCGACCCCGGCCACCACATCTGAACCGTCCAATGCCGCCAGGGCCTGGGCTACGTTCTGCTGGATGAGGGTCTCCACTCTGTCGACGGCTCCGCTGTCCACGATGATCTGCTGCAACGACGAAATCTGATCCGGCGTCAGGTCGGGCCGGCCGAGCAGCCGGTCGACGGTGTGCCGGGAGGCCGTGTCCAGGCCTTCCCTGGCCAACGCGATCAACACGGTACGCTTCCCCTCCCGAAGGTCGTCCCCGCTGGGCTTGCCGGTCACGGCGGCGTCCCCGAAGACGCCGAGCAGGTCGTCCCGCAGCTGATAGGCGATGCCGAGCGGGAGGCCGAAGGCGCGCAGGGTGTCGAGCTGATCGTCGGTGGCTCCCGCGAGGGCGGCGCCGATCACGAGGGGGGCCTGAACGCTGTACTTGGCCGACTTGAAGACGATGACGCGAACGGCACGGTCGAGCAATTCGGCCTCAGGCTGGGTGAGCCAGGCCCGTTCCTCGAGGATGTCGAGGTACTGGCCGGCCGTGACCTCGGTGCGCATGAGGTTGAACTCACGGCGGGCCCGGCGGGCGCTGGCCCGATCGGGGGCGTCGTCGAGTCCCTCGTCGAGAAGCTCGTCGCTCCAGCCCAACAAGAGGTCGCCGAGCAGGATCGCCGACGCCCGGCCGAAATCGGCCGGGCTTCCGGCCCACCCTTCAGCGCCGTGCAGGCTCTCGAAACGACGGTGAGCGGATGGCGCACCGCGGCGGGTGTCGGAATTGTCGATGATGTCATCGTGCACAAGCGCCGCGGCGTGGAAAACCTCCAACGCCGAGGCGATGGCCACGATGCCGGCGGTCTCGCCGAGCACACCGGCGGAAGCACCCGCTGCGGGGTGTCTGGAGGGGGCCGGAACGCTCTGCCAGCCGAGGTAGGCAAACTGGGCCCGAAAGCGCTTTCCGCCGCTGAGAAACTGCCGTGAGAAGTCGACCAGCACAGCCAGGTCCCCACTGATGGTCGTCACAATTGACTCACGCGTATTGATGAATTCGTCGATGCGAGAATGAACCAGATCGACCAGTCGAGTGCTTTCGGTCACCCGCCTAGCCTAGCCATCTCGGCGGGACTAGAATTAGGGTCTAATCCGCTCGATCCCCAATTGGAGGAATGAGATGCCGCTTTCAGAACAAGAGCAGCGACTCCTCGAAGAGATGGAGCGCAGCCTCTATCACAACGATGCCGAATTCGTGGCGAGCGTGGGAGGCACCCGCCTCCGCCCCAATTACCGTTCCATTGTGCTGGGGGTACTCGCCGGCGTCGTCGGGATAGCGACTCTTGTCGCCGGTGTCGCGGTGCAGCAGCTCTGGCTGGGCATCGTCGGATTCATCATCATGTTCGGGGGCGTGCTGCTGGCCATCACGCCGGGCCGCACGGCCAGGGCGACGAGGCCGTCGTCCAACCAGTCCCGTCGTCCCGCTCAGGCCCGCAGTCAGCAGGGCTTCATGGACAAGCTCAATGACCGCTGGGACCGTCGACAGGACGGCCAGCAGTAATCGCACACCAATAGCCAGTATCGCCCGCCGTGAACCAGACGGCGGGCGTTCTGCATTTCCCCAGCCGCTCGCTCTCCCGCCACCCCTGACCCTCCCTTTTCATCCACATCGTCGCACCCCGCAGGACCGGCCACCACGCCGGTCCTTTTTTGCGCCCCAAACGTCCCCACAGGCCCCCAAATTCTGGGATTTTCCTCCACCCAGTGATTCAGCGTGTTTTCGGGGAATAATTGGGCAGATTCGCAGCAATATGCCGCATTTTCCAGACACGGTGGTTGATAGTGGAGTAAAGTGGAGCAACACCTGACCTTGGCCGGAAGAGAGGGGTGATGAATGTTCCTCGGGACCTATGCCCCCAAGCTCGACGAAAAAGGGCGCGTCATTCTGCCGGCCAAGTTCCGCGAGGACCTCTCGACCGGCATCGTTATGACGCGCGGCCAGGAACGGTGCCTGTACGTCTTCACCTCGCGTGATTTCGACGAGGTGCACGAAAAGATCCGTCAGGCGCCCATCACGAGCAAGGAGGGGCGCGACTTCTTCCGGGTCTTCCTGTCCGGAGCCAGCGCCGAAACCCCCGATAAGCAGAACCGGGTGACCATCCCCGCCAACTTGAGGGCCTATGCGGGCCTGGGCCGCGATCTCACGGTCATCGGCGTGGGCAACCGCGTGGAGATCTGGGACACCGAGGTCTGGGACGCCTACCTCATCGAGCAGGAAGCCTCGTTCGCCAACATCACGGAGGAGGTGATTCCGGGACTCTTCTAGCTCCTGGTGCCCGACTCCCAGCCGTTGCCCTCCTGACACACTTCCCCGGTGCCAGGCGGAACGGATGGGGATCAGGCCCCAGGATCCGGCCCCGGTAGCTATGAACAACAACGAGAACAACGACAAGAACACGACGAACAACCAGATGAACAGCGACAAGACCCCCGACGGCTCGGCCGAGCGGCCGCAGCTGAGCGAGATCCACACCCCGGTGCTGCTCGAGCGCAGCATCGAGCTGCTCGGCCCGGTTCTGGCCGCGCCCGGAGCGATCCTCGTGGACGCCACGCTCGGCATGGGCGGCCACGCCGAAGCCATGCTGACGCGGTTCCCCGGTCTGACCCTGGTGGGCCTGGACCGCGATCTGGCCGCCCTGGCCATCGCCGAGGAACGCCTCAAGCCGTTTCGTGACCGCATCCACCTCGTGCATACCGTCTATGACGGCATCCTCGAGGCGCTGGCCGGCCTCGGCATCAGTGAGGTGCAGGGAATCCTCTTCGACCTCGGCGTTTCCAGCATGCAGCTCGACCAGGTCGAGCGCGGCTTCTCCTACTCCAAGGATGCGCCGCTGGACATGCGCATGGACAGCACGTCGCCGCTCACCGCCGATCGGATCCTCGCCGACTACAGTGAGGCAGACCTGCGGCGGATCTTCCAGGAGTACGGCGAAGAAAAACTCGCCGGCCGGTATGCCAAGGCGATCGTGGAAGCCAGGGCGACGACCCCCTTCGTGCGCTCCGCCCAGCTTGTCGAGGTCATCACCAAGGTCACCCCGGTTGCCGTGCAGCGGATGGGGCACCCCGCCAAACGGGTCTTCCAGGCGCTCCGCATCGAGGTCAACCAGGAACTGGCCGTCCTCGAGCGTGCCATCCCCGCCGCGATGGAGGCCGTGGCCGTCGGCGGCCGCATCGTCTCGATGGCCTACCAGTCGCTCGAAGACCGCATCGTCAAGCGGATGTTCGCCGCCGCGTCGCAGTCGAGCGCCCCGGCCGGACTCCCCGTCGAGCTCCCGGAGCACAAACCGCTATTCACCCTGCTGATCCGGGGTGCCGAACTGGCGTCCGACGAGGAAAAAGCCATCAACCCCCGTGCAACATCGGTTCGCCTGCGTGCCGCCGAACGACTGAGGAGAGCCGAATGAGCGACAACCTGGCCCGGGTGCTGACTACAGAGACGCTGCGCCCCGAATTCGACGAACGCCGCGCCGACGAACGCCGCGCCGACGAACGCCGCCACATCGAGATCGTCAGCCCCAGCACTCACACGCGTCCCCGCGTCGTCTACGCGCTGTCGGCGGTGGCCTGCGTCGGTGCCGTCATCGTGGCGCAGCTGTTGCTGAGCGTGGGAATCTCCCAGGGTGCCTACGAGATCTCGGCACTGCGCGCCAGCCAGGTCGAGCTTGGCCGCACCGCCGACAGCGTGAGCGAAGACCTCATCCGCGTCTCCTCACCGCAGAACCTCGCCGCCAATGCCGAAGCACTCGGCATGGTCAGCAACTCCACCCCGGCCTACCTGCGTCTGTCCGACGGCGCCGTCCTCGGCGCGCCGACCTCGGCCAGCGGCACCCAGGCCGGTGCCGCCGACCTCGTTCCCAACTCCCTGCTCACCGGGGTTCCCCTCGTCACCCAGCTGCCCGCCGGCGGCCAGGGAACCAGCGTCGCGTCCGGCGCGCCTGCCGCCGGAACTGCCACCGCGGCGGTTAGGGTAGCCGACGGCCTGCCGTCGCCGACCACACGATAGACGCCGGTACAGTCCGATACGAGAGGTCCACCACGTGGCGAGAACCAACATGTCCAGCAAGCGCAGGATCGCGGCGACGGTCGTCGTCCTCGTCGCCATCATCGGCGTGTTCGTGGTTCGCCTCGTCGACATCCAGGTGGTGCGCGCCGACACACTCAGCGCCGACTCCCTCGGCAATCGGTCGGTCGAGAGAACCGTGTACGGCTCGCGAGGCGAGATCCTCGACGCCAACGGCGTGGTGCTAGCCGGAACCGTGATGCGCTACGACGTGGCGCTCTCGCCTAAGAACGCCTCGCCGTTCACCCGCACCGTCGACGGAGTCGAAACCTCCATCCCCCTGGCCCAGTCCGTGGCGGAGATCGCCGCTGTCGTCGGTCTGCCTACCGAGAAGGTCCAGGCCCTCATCTCCGAGTCCCTTGCCGACAATCCCAAGTCCGACTACGCGCTCGTCGCGAGGCAGGTCGGCGTTGACGCGTTCCGCGCCCTGTCCGCGCTCGACATTCCGTGGCTCACCTTCCAGCAGAACCCCGGCCGGGTCTACCCCAACGGCGCCGTCGCAGGCAACCTCGTCGGGTTCGTTTCGTCGGCGGGCGAGGCGCAGGCCGGCCTCGAGGTGGGCCAGGATTCCTGCCTCGCCAGCAGCAACGGCTCGGAGACCTATGAGCGCGGCGCCGACGGCGTGCGGCTGCCGGAGAGCACGGTCACCACCGAGCCCCCCGTCGACGGCAGCGACGTCATCACCACCATCGACTCCGACCTCCAGTTCTTCGTGCAGCAGGTGCTCGCCGAGCAGGCCCAGAAGACCGGGGCAGCCTGGGGCAACGTCGTCGTGCAGGAGGTCAAGACCGGCAAGCTCGTCGCCGTGGCCGACTATCCGAGTGTCGACCCCAACGACGTCAGCGCCACCACCAACCCCGACGACCGCGGCTCACGCGCGTTCACGGCCTCCTACGAGCCGGGCTCCACCTTCAAGGCCCTCACGGCCGCATCCGTGCTTGACGCCGGCGTGGCGACCCCCGAATCAGAGGTCGTCGCCCCGTTCCGCTACCTGCCGGCGAACGGAGCCAACATCAATGACAGCTCGGCGCACGGCGACCTGCGCCTCACCCTCACCGGGGTGCTGATCGAGTCGTCCAACACCGGCACATCGCAGTTCGGCGAGCGTCTGACCGACCAGCAGCGCTACGACTACATGACCAAGTTCGGGGTCGGCACCGAAACCGAGAGCGGCTTCCCGGGCGAAGACCCCGGGATCCTGCACCCGGCCGACAAGTGGGACAACCAGACCGAGTACGCGACGATGTTCGGCCAGGGTCTGACCACGACGGCCCTGCAGGTGTCGAGCATCTACCAGACCATCGCCAACGGCGGCGTCCGGATGCCCGTGCAGCTGGTATCCGGCTGCCGCGCGGCAAACGGCACCCTCACCGACGTTCCCGCGGCCGAGGGCACCCAGGTCGTATCGGCCGAAGCGGCGCGCGACACGGCGGACATCCTCGAAATGGTTTATCAGAAGGCCTGGCTGGCCGATACCTGGGAAATCCCGGGCTACCGCGCTGCCGCCAAAACCGGTACCGCCCAGATGCCCGACGGCAACGGCGGCTACTCCAAGGGCTACCTGGTGTCGGTGTCCGGCTTCGCTCCGGCCGACGATCCGCAGTACGTCGTTTCGGTGAGTCTGGCCGATCCTGTTAACATGAATTCGTCAGCAGCGTCCGCTCCGGTCTTTCAAGAGGTCATGAGTCAGGTGCTGAAAAAGTACCGGGCAGTTCCCTCGGGCGCCGCCGCGCCTGATCTCCCCGATACCTGGTAAGAAAGTGAGCCTCGTGACCGATTTGGCGCCCTCGGCTCTCCGTCCTCAACATCCGGTCCCGCGATCGTTGTCCGGACTGGTCGATGAATTTGAGCTTGACGTTCGCGGAGACACCATGAACCGTGAACTGACCGGCGTGAGCCTCAGTTCGCGCACCGTACAGCCCGGCGACCTGTTCGTCGGCGTGCCCGGCCGGATGATCCACGGGGCGTCCCACGCCAAGGCGGCGCGCGAAGCCGGGGCCGTTGCCGTGCTGACCGACGAGGCCGGCGCGCTGCTGGCCGCTGATAGCGGTCTCCCGATCCTCGTCACGGCCGATGTGCGCGCCGCGCTGGGCACCGTCGCCGCCTGGATCCACCGCACCGCCGAGAACCCGGCGGACCTGTTCGCCGTCACCGGCACCAACGGCAAGACCAGCGTCGTCTACCTGCTTTTCGCCATCCTCAGCCAGCTCGGCGTCGTCGCAGGGCTCACCTCAACGGCGGAGCGCCGGATCGGCGACGTCGCCGTGACCAGCGCCCTGACCACGCCGGAGGCCAGCGAACTCCACGCCCTGCTGGCCCGGATGCGCGAAGCCGAGGTGCGGGCCGTCGGCATCGAGGTATCGGCCCAGGCCATCAGCCGCCACCGGGTCGACGGCCTGGTCTTCGACGTCTCCGGCTTCACGAACCTCTCCCACGACCACCTCGACGACTACGCGTCGATGGAGGAGTACTTCCAGTCCAAGCTGCAGCTCTTCCAGCCCGACCGTTCCCGCCGGGGAGTAGTCACGGTGGACTCCGAGTGGGGCCGCCGCATCGCGGCGGAGAGCCGGATCCCGGTCACTACCCTCGCCAACAACCCAGTGGTCGGGTCGGCTGACGCCGACCGCAGTCCGGTCGAAGCGGACTGGCGCATGAACGTCGTGCAGACCGGTGCCCGCTCCACCGAATTCACCCTCGACGGACCCGATGGCCGCCGGCTGCAGACGCGGGTGCCACTCCTCGGCTGGTACATGGCCGCCAACGCGGCCCTGGCCATCGTGATCCTGGTGGAGAGCGGCTTCGACCTGGCCGCCATCGAGCATGCGCTCACCCGCGACGGCGGCATCAACGCCTACATCCCCGGCCGTGCCGAACTGATCTCCGGAGACCGGGGCCCACTGGTCTACATCGACTACGGCCACAGCCCGGATGCCTTCCTCAACACCCTCGGGGCGATCCGCGACTCCACCACCGGGCGCATCATCATGGTCTTCGGGGCCGACGGCGACCGCGACAAGACCAAGCGCGCCGCCATGGGCGCCATCGCCGCCCGCGGTGCGGATGCGGTCGTCATCACCGATTTCCATCCGCGATTCGAAGACCCGGCCACCATCAGGGCCACCCTGCTCGCTGCGGCACGCGAGGCCGTGCCAGACGGGGATCTCTACGAGGTCCCCGACCCCGCCACAGCCTTCCGCCGCGCGCTATCGTTGGCCGCGGAGGGCGATGTCGTGCTCTACGCAGGGCCCGGCCACGAGAACTACCAGGAGGTAGCCGGAGTGAAACTCCCGTATTCAGCCAGGGACGACGCCCGACTCGCTCTGCAGGAAGCCGGGTGGCTGTAATGATCGCCCTGAGCCTGGCGGAGATCGCCGCAGCCATGAACGGCACACTGCACCTCGACTCCACGAACTCTCCGGTGACGGCAGAGTCCGTCGTCGACGGTGCCGTTCACACCGACTCCCGCGAGGTCGCCGCCGGGGACATCTTCGTCGCCAAGCCGGGGGAGGAGACCGACGGTCACCTCTTCGCACCGGCCGCCGTCGCCAACGGAGCCGCTGTGGTCATCGTCGAACGACTCCTCGACCTTCCGGTCGCCCAGATCGTGGTCGGCGACGCTGTCACCGCCCTCGGCGACCTCGCCACCGTGGTGATCGGCCGGGCACGCTCGATCGGCTCCCTCAAAGTCATCGGCGTGACCGGGTCCAACGGCAAGACCACCACCAAGAACCTGTTGCGCGCAATCCTCGAACGTGTCGGGCCCACCGTCGCCGCCCGCGCGTCCTTCAACAACGAGGTCGGCGCGCCGCTGACCATGCTCGAGGTCACCCCCCGGACCGAGTTCCTCGTCGCCGAGATGGGTGCGAGCGCCGAAGGCGAGATCAAGCGCCTCGTGCGGATGGCCCGGCCCGACATCGGCATCGTCCTGAGCGTGGGCCTGGCCCATGCCGGCGGATTCGGCGGCATCGAGACCACCGTGCGGACCAAGTCCGAGATGGTCACCGACCTCGGACCCGACGACATCGCTGTGCTGAACGTCGACGACCACCGGGTCGCCGGCATGGCGGACCTCACCGCCGCGAGGGTGGTCTGGTTCGGCGAGGGTGAGCGCGCCATGGTGCGCGCCTCCGACATCCACGGCAGCCGAACCGGAACGACCTTTACCCTGCACCTGCCCGATGGCGCCAGCCGCCCGGTGTCGTTCAGGGTCCTCGGTGAGCACCACGTGATGAACGCCCTGGCCGCCGCCGCCGCCGCCGACGCCCTCGGGGTGCCCATCGACGACATCGTCGCCGCGCTCGAATCCGTCACCCTAGCCGAACGCTGGCGCATGGAGGTTATGGGCGGGCGGGACGACGTCACCGTCATCAACGACGCCTACAACGCCAGCCCCGATTCGATGACCGCGGCCCTGAAGACCCTCGCCCAGATCCGGAATCCCGAGGGACGCACGATCGCGGTGCTGGGCGAAATGAGCGAGCTCGGGGAACTCTCCGGTGAGGAACACGACAGGATCGGGCTCCTGGCGGTGCGCCTCAATATCTCCCAACTCATCGTGGTCGGCCGCGCCGCCCGTCGCATGCACATCAGCACCATCAACGAGGGCTCCTGGGACGGGGAATCGGCCTACGTCGACACCGCTGACGAGGCCTTCGACCTGCTGAGCGACACCGTCAAGCCCGGAGACACCGTGCTCGTCAAATCATCAAATTCAGCCGGACTCCGTTTCCTCGGTGACCGACTGGGAAAGTTGTACTCGTGATTGCCCTCTTACTGGCCGGAGCGATGTCCCTCGTCTTCACCCTGCTGCTCACCCCGCTGTTCATCAGGCTGTTCCACAAGCTCGGCTGGGGCCAGTTCATCCGCGATGACGGACCCAAGAGCCACCACGCCAAACGCGGCACGGCCACCATGGGCGGCATCATCATCATCGTCGGCGTCCTGGTCAGCTACTTCCTTGCGATGTGGCTGCAACAGCGGCCGCTGACGGCGTCGCCCCTGCTCGTGTTGTTCATGATGGTGGGCCTGGGCCTGGTCGGTTTCCTCGACGACTACCTCAAGACCCGCAACCAGCGCAGCCTTGGCCTTGGCGGCTGGCAGAAGGTCGCCGGCCAGGTCGTCGTCGCCGGTGCGTTCGGCTGGATGGCCCTGCAGTTCCCCGACAAGAACGGCCAGACCCCGGCGTCCACACACATCTCCTTCATCCGGGACCTGCCGCTGGACTTCATGAAGCTCGGCACCTTCATCGGCATCGCCGCGTTCATCATCTGGATCTGCCTGATCGTTGCCGCTACCTCCAACGGCGTCAACGTCACCGACGGCCTCGACGGCCTCGCCACGGGCTCGCTGGTCTTCGCGATCGGCTCGTACATCATCATCGGCTTTTGGCAGTCGAACCAGTCCTGCAACACCGGCGGGTCCGACATCGCCGACATGTACAAGTGTTACGCCGGACCGGATTCCTTCGACCTGGCCATCGTGGCCGCTGCGATCGTCGGCGGCCTCATCGGCTTCCTCTGGTGGAACACCTCACCGGCGAAGATCTTCCTCGGCGACACCGGCTCGCTCGGACTCGGTGGGGCCCTTGCCGCGCTGGCGATCCTCAGCCGCACCGAGCTGCTGCTGGTGCTCATCGGCGGCCTCTTCGTGATCGAGGCCGGTTCGGTCATCGTGCAGCGCGCGTACTTCAAGGTCACCCGCGGCAAACGGATCTTCCTGATGAGCCCCATCCATCACCACTTCGAACTCAAGGGCTGGGCAGAGGTCACCGTCGTGGTGCGTTTCTGGATCATCGGCGGGCTGCTGGTGGCCGCCGGCGTCGGAACGTTCTACCTCGAGTGGCTGGCCCGTTGATGGGCTCCCACTCCTTCGATGCTCCAGGCACAGACCCCCGCCCCGGCAGCGGCCCCGACCGGCTCGATGCCCTGACCAGCTGGCACTCAGACTGGTCCGGCCTGCGCGTGGCCGTTCTCGGCCTCGGGATGACCGGATTCGCCGCGGCGGACACCCTGGCCGAGCTCGGCGCAGAGGTCCTCGTCGTCGCCGGCCGCGCCCCCGACGAGCGGGCTCGCCTGCTCGAGGTCCTGGGCGTCCCCCTGGTCACCGCCGACCTTGACGCCGCGCCTCCGGCCCTGGTCGAGCACAACGCCGAGCTGATCATCGTGTCGCCGGGATTCCACCCGGACCACCCCTTGCTCCAGTGGGCCGCTGAACAGGCCATCCCGGTCTGGGGCGACATCGAACTGGCCTGGCGCCTGCGCGACAAGGTCGGGCCCGCTGCGCCCTGGATCCTCGTGACCGGCACCAATGGCAAGACCACGACCGTGCAGATCGCCGCGACGATGCTCGCGGCCGGCGGCCACCGGGTCGCCCCCTGCGGCAACATCGGCGTGCCCGTGCTCGACGCCATCCGCGACCCCCAGGGCTGGGACGTGCTCGTGGTCGAGCTCTCCAGCTACCAACTGCACCACCTGCCGCTGACCGGTCCCGGCGCGCTCATCCCCGTCTCCAGCGTCTGCCTCAACATCGCCGACGACCACATCGACTGGCACGGTTCCGCGAGCGCATACCGCGACGCGAAGGCCAAGGTCTACTCGAACACCACCGTCGCCTGCGTGTACAACAAGGCCGATCTCGCCACGATGCGGATGGTCGAAGACGCCGACGTCGGCGACGGCGCCAGAGCCATCGGCTTCGGCCTGGGAGTGCCGGGGCCCAGCGACCTGGGTATCGTCGACGGCATCCTCTGCGACCGGGCATTCCTCGAGGACCGGTTCGACAGCGCCATCGAGCTCACCACGATCAGCGACCTCGCCGCCGTCGGGCTGGCCGCCCCGCATGTGGTGGCCAACATCCTGGCCGCCGCGGCCCTGGCCAGGTCCTTCGACGTGTCACCGGACGCCATCCGGGCAGCCCTGGCAACGTTCACGCTCGACGCGCACCGCATCGAGGTCGTGGCGATCCGCGACGGCATCAGCTGGATCGACGACTCCAAGGCGACGAATCCGCACGCGGCGGATGCCTCGCTGGCCGCCTTCGACTCCGTGGTCTGGCTGGTGGGCGGACTGCTGAAGGGCGTCGACATCGGTGACCTCGTGGCCCGGCACGCCGGCCGGCTGCGCGGCGCCGTCGTGATCGGTGTCGAGCGGAAGGAAGTCCTGGCGGCATTTAGGCGACACGCCCCCGCCCTGCGGGTCTTCGAGATCGACTCGGATGACACTGGGGAGGTCATGCCGTCCGCGGTCGTCCTGGCCGCGTCCCTCGCCTCCGCCGGGGACGTGGTCCTGCTGGCGCCGGCGGCGGCATCCATGGACCAGTTCGCGAGCTATGCGGAACGCGGGGCGAAGTTCGCCCAGGCCGTACACGATTATTTGGGAGGTGGGTCGCATGAAGACTCGTCCTCGTACCCGGGTGCCTGAGCGCGTCGAGAACCACAGTTCCCAGGACCGCGGCAGCGCCCTGACACGGATCAACCTCGGCCGGGTGTTCCGGGCCGAATCAACGAACTACCTGCTCCTGCTGGGCACCACGCTCTTCCTGGTCATCTTCGGCCTGGTCATGGTGCTGTCGTCCTCGTCGGTGGACTCGTATCTCGAGGACGCCGGTTTCTACGGTGGTCTCTTCAGGCAGGGCATCTTCGCGCTGCTCGGAATTCCGTTGATGCTCGTGATCAGCCGGCTGCCCGTGACCTTCTGGAAGCGCATCGCCTGGTGGGCCCTCGGCGTGACCTGCGCGCTGCAGTGCCTCGTGATCTTCACCCCGCTCGGTGTCACCGTCGCCGGAAACACGAACTGGCTCTCGATCGCCGGGGTGCAGTTCCAGCCCTCCGAAGGTATCAAGGTCGCCCTGGTGATCTGGCTCGGCGTGATCCTCGCGCAGAAGAAGGACAAGCTCGACGACTGGCGACACGTGTACATCCCCGTGTTCGGCGTCGGCGGCGGGGCGGTCATGCTCGTGATGATCGGCGGTGACCTCGGAACCGTGATCATCATGGCCGGCATCCTGTTCGGCGCGCTGTTCTTCGCCGGGTTGCGGCTGCGGATGCTCGCCGTGCCCCTGGTCCTCGGTGCGGCGGCCGGCGTGCTGCTCGCCATCAGCAGTGAGAACCGGATGACCCGTATCCTCAGCTTTGCCTCCGAGGGCTGCGACGAACTGAAGGGCACCATCTCCGCCGCGTGCTGGCAGCCCCTGCACGGCACCTGGGCGCTGGCCAACGGGGGGGTGTTCGGCGTGGGGCTGGGCAACTCCAAGGCCAAGTGGTCCTGGCTGCCCGCCGCCGACAACGACTACATCTTCGCCATCATCGGCGAAGAACTGGGGTTGATCGGCTCCATCGTCGTTCTGCTGATGTTCGTCCTGCTGGCCTTCGCATTCATCCGCATCATGCGCGGCACCGCCAATATGCAGATCAAGGTCACCACCGCGGCCGTCATGGTCTGGATCATCGGCCAGGCCCTCGTGAACATCGGCGTGGTCCTGGGCGTCCTCCCGGTCCTCGGGGTGCCACTGCCGCTGATCTCCGCCGGTGGCACGGCCCTGCTCACCACCCTGGCCGCGATCGGGGTGGTGTTGTCCTTCGCTCGAAGCGACCACAACCTGGGCGAGGACGCCAAGACCCGCACTGCCGCGGCCGCACCCGCACGCCCGGCTCCCGTCGGCGCCGCACCGAAACGAGGAACCACCCGATGACCACGTACCTGCTGGCCGGGGGCGGCACCGCCGGCCACGTCAACCCGCTGCTCGCCGTCGCCGACGCGCTCCGCCTGCGCGAGGCCGACGCCACGGTCCTCGTCCTCGGCACCGCCGAGGGCCTCGAGGCCCGGCTGGTCCCCGAACGCGGCTACGAACTGCTGATCGTCCCGCGGCTGCCCTTTCCCCGCCGACCGAACCGCGCCGCGCTGGGCTTCCCGCCCAAGTTCAATCGTGCGATCAACGATGTGGCCGCCGTCCTGCGCGACCGCCGCGTCGATGTCGTCGTCGGCTTCGGCGGTTACGTCGCCACGCCGGCCTACCTCGCCGCGCGCCGGGCCGGCGTGCCGATCGCCATCCACGAGGCCAACGCCAGGCCCGGGCTGGCCAACCGCGTCGGCGCCGCGCTGACCCGTTCGGTCGGGGTTGCCTTCGCCGGCACCCGGCTGCGGCACGCCCGGGTCGTCGGCATGCCGCTGCGCCGGGAAATCGAGACCCTCGACCGGGCCGGCTCCCGTACGGCCGCCCTGGCGTTCTTCGGCCTCGACGCCGGCCTGCCGACCCTGCTCGTCACCGGCGGCTCGCTCGGCGCCCGCCGCATCAACCGCACCGTCGTCGATTCCGCCGCGTCCCTCACCGAAGCAGGCTGGCAGGTACTCCACATCACCGGCAACGCCGCGGAGGTCGACGATCCTGACCTGCCCGGCTACCGGATGATCGCCTACTGCGACCGGATGGACCTGGCCCTCTCCGTCGCCGACTTCGCAGTTTCCCGTGCCGGAGCCGCCACCGTCTGCGAACTGAGCGCCCTTGGGATCCCCGCCGTGTTCGTGCCGTACCCGGTCGGCAACGGCGAGCAGCGTTTCAACGCCGCCGACGTCGTGGCCGCCGGCGGTGGCATCCTCGTCGACGACGCCGACTTCCTGCCCGGCTGGGTGCGGTCCGCGTTGCTGCCGGTCCTCGCCGAGCCCCAGCGTATCCACGACATGAGCGTCGCCGCCCTGTCCGCGGGTGTGCTCGATGGCACCGCCCGCACGATCGAGCTCATCGATGAGGCGGCGGGTGCGACCGCACCGCACTCCGCGTAACGTTAACCCAGACCCGCGTCACCCGCACCACCCGCGCACCGCCAGCCAGAAAGACGTTCACGTGATCAAGCCTGACCTGACCCTGATAGTTCCCGAAGACCTCGGCACTGTGCACTTCGTGGGCATCGGCGGCTCGGGAATGAGCGGCATCGCCCGTCTGTTCCTGGCCGCGGGCCACACCGTGACCGGCTCCGACTCGCGCGACTCCGACAATGTGCAGGCGCTCCGCGACCTGGGCGCGACCATCGCCATCGGTCACGACGCGGCCAACGTCGGCGACGCCGACAGCCTCGTCGTCACCGGCGCCCTCTGGCAGGACAACCCCGAGTACGTCCTCGCCACCGAACGCGGCCTCCCTGTGCTGCACAGGTCGCAGGCGCTGGCCTGGCTGATCCGCTCGCACCGGCTCGTCTCGGTCGCCGGCGCGCACGGCAAGACCACGTCCACCGGCATGATCGTCACCGGCCTCCTCGGCCTCGGCCAAGACCCCAGCTTCGTCAACGGCGGGGTGATCGAATCCCTCGGCGTCAGTGCCGGCAGCGGAGCCGACGACCTCTTCGTGGTGGAGGCCGACGAGTCCGACGGCTCGTTCCTGCTCTACAACACCGGCGTCGCGCTGATCACCAACGTCGATCCGGACCACCTCGACCACTACGGCTCGCTCGAGGCCTTCGAGGCCGCCTTCGTCGAATTCGCCAGGAACGCCGACGAATTCGTCGTGGTCTCCTCAGACGACCCGGGTGCCGTGCACGTCACCCGGCAGCTCACCGACAAGCGCATCATCACCTTCGGCGAGGCCGACGGAGCCACGGCGCGCGTGCACTCCATCGGCACCAGCGGCCCCGTGAGCTTCACCGTGAGCTGGGACGGCGTCGACTATTCCGCCACCCTGCGCATCCCTGGCCGCCACAACGCCATCAACGCGGCGGGCGCCTTCGCCGTGCTCGTGGGACTCGGCTTCGAACCGGCCGCCACCCTCGAGGCGATCTCGGCGTTCGGCGGCACCGAACGCCGGTTCGAACTGCACGGCACCGTGCGCGGTGTGAGCGTCTACGACGACTACGCACACCACCCCACCGAGGTCGCCGCGGCGCTGTCCGCCGCACGCACGGTGGTCGGCTCCGGCCGGATCATCGCCGTGCACCAGCCGCACCTGTACAGCCGCACCCGGCTGTTCGCCCAGGAGTTCGCCGACACCCTGGAGAAGTACGCCGACGAGACCATTGTGCTCGCGGTCTACGGCGCCCGCGAAGACCCGGAACCCGGCGTGACCGGTGCCCTGGTCTCCGAACGCTTCCAAAACCCTGATCACGTCGCCTACATCCCCGAATGGCAGGACGCCGCGGACTACCTCGGCACCATCGCCAGGGACGGCGACTTCGTCGTGACCCTCGGCTGTGGCGACGTGTACCGCATCGTTCCGCAGCTGCTCGAGTCTCTCGCCGAGGAGTCGGCGGCGGGAGCGCGCGGATGAGTCACCGTCCGGGCGCTCGCCCGTGAAGCGCCCCGCAGGTCCCGCGGCGCGACCGGCGGCACCGAAGGCCCCCGCACCGAACTCCACTGGGCCGACCCCGCCGCGTGCGGCTGAGCCGCGACGGGAACCAGCCCGCGGGTCCAAACGGCCGGCCGCCGGCCGGAACGGCACCGGTTCCCGTGCTGCCGAGCCTGAGGCGCTGACCGAGCCGATCGTGTTGCCGGCCGGCGCCGGCGGGACCGCCACCGCCCCGGGCAGCTCGACGTCAGGCACACCCTCATCTGACACCCACACACCGCGCCGCCGCCCTGGCAGCTTCAGCCTGCCGAAACGGGGCGCCAAGGCCGCCGCCCGGGACACTCCGGAGACCGCGAAGACGCCGGACGCCCCGCTGACCGCTCGTGCCGCCCGCGGCCGGCTGCGGGCCGCACGGCGCGCCCGCAAGCAGTACGAACGCAGCGAGGTCCGGCGCTTCACGTCCCGTTCCCGCCGCCGCCGCAATCTCTGGATCGCTGCCGCCGGCACCCTGGTGGCCCTCGTGGCCTTCGTCCTCGTCGGGGTGTTCTCCCCGCTGATGGCGCTGCGCACCATCGAAATCACCGGAACAAACCGCATCCCGGCGGCCGACGTGGCCCAGGCCCTCGAGGGGCAACTGGGGACCCCGTTGCCGTTGCTCGACCTCGCCGAGGTGAAGGGGCAACTGAGCGAGTTCAGCCTGATCCGCAGCTACGTCACTGAGAGCCGGCCGCCCGACACCCTCGTGGTGCGCATCGTCGAACGGGACCCCGTCGGCGCGATCACGTCCACCGCCGGCTTCGACCTCGTCGACGCCGCCGGAGTGGTCATCCAGAGCGGGCCGGACCGGCCGCAGGGATACCCCCTCATCGACGCCACCGGTGGTGCCAGCG
Organism: Cryobacterium adonitolivorans; assembly: GCF_004402695.1. Taxonomy (GTDB): domain Bacteria; phylum Actinomycetota; class Actinomycetes; order Actinomycetales; family Microbacteriaceae; genus Cryobacterium; species Cryobacterium adonitolivorans. Next base: position 9,326 of record NZ_SOFL01000024.1, on the reverse strand, counting down.
GCCCCGGCTTCCAGGCCGCGGTCGCCGTGGTCCGGGCGCTTCCCGAGGGCATCCGCGGCCAGCTCGACACCGTGACCGCCGCCACCAAGGACGACGTCACGCTCACCATGGGCGGGGGAGCGCGCGTGGTCTGGGGTAACGCGGATCGCAGCGAGTACAAGGCCATCGTCCTCGGTGCGCTGATCGTGAGTCACCCCGTCGGCAGCGTCACCGAATACGACGTCTCGTCGCCGGACAGCGCCGTTGTCCGCTGAGATCCAACGGAGTATTTCCGACACGCGGGCGCGCCTCCCCAAGCCGCCCCCGGTGGCACCTAACTTCGAATTTAGAATTGCATACTCAGAATAACTTTAAGCCTCGACTAGAGGTTTAGGGTTCCACCGGAGGCCGGACGTGTCAACTAATCAGAACTACCTAGCAGTCATCAAGGTTGTTGGAATTGGCGGCGGCGGCGTGAACGCCGTCAACCGCATGATCGAGCTCGGCCTCCGAGGGGTCGAATTCATCGCCATCAATACGGATGCCCAGGCACTCCTGATGAGCGATGCAGACGTCAAGCTCGACGTCGGCCGCGACCTCACCAGAGGTCTCGGCGCCGGAGCGGACCCCGAGGTCGGCCGTCGCGCCGCCGAGGACCACGCCGAGGAAATCGAAGAAGCGCTGGCCGGAGCCGACATGGTCTTCGTCACCGCCGGCGAGGGCGGTGGCACCGGTACCGGTGGCGCTCCCGTCGTCGCCCGGATCGCCAAGTCCATCGGCGCCTTGACCATCGGTGTCGTCACCAAGCCGTTCGGCTTCGAGGGCAAGCGCCGTCAGGCGCAGGCCGAAACCGGCGTCGCCTCGCTCAAGAACGAGGTCGACACCCTCATCGTCGTGCCGAACGACCGCCTGCTGGAGATCAGCGACCGCGGCATCAGCATGCTCGAGGCGTTCGCCACTGCCGACCAGGTGCTCCTTGCCGGTGTGCAGGGCATCACCGACCTGATCACCACGCCAGGCCTGATCAACCTCGACTTCGCCGACGTGAAGTCGGTCATGCAGGGTGCCGGTTCCGCCCTCATGGGCATCGGTTCCTCGCGCGGAGCGGACCGGGCCATCAAGGCGGCGGAACTCGCCGTGGCCTCTCCTCTGCTCGAGGCGTCGATCGACGGCGCCCACGGCGTCCTGCTCTCCATCCAGGGTGGCTCGAACCTCGGCATCTTCGAGATCAACGACGCCGCGCGCCTGGTGCAGGAGGCCGTGCACCCCGAAGCCAATATCATCTTCGGTGCCGTCATCGACGACACCCTCGGCGACGAGGTGCGCGTCACCGTCATCGCCGCCGGTTTCGACGGCGGTGAGCCCGGTGCCAAGGTTGCCGAGGTTCGTCGTTCCGACCTCGTGGCGGCCGGTGTGGCCGCGGGAGTCTCCGGTGGCGCCGCCGGTGCCATTGCCGGTGCCTCGGCCGCAGCCGACAGCGCCCCCATTGCCGAGCCCGCCGGCTCGGTCTGGTCGACCGATCCCGCGGCGAGCACCCCGGTCGCCGACCCGGCGTTCGAGGACGATTCAGACGACCTGGACATCCCCGACTTCCTGAAGTAATGACCGACCCGGACCTCTCCCAACGGCTGGCGAACGTGCGCGGCGGCATTGCCGACGCCGCACGTCTCGCCGGCCGCTCGGTGGACGACATCACCACAGTGGTGGTGACCAAGTTCCAGCCGGCGTCGCTGGTGCGCGAACTCCTCGAGCTCGGGGTGCGCGATTTCGGCGAGAGCCGGCACCAGGAGGCACAGGGGAAGGCCGCCGAACTGGCGGGAACCGGCATCCGGTGGCACTTCGTGGGCCAGGTGCAGGGCAAGAAGGCTCGCCAGGTGCGTGCGTACTCGTCGGTCATCCACTCGGTGGACCGGGAGTCGCTCGTGACCAGCCTCGCCACGCCGGTGCCGGACCAGCCCGGCGCCGACGAGGCCGGCGCCGAGGTGGACTGCTTCGTGCAGGTCAATCTCACCGAGGACCCGGCCAGGGGCGGGGTGTCGATTCCCGACCTCGCGCCGCTGGTGGAGCGGGTCCTGTCGGCCCCGGGCCTCAGGTTGCTCGGGCTCATGGCCGTCGCGCCGCTCGGCGCAGACCCGAAGCGATCGTTCGCCCTGGTCAGCGAGCTGGGTGCCCAGATGCGCGGCATCGCCCCCGGCGCCAGATACCTCTCGATGGGAATGTCCCAGGACTACGCGGCCGCCATCGCCGAAGGCGCGACACACCTGCGAATTGGCACCGCAATCACCGGGAATCGCCCGGCAGCGGTTAATCTGAAAACGTCGTAATACCAACACGGAGGTCGAGATGTCCAACCCGCTCAAGAAAACCATGGTCTACCTGGGTCTGGCAGACGAAGAGCTGGAATATGAGGCGCCCGCAGCGGCACCCGTCTCCACTCTCCCCACCCAGTCAGCCCATGTCGCGTCGTCCCACGCCACCGCGGCGAACGGATCACACTCGTCCGGCCGCGCACCGGTCACGCCGTTGCACAAGACCTCCACCCCCAAGAATGTTGTCGTGTCTGAAATGAACGAGATCCTTACCGTCCACCCGCGCCAGTACCGCGATGCTCAGGTGATCGCCGAGTCCTTCCGTGATGGCATTCCGGTCATTATCAACCTCTCCCAGATGAGCGACGCCGATGCTCGCCGTCTCATCGACTTCGCCAGCGGCCTGTCCCAGGGCCTCTACGGCAAGATTGAGCGGGTCACGGCCAAGGTCTTCCTGCTGTCACCGTCGCACGTCGTCATCTCCGGCGACAACGCCGTTGAGGAGGGGGACGCCGATTCCTCCTTCTTCGCCCAGTCATAACCCGACGTGTCCGTAGTCAACCTGGTCCTGGGGATCGCGTACTACCTCCTGCTCCTGTACTTCTTCGTGATGTGGGGCCGATTCATCGTCGACCTCGTTCGGGGAATCAACAGGTCGTGGCGGCCGCACGGGTTCGTCCTGGTCCTGATCGAGCTCGTCTACACGGTCACCGATCCGCCGATCAATTTCTTCCGTCGCATCTTCCCGCCGCTCCGCATCGGCCCGATCGCGTTCGACTTCGGCTGGAGCCTGACCATGCTCTGCTGCATCATCGGAATGTGGATTACGGCGATTCGGTTCTGACCCGCAGCCTCATCAGGTCCTCGGCATGTATTCTTGATCGATGACGGCCAACCGGCCCGGTACAACACCGAGTGCCAGTTGGTCGTAAGCACGTGTTCGCACAACCGTTCGCAATACAACTGTTCGCAATTAAGTTTTGAGGTGGAAAGCCATGGCGCTAACTCCGGAAGATGTAGTCAACAAGAGGTTCCAGTCGACCAAGTTCCGCGAGGGATATGACCAGGACGAGGTTGACGACTTCCTCGACGAGGTCGTTGTCGAGCTGCGACGCCTGACCCAGGAGAACGAGGACCTCAAGGCCCGTCTCTCCGGTGGCGAGGGCGCACCTGCCAGTGCGGCTCCGGTCAGTGCAGCTCCGGCCAAGGTCGCTGAGCCCGTCAACACTCCTGAGCCCGTCGCAGAGCCCGTCGCTGCCGTCGTGCCCGAGCCCGTCGCAGCAGCACCCGTCGCCGCGGCGCCGGTTGCCGAGCCGGTCGACGAGACAGCCGGCACGACGAACCTGTTGCAGCTGGCCCGCCGCCTGCACGAGGAGCACGTCAAGGAAGGCGCCGAGAAGCGCGACGCCCTGATCGCTGAGGGCCACGCCACGGCAGCCCGCGTGATCGCGGAGTCCGAAGCCAAGCAGCGCGCGCAGATCAACGTCCTCGACAAGGAGCGTGCTGTCCTCGAGAACAAGATCGAGGAACTGCGTACCTTCGAGCGCGAATACCGCCAGAAGCTGAAGAGCTACATCGAGGGCCAGCTGCGCGACCTCGACTCCACGTCGCCCGTCGGCGCGGGTGCGGGCAAGGACTCGGGCAACTCGCCGAAGGCGAGCTTCCAGGGCTTTGGCGCGTAACAACCCGACGAAGGTCAGTTACCGCGCACTGCTCGTCCTGGCCCTCGTGGCCGTGGGCGGGTACGCGCTTGACCAGATCAGCAAGGCCCTCGTCGTCCGCGCGATGACCGAGGGTGAGACCGCCCGGGTTCTGGGTGATGTGCTTCAACTGCACTTCATCCGGAACCCCGGCGCGGCATTCTCCTTCGCCACCGGCCTCACCTGGGTGTTCTCACTCATTGCGGCCGGTGTCGTTGTGTTTGTCGTGTGGTTCGCCCCGCGCATCCGCTCGAGCCTGTGGGCGATCGTCTTCGGTCTCCTGCTCGGCGGTGTGCTCGGCAACCTGACCGACCGACTGTTCCGTGAGCCGAGTTTCGGCCTCGGTCACGTCGTCGATTTCATCTACACTCCCTGGATGATGCCGGCGATCTACAACATCGCGGACTCCTGCATCGTGGTGAGCATGGTGCTCTTCATGCTGCTCACCCTGCGCGGCATCGGCCTCGACGGCCGTCGCACCCCGGCATCCGACCAGGATGTCCAGCCGGCCCTCAGCACCGCGCCCGCAAGCAGCGCGCCCGCAAGAAGCGCGCCCGTCGACGGCCCGGCTCATCTCACCACCTCCAACTGAACGGCATCATGGAAAACCGAGCACTGCCCCTACCCGATGGCCTGGACGGTGTACGCGTCGACGCGGGCATCGCCAAGCTGTTCGGCTTCTCCCGCAGCTTCGCGGCCGAAATCGCCGAGTCCGACGGGGTCACCCAGGACGGTGTCGTGGTCGGCAAGTCGGACAAGTTGCGTGCCGGGGCCTGGCTCGACGTGAGCTGGGCGCCCAAGCTGGACCTCGTCATCGTTCCCATCGCGGTGCCCGATCTGACGATCGTGCACGACGACGACGACATCGTCGTCGTCAACAAGCCGTCCGGTGTCGCCGCGCACCCCAGCGTGGGCTGGACCGGTCCGACGGTGCTCGGCGCCCTCGCCGCCGCGGGCTACCGCATCGCCACATCCGGTGCGTCCGAACGGGCCGGCATCGTGCACCGCCTCGACGTCGGTACCAGCGGCCTCATGGTCGTGGCCAAGTCCGAGAACGCGTACACGCACCTCAAGCGGGCCTTCCATGACCGCGAGGTCGACAAGATCTACCACGCCGTCGTGCAGGGCCACCCCGACCCATCGAGCGGCACCATCGACGCACCGATCGGGCGCCACCCGCGCTCGGACTGGAAGTTCGCCGTGATTGCCGGGGGCAAGGACTCCGTCACGCACTACGAGACCCTCGAGGCCTTTCCGTCCGCGTCGCTGCTCGAGGTCCATCTCGAGACCGGTCGTACCCACCAGATCCGCGTGCACATGGCTGCCCAGCGGCATCCCTGTGTGGGTGATGCCATGTACGGCGCCGACGCGAAGATCACGGCCAGGCTCGGTCTCACCCGGCAGTGGCTGGTGGCCAAGCAGCTCTCGTTCGATCACCCGTCCAGCGGCGAGTGGGTCACATTCAACGCCGAGTACCCGGACGACCTGGCCAACGCCCTGCGCATTCTGCGCGGCGATTAGGCCGCGTTGATCAGTGCGGGTCGCCGCCTGGCGCTTAGGCTGGAAGACCAGCACCCCTTCTTCTTCATCAGATAAACCCCAGAGCAGCTGGAGCAGTCGTGTCGCCGCAGAATGATTCGTTCGTCCACCTCCATGTGCACAGCGAGTACTCCATGCTCGACGGCGCCGCGCGGGTCAAACCGCTGATCGCCGCCGCGGCCGAGCAGGGCATGCCCGCAATCGCGGTCACCGACCACGGCAACGTCTTCGGCGCCTTCGACTTCTGGAAGACCGCCACCGATGCGGGCATCAAGCCGATCATCGGCACCGAGGCCTACATCACACCGGGCACCGACCGCCGTGACAAGACCCGCGTGCGCTGGGGCACCAACGCCCAGAACCGCGACGACGTCGGTGGTAGCGGCGCGTACACGCACATGACCCTGCTCTCGGAGAACACCGAGGGAATGCACAACCTGTTCAGGCTCTCGTCGCTGGCGTCGCTGGAGGGGTACTACTTCAAGCCAAGAATGGACCGCGAACTGCTCAGCACCTATTCCACGGGGCTGATCGGCACGACGGGATGCGTCGGTGGCGAGGTGCAGACCCGGTTGCGGCTGGGCCAGTATGACGAGGCCCGCCAGGCCGCGGGGGAGCTTCGCGACATCTTCGGCAAGGACAACTTCTTCTGCGAGATCATGGACCACGGCATCGACATCGAGCGCCGCACCATGACCGACCTGCTCAAGCTGGCCAAGGAACTCGACCTGCCGCTGGTGGCCACCAACGACCTGCACTACACACACGCCCACGACGCCACCGCGCACGCCGCGCTGCTCTGCGTGCAGTCGGCATCCACCCTGGACGACCCCAACCGGTTCAAGTTCGACTCCAACGAGTTCTACCTCAAGACCGCCGCCGAGATGCGGCACCTGTTCAGGGACAACCCCGAGGCGTGCGACAACACCCTGCTCATCGCCGAGCGGTGCGAGGTCAAGTTCAACACCCAGGCCAACTACATGCCCCGGTTCCCCACGCCGGACGGTGAGAACGAGGAAAGCTGGTTCATCAAGGAGACCGAGCTCGGTCTCCTCCGGCGCTACCCGAACGGCATCTCAGCGGCGGTGCGCAAGCAAGCCGACTACGAGGTCGGCGTCATCACCCAGATGGGTTTCCCCGGCTACTTCCTGGTGGTCGCCGACTTCATCAACTGGTCCAAGGAAAACGGCATCCGGGTCGGACCCGGCCGTGGCTCCGGCGCCGGCTCGATGGTCGCGTATGCCATGGGCATCACCGACCTCGACCCGCTCGTGCACGGGCTGATCTTCGAGCGGTTCCTCAACCCCGACCGCGTTTCCATGCCCGACTTCGACGTCGACTTCGACGATCGTCGCCGCGGCGAGGTCATTCACTACGTCACCGAGAAGTACGGCTCCGAGCGCGTCGCGCAGATCGTCACCTACGGCACCATCAAGGCCAAGCAGGCGCTGAAGGACTCCAGCCGGGTGCTCGGCTTCCCGTTCGGCATGGGTGACAAGCTCACCAAGGCCATGCCACAGCCCATCATGGGCAAGGACATGCCGCTCACGGGCATGTTCGACAAGGACCACCCCCGCTACCGCGAGGCAGGTGACTTCCGCGCCGTCATCGAAACGGATGCCGAAGCGCGCACGGTCTTCGACACCGCGCTGGGCATCGAGAACCTCAAGCGCCAGTGGGGTGTGCACGCGGCCGGCGTGATCATGTCGTCGGACCCGCTGATCGACATCATCCCGATCATGCGCCGTGAGGCCGACGGCCAGATCGTCACCCAGTTCGACTACCCGGCCTGCGAGAGCCTGGGCCTGATCAAGATGGACTTCCTGGGGCTGCGCAACCTCACCATCATCGACGACACCCTTGACAACATCCACGCCAACCGCGGCCACCGTCCGGTGCTCGAAGACCTCGACCTCGATGACGTCCTCGCGTACGAACTGCTCGCCCGCGGCGACACCCTCGGGGTGTTCCAGCTCGACGGCGGGCCGATGCGCTCGCTGCTGCGCAGCATGAAGCCCGACAACTTCGAAGACATCTCCGCCGTCATCGCGCTCTACCGGCCCGGCCCCATGGGCGCGAACTCGCACACCAATTACGCCCTGCGCAAAACCGGCCAGCAGGAGATCATCCCGATCCACAAGGAGCTCGAGGAGCCCCTCAAGGACATCATCGGCGGTACCTACGGGCTCATCGTGTACCAGGAGCAGGTGATGTCGATCGCGCAGAAGCTGGCCGGCTTCTCCCTCGGCCAGGCCGACCTGCTGCGTCGCGCGATGGGTAAGAAGAAGAAGTCTGAGCTGGACAAGCAGTTCGAGGGCTTCTCCGGCGGAATGATGGCCAACGGCTACTCGATGGAAGCCGTTACCACCGTGTGGAACATCCTTCTACCGTTCTCCGACTACGCCTTCAACAAGGCCCACTCCGCCGCCTATGGTGTGCTGTCCTACTGGACGGCCTACCTCAAGGCGCACTACCCCGCCGAGTATATGGCGGCCCTGCTGACCAGCGTCGGCGACGCACGCGACAAGCTCGCGCTCTACCTCAACGAGTGCCGGCGCATGGGCATCCAGGTGCTGCCGCCGGACGTGAACGAGTCGATCGGCTTCTTCGCCGCCGTCGGTACCGACATCCGCTTCGGCCTGGGCGCGGTGCGGAACGTCGGCTTCAACGTGGTCGAAGCCATCCGATCCGCCCGCACCGAGAAGGGCGACTTCGAGTCGTTCCACGACTTCCTGCGCAAGGTGCCGCTGCAGGTCACGAACAAGCGCACTGTCGAATCGCTGATCAAGTCCGGGGCGTTCGACTCGCTCGGTGCCACCCGCCGGGCGATGTTCGAGATCCATGAAGGCGCGGTCGACTCCGCCGTCAAGATCAAGCGCGACGAGTCGCACGGCATGGTCGGTTTCGACTTCGACGGCCTCTTCGATAACCCGCAGGAGACCGATCAGGTGCCGGACCGGCCGGAGTGGAGCAAGAAGGAGAAGCTGGCGCTGGAGCGCGACATGCTCGGGCTCTACGTTTCGGACCACCCGCTCGCCGGACTCGAGATTCCGCTGGCCAAGCACGCCAGCACCACGATCACCGATCTGATCAGTTCTGAGCACACCCTGGATGCCGACACCGTCACCGTGGCCGGTCTCATCACGAACGTGCAGCACCGCATCGCCAAGAAGTCCGGTAACCAGTACGGCATCATCTCGGTCGAGGACTTCGGCGGCGAGATCGACGTAATGTTCATGGGCAAGGCGTACCAGGAGTTCTCCCTGGACCTCGTCAGCGACTCCGTCGTGGTGGTGCGTGGCCGGGTGAGTATGCGCGACGACGGCATGAACCTGCACGCGTACAGCATCTTCGCGCCCGAGCTCGGTCAGGCGTCCGACCACGGCACCCTGTCGATCACGCTTTTCGAGGCGCGGGCCACCACGGACACCGTCACGCAGCTTGGCGAGGTCCTCAAGCGACACGGCGGCACCTCGGAGGTGCGCCTGAAGCTCATCAAGGGGGACACTGCCCGAGTCTTCGAACTGCCCAGCCGGGTTACCGTCACCGCCGACCTTTTCGGCGAACTGAAGAGCCTCCTGGGCCCCTACTGCCTCACCTAGCCAGACTCTCATTGGTCGAGCTGGTCGACATCTGCTGAGCCTGTCGAAGTAGACCGGTGGGCCGGCCTGCGATAGCGGGACCGGCGTCAGAACGGCGGGTTGTCGGGTACCGGTGGTGTCGGATGCCGGGTCGGCCGATGCCGAGGCATCAGGTGGGTGTCGGCGGCTAACCGCTTCCGGGTTTTCGGTCCCACGGT
>NZ_SOFL01000047.1 GCF_004402695.1 Cryobacterium adonitolivorans | reverse complement strand
CTCACGAATCAGACCGAGATGCGAGAGAATGTCAACTTATCCACAAGCGAATATCGAAACTTATTTCGCAGCGAAAGGACGGCTCGCGTGGTCTCGACAGGCTCGACCAGCGAGGTTGGAGCGTTGACGAGGACGGCTCGCGGGGTCTCGACAAGCTCGACCAACGGGAGGGGGACGTTCTCGGGGACGGCTCACGGGGGCTTACTTCGGCACGCTCAGCACGGCGACGACACGCTCGACCATGGGAGTGTTCCGGCTAGGCGGCGCCTCCGGCGACTCCGGTGGCCTCGAGAACGGCGCGGGCCAGGGTGTGGAAGTGCACGTTGAAGCCCAGCACGCCCGGGGTGGCCTGCGGGTCGACGCCGAGGTCTGCGACGTCCAGGGCATGCAGCACGAACTGATATCGGTGCGTGCCCGTTCCGCGCGGCGGGGCGGCGCCGATGAAGGTGGCCTGGCGGATCTCGTTGGGCATGACGACGGCGCCAGCTGGCAGCAGCACCGAGTTCGCGACTCCAGCCCCGGTGGGCAGGCTGTCGACGTCGGCGGGAATGTCGAAGACCGCCCAGTGCCAGTACCCGGACCCGGTCGGGGCATCCGGGTCGAAGACCGTGAGCGCGAAGCTCCGGGTCTCGGCGGGGAAGCCGCTCCAGTGCAGGTCGGGCGAGACGTCCGCGCCACCGGCGCCGGCGGCGTACTGGGCGGCGGCCAGCGGGCCGCCGTCGGTCATCACCGAGCTGGTCAGGCTGAACAGGGGCACCTCGCCGAAACGGGCGAAGGGATCGATCGTTGTCATGCACACTCCAAGGATCTAGTGGCGGTCTGATTGGCTCAGCCTACGTGGGCCGCCTCGCGCCCCCTCGCTGCCGCCTAAAATATGGGGGTGGCCATTCCGAAGATCCTGCTCTACTACGTCTTCACTCCGCTAGGCGACCCCGAAGCCATCCGCCTGTGGCAGCGTGACCTCTGCGAGTCGCTCGGCCTGCGTGGCCGCATCCTGATCTCGAAGGACGGCCTGAACGGTACCGTGGGCGGCGACCTGCCCGCCCTCAAGCGGTACGTGCGCAAGACCCGTCAGTACGCGCCGTTCGCGGAAATCGACTTCAAATGGAGCGAAGGCACCGGCCTCGACGAGTCAGGCGCGAGCCTCGACTTCCCCCGCATGGTGGTTAAGGTGCGCGACGAGATCGTGAGCTTCGGCTCGCCGGCGGCCCTGTCTGTGGATGCTGGCGGCGTCGTGGGCGGCGGCACCCGACTGGCCCCGGCTGAGCTGCACGCCCTCGTGGCCGAACGTGGCGATGACGTCGTATTCTTCGATGGCCGCAACGCCTTCGAGGCCGAGATCGGCCGGTTCCGGGGTGCCGTGGTGCCGGATGTGGCGAACACCCGTGAGTTCGCGTCCGAGCTCGACAGCGGCAAGTACGACCACCTCAAGGGCCAGCCCGTGGTGACCTACTGCACCGGCGGCATCCGCTGCGAGGTGCTCTCGTCGCTCATGAAGGACCGTGGCTTCGGCGAGGTCTACCAGCTCGAGGGCGGCATCGTGCGCTACGGCGAGGCCTACGGCGACGACGGCCTCTGGGACGGTTCGCTGTACGTGTTCGACCAGCGGATGTCGGTGGACTTCAGCGACCACGCCGCCGTGCTCGGCACCTGCCAGGTCTGCGGCGAGGGCACCAAGAACATGCTCAACTGCCGGGACCTGTCCTGCCGGGAGCAACTCGTGGCGTGCCCGGACTGCGTGGCCGTGGCGGCCCCGGCCTGCTCGGTGCACGCGAACTGAGCCGGCTCGCGAGACCGCGCAACCGCCCATTCCCGCAAAGTAGCTGCTTGCGCACATACCTAGCGTGTGCAATCATCTATAGCGCGCCTGCAACTACCGTCGCTGGGTCTCGACAGGCTCGACCAGCGGAGCGCACGCAATTTGAGCGCGGGAGAAGAACCAATCCGCGCAGAAACGTGAAGGATTCCCCGAGCCCATTGGATTGACTTCGAGCTCAGCCCCGCCGACCTGCTGCTGATCGACGGCCTGAACACCGACTCCCGGATCGGCCCGGACCCTGTGGAGTTCAACGGCTGACCCGCTCCGCCCGGGCCGCCCTCGCAGCCCGGGCGTAATGGCGCGCCTGGGTGCTCGAGAGCGCCAGCAGGATCAAAATGTCGATCGTGACGCTCACCAACGAGGTGCGCAGGGTGATCTGGGCACCATTGAGCGCATAGTCCGCGAACGACAGAAGGATGCTCACCGAGGCGAACGACATCGCCACCACCCTGGCCCGATTGTGGCCGGTGAACACCGACGCGGCCAGGCTCAGGTAGAGCACGAGGTAGAGCCCGTAGGCCGCGAGCAGCCAGCCCAGCACGGCACCGGCGGTCTGCGGGTCGCTCCCGGCGAGCTTCTCGCCGTTGAGCACGATCGTACCCACGAAGCTGTCCCACGACGCGATGACCGTGAGAATGGCGAACCCGCCCGTCAGCGCCCGCACACCCATCAGCAGCACCCCGCCGATGACCGACGGGGGACGCTTGTCCCTGCCGAGGGCGACCGCGCCCGTCACGACAACCCGGTCAGTTCGATGACGGCGCCGCCGTCGCCCGGCACCCCCGCGCCGGGCACCCCCGCGCCGGGCACCCCCGCGCCGGACGGCGCCCCGGCCACGGGCATACCGCGCAGATCGATCACGGGCAGGTCGCCATCCGTCTGGATGTTGTCGCCGCCGCCGTTCCGGGAGTGGTAGCCGGTGGCGAAGTCCCGGATCAGCACGAGGCGGGTCTGCGGCACCGCCCGCCGGATGCTCGCCACGATGTGGTCGCGCTCGATGTCGGTGTGCTCGTCGATCTTGTGGGTGACCTGCAGGGTGAACAGCGACAGCCCCACCGCCCGGTCGAAGGTGCCGGCCGCGACCCAGTCCACCCGGTGCCCGCCGGGCAGCATCCAACCGTCGGGGCAGCGCCAGAAGCGCACGTGGTGGCGCTTGGCCGGGTTGTTCGCGACCTCCTGCTGATAGGCGAAGTCCTGCACCCTGTCGAAGAGCAGCAGCGGACTCACCGGCGCCTGCAGGTAGCTGCGCCGGCGCACCGTGGCGGTCACGATCCGCCAGCTCGAGGCGAGCGTGACGTCGTCGGCCCGGGTCCAGCCGGCCGCGGCGAGCGCCGCATGCACCTGCTCGGCGTTGCCGATGACGGCGAGGTTGACCGGGTCGCCGAGCAGGCCGTCGCTGGTGCGGGTGCGGCCGATGAAGTAGTCCGGCACATAGAGCCGGGTGAGGATGCGATGCAGACGTGGCAGCACGAGATAGGCCAGCAGCGCCCAGAACAACACGGCGAACCAGAGCAGCCCCCAGCCCAGCCCCAGGCTCTCGGTGGCCAGCAGCACCGCCAGCCACACCGAAGCGAAGCCGGCCAGCACGAAGAAGAACGCATCGAGAATCGCCCCGGGCGAGACGCGCCGGCGTCCGGTGGGCACCGCCGGAGTCTCTGGCATGGCGCCATGGTAGTTCGGTGTCGGCGTCAGTGTCGGCCGCCGCCGGATCAATGCTTGGATGGCAGGGTGACCTACGACGTCGAATCGATCCGCGCCCACTTCCCCGCCCTCTCGGCGGGAATCGTGCACTTCGACAGCCCGGGCGGCACCCAGACCCCGCTCAGCGTCGGGCAGGCCATCCTCAGCACCCTTACCGGCCCGCTGTCGATCCGCGGCCGCCGCAGCCTCTCAGAGCGAAACGCCGACGACGCCGTCACCGGGTTCCGCTCGGCGATGGCCGACCTGCTCGGCGCCGACCCGCTCGGCATTGTCTACGGACGCAGCGCCACACAGCTCACCTACGACTTCTCCCGCCACCTCTCCCACGACTGGGCGCCCGGCGACGAGATCGTGGTGTCCAGGCTCGACCACGACGCCAACATCCGCCCGTGGGTGCAGGCCGCCGACCGCGCCGGCGCCACGGTGGTCTGGGTGGACTTCGACCCGGAAACCGGCGAACTGCCCGCGTCCTCGGTGGCCGCGGTGCTCACCGACCGCACCCGCCTCGTAGCGGTGACCGCCGCCTCCAACCTGATCGGCACCCGCCCCGCGATTGCCGAGATCGCCGCTGTGACGCACCAGGCCGGGGCGCTGCTCTTCGTCGACGGCGTGCACTACGTGCCGCACGCCTTCGTGGACCTCGCCGCGCTCGGCGCGGACTTCTTCGTGTGCTCGCCCTACAAGTTTTTCGGCCCGCACTGCGGAGTACTCGCGGCGGACCCGGCGCTCCTGGCCGGCATCCACCCCGACAAGCTGCTGCCGTCGACGGATGTGGTGCCTGAGCGTTTCGAACTCGGCACCCTGCCGTACGAGACCCTGGCCGGGGTGAGCGCCGCCGTCGACTTCCTCGCCGGACTCGGCGAGTTGGCCACCGGGGTGGCGCCGCGGCCGAGCGTCAGCCGCCGGGCGCTTCTGCGCACCTCGCTGAACCTGGCCGAGGCCCACGAGGATTCCCTCCGGGAGCGGCTGGAGTCCGGGCTGGCCGCCCTGCCCGGCGTGACGGTCTATTCCCGGGCCGCCGAGCGCACCCCCACGGTGCTGGTGGGCTTCGCGGGCCGGCCGGCCGCCGACGCCGCAGAGTTCCTATTCGGGCGCGGGATCCTCGCACCCTCCGGCTCGTTCTACGCGCTCGAGGCCTCCAGGCACTTGGGCCTGGGCGAGACCGGGGCCCTGCGCATCGGCCTGGCCCCGTACGGTACCCCCGGCGAGATCGACGTGCTGCTGGCCGCGATCACGGATTTCGTGCTCGGCTGACCCAAAACCCCGGCGGACCGGCCCGTTCTCCCCATAAGCTGAGCACCAAGCGACAGAGGGGACTCGGATGCCAATCGGCGCCGTCATCGAATTCACCAGCATCACCAAAAAATTCGGCCAGGTCACGGCGGTCAACGACCTGTCCTTCACCGTCGAGCCCGGCCGGGTTACCGGCTTCCTCGGCCCCAACGGCGCCGGTAAGACCACCACGCTGCGGATGCTGCTGGGCCTCGTCGCGCCCACTTCGGGCACCGCCACCTTCGGCGGCCTGCGCTACCGTGACCTCCCCCGCCCGCTGCACACCGTCGGAGCGGCGCTCGAAGCCGCCAGCTTCCACCCCGGCCGCACCGCAGCCCATCACCTGGGCGTCTACACCATCGCCGCCGGCCTTCCCCGAACCAGGGTCGTCGAGGTGCTGCACACCGTGGGCCTGGCCGAACACGCCAACCAACGGGTCGGCAGTTACTCGCTGGGCATGCGCCAGCGATTGGGCCTGGCCTACTCCCTGCTCGGCGACCCCGGCGTGCTGGTGCTCGACGAGCCCATCAACGGCCTCGACCCCGAGGGCATCAAGTGGATCCGCGGGTTCCTCAGCAGCATGGCCGCTGAGGGACGCACCGTGCTGGTCAGCTCACACCTGCTCAGCGAGGTGCAGCAGAGCGTCGACGACGTCATCATCATCGCCAAGGGCGAGCTAGTGCATTCCGGCCCGCTGTCCAGCCTCGACACCAACATCGCCCCGCAGGTCATAGTGGACTCCCCGAACCGTGACGCCCTGATCATGGCCCTCACCGACGCCGGCGTGCCCTTCACCTCCGGCCGCACCGGGTTGATCGTCGCCGTGCCAGACCCCGGCAGGGTGGGGCATATCGCCTTCACCGCCGGGGTGGAACTGAACGTGCTGCACCGGCAGAAGGCGGGCCTGGAAGACTCCTTCCTCGCCCTCGTCGAAGGAGGCGATTCACTGTGAACCTGATCCTGCGCCCCGTGGCCGCCGAATTCAGCAAGATCCTGACCACCCGGATGTGGTGGATCCTCGCGCTCGTGCTGTTCGGCTACATCGCCCTGCTGGCCGGCGGTCTCGCCGCCCTGTTCGGCGGTCTGGAGAGCGGTGCCATCAACCCCGACGCCGTGAATACCGGCGGCGGCAGCAGCCTGACCGGCCTCGGCAGTCTGCCCCCGCTGATCTACAGCTTCGCCTCCTCGGTGGGGTACGTCTTCCCGGTGCTGCTGGGTGCGCTGGCAACCACGGGCGAGTTCCGGCACCAGACCCTCACGCCCACCTTCCTCGCCACCCCGAAGCGCGGTCGGGTGCTGGGCGCCAAGACGATCAGCCTGTTCGTGGTGGGCGCGGCTCTCGGCGTTGTCGGCCTGGCCGCATCCGTCGGCGTCGGCGCGCTGGTGCTCGGCGGCTTCGGCGTTGACCCGCTGCTCGCCGACGGCGAGACCTGGGCGCTGATCGGGCGCACCGTGCTCGCCATGGCACTCTGGGCCGTGATCGGCGTGGGTCTGGGTGTGCTCGTGCCGAGCCAGGTCGCGTCGATCGTGATCGTGCTCGCGTTCACCCAGTTCGTTGAGCCACTGCTGCGCTTCGCCGCGGCGTTCACCGAGGTGACCGCGGACATCGGCAAGTTCCTGCCCGGCGCCGCCTCCGACGCCCTCGTGGGCGCGAGTTTCTTCACCCTGGCCAGCCCCGGCGGGACCGTGCTAGAGCCCTGGCAGGGCGGCCTGGCACTGCTGGCCTATGGGCTGGTCGCCACCGTCGGCGGCTACTTCATCAGCTGGAAGCGCGACGTCACCTAAAAGCGTTTTGGGCAGAAAGGCCCGGTGTGCGGCCGGATCTGACACATATCCCGGGTCTAGGGTGAAGTCATGTCTGCTACAGAATTCCGCGCGATCGTCGTCACCCGCACCGAGGATGAGTCGGGCAAGCGCACTCAATCCTCCGCACTGACCACAATCGGGAATGATGCGCTGATGGACGGCGACGTCACCGTGGCGGTGGAGTTCTCCAGCATCAATTACAAGGACGGCCTGGCTCTGATGGGCAAGCCCGGCGTGGCCAGGGTCTGGCCGCTGATCGCGGGCATCGACCTGGTGGGCACGGTCGAGTCGAGCAGTGACCCGCGCTGGGCGGCCGGCGACCACGTAATCCTCAACGGCGCCGGGATCGGCGAAAGCCACCACGGCGGCTTCGCCGAACGGGCCCGCGTTTCCGGCGGCTCCCTGGTGCGCCTGCCCGAGGCCGTGAGCGCCGAGCGCGCCGCCGCCATCGGCACCGCCGGCTTCACGGCCATGCTCGCCGTGCTCGCCCTCGAACGCGGCGGGGTGGCCCCGGACTCCGGCGATGTGCTCGTGACCGGCGCGGCCGGCGGCGTCGGTTCGATCGCGATCGCCCTGCTCGCGGCTCGCGGCTACCGCGTGGTCGCCTCCACCGGCCGCGGCGACGAGCTCGGCGACTATCTGCGCGGTCTCGGAGCCGCCCAGATCCTCGACCGGCACACTCTCGACGAGGCAGGCAAACCCCTGCAGACCCAGCGCTGGGCGGGCGCGGTCGATTCCGTCGGCAGCTTCACCCTCGCCAACATCCTCGCCCAGACCGACCAGGGCGGCGTGGTGGCCTCCTGCGGGCTGGCCCAGGGCGCCGACCTGCCTACCACCGTGATGCCCTTCATCCTGCGGGCGGTCACCCTGGCCGGCATCAATTCGGTCGAGGCCCCCCTGGCGCTTCGCGAAGAGGCCTGGGCGCACCTCGCGACCGAGGTCGACCTCGAGCTGCTCGACAGCCTGACCTCGGTCATCACGCTCGAGGACTCGTTCGCCGCGGCCGGGGACATCCTGGCCGGACGGATGCATGGCCGCACCGTCGTCGACGTGCGTCACTGATCCCGCCGACATCTGCCACGACGGCACCGCCCGGCTAGGCTGACGGAATGGCCACCGTCGCATCCGTTTTCATCGCTCTCGCGGCGGTGCTGCACGTCTACATCTTCCTGATGGAGAGCGCTTGGTGGACCCGGCCGAAGACCTGGCAGCGCTTCGGCCTGGCCAGCCAAACCGAGGCGGAGACCACCAGGGTCCTGGCCTACAACCAAGGTTTCTACAACCTCTTTCTCGCGGTGGGCGCCGTCATCGGGCTGTTCCTGTACTTCGGCGGCCCCGAGGAGGCTGGGGCGGCGCTGATCCTGTTCAGCACGGCCTCGATGTTCGTCGCCGCCATCATTCTGACCACCTCTGGGCCCGGCAGGGTCAGGTCTGCCCTCACGCAGGGTACGCTGCCGCTGATTGGATTCATCCTCTTCCTGTTCGCCTAGGTTCCCGGCCGGGCAGGACCCGCCGAAAGGACCGTTGTGACCCACGTCATCCTCTTTCACCACGCGCAGGGCCTCACCGAAGGGGTGGCGGACTTCGCCCAGCGCTTGCGGGACGCGGGCCACGACGTTGTCGTGCCCGACCTCTACGACGGCCTGACCTTCGACACCATCGACGCCGGCGTCGCGCACGCCGAGAAGACTGGCTTCGACACCATTATCGAGCGTGGCGAACGGGCAGCGGATGGGTTGCCTGCGGACACGGTCTACGCGGGCTTCTCGCTCGGCACCCTGCCCGCCCAGAAGCTCGCCCAGACCCGCAGCGGCGCTGTCGGCGCGCTGCTGTTCCACGGCGGGGTGCCGGCCGCGATGTTCGGATCGGACTGGCCCGCCACGGTGGCGCTGCAACTGCACGTGACCGCGGAGGACGAGTGGATCGAGCTGCTCGAGGTCGAGGAGCTCGCCGAGGATGCCGGTGCGGCCGAGCTGTTCATCTACCCGGGCTCCGCCCATCTCGTCGCCGATCCCAGCCTGGACGAATACGACGAGGAGATCGCCGAGCTCATCCTGGCGCGCACGATCGCGTTCCTCGACCGCCTGGCATAGGGAACGCAAGATGGCTTGCCGGTCTGGCACGATGGGTGCATGACCTCAGACCCGCCATCCGTTGCCCAAAACGTCGGTGCCCGGCTGCGCGAGCTGCGCCTGCAGAGCGGGCGCACCCAGGCGCAGCTCTCCGCGACCACCGGAATCTCGGAGAGCACCCTCTCCCGCCTCGAGTCCGGGCAGCGCAAGCCCACCCTGGAGCTACTGCTCGCTCTCTCGAGTGCCCATGACGTGACCATCGACGACCTCGTGCATACTCCCGCCGCCGACGACCCGCGCCTGGATCAGCGACCGTTCACGCGCCATGGCCGCACCTTCGTTCCGCTCAGCCGTACCGCGGGCGGCCTGCAGGCGTTCAAGATGATCATCCCCGGGCGCACCGGCGACGAGCAGCTCGAGCAGCGCAGCCACGAGGGATTCGACTGGTTCTACGTGCTGAGCGGTCGCCTGCGCCTGATGCTCGGCGAGCACGACATGATCCTCGGGGTGGGCGAGGTTGCCGAGTTCGACACCAGGGTGCCGCACGCCTTCGGCAGCGCGGGACCCGAGCCGACGGAGATCCTCAGCCTGTTCGGCCAGACGGGCGAACGCATCCACGTGCGGGCCAGCACCATTCGCTGACCCCGCACGAACCGGGCGACCTACGCGGTCGCCTCCGGCACGTCGACCGGCTCGGCGACCGGCAGGTCCACCGGGTCGGCGGCGCTCTCGGCAAGAGGTGTCACCTTGGCGCGGGACGCCCGCTTGGCCGGCTTGATCGTCTCAGTTGTTTCAGCGGGTTCGACGACCGTGGCGACCGTGGCGGGCCTGGCCCGCCGGGCCGGCTTCACCGGTGCGGCCGACACTGCCGGCTCGGTGAGCTCGACAGCCTTGGCGACCTTGGGGGTTCGGATCCGTTTGGCCGGCTTGGCCGGCTTGACCGGCGACGTCGGCTCGGCAGGCTGCTCGGCCGCTGTCGGCTCGTCGAGCTCCGGCACGTCCTGCGCGTCGGTGGCCTCAAGCTTCAGGGAGGCGATGAGGTCAGGTGCGTGGTTGGTCGACAGGATCACCCGGGCGAAGTCGTCGCCGATCAGGTCGATCACGACGGCCTGGCGCCTGCGCTTGATGGCGAGGAAATCCTTGCCACCGTGGAACTTCCACACGCCGACGGCCACGACCAGCGGCACGAGGGCGCCGGGGGCACGGATGCCGCGCACCCAGATCCACGGATCATCCGTGATCGTCACCGACCGGATGTTCTCGCGCTGGATCACCAGGTCTTCCCGGCGGAACGCCAGCGTCTTCTCCGCTGCCGTCAGATGAATCTCCAGCCGGTCGGGGTGTACGCGCAAAGAAGCCATTCCCCCAGTCTGCCCGGTCCGGCCGGAAAACCTCTTGTCGCTAACTCACAAAGACATAACGCCGCCGCGCCGGACCCGCCCCGACACCCCGCTTCTGTTGCCCGCGCGGACATGTGCGCCCAGCGCGCCGGACGCACATGTCCGATTCGGCAACAGTCGGCCGCGGTGGAACCCGAGCTAGGCCGTCGGACGCGCCTCGGCGGCCGCCTTCGCCGCGGCCGGCAGTGCCTCGAGGATCTTGCCGATCGAGTCGCCGTCGTGGGCGGCGGAGACGAACCAGGCCTCGAACACCGACGGCGGCAGGGAGACGCCGCTTTCGAGCATGGAGTGGAAGAACGGCCCGTAGCGGTAGGTTTCCTGGCGCTGCACCTCGGCGTAGCTGCGCGGCGGCGTGATCGCGGCGTCCTGGCCGAAGACGAAGCTGAACAGGTTGCCGGCGTGCTGCACGCTGTGCGCGACACCCTCGGCGAAGAGTGCACTGGAGACGGCCTCGGAGAGCAGCTCGGCGGTCTCGTCGAGGCGCGCGTACACGTGCGCGTCGGCCGCGGTGAGGGTTGCGATGCCGGCGGCAACGGCCACCGGATTACCCGAGAGCGTTCCGGCCTGGTAGACCGGGCCGGCCGGGGCCAGGAAGTCCATCACGTCGGCCCGGCCACCGAGCGCGGCGACCGGCAGGCCGCCGCCGATGACCTTGCCGTAGGTGAACAGGTCCGGCGTGTAGGTCTCGCCGTCGGCGGCCTGCAGGGCCCAGTAGCCGCCGGGGTTGACCCGGAAGCCGGTGAGCACCTCGTCGACGATGAGCAGGGCGCCGTACTCGTGCGCGAGGTCGCAGAGGGCCGCGTTGAAGCCGGTATCCGGGGCGACGACGCCCATGTTGGCGGCGGCGGCCTCGGTGATCACGGCGGCGATGCGGCCCGGGTGCGCCTCGAAAGCGGCGCGCACGGCGTCGAGGTCGTTGTAGGGCAGCACCAGGGTCTGCGCGGCGGTGGCCGCGGTGACGCCGGCCGAGCCGGGCAGCGCGAGGGTGGCCAGGCCGGAGCCGGCCTCGGCCAGCAGGCCGTCGGAGTGGCCGTGGTAGTGGCCGGCGAACTTGATCAGCAGGTCACGCTGGGTGAACCCGCGGGCCAGGCGGATGGCCGTCATGGTGGCCTCCGTGCCGGTGGAAACCAGGCGCAGCTTCTCGATGGCGCCGACGCGGTCCTTGATCAGCTCGGCGAGCACGGTCTCGCCGGGCGTGGAGGCGCCGAACGACAGACCCAGGGCGGCGGCCTCCTGCACGGCGCTGACCACGGCGGGGTGCGCGTGGCCGAGGATCGCCGGGCCCCACGAGCTGACCAGGTCGACGTACTCGCGACCGTCCGAGTCGGTGACGTAGGCGCCGGCCGCCTTCACCAGGAACAGCGGGGTGCCGCCGACCGACCGGAAGGCACGCACCGGCGAATTGACGCCGCCGGGGATGGAGAGCTGCGCGCGGGCGAAGAGCTCGTCGTTGTGAGTGATGTGCGTCATCGGGCATCCGTTTCGGTGAGCCAGGCGGCGAGTTCGACGGCCCAGTAGGTGAGAATGGCGTCGGCACCGGCACGGCGGATGCTGAGCACCGACTCCTCGATCGCGCGGCGGCGGTCGATCCAGCCCCGCGCGGCGGCGGCCTCGATCATGGCGTATTCGCCGGAGACCTGGTACGCCCAGACGGGAACCTCGCTCATCGCGACAACCTCGGCGAGCACGTCGAGGTAGCTGCCCGCGGGCTTGACCATGACCACGTCGGCGCCCTCGTCGATGTCGATGCGGGCCTCACGCACGCCCTCGCGCCGGTTGGCGGGGTCGAGCTGGTAGGTGCGGCGGTCGCCGACGAGGGTGGACTGCACGGCCTCGCGGAACGGGCCGTAGTAGGCGGAGGCGTACTTGGCGGAGTAGGCCAGCACGGCGGTGTCGGCATAGCCGGCGGCGTCGAGGGTGGCGCGCACCGAGGCGACCTGACCGTCCATCATTCCGGACAGGCCCAGCAGCGCCGAACCGGCCTCCGCCTGCGCGAGCGCCATGTCGTTGTAACGCAGCAGCGTGGCGTCGTTGTCGACGTGGCCGTCGGTGGCGAGCACACCGCAGTGGCCGTGGTCGGTGAATTCGTCCAGGCACAGGTCGGTCTGCACCACCAGGGCGTCGCCCACCTCGGCGACCACGGCGCGGGTGGCGGCGTTCAGGATGCCGTCGGGATCGGTCGCACCAGTGCCGGTGGCGTCGCGCACGGTCGGCACACCGAACAGCATCACCCCGCCGATTCCGGCCGCTGCGGCCTCGGCCACGGCGCGGCGTGCGGCGTCGACGCTGTGCTGCACGATGCCCGGCATCGAGGAGATCGGGGTGGATTCGTTGCCCTCACGCACGAAGAGCGGCAGAACGAGCTCGGCGGGGTGGACACGGGTTTCGCTGGCCAGGCGGCGGAGCGCGGGGGTGCTGCGCAGTCGTCGCGGGCGGATGACGGGGTTTATCACCCGACCAGCCTAGGCCTCCCGCCTGGGTGCGCGGCCCTGGCTGCGCGGGTGGGTGCGGAAACGGCGCGGACCGATCCGTGAGGGGATCGGGCCGCGCCGTCATCAAAGCGGAGTTCGCGCCGTCGGTGTGCGCCTACGCGCTCGGGGTGGTGACGAGCTCGGGATCGGCCGTCGGGTGTACCGGGTGCGTGCGCTCGAGCGATGCACCCTCCACGTCGACGTTGGGCAGGATGCGCTCCAGCCACTTCGGCAGCCACCAGGCCGCGTCGCCCAGCAGGTGCATCACGGCCGGGATGATGAGCAGCCGCACCACGAAGGCGTCGAGCAGCACGCCGATGGCGAGCCCGAAGCCGATCGACTGGATCATCACCGAGTTCGAGAAGACGAAACCGGAGAAGACCGAGGCCATGATCAGCGCGGCCGCGATGACCACGGTGCGCCCGGCGTGGAAACCGCGCTGCACCGCCATCCGCGCCGGTGCGCCGTGAGCGTACGCTTCGCGCATGCCGCTGACCAGGAACAGCTGGTAGTCCATCGCAAGGCCGAACAGCACGCCGACCACCAGGATGGGCAGGAAGCTCAGGATCGGCCCCGGGTCGTGGATGCCGAACAGCGCTCCGAGCCAGCCCCACTGGAAGACCGCCGTGATCGCGCCGAACGAGGCGAACAACGAGAGCACGAATCCGAGGGTCGCAGTGACCGGCACCAGGATCGAGCGGAACACGAAGATCAGGATGATCAACGAGAGTCCGACGACCACGAGCAGGTACAACGGCAGCGCGTCGGCGAGTTTCTCGCTGACATCGATGTTGCCGGATGCGTTGCCGGCGACGCCGAGCGAGCTGACACCGTCGATGTCGAGGTTTCGCAGGTCCCGCACAAGCTGTTCGGTCGACTCGCTGTTCGGCCCGTCCTCTGGGATGACCTGGAAGGCGAGCAGCAGGTCATCGTCCGACGCACCGATGGGTGCGACCGCGACGACACCGTTCTCCGCCTTGAGCGCGGTTCCGATGCGCACCTGTTCGGCGATCAGCTCCTCGTCGGTGATGGCCGCCTCGAGGTCGGCGACCACGAGCAGAGGGCCGTTCACGCCGGCGCCGAACTTGTCGTCGAC
This sequence comes from Cryobacterium adonitolivorans, assembly GCF_004402695.1. Classification (GTDB taxonomy): domain Bacteria; phylum Actinomycetota; class Actinomycetes; order Actinomycetales; family Microbacteriaceae; genus Cryobacterium; species Cryobacterium adonitolivorans. The sequence goes on along the minus strand of NZ_SOFL01000047.1, from coordinate 54,777 downwards.
GAGCTTGTAGGCCCGGTATGCGCTCGAGTCGAGCGGCTCGGACGATCCGGCCGGGAGCCCCAGGCGCATGGAGAGCGCGGGGATCGCCACGATCAGCAGCACGGCGATGCCCGCGATCACGGTCACGACCGCGCGCACCGTGTTCATCGGCTTGATCGGCGCCGCGACCTTGGCGGAGGGGGTGCCGATGTGCCCACGCGCCTTCCTGGTGAGGATCTTCGTGCCGACCAGGCCCAGCAGCGCCGGCGTCAGGGTGATCGCGATGAGGATCGCGACGAAAACACAGACGGCGCCGACGGTGCCCATCAGGCCGAGGAACGGGATTCCGGTGAGGTTGAGGGCGAGCAGGGCGATGAGCACTGTGGCGCCGGCGAACACCACGGCGTTGCCGGAGGTGCCGTTCGCCAGCCCGATCGACTCCTGCAGTGCCACTCCGTTGCGCAGTTGGGTGCGATGCCGGTTGAGGATGAAGAGCGAGTAGTCGATGCCGACCGCGAGCCCGAGCATGACGCCCAGGACCGGGGTGACGGAGAGCATCTCGACGCTGCCGGACAGGGCGAGCGACGCGAGCACGCCGACACCGACGCCGATGAGCGCGTTCAGCAGCGGAAGACCCGCACCGATCAGCGTGCCGAGCATGACGAACAACACGACGGCCGCGATGATCACGCCGCCGATCTCGCCCGGGCCGAGGATTTCGGGGATGCTGGCGGCGATGTCGTTGGACACCTCGGCGGTGACCCCATCGATCCCGGCGTTGTCCATCTCCTCGACGATCGCCTCCTTCGACTCGGCAGGAACCTGGTTGAGCGACGTGTCGAACTGCAGGCTCGCGACGGCGGTCGTCTCATCGGCCGATACCTGGCGGATGCCCGCGGCCAGGTCGAGCAGGTCGGAGCCCTGCTCCAGAGTGGTGCTCTGCGTCTCGACTGCGGTGCGGCCCTCATCGAGCATGGCCTGCTGCTCGGCCACGGCGGCCGCGCCCGCGTCGAGCTGGGCCTGCTTCTCATCGAGCGTCGGCTGGGCGGCGGCGAGTTGCCCGGCCGCCTCCGCCTGGCTGCGGGCGGCGTCGAGCTGCGCCTGGCCCGCATCGAGCTGGGCGGTGGCCGCGTCGAGCTGCGCCTGCCCGGCATCGATCTGGGTCGTGCCGTCGATGATCTGCTGACGGCCGTTGACGATCTGCTGGGCCTGATCGTCGATCTGCGCCTGCGTGTCGAAGGGATTCGTACTGGAGGTCACGTTGTCGAGCTCGACGGTGTCAGCGAGCAGCTCACCGATAGCGGTTTTCTGTTCGGCCGTGAACGCCGAGTCGTCGGTGGTGGTGAAGACGACGGTGCCCCGTCCGCCGCTGGCGGCGGGGAACTTCTCGGCGAGCTCGTCGCTGACCTTCTGGGTGGCGGTGCCCGGGATGCTCACCGAGGAGGTGAGCGTGCCGCCGAAGAGGGCGAAGGCGCCACCGGCGAGGCCGAGGATGACCAGCCACGCGACGATGACCAGCCAGGCCCGGCGGGCGGAGAACCGACCGAGTCGGTAGAGAAGGGATGCCATAGTCCTCAGGTTCTTTCGTGTGTGCCTAGTGAGCGGAGGGAAACTCGCATCGCGTCATCGGGAAGAGAGGTGGTGGGTACAGAAGAGTGCGGGTCAGCCGGCGGCTGAATAGCCGTTCCGGATGGAGGCGATGAGGCGGTCGATCAGGTCATCCCACACCGTTCGGGAGGCCTCGTCGAGTGTGGCGCCCGTGCGGGCTATCCAGTGCACTGCCACCACTGCGACGCCGTTCATCACCGAGCTGACCAGGATCGCCACCTCGAACGCGTCGATCGCTGTGCTGCGATCGGCGATCTCGATGGAGAGCTGATCGGTGGCGCGGGTGAAGACATCGGTGAGGGCGTGCTGGGAGCGGCCGTTTTCGCCGTCCCCGGCGAGCACCCCCCAAAGGTAGGAGACCACGGTGGGCAGGTCGACGGCGCGAAGTGCCGTGGTGATCTCCTCGAAGAGGGCCACCCGGCTGCCGTCTCCCGCTGGCGTCGCCTGCGTGGCCGCCCGGAAGTCATCGACGGCGACGCCGAGCAACCGGGTGCAGGTCGTCATGATCACGTCGTCGAGCGAGGTGAAGTGGTTGAACACCGTGCGCCGGGAAACGTCGGCACGGTCGGCGAGTTCGGAGACACTGAAGTGGGGCGTGCCCCGTTCGCGGATGAGCGCGTCCGCGGCATCCAGAATCGCCCGACGATGCCGCGCCTTGAGTTCGGCACGCCGATCGGGGGCGATGAGGGACGGAGTCACATGCTTACACTAAGTGCAACCACGCACACAGTGCAACGCCTTCCCAGCTGTTCTACAGGTCCCGCGGAGCGAGGCGCACGAGGGCCTCGATGAGGGACTCCGCGCTGCGCTCGTCGGCGACGACGTCGACACGCAGACCGATGGCCTCCGCATCCTTCGCCGTACGCGGGCCGATGCAGGCGACCAGGGTGGTCCGGGGGATCGGGCCGAGCTGGTCCTGCACCTGTTGCGCGACGCTGCCGCTGGTGACCAGGACGGCGTGCACGCGACCGGCCTTGATGTCGGCGACGACCCGGTCAGAGACCGGCACACCGACGGTGCGGTACGCGACGACGGACTCGACGTCGTGTCCGATGCGGCGCAGCCCCTCGGTGAGCAGCGGCTTGGCGATCTCGGAGCGCAGGGTGAGCACCCGCAGCGGGATAACGCCGTGCGTGGCGGCCTCCCAGTCGGCGAGCAGGCCCTTGGCGGAGTTGTCCTCCGATGGGACTATGTCCACGTGGTAGCCCGCGGCCACGAGCGCGGCGGCGGTGGTCTCGCCGACCGCGGCGATGCGGGTGCCCGACGCCACGACGGCCCGGTGCGAGGCGAGCACGTCGACGGTGGTGGCGCTGGTGACCGTCATCCAGTCGAAGTCGCCGGCCGCGAGCCGTGCCAGTGCGGCGTCGAGCGCGGCGGCATCCTCGGTGGGCGCGAAGTTGATCATCGGCGCGACGATCGGCAAGGCGCCGCGGGAGCGCAGGTTCGCGGCCACCTGGTCGCCCCAGGGGCCGCCGCGGGGCACCAGGACCCGCCAACCGGCCAGGGGCTTGTCGAGGTTGTACCGCACGGCGCTCACGAGGTCACCGAGAGCGGTGCGAACTCGGCCGCGCCGCCGGCGAGAAGCTCCCTGGCGGCGCGCTCGGCGATGTCCACGGCGGCGTCCTGCAAGTCGGCGACGGAGTGCGACTCGGGGGTCGCCGCGTGCGACGCGGTGATCCGGCGGGTGCCGTCCGGGCTGTACACGGTGGCGGTGAGGAAGAGCAGTCCGTCGTCGATCACGGCGGTGGCCCCGATCGGGGCCGCGCAGCCGGCCTCGAGCCGGGCGAGCACGTGGCGCTCGGCGGTCACGGTGGCTTGGGTGGTGGCGTGGTTGAGCACGGCGAGGGCCTTGCTGAGCAGGCGGTCAGGCTTGCCCTCTCGCACCTCGATTGCCAGGGCACCCTGCCCGGGCGCCGTGGGCCAGTCGGAGAGTTCGAGGTAGTCGGTGGCCATGTTCTCCAGCAGGCCGAGCCGGCCCAGGCCAGCTGCGGCGAGCACCACGGCGTGCAGCTTCTCGTCGGAGACCAGCGCGAGCCGGGTCCCGACGTTGCCGCGGATGTCGACGACCTCGACGTCTGGACGCTTTTCCCGGAGCTGGGCGGCCCGGCGGGGCGACCCGGTGCCGACCTTGGCGCCCTCAGGCAGCGTGGCCAGGGTGAAACCGTCCCGCGCGCAGAGCACGTCCCTGGCGTCGGCGCGTTTGGGCGTCGCGCCGATGACCAGGCCCGCGTACGGTTCGGTGGGCAGGTCCTTGAACGAGTGCACGACAACGTCGCACTCGTCGTTCAGCAGGGCTTCGCGCAGGGCGCTGGCGAAGACGCCGGTGCCGCCCAGGCTGGAGAGGGACTCGCGGGACACGTCGCCGTGTGTGGTGATCGGGATGATCTCCACCTCGCCGCCCGTCGCCGCCTGGATGCGGTTGGCGACGGCCGTGGTCTGGGCCATGGCCAGGGCGCTCCCCCGGGTGCCGACGCGGATGACGCTCACGGCGCAACACCGGCCACGGCCGGCTTGAAGCCGAGGCGCACGTTCTCGCAGCAACCCGGCCGACAGATGTCGTACCAGGGGCCGAGGTCGGTCAGGGCAGGGCGATCCGCGGCGGGCACGTCGTTCAGGCGCTCCTCGACAAGATCGATCAGGCCGCTCACGAAGACCGGGTCCGCGCCGGGCGTGGGAACGCGCACCGAGAAGAGGCTGTGTTCCCTGGCCGTTTCGGTGGCTTCGTTGTCGAGGTCCCACATGACCTCCATGTGGTCGCTGACGAAGCCGAGCGGCACGATGATGACGGCGCGAACGCCGCGCGCCGGCAGGAGCGCGATGGCGTCGTTGATGTCGGGCTCGAGCCACGGCATGCTGGGCGGGCCGCTGCGAGACTGGTAGACCAGCTGCCACGGGGTGTCGAGGCCCTGCATGACCAGGTCGGCGACGGCCAGGTGCTGGGCGGCGTAAGCGCCACCCTCCCCGAAGCCGCGTTCGGCAGGGCCGCTCTTGGCGGCATCCGTGGACGGGATCGAGTGGGTACTGAAGAGCACCTCGACCTCGGTGCTGAGGTCGATGCCCGGGTTCGCGGCCACGGCGTCGGCCAGGCCCTGGCGCACACCCTCGATGAACGGGGTGACGAAGCCGGGGTGGTCGAAGAACTGGCGGATCTTGTCGATCTGCACGGTGCCGGTGAGTCCGGTCGAGTCCAGCGCCTGGGCGAAGTCCTCGCGGTACTGCCGGCAGCCGGAGTACGAGCTGTAGGCGCTGGTGGCGATGGCGAGCAGGCGGTCCTGCCCGGCAGCGTGAGCTTCGGCGATGGTGTCCGGCAGGTAGGGCGCCCAGTTGCGGTTTCCCCAGATCACCGGCAGAGCGATGCCGCGGCGGTCCAGTTCAGCCTGCAGGGCGGCGCGCAGCACGCGGTTCTGGTTGTTGATCGGGCTGATGCCGCCGAAGTGACGGTAGTGCACCGCAACCTCTTCGAGGCGCTCCTCGGGGATGCCACGGCCGCGGGTGACGTTGCGCAGGAAAGGAATCACATCGTCCTGGCCCTCTGGCCCGCCGAAGCCGGCGAGGAGGATGGCGTCGTAGCTCGTCATTACTGCAGGACCTCCACGAGCTCGGCGGTGGAGATGCGACGGCCGGTGTAGAACGGCACCTCTTCGCGGACGTGCATGCGGGCGTCGGTGGCGCGGAGCTCGCGCATCAGGTCGACAAGTTCGGTGAGCTCGTCGGACTCGATCGGCAGCAGCCACTCGTAATCGCCCAGCGCGAACGACGAGACGGTGTTCGCGATGGCGCCACGGAATGCGGCGCCCTTGCGGCCGTGGTCGGCGAGCATCTTGCTGCGTTCGGCCTCTGGCAGCAGGTACCACTCGTAGCTGCGCACGAAGGGGTAGACGGTGAGCCAGCCCTTGGGCTCGACGCCGCGCAGGAAGCCGGGCACGTGGTTCTTGTTGAACTCGGCGTCGCGGTGCACGCCCATGGCGTTCCAGGTGGGCAGCAGGCTCTTGAGCAGACGGCTGCGGCGCAGCTCGCGGTTGGCCCACTGCAGGGTCTGGGCCTCGTCGGCGTGGGTCCAGAGCATCACGTCGGCGTCGGCGCGGAGGCCGGAGACGTCGTAGATGCCGCGGAGGGTCACACCCTCGGCTTCGACGAGTCCGATGATGTCGTCCAGCTCGTCGACGAAACGCGGCACGTCGTGGCCGTCGAGGTCGTCGGGGTTCGCCGGATCCTTGCGCAGCACCGTGAAGAGGGTGAATCCGGAGGGCGAGGCCTCGGTGGGTTCAGCCTCTGGCGAGGTGTGTGAAGCGGGGGTGGGCACGGTCATGTCTACTGCCTCTCCGGCAGCCGGGTGAGTCATGTGTACTAGTCTCCACCGCTTTGCCCGGAGAGCCAAAAGTAGACCCGCCCACCCGCGCGATCAGCGGCGGTCGAGGACCGTTTTCACGCCCCACCACACGATCGTGCCCGCTGCAGCGGCGGCGCCGAGGGCGATGCCGGCCAGGGCGAGGGGATTGTCATCGCCGAGCCTGTGCAGCCCGAGTGTGAATCGCCGGGTGTTGATCTTGATCTGCTTGGGCACGTTGAGCTTGTACTCGATCGCGTCCAGCGTGCCGGCGAGCGCGGCACGGGCCCGGTCGGCTTCGGAGCGCAGCTCGGCGGTGCTGTGGTGTTCCGGCGTGGTTTCCGGGGTCTTGTCAGTGCTCATAGTCGCCAACTCCCTTGAATGCGTCGACATCCTTCTGGATGCTCGCGGTCACGCCCTCAGGGTCATGGCGAGTGCCCTTTTTGACCCGGCTGAGCCCGACCAGGGCCAGGATCACCGCGATCAGCAGCAGCGCGACGGCCACGATGAGCGCGGCCAGCCACAGCGGCAGCACGAGGTCGAGGGCGATCACGGCCAGCGCGATGAAGACGACGATCGAAAAGAAGGCGAACACCGCGGCACCGATGAACAGGCCCAGGCCGATTCCCACATTCTTGGCCTTGCCGGAGATGTCGGCCTTGAAGGCGTCGATCTCGGCCTTGACCAGATCAACGATCTGACCCGGAAGCTCGCTGAGGAGCGTGAACAGTGACTGCTTGCTCTTGGGGTTATACCCGCTGTTGCTCACTGGCATCCTTCCTTGGACTGTCGTCGGCGGGACTACTGCGCGGCCGTGGTGTCGTCGGCGGCCTTCGGGGCAGACGCAGCGGCCTTCGTGGCCGCTGTGGCAGCGCCGGACGCGCCGGTCGCCGGAGCACCCTTCTTCTCGGCCTTGCTCGCCACGGCGGAGGCGACCTTCTTGCCCGCTTCGTACAGGGCGCCGGGAACGTCGCCAACGCGCTCGAGGGCGAAGTCCTTGACCTCGTTCACGCGCCTCTGCACGGGCGGCCGGTTCCACAGGTCTGAAGCGGCCGACGCGATCTGGTCGTAGCGCTTACGTCCGGCGCGTGCACCCAGCACGTAGCCGACGAGGCCACCCGTGATGAAAAGAAGCTTTCCCCGCATTGTGACTCCATTCCTATACGTTCATGTATTGCCAGCGTAACCCCCCAGCCCGGGGACGCACATGTGTACGTGGCACAAAACGGTCCTGATCAGAGGTCTAGCACTGCCCGCCTGCCGCGGATACCCGCCGCGAGGGCATCGGGGATCACCGAGGCCAGGCCGGTGCCGGAGAGCCAGCCGCCGGTCACGTCGAGGCCGGGCGTGCCGTCGACGACCTCGCGCACCCGGCGGATGCGCTCCGGCGCGCCGATCGTGGCCGGCGAGAGGCCGTCGGCCCACAGGGTGCGGGCGAAACCGGCCACCTGGGCGTCCGCGAGGTTTACCCCGAGGATGGCGGCGGCATCGTGCACGGCGAGGTGCTGCAGCTCGTCGTCGCTGAGTCCGAGGGTCGGCACCGGGGCGCCGGCGCGTCCGTAGGAGAGCCGCACCACGTGCCGGCCGGGCGGTGTGAGGGCAGCCAGCCAGGCCCACTTGGCGGTGACGTGGGTGATCGCCTTGGCGGTGACGCCTGGGGTGCCCTCGGCCACGAGCGCGCCGGTGCCGCGCGGGTGCGCGTCCAGCGCCGGGGCGTCGAGTACCAGGGTGGCGAGTTCAACGGCGGCCGGTTCCGGCCAGTCGAGTGCGGCGAGGGCGGCGAACTCGGCGCCGAGCGGGGCCAGCAGGACCAGAGCGGCCGCCGCGGGCACGGCGAGGATGATGTGCCGGGCCGAGGCGGTGTTCGGATCGTCGGCTGCGGCGCCGGTCGTGGCATCCGTCGCCGGAAGGAGCGAGACGACCCAGGTGCGGGTCGTGGCCTCTGCGTCGTCGGTCGACCTGACGTCGACCGGCGTGAGGCCGGTCACGGCGGTGTGCGTGCGGATCTCGACGTCGTAGGTGTCGAGGTCGGCGACGAGGGCGTCGACCAGGCGGTGCATGCCGCCGTTCAGCCCCCGAACGGCGGAACCGGCCGGCGCGGCGGTGCGCAGGGCGGTGACGGCGCCGGAGAGCGAGCCGGCTGTGGTGAGGGCGCGGTTGAGGCCGGGGGCCACGACGTCGACCTCGAGGTCGGCGGCCGCGGTGGCGTAGACCCCGCCGGCGACCGGGTTGACCAGGCGTTCGAGCACTTTCGTCCCCATCCGCTTGCCGACGAGCTCGCCGAGGCTCTGCTCGCGGCCGATCTTGAGCACCGGCATCAGCCGGTCGGCGTAGGCGCGGAGGGCGCCGGACCAGCCGATCGCTCGGCGCACGTCATCGGCCAACGGAGACCCGGGAATGCCGAGCACGCCGGCCTTAGGCAGCGGCACCGACACTGGTGCGCCGCCGGGCCGGTGCGCCGGCAGGTGCAGCCAGGCCCCGGCCGGGTTGGGTTCGACGATCTCGTTGGTGAGGCCGAGGCCGGCGATGAAGGCCGCAACCGTGTTGCCGCGCACGGCGAAGCTCTCCGCGCCGGCGTCGAGCTGCAGGCCCGCGACCTCGTGGCCGGCCACGGCGCCGCCGACAGTGTCGGCAGCCTCCAGCACGGCAACGCTGAGCCCGAGGTGGGCGCACTCGCGGGCGGCCACCAGGCCGGCGACACCTCCGCCGATGACCAAGACGTCCTTCATGACCTTGCTTTCTGCCGGCGGCTACCACCGGCACGGGCTCTACTGAGCGGTGGAGGCGTTCGACGTCGTGGTGTGCACGAACTCGACCAGCCGGGTGAGCACGTCGGGGTTCGTCTCCGGCGGCACGCCGTGGCCCAGGTTGAGCACGTGCGACGGCGCCGTGCGGCCGCGCTCGAGCACGTCGAGAACGTGCGCCTCGAGCACCGGCCAGGGCGCGTTGAGCAGGGCCGGGTCGATGTTGCCCTGAACGGGCACGACGCCGCCGAGGCGCCGGCTGGCCTCATCAAGCGGCACCCTGTAGTCCACCCCGACGACGTCGGCGCCGATGCCGTGCATCGCCTTGAGCAGTTCGCCGGTTCCGACGCCGAAGTGCACGACGGGCACATTGCGGCGGATCGACTCCGGATCGGCGGCCGCGTCGGACGCCGGCTCCGAATAGGTGAGGTCGCGCACGTGCGAAATCGCCGCGGTGGACGCCGGGGCGACGAAGCGGGTGTAGTCGTCGAGAGAGAGGGCACCGGCCCAGGAATCGAACAGCTGCGCGGCACTGGCGCCGGCGAGCACCTGGGCGCGGAGGAACCGGCCGGTGACCTCTGCGGTCCAGGCCATCAGCTTGGCCCAGGCCTCAGGGTCGGAATGCATGAGGGTGCGGGCGTGGATGTGGTCCTTGGACGGTCCGCCCTCGACGATGTAGGCGGCGAGGGTGAACGGCGCCCCGGCGAAACCGATCAGCGGTGTCGAGCCCAGCGCGGCGACAGTGAGCGCGACGGCCTCGCTGATGGGGGCCAGCGCGGTGTCGAGCACGGCAGGGTCCAGCGCGGTGAGGCGGTCGACATCCGCCGCGGTGCGCACCGCTCGGGCGAGCACCGGCCCGCGGCCCGCCACGATCTCGACATCGACGCCCACGAGCTTGAGAGGAACGACGATGTCGCTGAACAGGATGCCGGCGTCGACGCCGTGCCGACGGATCGGCTGCAGGGTGATTTCGCTGGCCATCGCGGGGTCCAGGCAGGCGTCGAGCATCTGGGTGCCCACCCGCAGCTCACGGTATTCGGGCAGGGAACGGCCGGCCTGGCGCATAAACCAGACCGGAGTCACGTCTGGCCGGGTGCCCTGGTACGCCCGGACGAGCCGGGAGTCCGCGGTGAGGCCGGAAGAAAGTGGGTGCGTCGTCTCGAGGTTCATCACGTTCGATTCTCCTCTACATCGGCCGGGGGAACGATTCGAGGTGTTGTTGCGCACACCGTAGAATCAAGCGGTGTTGATTTGTTTGTCCGCGAACCACAAGAACTCCAGCTTCGACGTGCTCGAAAAGCTGTCTGTGGGCGCGGATTCAGCGGCGGGCGGGATGCTCACGGGGCACGATGCCCTCAGCGGGGCCGTAGTCGTCGCCACCTGTAACCGCTTCGAGGCCTACCTCGACCTGGACGAACCGTTCGGGGTCTCGCCGCTTCCCGCGGTCTACGCCGCGATCGACGCCGTGAGCGCGAGCACCGGCGTGAGCGCCGCCCTGCTGCGCGACACCCTCGATCTCGTGCACGGCAACGGCGTGGCCGAGCACCTCTTCGCCGTGACCAGCGGGCTCGAATCCGTGGTCGTCGGTGAGGGCGAGATCGCCGGCCAGGTGCGCCGCTCCCTCGAGGAGGCCCGCGCCGCCGGCACCACCAGCCCCGAACTGGAGCGCCTGTTCCAGCGCGCCTCGCAGACCTCCCGCGGTGTGAAGAATCACACCGGCATCGGCGCCGCCGGCCGCTCCCTCGTACGCCTGGCGCTCGAACTGGCTGAGAGCCGGGTCACCGACTGGGCGCACACCCGGGTGCTGCTGGTGGGCACCGGCCGGTACGCCGGCGCCTCGCTGGCGGCCCTGCGCGATCTCGGCGTCACCGATGTGCGGGTCTATTCGCCGTCGGGCCGCGCCGCGAAATTCGCCGTCGCCCACGACATTGCGGCGGTGTCGACGGATGCCGACGCCCTGGCCATCGAGACCGCCCTGGCCGATTTGATCCTCACCTGCACCACCGTCGAACACCACGTCATCGATGCGGGCATCCTCACCGCCGGCCGCGGGCTTGTCGCCACAGCGCATGCCGGTGTCGGAACATCGGTTCCCGGGGCCGAGGCCGGCCCCGTGCGCTCCTGCCCCATCGGCTCCGAGCCCGAGCTTGAAGCCGAGGCCGCCAGACAGCTGGTCATCGACCTCGGCCTGCCGCGCAACGTCGACCCCGACGTCAGCGACGTGCCCGGAGTGGAGCTGCTCGACCTCGAGACCATCCGCATCCACGCACCCCTCGAACAACTGAACGCCACGAGCGAGGCCCGCAAGCTGGTCGGCCGCGCCGCCAGGAAGTTCTCGGCCGTGGCCGAGGAGCAGAGCCTGGCGCCCGCCGTCGTGGCCCTGCGCTCGCATGTCTTCGACATCCTCGACGGCGAAATCGAACGGGCCAGGCGGCGCGGCGACACCAGCGAGCAAACCGAGTCCGCCCTGCGGCACCTCGCCGGGGTGCTGCTGCACACGCCCATGGTGCGCTCCCGGGAGCTGGCCCGTGCCGGCGATCAGGAAGCGTTCCTCGGCGGACTCGACGCCCTGTTCGGCATCGAGGTGACCCTGCCGGACTCCGCAGTGGCAGCCGTCGAGCTGCCCGGGGCGGCCGGCATCTCCGACGCCGCGTCCTGACGTCCCGACATGAAGGCCGTCTGGTTCGATCACTTCGGTGCGCTGCCGGTGCTCCGCGAGGTCGCCGATCCCGAGCCCAGCGCCGCCGGCGTCGTGGTGCGGGTGGAGGCCACCGGGCTCTGCCGCAGCGACTGGCACGGCTGGCTGGGCCATGACGCCGACATCACCCTGCCGCACGTACCGGGCCACGAGCTCGTCGGCGTGATCGACGCCGTCGGCCCCGTGGTCACCCGGTTCACGGTGGGCCAGCGGGTCACGGTACCGTTCGTCTGCGCCTGCGGCGACTGCCCGGAGTGCGCCAGCGGCAACGCCCAGGTCTGTCGTAACCAGACCCAACCCGGCTTCACCCACTGGGGCTCCTACGCCGAGCGGGTGGCGCTGCACCACGCCGACGTCAACCTCATCGCGGTGCCGGACGACCTCGACGCCGGTGCCGCCGCCCTGCTCGGGTGCCGGTTCGCCACGTCATACCGCGGGCTCGTGCACCAGGCGAAGCTCATGGCCGGCGAAACCCTCGTGGTGATCGGCTGCGGCGGGGTGGGCCTCTCCGCGGTGATGATCGGCCAGGCGCTCGGCGCCCGGGTGATCGCCGTGGACATCAGCGTGGACGCCCTGGCCGCGGCCGCGCGGGCCGGTGCCGCCTATACGGTCAACTCCAGCGTCATGACCGACGCCGCGGTGGTGGACCGGCTGCGCCTGCTCTCGGACGGCGGCGCCCAGGTGTCGGTTGAGGCGCTCGGCCGGGAGAACACGGTGGGGATCGCCATCCGCTCGCTGGCCACCCGCGGCCGGCACGTGCAGATCGGCCTGCTCGCCAAGGATCCCGTCGTGCCTCTGGGCGTGGTGATCGGCCGTGAACTGGCCGTGCTCGGCAGCCACGGCATGCCCGCCAGCGACTACCCCGAGCTGATGGCCCTGGTGGCCAGCGGCCGGCTGCGCCCGCAGGACCTGATCAGCACCCGGATCCCGCTGGCGGATGCCCCCGCGGCCCTGGCCGCCATGTCGGCGCCCCTGCCCGCCGCCGGCGTCACCCTGATAGACCTGACCCTGCCCTAGCCACCCCGGCACCCCCGGCGGGCAGGATGCATAACTCCTGCTATTTCTGCCGCACGGGGGCAAAACAGCCGGTTTTGGGCCGGTTTCTAAAAAATTGCAGGAGTTATGCTCCCCTGCCGGGTTTGGGATCGGCCGGGGTGCGGATGCGGCGGGCGGTTACGCTCCGCGCAGGCGCACGGCCAGGTACGCGTCGAGCTCGGCCAGGGGCACGCGCTCCTGCGCCATGGTGTCGCGGTCACGCACGGTGACGGCCTGGTCCTCGAGCGAGTCGAAGTCCACCGTGATGCAGTACGGCGTGCCGATCTCGTCCTGGCGGCGGTAGCGGCGCCCGATGGCGCCGGCGTCGTCGAAGTCCACGTTCCAGGACTCGCGCAGACGCGCGGCCAGCGAGCGGGCCATCGGCGAGAGGGCCTCGTTACGGCTCAGCGGCAGCACGGCGGCCTTGATCGGGGCCAGGCGCGGGTCGAGCTTGAGCACGGTGCGCTTGTCGACGCCGCCCTTCGCGTTGGGAACCTCTTCCTCGTTGTACGCATCCACCAGGAACGCCATCAGCGAACGGGTCAGACCGGCCGCGGGCTCGATCACGTAGGGGACCCAACGTTCGTTCTTGGTCTGGTCGAAGTAGGAGAGGTCCTTGCCGGAGGCCTCCGAATGCGTCTTGAGGTCGAAGTCGGTGCGGTTGGCCACACCCTCGAGCTCGCCGAACTCGCTGCCGGAGAAGCCGAAGCGGTACTCGATGTCGACGGTGCGCTTGGAGTAGTGCGAGAGCTTCTCCGCGGGGTGCTCGAACAAGCGCAGGTTGTCGATGTTGATGCCCAGGCCCGTGTACCAGCTCATCCGCTGGTCGATCCAGTACTGGTGCCACTCCTCGTCGGTGCCGGGTTCGACGAAGAATTCCATCTCCATCTGCTCGAACTCGCGGGTGCGGAAGATGAAGTTTCCGGGGGTGATCTCGTTGCGGAAGCTCTTGCCGATCTGGCCGATGCCGAACGGGGGCTTCATGCGTGCGGCCTGCAGGACGTTGGCGAAGTTCACGAAGATCCCCTGCGCGGTTTCGGGGCGCAGGTAGTGCATGCCGGCCTCGTCGTCGACCGGCCCGAGGAAGGTCTTGAGCAGGCCGGAGAACGCGCGCGGCTCGGTCCAGGTGTGCCGGTTGCCGCAGTTGGGGCAGGCGATGCCGTCGATGCCGCCCTCGGGTGGGCGGCCTTTCTTCTCCTCGAACTCCTCCACGAGGTGGTCCTCGCGGAAGCGCTTGTGGCAGCTGGTGCACTCCACGAGCGGGTCGGAGAAGACCTCAACGTGGCCGGAGGCCTCCCAGACCTTGCGCGGCAGGATGACCGAGGAGTCCAGACCCACGACGTCGTCGCGGCTGGTGACCATGAACCGCCACCACTGCTTCTTGATGTTCTCCTTGAGCTCCACACCGAGGGGCCCGTAGTCCCAGGCCGACCGGCTACCGCCGTAGATCTCACCGGCCTGGAAGACGAAGCCGCGGTGGCGGGCGAGGGCGATGACGGAATCAAGACGGGAAAGTGCGGCCACGGTGGCTCCAATGGTCCAAAAGGATGGTCAAAACACCGGGCGCGAGCCCGGGTACGGATTCGTCCATTTTAGCGATGCGGGCGCGGCCCCCGATTACGGGCGTTGTCAGCCGACCGCGGGGACGATAACTTCGACTCGTTCCACTCGCGCTCCGCTCGCTGCGCTGTTCCATCAGCTCCATCGACCGGCTCCGGGGGGAGGACCGCCGTGCGGCAGGACCCAGACCTCACCCGGCGCGCCGTGCTCGCGTCGCTGGGCCTCTCTCTCGCCCTCGCCGGCTGTGCGGCCGTCACTCCCGCCCCGCGCCCGAGCGCCCCGACCGCGACGATGACGCCTGCTTCCAGCCCTCTTCCCCGGCCGCTGCCCGGCGCTGTACCGCCGCCAGCTCCGCTCGTCCGACCCGCGCCCAGTCTCGTTCGGGTTCCCGTGCCACCAGGCACCCTGTCTGACCTGCCCGGCGAGGGCGCCCTCCTGGCCTGGACCGTCGACGACGGTTCGAGCAGCGAGGTGCTGGCCCGGTACATCCGCTTCGCCGCCGAGACGGGCACCAGGCTCACCTTCTTCGTCACCGGCTGTTACGACGCCTGGACCGACAACGCCGACCAGCTGCGGCCTCTCGTGCAGACCGGCCAGATCCAGCTCGGCAACCACACCTGGTCGCACCCCGACCTCAGCACCCTCTCCGACGCCGACGTCACCGCCGAACTCAGCCGAAACCACGACTTCATCGGCGACACCTACCGGGTGGATGCCCGGCCGTACTTTCGCCCGCCGTACGGTGTGCACGACGACAGGGTGGATGCCCTCGCGGCCGACCTGGGCTACACCGTGCCGACCACCTGGTACGGCTCGCTGGCGGACTCCGGGCTCCTCACCGAACAACAGGTCGTGGACTTCGCGACCACCTGGTTCCTGCCGCAGCACATCGTGATCGGGCACCTCAACTTCGAACCGGTCACGAATGTGTTCCCCCAATTGAGCGGCCTGCTGCACGACCGAGGCCTGAGCACCGTGACCCTCAACGACGTCTTCACCAGCACCGCGCACCCCTGAGCGGGGCCGGCGGGAAGGTCGCACGGGCGACACGCGCGGGACCTTAGGCCCCCGTTCGAGGAGTTCTCGGCTGTTACCGTTGTGTAGTTACCCGGCAATCAGCTGTGAGTTACTCTGCATCTCAAAGGGGAGAATATGGGCGCCACGTCCAAGATTCCGCACGACGCCATCGACGATCCCGACCTCACCCAGGATCCCGCGCTGCCGCCGGTAGCCCTGGACCCAGCCATCCACGAGGCCGAAGAGGCCCACTGGACCCCGGTGAAGATCGCTATCTGGGTGGCCATCGCGCTGCTCGGCGGACTGAGCTGGGTGATGCTCGCCGTCGTGCGCGGCGAGACCGTGAACGCCATCTGGTTCGTCTTCGCCGCGATCTGCACCTACCTGATCGGGTACCGGTTCTACTCCAACTACATCCAGAAACACCTGCTGCGCCCGGATGATCGGCGTGCGACGCCCGCCGAGTACAAGGCAGACGGCAAGGACTACGCCGCAACCGACCGCCGGGTGCTCTTCGGTCACCACTTCGCCGCCATCGCCGGCGCCGGCCCGCTCGTCGGCCCGGTGCTCGCCGCGCAAATGGGCTACCTGCCCGGCACTATCTGGATCATCGTCGGCGTGGTCTTCGCCGGCGCTGTGCAGGACTACCTGGTGCTGTTCTTCTCGATGCGCCGCGGCGGCCGGTCGCTCGGCCAGATGGCCCGCGACGAACTCGGCCGCGTCGGCGGCACCGCCGCCCTCCTCGCCACGCTCACGATCATGGTGATCATCGTCGCCATCCTCGCCCTCGTCGTGGTCAACGCCCTCGCCGAGAGCGCCTGGGGCGTCTTCTCGGTCGGCATGACCATCCCGATCGCCCTGTTCATGGGCTGCTACCTGCGGTTCTTCCGCCCGGGCAAGGTCACCGAGATCTCGATCATCGGTTTCGTGCTGCTCATCGCCGCGATCGTCGGCGGTGGCGCCATCGCCGGAACCGAGTGGGGTGCGGCAATGTTCCACATCGACAAGCTGCCGCTGGCCATCGGAATCATCGTCTACGGCTTCATCGCCGCGATCCTGCCGGTCTGGCTGCTGCTGGCCCCGCGCGACTACCTCTCCACCTTCATGAAGATCGGCACCATCGGCATGCTCGCCGTGGCGATCATCATCGTTCGCCCGGAAATCACCGTTCCCGCCGTCACGGATTTCGCCACCAGCGGCGCCGGTCCCGTGGTCAGCGGCACACTCTTCCCGTTCCTCTTCGTCACCATCGCCTGCGGCGCCTTGTCCGGCTTCCACGCTCTGATCGCTTCCGGCACCACGCCCAAACTGATCGAGAAGGAACGCCAGACCCGGTTCATCGGCTACGGCGGCATGCTGATGGAGTCCTTTGTGGCGATCATGGCGCTCGTCGCCGCCCTGTCGATCGATCAGGGCATCTACTACGCCATGAACGCATCGCCTGCCCTCACCGGCGGCACCGTGCAGGGCGCGGTGGCCTTCGTCAACGGCCTGGGCCTGACCGGCGTGAACCTCACCCCCGACATGCTCACCCAGACCGCTCTCAACGTTGGCGAGGAATCCATCGTGTCGCGCACCGGCGGCGCCCCGACGCTGTCGGTGGGCCTGGCAAACATCATGCAGCAGGTCGCCGGCGGCAGCGGCATGATGGCGTTCTGGTACCACTTCGCGATCATGTTCGAGGCTCTGTTCATCCTCACGGCAGTGGATGCCGGCACCCGCGTCGCCCGGTTCATGCTGCAGGACAGCCTGGGCAACTTCTTCCCGAAGTTCAAGGACACCTCCTGGCGCACCGGCGCCTGGTTGACCACCGGCATCATGGTGGCGGCCTGGGGTGCGGTGCTCGTGATGGGTGTCACCGACCCGCTCGGCGGCATCAACACGCTGTTCCCGCTGTTCGGCATCGCCAACCAGCTGCTCGCCGCGATCGCTCTGGCGGTGTGCATGGCTATCGTGGCCAAGCGAGGCCTGTTCAAGTACCTCTGGATCGTGGCACTGCCGCTCAGCTTCGCGGCCGTCGTGACCATCACGGCCTCGATCCTGAAGATCTTCTCGACCGTGCCGTCGGTGGGTTACTTCGCCCAGAACGCCGCCTTCTCCAATGCCCTCGCCGACGGGGAGACGAGCTTCGGCACGGCCACCTCGGTCGAGGCGATGGAGGCCGTCGTGCGCAACACGATGGTGCAGGGCATCCTGTCGATCATCTTCGTCACGCTCGCGGTCATCGTGATCTTCACCGCGCTGCAGGCCACCTGGAACGCGTGGCGGACCCACTCGAACGCGACCAACGAGGACCTCGCCGTGCCGTCGCGGATCTTCGCACCGGCCGGCCTCAAGGCCACGCCGGCCGAAAAGGCCACCCAGGCGCTGTGGGACGCCCGCCCGAGCACCGGCAAGCGCAAGACGCGCGAGCACTGATGGGCGTGGCCACCGCGGTGCGCTCGGCCGCGGCCGGACTCGCCTGGTATGTCAAGGGCGTCATGGGTGAGGACGCCTACGACAAGTACCGGGCGCACCACGAGTCGGTGCATGGCACGGATGCTGCGGCGCCGGCCATGACCGAACAGGAGTTCTGGCGCGACCAGGCCGACCGGCAGGACACCAACCCTCAGGGCCGGTGCTGCTGAGCGGTACCCCCACTGAGAACTGCGGCCCGCCCGGATGGAAATCCGGGCGGGCCGTAGCATTGGAGGCGATGACGAACTCAACGAAGCCCACACTGACCAAGCCCCCGCTGAACAAGGACACCCGGCTCTGCATCTCGCTGGCCGCGCGGCCGAGCAACTTCGGCACCCGGTTCCACAACTACCTCTACGAGCAGTTCGGGCTGGACTTCGTCTACAAGGCGTTCACCTCGACCGACCTGGCCGGCGCCATCGCCGGGGTGCGTGCGCTCGGCATCCGCGGCTGCTCGGTGTCGATGCCGTTCAAGGAAGACGTCATCGCGCTCGTCGACGAACTCGACGCCTCGGCCACGGCCATCCAGTCGGTGAATACCATCGTCAACGACGACGGCTACCTGCGTGCATACAACACCGACTACATCGCCGCGGCCGACCTGCTGAAGAGCAATAACCTCGACCCGGCCACCCCGTTCCTGCTGCGCGGCTCCGGCGGCATGGCCAAGGCGGTCGCCGCGGCCCTCCGCGACTCCGGCTTCGCCGCGGGCACCATCGTGGCCCGCAACGAGACCCGCGGCCGGGCCCTGGCCGACGAGCTCGGCTACAACTGGCGGGCCGAACCGGGCGACGCCACCGCGCCGCTGCTGGTGAACGTAACGCCGATCGGCATGGCCGGCGGGGCGCAGGCCACCGAATCCGCCTTCACGGCCGCGGCCATATCGGCCTCCGACACCGTCTTCGACGTCGTCGCTCTGCCCGCTGAGACGCCGCTGATCCTCGCGGCCCGCACGATGGGCAAGACCGTGATCACCGGCGCCGAGGTGATCGCCCTGCAGGCCGCCGAACAGTTCGAGCGTTACACCGGCGTGCGACCGACGAACGAGCAGGTGCGGGCAGCCTCGGCCTTCGCCCGCGCGTGAGCGATGCACCGGCGACCGCTGTGAATGACACTGCGGTGCCGGCACCCCCGGCGCACCCCGACATTCTGGTTGCGGCCGTCGCACTGATCCGCGACCGCCGGGTGCTCATGGTCACTGCCCGCGGGCGCGACGTGTGGTTCATGCCCGGCGGCAAGATCGACCCCGGCGAGAGCGAGGCGGATGCCGCCGCCAGGGAAGCCTGGGAAGAGGTGACGGTGCGCCTGGACCCCGCCGCGCTCGAACCGCTGTTCACGGTGCTGATCCAGGCCCACGGCGAACCCGACGGCCGGCTCGTGCGGATGGCCGTGTTCGGTGCCGAAACCCCCGATGACCCGTCGGCGAGCGCCGAGGTGAGCGCCGTGCACTGGGCCACTTCGGCCGACGCCGCACACTGCCCGCCGGCAGGCGTCGAGGTCCTCCGCCTCCTGCACGCAGCGGGACGCATCGACTGACCCGCGAACCGTGAGAAAAGCCCCACGAAATGCGATTTTTCGGGGCTTATCTCACGGCTCGCGGGAGTGCACGAGCGGGCGTACCCTGCCTGCATGACCGACGAGCAGCCGCTGCCCTGGGCCGCTATCCGGCTCTGGGAGATCGGCATATTGCAACAGTCCACCGGCAGCGGCCTCGAGCACTGGCTGGCCCGCATCCAGGAGTTGGACCCGCCCCACGAACGCGCCCTGCGCGAGTGGCTGGTGACCGAGGGGGTCAGCGGCTACTCGCGCGCGCTGCTCGTGCACGAGACGTTCGGCTACCCGGACTCCACGGTGCGGGCCGCCGACGAGCTGATCGACGCCCAGTACGACGACCGCCCGTCGCTGCGGCCGATCCTCGACGCCGTTCTGCTGTACGCCGGTGACCTCGACGATGTGAGTATCCAGACGCGCACCACGCACGTTGCGCTGACCGGGCCGCAGCGCACTTTCGCGGTGGTGCAGCCGACCACCCGGCACCGCGTGGACCTGGGCCTTCGCATCGACATGCCGGAGGTGGCGCCCAGCACCCGGCTGCGACCCGCAACCGAGCTCGGCGCAGACTTCCCCGCCCGGATCCCGCTCACCTCCGCCAGCCAGGTCGACTCCGAGGTGGGTGCCTGGCTCAAACACGCCTACGACGCGACCCTCTAGTCCGCGGCAACGGCTCGCGGGAGCGGAGGAACTCCCGGGCGGATTCGTTCGCTTGGCGAAGCGCCGGGATCGGCGACCGCCCGGCGGCCAGCGCGGCGATGAGGGCACCTGTGTGGGCGTCGCCGGCCCCGTTCGTCGAGATGACGGATGCCGGCACCGCGCTGACGAGGACCGGCGGGCGACCCGAGACGGCGAGAAGGCAACCCGCCGCGCCGAGGCGCACCACCGCGTGTCCCGGCGCGCGAGGCATGTTGCCCTGCCCAGTCGCCGCGGACCGGTCGGAGGCCAGCCGTTCGGCGAGCACGCCGGATGCGGCGGTCGGGTCGGCCTCTCCCGTGAGCAGAATCGCCTCCCTCGCGTTGCAGGTCCACCAGTCGGCGCGGGCGAAGAGGGACCCCCGCACGGCGGGATCGAGCTCGTGGCCGAGCGGACCGGGGTCGACGACGAGGGTGGCCCCGGCCGGCAGCCCGGCGAGCACGGCGAGGATCGCCTGCCCGGTCACCGGGTGCGCGAGGCCGTAGCCCGACAGGAGCACCGCATCCGTGGGGGCAAGCGACAGCCGGGTGAGCATCGCCGGCTCCATCCGCCCTTCCGCACCCGGCAGCGTCACGAAGGTGCGCTCCCCAGTGGGCTCCACGAGCACCAGGCACAGGCCGGTGTCGACCGCCGGCACCGGCTCCACGGCCGTCTCGATGCCGGCCGCGGCGAGAGCGGCGCGGGCCAGGTCCCCGAACGGCCCGGTGCCGGTGGTGCCGGCGTGAATCGTGGGCAGGCCGGCGCGCCGGGCCGCCGCCATGGCCGTATAGCCGCCGCCGGGAACGAGCGCCCCGCCGGAGGCGAACACGTCGCCGCCCTGCTCGGGCAGCGCCGGCACGAACGTGACGAGATCAACAACCACGGTGCCCAGGCTGACCAGCCGGTGGATCGGGCTGGCGCCGGGAGGGGTCATCCGGCCCTCGCCGACCGGCGGAGCACGAGCAGCCCGGCCGCGATCGGTTCGAGGTCGAGGTCGTTCACCCGGCGCACGGTCTCGACCGCGTGCGGCGGAAACCCGTCGACCCCGTGAACGGCTCCGGCCACGGCTCCGGCCATCGCGGCGATGGTGTCACTGTCACCGCCGAGCGACGCGGCCGCCAGGCACGCCTGCCACGGGTCGCCCGGGTAGAGCGCGAGCACGGCGAAGGCCGCTGGCACCGACTCCTGGCTGGCCAAGCTGGTGCCGACGAGCTCGTAGACCCACTCGAGTGACTCGGCCGGTCGGCGGGCATCCATCAGGTCGACCGCCCAGCGGATGCGCGCGGCCACCTGGCCGGCCGCGACCCAGTACCCCCGCAGCGCACCGAGCCGGGCGGCTTCGATAGCCACCGCTGTCGACTCGGCCACGGTCGCGCCCTCGAGCGCCGCACTCACGGCGGCCGCGACAGCGGCGGCTCCGGCGATGGCGACCCCGGTGTTGTGGGTGAGCCTGGCGGTCTCCGCCACCCTGTCGACGAGGGCCGGCAGGTCGCCGGTCGGCATCAGGATACCCACGCCGGCCACCCTCATGGCGGCTCCGTTGGTCGCCCCGAACCGGCCGGCCTCTGCCACGGATTCCCCCGCCCGCAGCCGGGCCAGGGCGCCGCGGGTGGACGGGCCGAGCAGGTCCAGCGACCCGGCCGCACGCATCCGGTCCTCCCACTCCTGCAGGGCCGAGGCGAGCCCGGCCGGAGCCAGCCGGCCGCGGCCGGCAACGAGTAGCCGGCCCAACAGCAGCGCCTGGTCGGTGTCGTCGGTGACCGTGCCGGCCGGCAGCCCGGCGGCGATCGGATGGGCGGCGGCGGCGGGTTCGAACCCGGTCACGCCGCCGGGCCCGAACCGGGTCAGCACCTCCGACCGGCTCATCAGCTGGCTGGGCATACCCAGGGCGTCGCCGATGGCCAGGCCGGTGAGCGCTCCGACGGCCCGGTCGAGGATGCCGGATGGCCCAGACACCGCCGCGCCGGCCACCGTCACCTGGCGAGCCCGCGCTCGGCCAGGATCGCCTCGACGGTGGTGATCTCGATCAGCGGTGCGTACAGCGCCATCACGCCGAGGGCGCGTTGGTGGTCGGTGTCGCTGAGGCCGGCGCAGGCGTCCGCCACCACGCGCACCCGCACGCCGTCGTCGGCGGCGGCGAGGGCCGTTGACAGCACGCAGCAATCCGTGGAGACCCCGGCGAGCACGATGTCGCGGGTGTCGCCGAGGGCGGCGCGGGTCGCGGCGTCCCACTTGCCGAAACTGGGCCGGTCGATGAGCACGGCGTCGCCGGGCGGCAGCGCCGGAACCAGGTCGTAGAGAGCGGCATTGGCGGGATCCAGCGCGAACGGCCACTGCTGGTAGTACGGCACCCAGGCGCCCGTCGGCTCGGTCGGCGCGACGAACCTGGTCAGCGCGGTGCGGCCAGGGAAGATCTCACGGAGGCGCACGGCGCCGGCCGCCGCCTCGTCGAACCGCGGTGTGAACCACTCGCTCGCCGGTTCGCCGAAGATGCGTTGCAGGTCGACGAGCACCAACCAGGACCCGGTGCTCATGGGCGGGCCGCGAGGTCCTGCTCCTCGGTCAGGTGGTCACCGTCGGCCAGCGACAGCGCCTCCTGGCGGCGCACGGTGCCCCGGCCGAAGAGCAGGGTGCCGCCGAAGCCGATCACCAGGGCCACCAGCACACCGAGGTTCGCGTACGCCCAGTCGCCCTCGCGGCCGCCCAGGCCGAACGGTTCGAGCAGGTAGCCCTGCCAGGCCAGCCAGCCGGCGAAGCCGTTGGTGACCATGCCCCAGCCGATGGCCGAGCCCAGCGCGATGAGCACGATAGCGAGGACCCGCACGTTGCCGTACCGGCCGGCGGGGTCGAAGAGGTCCTTGGCCGCGTAGCCGGTGCGACGCATCAGCACATCGGCCATGATGATGCCGCACCAGGCTGCGACGGGCACGCCCAGGGTGATCAGGAAGCCCTGGAACGGGCCGAGGAAGTCGGCCGCGAAGAACACCACGTAGATCGAGCCGAGCACCATGAGCACCCCGTCGATGCCGGCGGCCACGAACCGGGGCACCCGCAGGCCGGTGCTGAGCAAGGCCAGGCCGGAGGAGTAGATGTCGAGCACCGCGCCACCGACCAGGCCGAGCACCGCCGTGAGTGCGAAAGGGATGAGGAACCAGACCGGCAGGATGGTGGTCAGCGCGCCGATCGGGTCGATCGCGATGGCCGCGCTGAGTTCGGGTGACGAGCCGGCCAGCAGCAGGCCGAACAGGAGCAGGATGATGGGGGCCAGCGAGGCGCCGAAGGTGGTCCAGCCGACCACGCCGGCGCTGGACGCCGACCGGGGCAGGTATCGGGAGTAGTCGGCGGCCGCGTTCACCCAGCCCAGGCCGAAGCCGGTCATCATGAACACCAGCGCGCCGACTACTTGAGGGGCCCCGCCGGGCGGGATTGCGGCGAGGGTGGCGCCGTCGATCTGGTTGAAGGTGAGCACGATGTAGACCACGGTGAGCACGCCCGTGACGATGGTGATCCACATCTGCAGCTTCATGATGAAGTCGAAGCCGATGATGCCGCCGGCCACGATCAGGGCGGCCACCACGATGAGCGCGACGACCTTGGTCACATCACCGCCCTCCCAACCGAGTTCCCGGAAGACCGTGGCCGTTGCCAGCACGGCCAGCGAGGCGAGCACGGTCTCCCAGCCCACGGTGAGCAGCCAGGAGATCGCCGAGGGGACCCGGTTGCCGTTGACGCCGAAGGCGGCCCGGCTCAGCGTCATGGTGGGCGCGTGCCCGCGCTTGCCGGCCAGGGCGATGAAGCCGCAGAACAGGAAAGACACCACGATGCCCGTCAGGCCCACGAGGGTGGCCTGCCAGAACGAAATGCCGAAGCCGAGCAGGAACGACCCGTAGCTCACCCCGAGCACCGACACATTGGCCGCGAACCACGGCCAGAACAGATCCCGCGGATGCCCCCTGTGCTCGCTCTGGTCGATCGAGTTGATGCCGTTACGCTCCACGCTCAGCGCGGTGGTCTGCTCGCTCATGCGACGAGACTACTCGCGAGCCGTGACCTGGGCACCGAGAACACGCGTTCTTCGGGGTTCAGCTCACGGCTCGCGGGCTATGGTGGCGGCGTGAGCGATGAAGCCGAACGGGTGCACCCCGAGGACCGGGCCGCGTGGCGGGCCTGGCTGGCGGAGAACCACACACAGAGGACCGGAGTGTGGCTGGTCACCTGGCGCCAGGGCTCCGGGATGCCGGTGCTCGGTTATGAGGATGCGGTCCTCGAGGCCCTTGCCGTCGGCTGGGTCGACAGCAAGGGCGGCAAGGTCGACGACAGGCGCACCATGCTCTACTTCGCGCCCCGCCGGCCCGGCAGCTCGTGGTCCAGGCCCAACAAGCAGCGCATCGAGCGGCTCCGCGCCGACGGGCTGATGCGGGACGCCGGTGAGGCAGCCGTGCGCTCCGCCGAGGCCGACGGCTCCTGGACCCGGCTCGACGAGGTCGAGGACCTGATCGTGCCGCCCGACCTGGCCGCGGCCCTGGCCGGCTACGAGGGTGCCCATGCGAACTGGGACGCGTTCCCGCGCTCCCCGCGCCGCGCCATCCTGGAGTGGATCGTGCAGGCGAAGCGCCCCGCAACCCGGTCCGCGCGCATCAGGGAGACGGCAGAGGCGGCCGCGCGCAACGAGCGCGCCCACCAGCGCCGCGAGCCGTGAGAAAAGCCCCGAAAACTCGAGTCTTTCGGGGCTTAGCTCACAGTTCGCGGGGGGTCAGTGCACGTATTCGAGTAGGTCCAGGCCGACCGCGCGCATGCCGTCCAGCACCGAGAGGCGGGAGGAGAGTGTGTGGTCCTCGAAGAAGATCGACACGGCATAGGCGACGCCGGCGCGCGGTCCGCGCAGCACGCCCACCTCGCTGCGCACCCCGTTGTCGGTGCCTGTCGAGTTCACCAGCAGGACCCCGTGGGACGCCGACCGGTGGGCGTGCGGTTCGAAGCCGAACGCGCTGGCCACCATCGACAGGTCGGAGTTCAGCGACAGCCAGCCGAGCACCCGTTCGCTGCCCTCGTCGTCGAGGATCTCGCCGCGTGCCAGGGCCGTGAACAGCCAGGTGAGCTCGCGGGCGCTGCCCACCGACAGATTGGGGGCATCGTCGGGGCCGCGTGAGTCGCGGACGAGGTCGAGCAGGCCGGTGCCGCTCAGGCCGAGGTCCTCGGTGCGACGGCGCACGGCCTCCAGGCCCACGGCGCGCAGCAGCACGTTGGTGGCCAGGTTGTCGTTGGTGGCGCCCACGAGTGCGGCGAGGTCGGCGACGGGCAGCGATGGCACCTGCAGGTGCTGCCAGAGTCCGGAGCCGTCGACCGAGTCGCGCACCGAGCGGTCGAGGATCGTGTACGCACCGAAGTCGGCGTCGCGCAGCCGCGAGGCCACCTCGATCAGCAGCAGCACCGTGCCGATGCCGGCGGTGGGCATGACGACGTGGTCATCGACGGAGAACAGCACCCTGCCGGTGGCCAGGTCGGTCGCCCGCGCGGACACCTGCGCGCCGCCCATGGCGAGCTCACCGAGCGATTGGAAGCCGCGTTCGAAGCTGGACGGCACCGAGGATTCCCGGTGTTTGCCGCCGCGTTGGAGGGCGTGCCTGGACCGGCGTTCGGATTCCTGTGCTGGCGCGACCACTACGGCGTTGTCCTCTGGCTATCGGTACTGCGAAGTCCCCGCGAATACCCTAACCCACGGGTTGCGGGGCCGGACCCGACCGCTACCAGATCGTGACGCGCTTCTCAGGGGCGAGCCACGCGGCATCCGTTTCGGTCACGCCGAACGCCGTGTAGTACTCGTCGATGTTACGCACGATCTGGTTGCAGCGGAACTCGTTGGGCGAGTGCGGGTCGATCGCGAGCAGCCGGACGGCCTCCTCGTCGCGCATCTTCATCTGCCATGCCTGCGCCCAGGAGAGGAAGAACCGCTGCGCACCGGTAAGCCCGTCGATGACGGGCGGCTCGTCGCCCTGGAGGGAGAGCAGGTATGCCTTCCAGGCGATCGAGAGGCCGCCGAGGTCGCCGATGTTCTCACCGATGGTGAGGGCGCCGTTGACGTGGTGGTCGGGCACCTGCGCCGGGTGGAGAGCGTCGTACTGCTCGATGAGCGATGCCGTGCGCTGCTCGAACGCGGCCTTGTCGGCCTCGGTCCACCAGTCGGTGAGCCGGCCGTCGCCGTCGTACTTGGAGCCCTGGTCGTCGAAGCCGTGGCCGATCTCGTGGCCGATGACCGCGCCGATCGCTCCGTAGTTGGCCGCCGCGTCCCGATTCACGTCGAAGAACGGCACCTGCAGGATGGCCGCGGGGAAGACGATCTCGTTGAAGCCCGGGTTGTAATAGGCGTTGATGGTCTGCGGGGTCATGAACCATTCGTCGCGGTCCAGAGGGTTGCCGATTTTTCCCAGCTCGCGGTGGAACTCGAACTCGCCGGTGGCGCGCACGTTCTTGATCAGGTCGCCGGGCTCGATGGCCAGGCTGGAGTAGTCGCGCCACTTCATCGGATAACCGATCTTGGGGGTGAACTTGTCCAGCTTCTCCAGGGCCCTGTCGCGGGTCTCCTGAGTCATCCAGTCCAGGCCCGTGATGCTGCCCCGGTAGGCCTCGACGAGGTGGCCGACGAGCACGTCCATGCTGGTCTTGGCGTCGGGCGAGAAGTGCCGGTCAACGTAGATGCGGCCGACGGCCTCGCCGAGCGCGCCCTCCACAAGCGCGACGCCGCGCTTCCAGCGGGCGCGGATCTGCGGGGTGCCGGTGAGGGTGCGGCCGTAGAAGTCGAAGTTCGCCTCGACGAAGCCGCTCGACAGGCACGAGGCGCTCGAGCGGATGACCTGCCATCGCAGCCAGTCCCGCCAGGCGTCGAGCCGGTCGTCGGTGAGCATCTCGGCCAGGCCGACCACAAAGCTCGGCTGGCGCACGACGACCTCTTCGAAGGCCACGGCCGGGGCATCCAGGCCCTGCAGCCACAGGTCGAGGTCGGCGCCCGCGGCGAGCGCGGAAAGCTGGTCCCAGGTCTTGAGGTTGTAGGTCTTCTCGCTGTCGCGGGTGCGCACGTTGTCCCAGTGGTGGCTGGCGAGTTCGGTTTCCAGGGCGAAGATGCGCCCGGCGCGCGTCGGCGCATCGTCGATGCCGGCAAGAGTGAGCATCCGTTCGACGAAGGAAAGGTAGGCCTCCCGCACACCGGCGAACCTCTCGTCGCGGTAATAAGACTCGTCCGGCAGGCCCAGGCCGGCCTGCTCGACAAAAACCAGGTAGCGCTCTGGGTTGCCCGGGTCGTTGTCGACGAAGAGCTGGAAGGTGCCCGAAACGCCGGCCCGCTCGAGGCGGCCGAGGGTGGCCAGGAACACCGGCACCGAGCTGATTCCGTCCACGGTAGCCAGGTCGGCCGCGAGCGGAGTGGCACCGAGCTGCTCGATGCGTTCCTCGTCCATGAAGCTGGCGTAGAGGTCGCCGAACTTGCGCTCCTCCGTGCCCTCTTCGGCGGTCTGGGCCTCAAGGATGATCGCCCGCACGGCCTTCTCGGCCTCTTCGGCGAGCAGGTAGAACGAGCCCCAGCGGGCCTTGTCGTTAGGGATCTCGGTGCGGGCGATCCACTTGCCGTTCACGTGGCGGAAGAGGTCGTCCTGCGGGCGCACGCCCTGGTCGAGTTCGTCGGTGTCGATTCCGGATGCAGTCGCCTGATCAGTCATCGCCCCAGCCTAAACCTCACTGAGAAGTGGTGGGGGATGCGGTGGGCGTAGGACCATGGGCCGTGGTGGGGGATGTGGTCGGCGTGGGAGCATAAGCACAACGGCGCTCCACACGGGTCGCCCCTGACCCAGGAGATCCCCATGCGCGTCATCACCCTGCCCGAGTTCGGCTCCGCCCTCGAACTGCGCGAGATCGACACCCCCCAGCCTTCCGCGGGAGAGGTGCGCGTGCGCGTGCACGCGGCATCCGTCAACGGGATCGACCTGGCCGTGGCCGCCGGTCACCTCGACGGCCTGATGGAGCACCGGTTCCCGGTGGTGCTGGGCAAGGATTTCGCGGGGATCGTGGATGCCGTCGGCGACGACGTCACGACCTACGCCGTGGGCGACCGGGTCTTCGGCGTCGTCACCAAGGCCTACCTGGGCGATGGCTCGTTCGGCGAGTTCGTGGTCGTGCCCACCGCGACGGGCCTGGCGAAGCTGCCGGACCAGGTCGACTTCGCGCGCGCCGCCGCCCTCGGGCTGGCGGGAACGGCAGCGCAGGCCGCCATGGATGCCGCCGAGCTCACCCCCGGCAGCACCGTGCTGATCGTCGGCGCCACCGGCGGTGTCGGCAACCAGGCCCTGCAGCTCGCCGCCGCGGCCGGTGCCACCGTGATCGCCACCGCCCGCACCGCCCTCGGCATCGCCCAGGTGCGCCTGCTCGGCGCCAGCGAGGTCGTTGACCACACCCAGAACCTCAGCAAGGCCGTACTCGCCGCCCACCCCGACGGCGTCGACGTGGTGCTGCACTTCGCCGGCGACGCGGCCACCGTGCTGCCGGCGCTCCGTGCAGGCGGTCGTCTCGTCTCCACCCTGATCGGCTCGCCCGACCAGCTCGCCAGCGACACCGTGACCGTGGTGCCCATCCACGCCGATCCCACCACCGAGGTGCTGACCCGCCTGGCCGAGAGCCTCGCCGCCGGCCGCACCTCCGTGACCGTGCAGGGCAGCTACGCCCTCGCCGACGTGGCCGAGGCCTTCGACGACTTCGAGTCCGGCGCGCGCGGCAAGCTCGTCATCCTGCCGTAGGACGTGTCGCCGGCGCCCGGGCTGCCGGGCTGCCGGCTGGTCGAGCAGCGCGGTGATCTCCGCCGGCGTGGGTGGGAAACCGCCTGTTGAACTAGGCATTTCAACAGCCACCGTTCCGCACAATCGGCCTCCCCGAGCCGATACGATCTGATGTATGGGGGCACAGGCACCGGGACGATCAGTCGGTCTCGTCATCGCGGGTCTATCCACGAGCGCGGCTGGCCTGTTGTGGTTCATAGTCGCAGCCGGGAATCCGACGGCCGGTGCAGCCCCCTTCCCGTACCTGATCTTCGGTATGCTCCCTATTTTCTACGATCCGAGCGCACCAGCGCTCCGGGCGATCCTCGGGGCCATCGCCCTCGCCGTGCTTTTCGCCGCCGGCATCGCGCTGCTCGAACACCGGGCGACGAACACGTCGCGCCGTTCCTCGAACGCGAGCCGTAACCCGCTCGCGCCGAAAATCGTGATGGCCCGGAACGGGGGTGTTTTCACCGGACCCGTGACGGTGACCGTGCTGATCCCCGCGCACAACGAGGAGCTCTCGCTGCCGGTGACCCTGGCCTCGCTCTTCGCCCAGTCGCACAGGCCGGAGCGAGTGATCGTCGTCGCCGACAACTGCACAGACAACACCATCGCCATCGCCCGCGCGTACGGCGTCGAGGTCTTCGAATCCGTGAACAACAGCAAGAAGAAGGCCGGTGCCCTGAACCAGGTACTCAGTCGGGTGCTGCCGGGACAGCTCGACAACGACGTGATCATGGTCATGGACGCGGACACCGCGCTCGATGATGGGTTCCTCGCCGCGGCCGTCGCCCGTTTCACGAGCGATCGCGCCTTGATGGCGATCGGCGGCCTCTTCTACGGCGAGCCGGGGTTCGGCCTGATCGGTCTGCTCCAGCGCAATGAGTATGTGCGTTACTCCCGGGAACTAGCCCGGCGGCGCGGCCGCGTCTTCGTGCTCACCGGCACGGCTTCGATGTTCCGGCCCTTCGCGTTGCGTTCCGTCGCTGAGAATCGCGCTCTCACCCTCCCGGGCGTCCACGGCGATGTCTACGACACGCACGCGCTCACCGAGGACAACGAGCTCACCATCGCACTGAAATCGCTCGGCGCCCTAATAACCTCCCCCGCACAGTGCACCGTAGTGACTGAGCTGATGCCGACCCTGCCCGCCCTCTGGCAGCAGCGCCTGCGCTGGCAACGCGGCGCCCTGGAGAACATCGGCGCGTACGGTCTAACCCCCGCGACGCTGCGCTACTGGGCACAACAGCTCGGCATCGGCTACAGCGTCATCGCCCTGACCTCGTTCCTGACCTTGATCCTGGTCACCCTGCTCGCCGTGAGCACCTGGGTTTGGTTCCCGTTCTGGCTCGGCCTCGGCTCGATCTTCGTCGCAGAACGCGTCGTCACCGTGTGGGAGGGCGGGTGGCGGGCCCGGTTGCTCGCGCTCACCGTGTTCCCCGAACTCTGTTTCGACATGTTCCTGAACGTGGTCTACGTCAAGGGCATCATCGACATCACCCTCGGTCGGCAGGCCAACTGGGAACATGCGAACGCGAAGAGCCCTAAGGTGAGGGCCGCCTGATCCCGATGCCACCGCTCCTCACGTTGCTCCCGCTCATTCCGCCCCAGTCGGTGCCGACCGGCATCCTGTTGCCCGATTCGGCCTTGGCCTCGCACTTCTTCGCAGTATTTTCAGCTTTCGTCGGGATCAATACCGTCATCTACGTTGTGCTCGCTGTAGCGAAGATCCTCCCGAAGATCTACCCCACGGATTGGGTCAGGGGGAGGAACCGTCGGTCCACGGCCCGCAGTATCTACGGGGTGGATCCGCCGCCCGGGCTGCCGACACGGCAGTCCCAGGCACCCGCCACGGGCGCCGTGCCAACGCCGCCCGGAGCTACGGGGCGGTCGGCTCCGTGAGCAGTGCGGTGATCTCCGCCGGCGTGAGCTGGCGCCACGGCGACACATCGGCGTCTACGGCGGCCGCCTGCGGGCTGTCGCCGGTGGTCCACCACTTGGCCTCGAAGGTGAGCGAGTCAAACATCACCCGGTCACCCTCGGTGAACACGGAGCTACCGTCCCACTCCGGATAGCTGCCGGCCGGCAGGGTAGCCACCGGGACCGGCGTCTCGCCGGGCAGCACCGGGCCGATCAGGGTCCACGGCGTCTCGGTCGACTGCAGCACCGGGTTGTCGGGCAGGTCACCCTGCGTCCAGTACTTCGCGACGTACACCTCACGGTGCCAGACCACCTTGGTGTCCTTGGCGTATGCCACCTGCTCCGACCACACCCGGTATGGGCTCGTATCGGGGTCGTCGAGCAGGTCGGCGGCCGAGGCGGTTGGCCCTG
The DNA here is from genome assembly GCF_004402695.1 of Cryobacterium adonitolivorans. GTDB lineage: Bacteria > Actinomycetota > Actinomycetes > Actinomycetales > Microbacteriaceae > Cryobacterium > Cryobacterium adonitolivorans. The sequence goes on along the minus strand of NZ_SOFL01000047.1, from coordinate 23,994 downwards.
AGGTCGTCACGACAGCGGCGGAATTCTCCGGTGTTCCCGTGAACGACCCTCCGAGCACATCGGCGAAGCTGACCGCGCCCTGAGCGACGCCGCTACAGGAGTCGGAGACCCTGGTGACGTCGGGATAGTTCGAACCGCAGGTCTGATCGCGGTTGAGTGACCACATCGACACCCGGCCAACGCCGTTCTCGAGCGCGAATGTGTTGAGGGCCTTGGCGTCGTCGAGGGTGAGGATCTCGCCGGGCACATCGTTCTGCCCGATCATGGGGGTCATGCCGACCTTGTTCCAGAGTTCCTTGGTGCCCAGGTCGACGCCCTGGCGGCCGTAGAGGGTCTTCAGCTGACTGTGCGTGCCGCGCAGGGCGCCCACACCCGCATCCACCATGCTCATGCCGCCGCGACTGGCGCCGTAGTCCATGGTCATCACGTTCACTCCGGCCAGGTCGACACCGGCGGCGAGCATCTGGGCGACCGCGGTCGTGCCGGCCTCGGTGAGCCCGGTGGGCAGCACGGGCAGGGTAAGCCAAACCGCCAGCGGGTTGTCCGCGGTCGCCCGCTCCGTCTGGATGGCGGCGATCGCGCTCGCCCGCCTCTCACCGGCCGCGGTATCGGCGAGGTTGTCCCCCTCGATGTCGAGGTCGATGGTGTTCAGCGAGTACCGGTCGATCACCGACTCGTAGCCACGGCGGAGTTCGGTGGCATCGGTGCAACCCGTGGCCAGTTCGGTGTTGAGCAGCCCTCCGAACGAGACGATCACGTCACCGCCCTGCTGCACGCGGCGTGCGACGCGGCGGTCCAGGTCGAGCGCCACATCCGCCTCGTCAGGCGAGTAGTAGGTGCCCCAGGACGGGACGCAGGCGTCCGCGGTGGAGGCGACGACGAACGACAACACCACATGAGTGCCGGCAGTCGCCGCGGGGTTCTCGAACGCATAGTTGGGCGTGGCCGTGACGTCGACATAGCCGGCCATCCACGCCGCGGGCCGCGCGGTGGTCGTGTCCTGGAACCAGCGCCAGCCCTGGAAACCTGAAAATACGAGGCCAGCGATGACAACGAACACGCCGGTCAGACGGAGAAAAGACAATCGCCTTCCGGGAAAACGCTTGGACAATGGTCCCCCACTCATGGTTCACTACGACCACGATACAGTTGCATAGAAATTCGGCGCGCGGGGAAACTGGAGAATTAATGGACCTGACCGGTGAAGTCTCGACTGGTCGGCGGCGGCAGTGGGGCGCAGAGCGGCGCAGCGAGCCGTTGCCGATCGTGCATCCCCGGCCCTCGAATCGCACGATCACCCTGGGCAGGCTCGCGATCATCTCCACAGTGGGCTTCTGGGTGATCTACGTGTTCACCACCATCGTGCGCGAATTCGTGAACAACCCCGGTGCGGGATTCCGCTTCACCGTCGAGGCGGTCGGCTACGTGGCCGTCGTCACGATCCTCAGCTTTTCGGCGTTGATGTACCTGGTGGCCCGTCAGGGTGCCCTGTACAGGTTCCGTAGCCACGACAGGGTGCCGCGCGGCGAACTCGACAGGCACTTCGCCGACTACAACGAGGCCATCACGGTGCTCGTGCCGAGCTATTCGGAGGAGACCAATGTCGTGCGGGCCACCCTGTGGTCGGCGGCACTGCAGGAGTTCCCGAACCTCAGCGTGGTGCTCCTGCTCGACGACCCGCCGTTTCCGGACGACCCGGACAAATTGGCCACGCTGAACGCCACTCGGGAGCTGCCCAGCCAGATCGAGGCCGCCCTGAACGAACCCGGCGAGAGATTCCGGGCATCCGTCACGGCCCGCGCACTGCGCTTCGCCGATGACTCGGTCGTGCTGCACGAGGACGTCGCGCTGCTCGCCAGCGACTACACCGTCGCGGCCATCTGGCTGGAGGCCCTGGCCGACACCGAACAGGTGGCAGACCACGTGGACGAGTTCTTCGTTGACCAGGTGGTGATGGGCCTGGCCCGCGAGTTGCGGCTGAGCCTGCTCGCCCTGAACGCCTCACTGACCCAGGGGTCATACCCGGACGCCGACCGCCTGATGACGCTGGGCCTCAGGCTGGCCCGGCTGTTCACCACCCGGGTGGGCTCCTTCGAGCGCAAGATGTACTCGTCGCTCTCGCATGAGGCGAACAAGGCCATGAACTTGAACTCCTACATCGGGCTGATGGGCCAGTCGTGGACGACTGAACAGACCTCGGACGGCGTTGTGCTGCGCGAGAGCGTCGACGGCGCCAGTCCGGACCTCGTCATTCCCGACACCACCTACCTGCTCACCCTGGACGCCGACTCGCTGCTGCTGCGGGACTACTGCGTTCGCCTGGTGTACCTGCTCGAGCAGGCCGAGAATGCCAGGGTGGCCGTGACGCAGACGCCGTACTCGGCATTCCGCGGTGCACCCACCCGCATCGAGCGAGTGGCCGGCGCGAGCACCGATCTGCAGCACATGCTTCACCAGGGTATGACCTACTACAACGCCACCTTCTGGGTCGGCGCCAACGCCGTGATCCGCAAACGGGCCCTCGAAGACATCGTCGAGACCGAGGTGGTGGCCGGGTTCACCGTGAAGACCTTCATCCAGGACCGCACCGTGATCGAGGACACCGAGTCGAGCATCGACCTGGGCACCCACGGCTGGTCCCTGGTGAACTACCCGGAGCGGCTCAGCTACAGCGCTACCCCGCCCGACTTCGGATCGCTCATCGTGCAACGCCGGCGCTGGGCCAACGGCGGCCTGCTCATCCTGTCCAAGTTCTTCGACCAGCTGCGCACCCGCCGGTTCAACCGCGAGCACGTGCTGCTCAGCGAGATTGCGCTGCGCGGCAACTACATGGCCTCCATCGCCTGGGGCAGCTTCGGCCTGCTCTTCCTGCTCGCCTACCCCTACGACGGTCGGCTGCTCAGCCCGTTCGTGTTCCTCGCGGCGATGCCGTACTTCATTGCGATGGGCTTCGACCTGCGCGAAGCCGGCCACCGGTTCAGCGACATCTTCCGCATCTACGGGTTCAACCTGGTGCTGCTGCCGGTCAACTTGGCGGGCGTGCTGAAGTCGTTCCAGCAGATGCTCACGGGCGAGAAGATTCCGTTCGTGCGCACCCCCAAGGTGAAGGACCGCACGGCGGCGCCGGCCCTGTACGTGATCGTGCCCTACCTGATTGTGTTGTTCTCGCTGCTCACCCTGTACCGGGATGTGATCCAACAGAACTGGGGCAACGCGCTGTTCGCCGGCTTCAACGCGATCATGGCCGCCGGCGCGATCCGCAGTTACATCGGCATCCGCAACTCCGTCGTCGACGTCTGGCTCGGCTTCCTCAACTTCCTCTACATCGACGAGAGGAAGCCCAGGAAAAAGCCGTTCGACCCGGCCTCGCTCGTCGACCCGAGCAAGCCTGTGGACTGGCAGAGGATCCTGTACCACGGCGACCGGCGCCTGGCGCGAGACGTGCGCAGCACGAAGGACCGCCGGCGACGAATCGGCATCCGCTAGCCTCTGCCGAAACTAGAGTCGAAGCATCGAACTTCTACGCCCCCAACCCATCGACCGCGAGATCCGCCGGCTGGCCGTGCCTGCCCTCGGCGCTCTCATCGCCGAGCCCCTGTTCCTGCTCGCCGACTCGGCTATGGTCGGCCACCTCGGCGCGGTGCCGCTGGCGGGTCTCGGCCTGGCCAGCGCGGTGCTGCAGACGATCATCGGGTTGATGGTCTTCCTCGCGTACAGCACCACCCCCGCCGTGGCGCGCTGGCTCGGTGTCGGCGACCGGCGCCGCGCGGTGTCGGTGGGGGTGGATGGCCTATGGCTCGCCTTCGGCCTCGGCGCCGTGCTCGCCGTGGCCGGCTGGTTCGCGACCCCCGCGCTGGTGGCCGTCTTCGGCGCCGAGACCGAGGTGACCCGCGCCGCCGCCGACTACCTGGGCCTGTCGATGCTCGGCGTGCCCGCGATGCTGGTGGTCTTCGCGGCGACCGGGTTGCTGCGCGGCCTGCAGGACACCCGTACCCCGCTCTGGGTCGCCGGGCTCGGTTTCCTGGTCAATATCCTGCTCAACCTGTGGTTCATCTACGGGCTGGGCCTCGGGCTGGTCGGCTCGGCGCTGGGCACGGTGCTCGCCCAGTGGGGCATGGTGGCCGTCTACCTCGTCATCGTCGTGCGGCACGCCCGGCGTGAGCGGGCGCCGCTCCGACCGCATCGCGCGGGCCTCCTCCGCGGGGCGACGAGCGGTGGCTGGCTGTTCCTGCGTACCGCGAGCCTGCGCGCGGCCATGCTACTGGCGGTGTTTGTGGCCACCAGCCTCGGCTCGCCGGAGCTCGCGGCGTTCCAGATCGCGATGACCCTCTTCGCCACGCTGGCCTTCGCCCTCGACGCCCTCGCCATCGCCGCCCAGGCCCTGGTGGGCCGCGGTCTCGGCGCCGGCGACGAGCAGCAGGTTCGCCAGGTGCTGCGCCGCTGCCTGGAGTGGGGCATCGGCGGCGGGATGCTGCTCGGCCTGGTCGTGGTGGCCGCCAGCGGGGTGCTCGGCGCGGTGTTCACAAATGCCGAGGAGGTCACCGCGCTGCTGCCGCCGACCCTCGTGGTGCTCGGCCTGTCTGTGCCACTCGGCGGCCTTGTCTTCGTGCTCGACGGGGTGCTGATCGGCGCCGGCGACGCGCGCTACCTCGCCATGACCGGCCTGGTCAACCTGGCCGCCTTCGTTCCGATGGTCGGCCTCGTGCTGCTCTGGGCGCCCGTTGGTGCCGCCGGGCTCGCCTGGTTGATGGCCACGTTCGTCTTCGGGTTCCTCGGCGCCCGGGCGGTGACCCTCTCCTTTCGCGCCCGCGGCACCCGCTGGGTGCGGCTGGGCGCCTGACCGGTTCGCGAGCCGTGAGTTAAGCCCCAGAGTGTCCCGGCATTCGGTGCTTAGCTCACGGCTCGCGGGGGCGGTAGCGTGGGTGGAATGACGAACACTCGTGGGCGGCACGAACTCACCCGGTGGCGGAACGCCGTCTTCATGCTGTTCTTCGTGAGCGGGCTCGGGCTGGCGTCGTGGGTGTCCCGCATCCCCACCGTGCGCGACGACCTGGCCCTTCGCACCGACCAGGTGGGCCTGCTGATCTTCGGGCTCTCCGCCGGCTCGGTCCTCGGACTCATCTCGGCCGTCTGGCTGCTGTCGGCGTTCGGCGCCCGCCGGGCCCTGGTGATCAGTATCGCCACCTCGTCGGCGGGACTGGTCCTCGTGGGCGTCGCGGCGACCGTGTGGGGGTCGTCGCCGATCGCGTTCGCGGCACTGGCCTTGGTGGGTTTCGGCATGGGCTCGACCGACGTGATGATGAACGTCGAGGGCGCCGCCGTCGAACGCGAACTCGGTGTCACCCTGATGCCCTTGCTGCACGCCTGCTTCAGCCTGGGCACCGTGGCGGGGGCGTTGCTCGGGGCCGGGGCTGCCGCTCTCGCCGTGCCAGTGGGCTGGCATCTCAGCCTGGTCGCCGCCCTCGCGCTGGCCGCCGCGGCGATCGCGGTGCGGTTCGTGCCGCTCCGACCGGCCCTCGGCGACCCCGCGGATCCCTCCGTCGTGCGGCCGATCTGGGCCGAGCGGATGCGCAGCAGCCTCGCTGTGTGGCGCGACCCGAGCATCCTGCTGATCGGGGTGATCGTGCTGGGCATGACGTTCGCCGAGGGCTCGGCCAGCGACTGGCTGGCCCTGGCCGTGGTCGACGGGCACGGCCAGAGCGACGCCACCGGGGCGCTGGTCTTCGGGGTGTTCGTCTCGGCGATGACGGTGGGCCGGGTGCTCGGCGGCCCGGTGCTCGACAGGTTCGGCCGGGTGCCCGTACTGCGGGCCTGTTCGGTGCTCGGGGTGACCGGGCTCCTGCTCGTGATCCTCGCACCGGCGGTGTGGCTGCTCGTGGTTGGCACCGTGCTGTGGGGCCTCGGCGCCTCGCTCGGCTTCCCGGTGGGCATGTCTGCCGCGGCCGACGACACCGCCAACGCGGCCGCCCGGGTGAGCGCCGTCGCCATGATCGGCTATTTCGCGTTCCTGGTCGGGCCGCCGGTGCTGGGCTTGATCGGCGAGCAGTGGGGCATCCTGAACGCCCTGTTCGTGATCGTGGTGCTCATGGCCCTGGCCGGGCTGGCCGCCCCGGCCGCCCGCGAGCGCACGCAGACCCCCGCCGCCGGTTAAGCTCGTTCAGTGCGCCTCGTTATAGCAAAATGTTCAGTTGACTACGCCGGACGGCTCAGTGCGCATTTGCCGCTGGCCACCCGCCTGCTCATGGTCAAGTCCGACGGCAGCCTGCTCGTGCACTCCGACGGCGGCTCCTACAAGCCGCTGAACTGGATGAGCCCGCCGTGCAGCCTGGCCGTCTCGGCGCCCGACGGGTTGCAGGCCGACGCCGGGATCACCGAGCTGTGGACCGTGACACACGCCAAGACCGCCGACCAGGTCATCGTGAGCCTCTACGAGGTGGAGCACGACTCAGCCCACGATCTCGGCATCGACCCCGGCCTGATCAAGGACGGCGTCGAGGCCCACCTGCAGAAGCTCCTCGCCGAGCACATCCACCTGCTCGGCGACGGCCACACCCTGGTTCGCCGCGAGTACATGACGGCGATCGGCCCCGTCGACATCCTGGCCAGGGATGCCCAGGGCGCCTCGGTGGCCGTTGAACTCAAGCGCCGCGGCGACATCGACGGCGTCGAGCAACTCACCCGCTACCTCGAGCTGATGAACCGCGATCCGCACCTGGCGCCCGTGGTGGGCGTGTTCGCCGCGCAGCAGATCAAGCCGCAGGCGCGCACCCTGGCCGAGGACCGCGGCATCCGCTGCCTGGTGCTCGACTACGACGCCATGCGCGGGCTCGACGACACCGCCTCGAAACTCTTCTAGGCTCCCGTGCCCGACCTGTCCTCGGCCGCGTCCTTCGGTGCGCCCACGGGCGACGACACACCGCTCGACCTGCTCGCCCGCCGGGTGCTCGACCTGCTGCCCGTCGAGGGCCGCATCATCGTGGGCATCGCCGGCAGCCCCGGCGCGGGCAAGACCACCCTGGCCGACCGGGTGGCGCGGCGCATCACCGAGCTGGCTCCCGCCGGGCCGGATGCCGCCGCGCCCCTGGCCGTCCACCTGCCGATGGACGGCTTCCACCTGTCCAACGCCACCCTCGACAGGCTCGGCCGGCACGACCGCAAGGGCGCCATCGACACATTCGACGGGTGGGGCTTCGTGGCGCTGCTGCGGCGCCTCACGGCCGAGACCGATCACCCGGTCTACGCGCCGAGCTTCGACCGCGCGGTGGACGAGGGAGTGGCGGGCGCCCTGGTCGTGGAACCGGGCACCCGCATCGTGGTCGTCGAGGGCAACTACCTGCTCGTGGATCGAAAACCCTGGAACCTGGTGCCCGACCTGGCCGCCGAGGTGTGGTTCTGCGAGACCCCGGGCTCCGAGCGCCTGCAGCGCCTGGTGGCACGGCACGAGCGGCACGGCCGCAACCCGGAGGCCGCCCGCGACTGGGCCGAGAACGTCGACGGCGCCAACGCGCTGCTCATCGAGCGGTCGGCGCCCCGCGCCGCGCTGCGGGTGTCCGGCCTCGACGCCACCGTCATCCCCCCGGCCTGACCGGCCCTCCGCCGCAACTGTTTCCGGTGCGGACATTTGCGTCCGGCGCACCGGCCGCAGATGTCCGTTGCGGCAACAGTTGGCTGGGGAAACGACCGAAACCCGGCCGAGCGAGCCGTCAACCGCAGGGTCGTGCGCTTGCCGTGAATTCTCCTCGCATGCACGGGTTTGCCCCCTCCGGCCCTAGGATATTGCGAGTGAACCCCACTCTGACGCGCACCTGGAGCGCCATCCTCTTCGACCTCGACGGAACCATCACGGATTCCGCCCCGGCGATCACGAACTCGCTGGCCCGCACCTTCGCTCTGCTCGGCCGTCCGGTTCCCTCCGACACCGAGCTGATGAAGTACGTCGGCCCGCCGCTGCTGGCCGCGTTCGGCGAGTACGCCGGCATGACGCCCGACGAGGCCCAGGAGGCCCTGGCCGTGTACCGCGCCGACTACCAGGGCCCCGCGTCGCTGGACACCGCCGTGTACCCGGGCGTCGCCGGCCTGCTCGAGCGCATCCACGAGTCCGGCATCCCGCTCGGCCTGGCCACCAGCAAGCCCGAGCACACCGCGATCGCGATCCTGGAACACTTCGAACTGGCCCAGTACTTCACCGTCATGGTGGGCGCCACCGAGAACGAGACCCGCAGCAACAAGGCGGACATCGTCGAGGAGGCCCTGGTGCGCCTCGCCGCCGCCGGCGTCGACACCTCCGCCGTCGTCATGGTCGGCGACCGCGTCTACGACGCCGAGGGCGCCAACGCCAACGGCGTTCCCACCATCCTCGTCGAATGGGGCTACGGCTCCCCCGAGGAGGCCGCCCTGGCCACCGCCGTGGTGCACTCCTCCGACCAGCTCGGCAAGCTCCTTTTAGGCTGATCCGTCAGTTTCGCAGTATCCCCGCTGCGCCCAGGCGTCGCGAACGGCCCCTTCACACGTTGTGAAGGGGCCGTTCCTGTCATCTCGCGGATGCGCCGTCACGGCGCCGGCGGCGGCTAGCTGATTGCGGCGCGAAGTTCGGCGGCGGCGGCGGCGGGATCGTCCGCCCCGTAGATGGCGCCGCCGGCCACGGCGACGGCTGCGCCGGCGCGCTGAACTGACTCGATGGTGGCAGCCGAAATTCCGCCGGCCAGGGAGAACGGCACCTGGGCCGTCTCGCCGGCGGCGAGCAGGGTCTCGAGGGTGAAGCCCTCTTCGGCCTGCTCATCGAGACCGGCGTGCATCTCGACGAAGACGGCACCCAGGGCGATGACTTCGCGCGCACGGGCGACCTTGTCGGCCACACCGATCAGGTCGACGACGACGCCCTTGTTGTGCGTGGTGGCCGCCTTCACGGCGCCCACGATGGTGCTGTCGCCGGCCGTGCCCAGCACGGTGACCAGGTCGGCACCGGCGGTGAAGGCGATGTCGGCCTCAAGCTCGCCGGCATCCATCGTCTTGAGGTCGGCGAAGACGATCTTGTCGGGGTGGGCCTGCTTGATCGCGGTGACGGCGCGAAGGCCCTCCGCCTTGATGAGCGGGGTGCCGAGCTCGATGATGTCGACGTACGGGGCGACCTTGCCGGCCAGGGCCAGCGCGTCGTCGGTGGTGAGTACGTCCATTGCGACCTGAAGCTTCATGGGATCTGCTTTCCGTTTCTGTGGGTGGTGCGAAGTGAGTGGGAGGGGCGGGCTAGTCGAGATTGGCGTGCCGGGGCCAGAGGTCGGCGGCGGTAGACCCGGATGCCTGCCAGAGCGTATGGAAGACCGCGTCGCCGATCAGCAACACGGACTGTTCGAACAGGCCGCCGGAGTACTGCGCCGACAGGGCGCTGCCGTGGTCCTGCTTCTCGGCCGCCGGCACGACCACGGTCACCGTAGCCAGCCCGGCCAGCGGGGAGGATCCGGCCGTCGTCAGGGCCAGCACCGTCGCGCCCACCGCGTGCGCCGTCTCGGCCGCCCGCACGATGCCAGCGGTGCTACCCGAGCCACTCGCCACGAGGAGTGCGTCGGCGGCCGTGATGGCCGGCGTGGTGACCTCGCCGACGACGTGCACATCGAGGCCCAGGTGCATCAGGCGCATGGCGGTCATCCGCAGGGCCAGGCCCGAGCGGCCGGCGCCCAGCACGAAGATGCGCTCGGCGGCGCGGAGCCGGTCGGCCACGTCATCGAGTGCGGTGGATGCGGCATCCGTGGCCAGGCGATCGATGACGGCCGTGTTCTCGGCGAGGATCGTTCCCAGGCTGGCGGTCACGGTTTCGGTGTGGGGCATTCCTCCATGGTTGCCGCCCATCTCAGTGGATGCGGCCCACCGAACGGACGGGCCGCCCACCCGAATGGGTAGGGCCTGGGCGGCCGGACGACTACATCCGGGTAGGCTGACCCGGTGTACTCTCTCGCCAACCCCCGCTCAATCGAACTGCTCGACGCCCTGCAAACCGTCGTCGAGAGTTCCCTCCTCGACATCGCCGGCGGCTTCTCGGCCCTGCTGGAGCCGTTCATCGGGCATAGCGCCCTGGTGATCTTCACCGAGGACTGCACGGGGCGCCCACAGAAGAAGGCCGGTGACCCGGCGATCATCGATGAGGTAACGCTCGTCGAGCTCGACGCCGTGCGACACTCGCTCACTCTCGCGCCGTCCGACCCGTGGGGCCGGCGGGCCGTGATCGGCGGGACCGACCGACCGGTCACCGCGTGGACCGCGTCGACCGGCGCCCTGCTGGTGCTCACCGACCCCCAACTCACGCCGGCCGGCGCCGCGGATCCCGAGGCGACCCTCGGATTCGTGGGCCGGTTGTGGCAGCTCGTGGCCACCAGCATCCGCCAGCAGGTCGCTGCGGCCACCCCCGCCTACCTGCTCGACTCGCGGGCCGCGTCGGCCGAGCGCGCCAAGCTCATCGCCGACCTCACGGATGCCCATTCGACCACCCTCGAATCCCTGCTCGCCGTGCTGCGCTCGCGCACGGTCAGCGCCGAGGCCGCCCGGCAGACCGCCACCGATCTGGCCGCCAGCGCCATGGTGAGCCTGCGGGCCGTGTCGGACCGGGACCGATCGCTTGCGGAGGAGCCCGTGGTGGAGGCCTTCGCCCGACTGCGGGACGACCTGCGGCCGCTGGTTCGGTTCGGCGACCTCGACGTGCAGCTCGTCGAACCACCGGCGAACGGGCGGGCCCTGCCCGGCGAGGTCGCCCACGCTGGCCGCGCCATCGTGCGCGGGGCCGTGCTGGCCCTGGTGGAGCAGACCGGGGTGAGCCGAGTGCGGGTGCAGTGGGACTGTGACGGCGCCAACCTGCTCATCCAGATCCGCGACGACGGAGCCGGGGCCCTCTCCGCGGACTCCCCCGGCGTCGGTCCGCTCACCGCCAGGGTGGCCGCGCTCGGCGGTACCTTCGATGTGCAGGCCACCGCCGGCTGGGGTTCGGAGCTCACCGTCTCGCTGCCGCTCGACGCGCCCCTGGCGCCGCTGGCCCCGGCCACCGAGTGGGGGCTGAGCCCACGCGAGCAGGGCGTTCTCGCCCTCGTCTCCTCAGGCGCGCGCAACAAGGCCATCGCCGCAGAGCTGTCGATCAGCGAGAACACGGTGAAGTTCCACGTGGCCAACCTGCTGCGCAAGGTGGGCGCCTCCACCCGCGCCGAGCTGGCGTCGCTGGCCCGTTAGTCCCTGGGTAACCGGATCGCGCTGGTCCAGCCGAAGTCGCCGGCATCCGTGCCGCCCGCAGCGGTCGCGGCCCGGGTGACGTGGCTGCGAGCGTGCTCGATCGCGGCGTCGAGGTCGGTGAACAGGTGGTTGCGGTGCCGCAGCGACGTGATCACGCCCACCCGGGTGACGAGCTTGAGGTGCCGCGGCTGGATGCCCTTGACCAGTACCGTGATGCCGCGCCGCTCGAGCGCCTGGATCATCTCGGTGATCACCCGGGCGCCGGTGGCATCGAGGATCTGCAGCTGCGACATGCGGATGATCACGACGGTGATGTGACTGGTCTGGTTGACCCGTTCGAGCATCCGCTCGGCGGCACCGAAGAACAGGGCGCCGTCGAGCCTGAACAGTGCGATGCGTTCATCGCCGGACACGGGTTCGCCGGGCAGTTCCTCCCGGTGCACCCCACTGGAGGCCGACACCGCCCGCAGCGCGAAGAACGCGGCAACGGCGATGCCGATGCCCACCGCCACGATGAGGTCGACCGAGACCGTCACCAGGGCGGTGATGACGAAGACCGTGGCATCCGACCCCGTGGAACCGATGATGCTGCGCACCGTGGCGATCGAGATCATGCGGGCCGCGGTCATCATGAGCACCCCGGAGAGCGCGGCGAGCGGGATCTGCGAGACCACCCCGGTGGCCAGGTAGACCACGCCGACGAGCACGATCGAGTGCACGATGGCCGCCAGCCGGGTGCGGCCGCCCGAACGGATGTTCACGGCCGTGCGCGCGATCGCGCCGGTGGCCGGCATGCCGCCGAAGAAGCCCGACGCGATCGAGGCCAGGCCCTGGCCCACCAGCTCGCGGTCGGCGTCGTACGGGCCGGTGTCGGAGAGCGTGACGGCCACCCGCGCCGAGAGCAGGGACTCGATCGCGGCGAGCGCCGCGATGGTGAGCGCCGGGCCGACCAGCGAGCCGAGCATGCCGGCATCGAGCTGGGGCAGCAGAGGCGAGGGCAGGGAGCTGGGCAGCTCGCCGATGCGGGCCAGCGGCAGGTTGGCGAGGTTGGCGATCACGGTCACCACGATGATGGCCACGATCGAGCCCGGCAGCTTCTTGTGCACGAGGGGGGCCAGCATCATGATCGCGGCGACGACGAGCACCATGGCCACGGGGATGATCACGGTGGACCAGTCGACGGTGCCGAAGGACTGCACGGCGGCGACGAAGGCGTTGCTGCTCGGTCCGGCCTGCGAGCCGATCGCGGCGGGCACCTGCTGCAGGAAGATGATGACGGCGATGCCGAGGGTGAACCCCTCGATCACCGGCCAGGGGATGAAGGTGACCGCGCGGCCGAGCTTGAGGGCGCCGGCGGCGATCACGATGAGGCCCGCCATGAGGCTGAGCACCGCGACAACACCGACGCCGTGGGCGGCCACGACCGGGCCGAGCACCACGACCATCGCGCCGGTGGGGCCGGACACCTGGATGTTGGAGCCGCCGAACACGGCCGCGATGACCCCGGCCACGATGGCGGTGATGAGGCCGCTCTCGGCGCCGGCGCCGGAGCTGACCCCGAAGGCCAGGGCCAGCGGCAGCGCGATGATGCCCACGGTGAGGCCGGCGACGATGTCGCCGCGCCAGGTGCGCTTCACGTCGCGGTAGTCCTGCCAACTGGGCAACAGGGCGCGCAGGTAGCGGCCGGTCGTGCCGGCTGCGGTGGCCAGCCCGGTCAACGCGACACCGCGTTGCTCGCCACGGCATCTGCCGACCCGGGTTGGGACAGGCCCACCGTGCTGATCAGGCGCTGCTGGGTGGTCTCGAGGATCTCTACGAGCAGCTGCCTGGCCACCGCGAGCAGATCGGCGACCTGCGGGTAGGCCAGGCTGTAGAACACCAGGCTGCCGCGGCGCTCGGCGACCACGAGGTTGTGCCGGCGCAACACCGACAGGTGCTGGGAGAGGTGTGAGGCCTCCAGGCCGGTGTCGGCGAGCAGGTCCGAGACCGAAAGGTCGGTGTCGGCGTGTGCGAGTACCTCGAGCACCCGCACCCGAACCGGATGCGCCAAACCCTTGAAGAGGTTGGCTTTCACCTCATACAGCGGGCGGTTGGCATCCGTGAAGGTGTCGGTCGAATCCTCATTCAGCGGTTCCATGAATTCATCATATCGCGCTATGGCGGGAACGTCTGTGGACCAAAGTCCCGACGCGGGCTACCGGCCGCCGGTGAACGGCGGGCTACTCCGCGTTGGGGTCGGCTACCGTGGCGGCCGGGGCCGCGGCGGGGACGTTGCGGTGGGTGCGCCAGAAATACTCGCGCTTGAGGCTCTCCCAGCGGTCCATGCTGACGGCGTTGACTGAAGTCGACTTTTGGTCGGACACGAATTGCTCTTTCTCTCGACGTGCTTTCACCACATCGAGCGGCGGTCGATGGGTGAGGCAGGGCGTCAATCAAACAAAACGTTGCCGTGAAAGCATGGCGCCACTGTCGGTGGGGTTCGGTCACCATCGACCTGCTCGGCCTGACGAATTTCTGGAGCCGTATATTAAGTCTAGATCTCCGTCCTTCCCCCGTCAGGGGACGAAAGTCCCAACAACGCGCCGGGATTCCGGCTGGGAGCGGCCCCGATTCAGCACTTACATAGGTGCGGGGGCCAGACTGATCGAGGCCCGAATCTGACTGGAGACACCTGCGTGCGCACACTTCCTACCTTCCTCACCCTGACTGCGGTCGCAACCGTCGTCCTCACCGGGTGCTCGACGTCGCCAGATCCGTCGGCAACACCGTCGGCCTCTGCTGCTGCGATCGAGTGCACCGATCCAGGTTCGACCTCGGATGCCGTGAACGTCACCGGTGATGCCGGAGCTGAACCGACCGTGACCTTCGAAACCCCTCTGGCCACGAAGGCGACCGAACGCACCGTCGTCACGGAGGGCACCGGGGACGCCGTGGAGGAGGGCGATTCCGTGGCCATCTCCTACGCCGCGTACAACGCAACCACCGGGGCCAAGCTCACCGCCGGCGGCTTCGGCGACGCCGCCGGACTCACCGTGAACGTGGTCGACGGCCAGGCCGTCATCCCTGGCATCCTCAAGGGCGTGGCCTGCTCCAACGTGGGAGACAGGGTGGCCGTCGTCTTCCCGCCCGCCGACGGTTTCGGCGAGGCCGGCAATACCGACCTGGGTGTGGCCGCCACCGACCAGCTGCTCTTCGTGATCGACATCAAGGAAAAGCTGCCCACCCGCGCGACCGGGGAAGACCAGGAACCCACCGACGGTTTCCCCGCCGTGAAGCTCGCCAAGGACGGCGAGCCCACCGTGACCATGCCCAAGAGCGACCCGCCCGCGGAACTCGGGGTCGAGGTGCTCAAGAAGGGCGACGGCGCGGCCGTCACGGAAACCTCCACGGTGACCGTGCAGTACACCGGCGCCATCTGGGACACCGGCAAGGTGTTCGACCAGAGCTGGGGCGTCGGCCCCACGACCTTCCCGGTCTCAGGGCTGATCACCGGCTTCACCCAGGGACTGGTCGGACAGACCGTCGGCTCCCAGGTCGTGATCGTCATCCCGCCGGGCGAACTGGGTTACGAAGGCGGCAACGAGACGGCCGGCATCAGCGAAACCGACACTCTCGTCTTCGTCGTGGACATCATCGCCGCCGCATAGCGCTCCCTGGCGGCCTGCTCAGTTCCTGCACAGGCCGCCGGGCTAGTCTTCTGGGAGACCGCTCACCGCGGTCCCGGACGACGGATCAGTACCCGGCACGCGACAAGACTGGCCACGGGAGTGTTGTCATGTCGTGGATTATTTTGATCGTGTCCGGTGTTCTCGAAGCCGTCTGGGCGACGGCCCTCGGCAAATCCGTCGGCTTCACAAAGCTCTGGCCCACGGTGATCTTCGGAGCCGGCCTCGTGTTGAGCATGGCCGGCCTGGCGTTCGCGATGCGCACCATCCCGATCGGAACCGCGTACGCGGTCTGGGTGGGGATCGGCGCGGCCCTGACCGTGCTCTACGCGATGATCTTCGGCAGCGAACCGGCGTCGGTGCTCAAGATCCTGCTCATCCTCGGCCTCGTCGGCTGCGTCATCGGCCTCAAGCTCGTCGACGGCGGCCACTAACAAGCATGAGCTCGATCAGCGGTGGGTCAACCCGATCAGCGGTGGCTCAGACGGCGTGGGGCGGGCGCTCGAGGTTCTCGCCGTGGGCGGCGGCAGGGTCGGTTCCCACGGCGATGATGGCGTTCTGCGCATCCACGTGCACGACGGTGGGTAGGTAGGCCCTGGCCTTCTTTGTGCTCATCTGGGCGTAGGAGATGATGATGACCAGGTCGCCCTCGTGCGCCATCCGTGCTGCCGCGCCATTGACGCCGATCACACCGCTGCCGCGCTCCCCGGCGATCAGGTAGGTCTCGAAGCGGGCGCCGTTGTTGACATTCACTATGCTCACCAGTTCGCCGGGCAGCAGGTCGGCGGCGGCGAGCAGGTCGAGGTCGACGGTCAGCGACCCCACGTAGTGCAGGGCGGAGTGCGTCACGGTGGCGCGGTGGATCTTGGACTTGAACATAGTGCGGCGCATCAGGACCTTTCGAGGATCAACTTCTCCACGATACGCGTGCCGCGCACGGTCGAGTGTCAGGGGTCCGAACTAGAGTCGATCGGATGCCTCACTCCCCATTGACTTCTTCGGCACTGACTTCTCCGGACCTTCCCACGGACCTCGCCGCCCACCCCGGCGCCGATGGCTTCGTGCGCGTGCGCGGCGCCAGGGAGAACAACCTCCGCGATCTGAACGTCGATATTCCCCGCGACGCCATCGTCGCCTTCACCGGAGTCTCCGGCTCTGGCAAGTCCTCCCTGGCCTTCGGCACCATCTTCGCCGAGGCCCAGCGCCGCTTCTTCGAGTCCGTCGCGCCTTACGCACGCCGCCTCATCCAGCAGGGCCACACCCCGCACGTCGACCTCATCACCGGGCTGCCGCCGGCCGTGGCCCTCCAGCAGCGCCGCGGGTCACCCAGTTCCCGCTCCAGCGTGGGCACCGTCACCACACTCTCCAACTCGATGCGGATGCTCTACTCCCGCGCCGGCACCTACCCCGCGGGGTCGGACCTGCGCCTGGACTCCGACGCCTTCTCCCCCAACACGGCCACCGGCGCCTGCCCGGAATGCCACGGCCTGGGCATCTCGCACACCGTCACCGAACCGCTGCTGGTGCCCGACGTGAGCCTGAGCATCCGCGACGGCGCCATCGCGGCGTGGCCCGGCGCCTGGCAGGGCAAGAACTTGCGCGACATCACCGGGGTGCTCGGCCACGACATCGATGTGCCGTGGGCACAGCTCAGCCGTGAGTCGCGCGATTGGCTCCTCTATACGGAGGAGCAGCCCGTCGTGGAAGTCACCCCGCTGCGCGACCGGGTGGCCAAACCGTACAAGGGCCGGTTCTGGAGCGCCAGGAGCTATGTGCTGCACACGCTGGCCGATTCCACGAGCGCCCAGATGCGTCAGCGCGTGCTCGCGTTCGTCGAGACCGGCCCGTGCCGGCTCTGCGGCGGCAGCGGCCTGCGCGCCGAGGCCCTCACCGTGCGCTTCGCCGGCCGACCGATCAACGAACTCAACGCCCTGCCGCTCAGCGACCTCGCCGACGTGCTGCGGCCCACCGCCGAGCTCACCGGCGCCACCGGCTCGCACCGCGCCGCCCAGTCCGGCGAGGTCACCGAGGTGGCCGTCACCCTGGCCGGCGACCTGGTGCGACGCCTCGAGGTGCTCATCGACCTGGGGCTGGGCTACCTCAGCCTGAGCCGGGCCACCCCCACCCTCTCACCCGGCGAGATGCAGCGCCTGCGCATCGCCACCCAGCTGCGAAGCGGCCTGTTCGGCGTGATCTACGTGCTCGACGAACCCTCAGCGGGACTGCACCCGGCCGACGCGGAACCACTGCTGGTGGTGCTCGAACAACTCAAGGCATCCGGCAACTCGGTCTTCGTGGTCGAACACAACATGGACGTCGTGCGCCGCGCCGACTGGCTCGTCGACGTGGGCCCGCGCGCGGGCGACGGCGGCGGCGAGGTGCTCTACAGCGGCCCGGTATCGGGGCTGGGCGAGGTCGCCGCCTCCGTCACACGCGGATACCTGTACCCGGCATCCGGCGCCTCGGTGGCGCCCGCGCTGCGTGAGCCGGCCGCGTGGCTGGGTCTGACCGGCGTCAACAGGCACAACCTGGTCGACCTCGACGTTCAGGTGCCGCTCGGCGTGCTCACCGCCGTCACCGGCGTCTCGGGGTCGGGCAAGTCCACCCTGGTGAGCCGGGTGCTGGCGGATGCCGTGGGCCGGGAACTGCGCCAGGGCCCGGTCGACGCCGCTCCCGCCGGCAGTACCGCCGGAAACGGAGCGGCCGACCAGCAGTCCGCACAGGACGCCGATGAGGACGAGGCCGGCGCCGACCGGGCCACCACCGTCGTCGACGCGGTGACCGGTGCCGGCGTCATCGACCGCCTGGTGCGCGTCGACCAGAAACCCATCGGCCGCACCCCGCGCTCCAATCTGGCCACCTACACGGGCCTGTTCGACGCCGTGCGCTCCACCTACGCGGCGACGGCTGCGGCCCAGAAGGCCGGCTTCGGCGCCGGCCGATTCTCCTTCAACGTGGCCGGCGGGCGCTGCGACACCTGCCAGGGCGAGGGGTTCGTGGCCGTGGAGCTGCTCTTCCTACCCGGCAGTTACGCACCCTGCCCAGCCTGCGGCGGCTCCCGCTACAACGCCGAGACCCTCGCGGTGCTCTACAACGGCAAGTCCGTGGCCGACGTGCTCGGCCTCACCGTCGACGCGGCCGCCGAGTTCCTGGCCGACGTGCCCAGCGCCTCCCGGAGCCTGGAGACCCTGCGCGAGGTGGGCCTGGGGTACCTGCGCCTGGGCCAGCCGGCCACCGAGCTCTCCGGCGGCGAGGCGCAGCGCATCAAGCTCGCCACCGAGCTGCAGCGCGCCCGCCGCGGCCACACCCTCTATCTGCTCGACGAGCCCACCACAGGGTTGCACCCGGCCGACGTGGAGCTGCTGATGACGCAGCTGGGCCGGCTCGTCGACGCGGGCAACACCGTGGTCGTGGTGGAGCACGACATGGGCGTGGTGGCCGCGGCAGACTGGGTCATCGACCTGGGCCCGGCCGGCGGCAGCGCGGGCGGGCGCATCGTGGCGGAGGGCACCCCGGCTATGGTCGCGGCGCATCCTTACAGCCGCACGGCGCCGTATCTCGCCCAACGCTTGGAGCTAGCTGTGTAAAGGTCGCATCTCCCGGTCAAACGGGACCTAGGACCCCACTCCGGGAACGGCGCCGAATCTAAGCTGAGCCTGGAGTTGAGATACATGAAGCGCAGCACGCTGTTCCGCAGGCCCGCCGCAGAGCCGCTCGACACGGGCCGGTCGGCTGATTTCGGCTACCTGCAACCCGGCGAGATCTACCTCGACGCCGCCTGCCAGAGCCTGCGCCCGCAGCCCGTGATCGACGCCCTCACCGACTACTACACGACCTACAACGCCTGCGGCGGCCGGGTGAAGTACGCCTGGGGCCTGAAGGTTGATGCCGCCGTGGCCGACACCCGCCAGGCCGTGCTCGGCCTGCTGGGGCTCTCGTCCAAGAGCCACGCCGTGTCGTTCACCCTCAACACCACCTACGGCCTCAACCTGCTCCTGCAGCAGCTGCCGCTGGGCCGCTTCGACAGGGTCGTCACCAGCCACATCGAGCACAACTCGGTGTTCCTGCCCACCATCACCGCCGCCCGCCGGCTGGGCGTCGAACGCCTGGTGCTGGGCCGCGCCGCCGACGGCGCCCTGCTCTACGAACCCGCGCGGCTGGAGAAGGCCGTCGTCGTCGTCAACGCCACCTCCAACGTCGACGGCCGCCAGCTCACCAACCTCGCCGAGCTCGTGCGCGACACCCACGCCCGCGGCGGCATCGTGATCGTCGACGCCGCCCAGGCCATGGGCCACAGCCGGGCGCTGCTGCAGAAGACCGAGGCGGATGCGGTCTGCTTCTCCGGCCACAAGATGTACGCCGCCAGCCTCGGCGTCGTCGTGGCGCGGCACGAGCTGCTCACCTCCCTCGAGCTCGGCTTTGTGGGCGGCGGCATGGTGCAGGATGTGCGCGAGAACGACTTCGACCTCGTTCAGGGTGACCCGGGGGCGCTACTCGAACCGGGCCTGCAGGCCTGGGGCGAGATTATCGCGCTCGGCCGGGCAATCGAGTGGCTCGGCGGCATCCGCCCCGGTGGGCTGGCGCCCGCCGAGCACATCAGTGGGCTGTCCACCCGGCTCCATGCCGGCCTCGCCGAGATCCCCGGGCTCACCGTTTTGGCCACCGAGCCCAGCCCGGTGATCAGCGTCTACGCGCCAGCGCAGGACTCGCACCGGCTCGCGGTGTTTCTCTCGCACTCGAAGATCATGGCGCGCAGCGGCTACTTCTGCGCCCACCACTACCTCAAGGAACAGCTCGGGCTTCCCCCGCTGCTGCGCTTCTCCCTCGGCCTGCACTCGACCGAGTCGGACATCGACTCGGCCACGCAGGCCGTCGCACGGCTGATGAAGGGCCTCTCCTAAGTGTTCTGTATCGCAGCATTCATCGTCCTGGTCATCATGGCCGCCTTCTCGGCGAGGTACCGGCGCTACGTTGGCAAGGCCTGGAACTGCACCTGGCGCCGGGTCACCTTCCGGCCCTGCGACACGACCTTCAAGCAGGACATCAAGGACCACCTGCTCGCCCCGATCGCCGTGCGCCGGCCCGGCCTGGTGCGTCCGGCCAGCATCGCCCTCGAGATCCTCGCCGTTCTCGTCATCCTCACCACCATCTGGTCGGGCTACACCGTGGTCAAGAGCGCCGTCAACCTCTACGTCTACGGCACCTGCAACAAGCAGGACTCGGCATCCTGCACCCTGGGCGCGGAGGCCTGCTCGATCCCGGATGAGACGCCGGGTTTCATGGAATCACTGGGCGAGTTCGACGTGCTCGGTGCGTTCGGCAACGAATTCGGCAGCCTCGGCGAGACCTTCGCGGCCATCCCGGCCCGCCTGCAGACCTGGACCGCCGAGGACTACCTGCCCGCCAACGCCAGCTACCTCACCGAAGACGCCGCGAACCCCATCGCCGTCGAGGTCATCGACCCCGGCTGTACCTTCTGCAAGGCGTTGTTCCAGAACATCGAGGAGTCGGGCTTCGAACAGACCCACAACCTCACCTACATCGCGTACCCGATCGCGGGCACCGAGGGCTACAAGTTCCCCAACTCGCTGCTGGTGACCCAGTACCTCGAGGCCCTGCGGCTGCATCCGCAGGGCGGCGCCGAGACCCCCGTCGACTGGCAGGTGCTCGAGCGCATCTTCACGGAGAAGGCCGAAACCGGCCTGCCGTGGCAGGAAACCATCAACTCGATGGACGCCGACGAGGCCACCGCGACCCTGGTCGATTGGCTCGAGGAGTTCGGCCTGTCCGCCGACCAGATCGACGTGATCGTGACCGAGGCCGGCTCCGACACCGTCGCCGACATCATCGCCACCAATAAGACCCTCGTGGAGGAGAAGATCGCCACCGTGAAGATCCCCACGATCATCTTCGACGGCCGCCGCCACGACGGCCTGGTCTCGGTCGACGGTCTGCAGTAGCCCACCGGGTCGCTCTGAAGAACTAGCCCGCGGTGGTGTGGGAGCCGGCCGACTCCTGCACGAACTCATTGAGGGTGGCCTCGAGGGTGGCATACGCGCAGGAGTAGGCGGCATCCTCGTCGCCCGCGACAATGGCCGCGGCCAGATCGTTGTGCCGATGGGCGGATGGCGGCGTGTACTCGGTGATCGTGAAGCGCTTCTCCTGCTCGCGGGTGCGCAGCAACGCCGCCACGGTGCTCGCGAAGTGGCCCATCACCGCGTTGCCCGAGCCCTGCAGGATCAGGGTGTGGAAGTCGACGTCGGCCTCGAGGTACCGCCGGCCGTCCCGTGCCTGGTCGGCCTGGATCATGACGGCGGCGGCCCGGGCGACGGCCTCCCGCTCCTCTGTCGTCATCAGGCGCGCGCTGAGCCGCGCGGCCACGGGTTCGATGCCCAGGCGCAGCTCGAGTATTTCGCGCATCTGGGCGAAGTAGTCTCCCTGGCCGCGCCACTGAATGATCTGCGGGCTGAAGAGGTCCCACAGCTGCCGGGGCAGCACCTGAGTGCCCACGCGCTGCCGGGGTTCGACCATGCCCAGCGACTGCAGCACCCGGAGTGCCTCGCGCAGCACCGAGCGCGACACGGTGAACCGTTCGCTCAGTCTGTCCAGATTGAGGATGTCGCCGGGCGCGTAGGTGCCGTCGACGATCTCCTGGCCGAGCGCATTCACCACTCGCGCGTGCAATCCCCGGTCCCGCCAGGTTTCGTCGCCCACTTCAGTCACTGTCACACCCTCACTCTCCCGGTGCGACCCCGTCGCACCGATCCGTCCCAGCCTGCGACTTCGCAATCTGTACTCCGGCGCTGTTGACCACATCGCCGTCGTTGTGTAACACTTCATAAATCCGATTAATCAGATTAATCAGATTACGTACTTCCTCCTTCACTATGCCGCATCCCGCGGCGAGAGGGCGACTTACGTGTTCACCACATGACGAAGGGGTCGCAGGGACGCGGCCTCGGAACGGATTCTCGAGATGAATGTGACCCGCGCGATTCAGGCGGTGGAACCAGTGGTTCCCGCCGGCAGTACCCTGCAACTCATCCTCGCGGCGACCATCGGCGTCGCCGTGATCATCGTGCTGATCACGTGGCTCAAGGTGCACCCGTTCCTGGCCCTCTCCATCGGCGCCGTCGGCGTGGGCGTGGGCGCCGGCATGGCCCCCAACGCCGCCGTCACCAGCTTCGGTGCGGGCTTCGGATCCACGATGGCCGGCGTGGGTGTGCTCGTGGGCTTCGGGGCCATGTTCGGCAAGCTGCTGGCCGATTCCGGCGGAGCCGACCGCATCGTCGACGCGCTGGTGAGCCGTTCGAGCGTGCGCACCCTGCCGTGGACCATGGCCCTGATCGGTGGCCTCATCGGCCTGCCGATGTTCTTCGAGGTCGGCCTGGTCCTGCTCATCCCCGTCATCATCCTGGTCGCCCGTCGCAGCGGGCAGTCGCTCATTCGTATCGCCATCCCGGCCCTCGCCGGCCTGTCGGTCATGCACGGCCTGGTGCCGCCGCACCCCGGCCCGCTCGTGGCCGTCACCACCCTGAACGCCAACCTCGGCCTCACCCTGGCCATCGGCGTGCTCATCGCCATCCCCACGGTGATCATTTCCGGCCCGCTGTTCAGCAAGTTCGCTGCCCGCTGGGTCAAGGTGCCCGTTCCCGAGATGTTCATCACCGCCGCCGACCAGGGTCTCGAAGAGAACATCAAGCGCCCGAGCTTCATCGCCACGGTCTCAGGAATCCTGCTGCCGGTCGTGCTGATGCTCGCCAGGTCGATCGCCGACGCGATCAACCCCGGCTCGACCGACCCGCTCAACGCCACCCTGGACTTCCTCGGCACCCCGATGATCGCGCTGGGCATCGCCGTGATCTACGCCATGATCGTGTTCGGTCGCGGCGGCGGCATGGACCGCGCTGCGGTCTCGAAGTCGCTCGCCGACTCGCTTCCCCCGATCGCCGGCATCCTGCTCATCGTCGGCGCAGGCGGTGGCTTCAAGCAGGTGCTCATCGACACCGGCATCGGCACCGTCATCGCCGACGCGGTCAACGGCTCGAGCGTCTCCGTGCTGCTGTTGGCCTGGGTCGTCGCCGCGCTGGTTCGCGTCGCCACCGGTTCGGCCACCGTCGCCACGGTCACGGCCGCCGGCATCCTCGCCCCGGTCGCCGCGAGCCTGAGTTCCACGGATGTGTCGCTCATGGTGCTCGCCATCGGCGCCGGTTCGCTGTTCCTCTCGCACGTGAACGACGCGGGCTTCTGGCTGGTCAAGGAGTACCTCGGCACCAGCGTTCCGCAGACCCTGAAGACCTGGACGGTCATGGAGTGCCTCATCTCCGTCACCGGACTGGCCGGCGTCCTCCTCCTGAACATCGTGATCTAGCCATGTTCGAGAATCAGCGGCCCGTGCTCGTGATCATGGGAATCTCTGGATCGGGCAAGTCCACCGTGGCGGGCATCCTCGCCGGCCAGCTCGGCTGGGACCTCGAAGAGGGCGACGACCTGCACCCGCAGGAGAACATCGACAAGATGTCCTCTGGCGAGCCTCTCAACGATGAGGACCGCGCGCCGTGGCTCGACACGATCTCCTCGTGGATCATCGAGCACTCCATGGCGGGCGTGCCCGGCATCATCACCTGTTCGGCGCTCAAGCGCCGCTACCGCGACGTGCTGCGCGAGCACAATGTGATCTTCGTGCACCTGACCGGGTCGAAAGACCTGATCGGGCGCCGCCTGGCGACCCGGCACGACCACTACATGCCCACCTCGCTGCTCGACTCACAGGTGGACGCGCTCGAGCCGCCGGAGTCCGACGAGAACGCGATCACCATCGACGCGGGCCGTAAGCCCGCCGAGGAGGCCGCCGAGATCGTTCGCCGCCTGGGCCTCACGCCGAGCCCCGGTTCGTCGAGCTTCGGCGCCCGCGACCCCGGCCAGTCCTCGGTCGCCCGCCCGGCCGTCTGACCCGAAACTCACCGCTGGAACAGCGGTTCCCGATGCGGACAATTGCGCCCGGCACACCGCGGGTGGATTCAACCGGTCGATGCAACACTGCCGTCTTGTTGGTCTGAGAGTAGCTGGTTCAGGGCTTCGCGGGGCGTGGCTGCGTCGAGTCGTTTTCGGGGGCGGTCGT